>JAZKBD010000001.1:0-10171 GCA_040388785.1 Pseudomonadota bacterium
GGCGTCAACCCGCGCTTGACGTCCATGTAACCAATGTCGCCCACCACGCGTCCGCTGGCCCTTTCTTCGATCGCCCAGAAACCGTAGCCGAGAAATTTCCACAGGCCTGCGTAACGCAGCAGGCGCAACCATGCATCATGCGGCGTCGAAGGCACGCCGCCGATGAAGCGCACGACGTCCGCGTCGCCCCAGATCGCGGACAGCGCCGGGTAATCGTCGAGCCGGTGTGCGCGCAGGCGCAACCGCGCCGTTTCCAGCAGCGGCGCGCCCGAATCCGCTTCGCCCGGGTTCGCCATCAGCCGCCCTTCTCGACCGCGCGCATGTTGCCGGCGAGTTTGTCGAGCACGCCGTTGACGTAGGTGTGGCCCTGGTCGGAACCGAAGCGCTTGGCGACCTCCACGGCTTCGTTCAACACCACGCGGTACGGCACGTCCGGGCGATATTTCAATTCGTAGGCCGCCAGGCGCAACACCGCGCGCTCGATCGGATCGACGCGCTCGATGTCGCGGTCGATGAACGGCACGAGTTCCGCGTCGAGTTCCTTGCAGCGCGCTTCGACGCCGCGCAGCAGGTCCTCGAAATACTCGAGATCGGCGATCTGCATGTCCTGCTCGCCGCGAAAGTCGTCGATCACCTTGTGCATGGAATTGCCGCCGAGCTCCCACGCGTACAGGGCCTGCACCGCACGCCGGCGCGCGCGCGTACGTGCGGCCGGATTGATGCCATCGTCGCGACGCGGACCCGTCATGCGGAAAACTCCTTGAGCAGCGAGGCCATCTCGATCGCGGACAGCGCGACGTCGGCGCCCTTGTTGCCGCGCGCGCCACCGGCACGCGCCCATGCATCGGCCTCGTCCTCGACCGCGAGCACGCCGTTCAGCACCGGCACGCTGGAATCGAGTGCGACGCGCATCAAGCCGCGCGCGCATTCGTCGGCGACGTGTTCGTAGTGGCGGGTTTCGCCGCGCACCACGCAACCCAGCGCGACGATCACGGCATGGCGGCCGTCCTGCGCAAGGCGTTGCGCCAGCACCGGCAACTCCCACGCGCCGGGCACGCGCAGCACGTCCAGCGCGTCGTCGGCCACGCCATGTTCGGCGAATGCGCGGCGTGCGCCGTCCACCAGCGCACCGACGACTTCGCCATTCCAGCGGCTGGCGATGACGGCGTAGCGCGCGCCGGGTGGCGAACGAAGGTTGGCGTGAGTTTGGCTGGATTGGTCGGGCATGTTTTGAAACAGCAGTACGGAACGTGGAAAGCGTAACAGCGCCGCGGACAACGCCCTATTTCACGTCCGCCGCAACGGGTGCATCCACGTATTCGCTGACCTCGAGGTCGAACCCGGAAAGCCCGACCAGTTTGCGCGGCGTGCCCAACACGCGCAGCCGGCGCACGCCAAGATCGGCAAGGATTTGCGCACCGAGGCCCAACTGGCGCCACTCGCGCTGGGCCGCCGCCTTGCCGCCCTTGGCAGTCGCAGACGTGGACTCGCGATCCAGATGTGCCAGCATCGCGTCCGGATCCTCGGCGGACGCCAGCACCACCACGACGCCGCGGCCTTCGGCAGCGATCCGGCGCAACGCGGCGGTCATCGTCATGCCCAAATCGTCGCGTTCGAGGTGCAGCACATCGGACAAGGTGTTGCGCACGTGCACGCGGGCCAGCACCGGCGCGCCGTCATCCACCGCACCACGCACTAGCGCGAAATGGATTTCGCTGCGCAGGCGATCGCGCCAGGCGACCAGACGAAACGCGCCGAACTCGGTCTGCACGTCGGATTCGTGCACGCGCTCGATGGTCTTCTCGGTGGCGAGGCGATGCCGGATCAGGTCGGTGATCGTGCCCACTTTCAGCCCGTGCTTCGCGGCAAACGTTTCGAGGTCCGGACGTCGCGCCATCGAACCGTCCTCGCGCAGGATTTCGACCAGCACGCCGGCGGGTTCGCATCCGGCCAGCGTCGCCAGGTCCACCGCCGCTTCGGTGTGGCCGGCGCGCGTCAGCACGCCACCCGGTTGCGCCAGCAGCGGGAACACGTGGCCGGGTTGCACCAGGTCGGACGCTTTTGCATCGGGCGCCACCGCAACCTGGATCGTGCGCGCCCGATCGTGCGCGGAAATGCCGGTGGTGACGCCGCTCGCGGCTTCGATCGAAACGGTGAAGTTGGTTTGGTACGCCGAACCGTTGTCGCGCACCATCGGTTGCAGGCCGAGGCGATCGCAGCGCGCGCGATCGAGCGCGAGGCAGATCAGGCCGCGCCCTTCGCGTGCCATGAAATTGATGTCTTCCGCGCGCACCCTGCCGGCGGCCATGATCAGGTCGCCTTCGTTCTCGCGGTCCTCGTCGTCCAGCATCACCACCATGCGCCCGGCGGCGATCTCTTCCAGCAATTCGGGAATGGCAGAAAAGCTCATAAACAAAGCCGCTCGATGTAGCGCGCCAGCATGTCGATTTCGAGGTTCACACGATCACCCGCACTGCGATTTCCGAATGTTGTGTGTGCCAGCGTATGCGGAACAAGGTTGACTTCGAATTCACTGTCTTCCACGGCATTGACGGTCAGGCTGACGCCGTCCACGCACACCGAACCCTTGGCCGCGATGTAGCGCATCAATCCACGCGGCGCCGCGATGCGCCAGCGCTGCGAACGCGCATCGGGTTCGATCGCGACGATCGTGCCGACGCCATCGACATGCCCAGAAACCAGATGCCCGCCCAAACGATCGGACAGGCGCAGGGCCTTTTCCAGATTCACGCGATCACCGATGCCGAGGTGGCCCAGCGTGGTGAGCGACAACGATTCGTTCGAGACATCGAATGCCAGCGTGTCGCCCTCGCGTTCGACCAGCGTCAGGCAACAACCCGACACCGCGATGCTGTCGCCCAGCGCGACGTCGGATACATCGAATTCCGGCGCGACGATGGCGATGCGCAAATCGCCGTCGCGCGGCGCGCGGCGCGTGACGCGGCCGGTGGACTGGATGATGCCGGTGAACATCAGCGCGCCTCCCTAAACGAGGCGGCCAACACGCAAACGATGGACATGAACGTTCTCCGCGTGATGAATGGCGAGAACGCCCCAAGGCATGAGGCCGACGCACGGCGAACCGTGCATCGGACCGTCTTCTTTCATCCGGACTGTCACCGTCGGCTCCGGCATTCGACCGGATCTGCTGACCTTTCGCGGTTGCGAAAGCGCTCGCGGGCTTGTCCTTGCGGACCTACCGCCGGTGGGGAATTGCGCCCCGCCCTGAAGACGTTGCCGGAGGTGAAGCCGGCGCGCGCATCTTAGCATCGCCCGTCGCCGTGGCGCAGGTCATCGCCCGCACGCCTGCCCGGTGCTGCGGCGGTAATCGCGCAACACTTCGTCCATCACCGCAGTGGTGCGCGCGGCGCTGGCGGCGGTGGACGGGCACGCGCCGGATTCCCCGCGCAGCTCGCGGACGATGGTTTCGATCAGGGGTTGCTGGATGTGCAGGGGATTGTCGACGTTGAACTCGCGCCGGCCGGCTGCATTTTCGAGGCGGATCGGCCCGTCACCGAATGTCGCAAACGACAATCGCCCGGCGTCACCGATCACCTCGATGCAATCTTGTCGCTGCAGGCTGTCGAAACTCCACAGGCCGCTGCCCGGCATGCCATTGCCGAACACGAACGACATCGCGACGCCGTCTTCGGCCGCATAGCTTCCGCGCTGGTTGCTGGCATGACCAGCGACGCGAACGATCGGCCCGAACATCCAGTCAAGCATATCCAGGGTGTGGCAGCCGATGTCCACGAACAGACCGCCGCCGGAAATTTCGGATCGCACGTGCCAGTGCGCACTTTGTGGATCGTTGTAGCGCGGATGATGCGGCTTGGCGTACACCACGTGCAGCGCGCGCGGTGCGCCGATGACCCGCTCATCGAACAACAGCCCACGCACTTTGGCGAAGCGCGGCAACGCGCGCCGGTAGTAGGCGACGAAAACCGGTACACCCGCCATACGGGCCGCGTGCATGACTTCTTCGCATTCGGCGAGATCCATCGCCATGGGCTTTTCCACGTACACCGGCTTGCCCGCGGCAATACTCATCAGCGCGTAAAGCTTGTGCGTCGAAGGCGGCGTCGCCACGTACACCGCGCCGACTTCCGCGTCAGAGATCAGCTCAGCCGCGTCGTCGTACCAGCGCGGCACGCCGTGGCGCTGCGCATAGTCGCGCGCCCTGACGGCATCGCGACGCATCACCGCGACCAGGTCCGAATGTGCAGCCTTCTGGAAAGCCGGGCCACTCTTCACCTCGGTGACGTTGCCGCAGCCGATGATGCCCCAGCGTATGTCGCTATCTGCCGCATCCATCGCATTACAGCCTGAACAGCACGCGCTGGTCGTGTCCGATCGCGCGCCGGTCGACGACGCGCCAGTTACGCCGCTCCGTCATCGACACCAGTGCCGGCGCATGCAGCAGCGGCCGGGCGTGATCGCCCAGCAGCGTGGGCGCGACGTACAGCAGCAACTCGTCCACCAGGTTCTGCTCCATCAATGCGCCGCACAGGTTCGGCCCGGCTTCCACCTGCAGTTCGTTGGCGTTGCGTCCCGCAAGCAACCGCAGTGTCGCAGCAAGATCGATGCGATCCTTTGCGTCGACGGGCGCTTCGGCCAGTTCGACGTGCCGATAGCGATCATCCTTCGGCCGCGCATCCGGGGCGTGCAAAACCAGTGTCGGCGTGCTGCCGTCGAGCAGATGCGCGCCGGGTTGCAACGCGTCGAGGCGCGCGTCCAGCACGACGCGCAACGGCTGCAAACCCTCCCCTTCGCCAATCCGCACCGTCAGCCGCGGATCGTCCACGCGCGCGGTGCCGGCGCCGGTCAGGATCGCCGAACTGCGCGCGCGCCAGCGCTGCACATCCGCGCGCGCGGCCTCGCCGGTGATCCATTTCGACTCGCCATTCGCAAGTGCGATGCGACCATCGAGGCTCATCGCCAGCTTCACGCGCACCCATGGCCTGCCGCGCTCGAAACGCGCAAAGAAGCCGCGATTCAATTCGCGTGCGGCGTCGCGCATCAAGCCACACGCGACTTCGATGCCGGCTTCGCGCATGCGCCGGATGCCCGCGCCGGCCACTTTCGGATTGGGGTCTTCGGAGGCGAACACCACGCGCGCGATGCCGGCCTCGATCAGCGCGTCTGCGCACGGCGGCGTGCGGCCGTGGTGCGAACAAGGCTCGAGGGTGACGTACGCCGTTGCGCCGCACGCGCGTTCACCCGCGGCGCGCAGCGCGAAGACCTCGGCATGCGCTTCGCCGGCGCGCTTGTGCCAACCCTCGCCGATGACCTCTCCACCGCGCGCGATCACGCAGCCGACGCGCGGATTGGGTTGCGTCGTGAACAGGCCGCGTTCGGCCAAGCGCAGGGCACAGGCCATCAAGGCGTGATCGATCGCCGAGAAAACGGGACTCGGGACTCGGGACTCGGGACTCGGGGAAGCCGCCATCAGGTATCGCCGGTGCAAAACTCAAACCGTTCGCGTTGAGCGTAGCTCGCGCAGCGCGCGGAGTCGAAACGTCCGTCGACTTCGGCCCTCCGGGCCAACGCCCAGAGCCTGCCCCGGACTTGATCCGCGAACGAACGGATCAGCAACAAGACTGTTCAGCGCTTCTTGTTCTTGTCGATCGGCACCACCGCGCCGCCGATCAGCGGCAACTGGCCCTCGCTGGCCGGCAACTCGTGTTCCAGCCGGTCGAGTTCCTCGCGGAAATCGGCGACATCCTCGAACGAGCGGTACACCGACGCGTAGCGCACGTAGCCGACGTGGTCGAGTTTGCGCAGTTCGGCCATCACCAGTTCGCCGATCCGGCGCGACGGCAGCTCGCGTTCGGTGCTGACGCGCAACTGTCGCACCACCGCGCGCACCGCGGCTTCGATGCGCTCCTCGGTGACCGGCCGCTTGTGCAGTGCGCGATCGAAGCCCGTGCGCAGCTTGCGCGCATCGAACGCCTCGCGCCGGCCGTCACCCTTGATGATCGCCGGCAGTTTCAATTCCACCGTTTCCACCGTCGAAAACCGTTCGCCGCACGACGGGCACTCGCGGCGCCGGCGGATGGTCGAACCTTCCTCCGAGACGCGCGAGTCGATCACGCGGGTGTCGATGTTCTGGCAGAACGGGCAGTGCATGTATCAACCGTAGACGGGGAACTTTGCGCACTGCGCGTTCACCAGCGCGCGCACGCTGTCGATGACCTTGTCATCGTTCGGCGCGTCCAGCACGTCGGCGACCCAGCCGGCGAGTTCGACGCAATCGGCTTCCTTGTAACCGCGGGTGGTGACGGCCGGCGTGCCGATACGCAGGCCCGAAGTCACGAACGGTTTCTGCGGATCGTTCGGCACCGCATTCTTGTTGACGGTGATGTGGGCGCGGCCCAGCGCGGCTTCCGCATCCTTGCCGGTGATCGGCTTGCCGATCAAGTCGACCAGGAACAGGTGATCCTCGGTCCCGCCCGAGACGATCTTGTAGCCGCGCTCGATCAGCGTCTTCGCCATCGCCTTGGCGTTCTTCACGACCTGCTTCTGGTAGTCCTTGAACGACGGTTCCAGCGCTTCCTTGAAGGCCACGGCCTTGGCCGCGATCACGTGCATCAGCGGACCGCCCTGGATGCCCGGGAAGACGATGGACTGCAGCTTCTTGACGATGTCCTCGGCGTGCTCGCCCATCGCGGAATGCTTCGCGACGATCAAACCGCCGCGCGGACCGCGCAGGGTCTTGTGGGTGGTGGAGGTAACGATGTGCGCGTGCGGCAGCGGCGAGGGATACACGCCCGCAGCGACGAGACCCGCGACATGCGCCATGTCCACGAACAGATACGCGCCGACCTTGTCGGCGATCGCGCGAAAGCGCGCCCAATCCATGATCTGCGAATAGGCGCTGAAGCCGGCCACGACCATTTTCGGCTTGTGTTCGAGCGCGAGCTTTTCGATCGCGTCGTAATCGACCAGCCCTTCGTCGTTCACGCCGTACTGCACGGCGTTGAAGATCTTGCCGGACAGGTTCGGCTTGGCGCCGTGGGTCAGGTGTCCGCCGTGCGCCAGCGACATGCCGAGGATGGTGTCGCCCGGCTGCAGCAGCGCGAAGTACACCGCCTGGTTTGCCTGCGAACCCGAATGCGGCTGCACATTGGCGTAATCGCAGTCGAACAGTTTTTTCAGACGATCGATCGCCAGCGCCTCGGCCACGTCCACGTACTGGCAGCCGCCGTAATAGCGCTTGCCCGGATAGCCCTCCGCGTACTTGTTGGTCAGCACCGAACCCTGCGCTTCCAGCACCCGCGGACTCGCGTAGTTTTCCGACGCGATCAATTCGACGTGGTCTTCCTGGCGCTGGCGCTCTTCCATGATCGCCTTGGCCAACTCCTCGTCGTAACCGGCAATCCGCATTTCGTGGCTGTACATCGGGATCCTCTGAAGGGCGTGTGGCAATGCGGAATCTTAGCGCTTCCCGTCTATCGGCGCTGCCGTTCGCGTGCTTACAATCGGCGTCATGCCCGTCCGGGACATGCCCATGTACATCGTCTGTCGTCGCGCCATTGTCCTGCTCGGATGGGCCTTGTTGCTCATCGCGCCACTGGTCGCATCCGCGCAGGCCCCGGCCGGCGTCGGCTTCGCGCCGATCACGATCCACGATCCGGCCAACGGCCAAGACGCTGGACGTTCCCACGCACTGATCGCAATCCACGCGCCTCATTCCGGCAACGCGCGCCGATACAGCGCCGACACCATCACGTAGCTGATGATCATCAGCAGCAGCCACGAGCCGATCTTTTCCGGCGGCACCATGTGCCAGGCGCGATGCTGCGCGGGGTACATCCACGCGCGGGTGAAGGTGCCGAGGTTTTCGGCGAACCAGATGAACAATGCGACCAGCATGAAACCCAGCAACAGCGGCATGCGCCGATAGCGGCGGCGCACGCGGTAATGCACCTGGCACGGGCCGAACATCCACGCGACCGCGACGAACAGCAACCAGCGCACGTCGAACTTGTAATGATCGGCAAAAAAATTCAGGTAGATCGCGACCGCAAGCAACGCCGTGTGACTCCAGCGCGGATGGTAGGTAAAACGGAACTCGAACAGCCGCCACGCCCGCGCGATGTAACTGCCCACCGACGCGTACATGAAGCCGGTGAACAGCGGCACGCCGCCAACGTGCAGGATCGAAGCGCCCGGATAAATCCATGATCCGGTCGCGGTCTTGAACAACTCCATCAGCGTGCCGGTAACGTGGAACAGCACGATCACCGCGGCCTCGCGCCGGGTTTCGAGTCCGCTCGCCAGCAGCACGAGCTGGATCGCGACCGCCATCAGCGTCACGAAGTCGTAGCGCCCGAGCGGCGCATCGGCCGGCCAGAACATCCAGGTCGCGATCAGCAGGATGAGCATCAGCGCGCCGAACAGGCACGCCCACGCCTGCTTCACCCCGAACCAGAACAGTTCGTGCGCGAATACCGTGAACTTGCCGCCGCGCGAGGCACGCGCCGCGATGCGGCGATCGATGCCGTGCCAGCCGAGGCGGGCAGCACGCAGTGCGGCGATCATGAAATCAGGTCCATGAGCATCCCGGATTCCGAAGCGATATTAGCGATTTCCGCTTGGCGCGAAGCACCTGGACGCTTCATAATGCGCGGTTTCGCTTGATTGCAGGTCCGCCGCGCGGATCTGCCCCGCATGACGAGCAGAGAGAGTCGCCCGTGCAATACATCTACACCATGATCAACGTGTCCAAGATCGTCCCGCCCAAGCGCGAGATCATCAAGGACATTTCGCTTTCGTTTTTTCCCGGCGCCAAGATCGGCCTGCTGGGTGTGAACGGCGCGGGCAAGTCCACGGTGCTGCGCATCATGGCCGGCGTCGATACCGACTTCCAGGGCGAAGCGCGGCCTGCGGCGGGCATCAACATCGGCTATCTCGCGCAGGAGCCGCAACTCGACGCCAACAAGACGGTGCGCGAAGCGGTCGAGGAAGGCATGTCGCACATCCTCGACGCGCAAAAGCGCCTCGACGAAATCTATGCCGCCTACGCCGAGGATGGCGCGGATTTCGATGCGCTCGCCGCCGAGCAGCAGAAGCTCGAGAACATTCTCGCCGCAGGCGACGCGCACACCATGGAGCGGCAACTGGAAGTCGCGGCCGACGCGCTGCGTCTGCCGCCGTGGGACGCGAAGATCGGGCCGCTCTCGGGCGGCGAGAAGCGCCGCGTCGCGCTGTGCCGTCTGCTACTGTCCAAACCCGACATGCTGTTGCTGGATGAGCCCACCAACCACCTCGACGCCGAATCGGTCGACTGGCTGGAGCAGTTCCTGCACGACTATCCCGGCACCGTGGTCGCGGTCACCCACGACCGCTACTTCCTCGACAATGCGGCCGAGTGGATCCTGGAACTCGACCGTGGCCGCGGCATTCCGTGGAAGGGCAATTATTCGTCGTGGCTGGAACAGAAGGACGAGCGCCTGAAGCAGGAAGCCTCGACCGAAAAGGCTCGCCAGAAAGCGATCCAGAAGGAACTGGAATGGGTGCGGTCGGCCGCGAAGGGGCGCCAGTCCAAGGGCAAGGCGCGCCTCAATCGTTTCGAGGAGCTGAGCTCGGTCGATTACCAGCGCCGCAACGAAACCAATGAGATCTTCATCCCGCCGGGCGAGCGCCTCGGCAACGAAGTGATCGAGTTCAAGCACGTCAGCAAATCCTTCGGCGACCGCTGCCTGATCGACGACCTGTCCTTCAAGATTCCGCCCGGCGCGATCGTCGGCGTGATCGGTCCCAATGGCGCCGGCAAATCCACCTTCATGAAGATGGTGATGGGCAAGGAGCAGCCGGATTCCGGCGAAATCGTGCTGGGCAAGACGGTGCAGCTCGCCTACGTCGACCAGTCGCGCGGCATGCTCAACGACAAGCACAACGTGTGGCAGGAAGTCTCGGGCGGCCTCGACATCCTGAAGATCGGCAATTTCGAAATCCAGTCGCGCGCCTACATCGGCCGCTTCAATTTCAAGGGCGGCGACCAGCAGAAGATCGTCGGACAACTCTCGGGCGGTGAACGCGGACGTTTGCATCTCGCCAAGACGCTGCTCGAAGGCGGCAATGTGCTGCTGCTGGACGAACCGTCCAACGACCTCGACGTGGAAACCCTGCGCGCGCTGGAAGAGGC
>JAZKBD010000001.1:10181-14332 GCA_040388785.1 Pseudomonadota bacterium
CCCCGGCTGCGCGATCGTGATTTCGCACGACCGCTGGTTCCTCGACCGCATCGCGACCCACATCGTCGCCTTCGAGGGTGACTCGCACGTCGAGTTCTTCCCCGGCAACTACAACGAGTACGAAGCCGACAAGAAACGCCGTCTGGGCGAGGAAGCCGCGAAGCCGCATCGGGTGAAATACAAGAAGCTGGCGTGAGACCCGGGATTCGGGATTCGGGATTCGGAATTCGGGACGAGCGTAAAAATACTCATCGTCATTCCGGGGCCGTTCGCGGTTTCATCGCGAACGGAACCCGGAATCCATTTTGATTTTATTTGAGTGCGGTAGGTGGGCCGATCTCCGACTGTTCGGGAAAAAGCCCAACAGCCGTCGAAGACTGTTGGGCTTCGCTGCGCTCAGCACCAACCTGCAGGAGCGGCCGGCGAGCGCGTTCAAAGCTGCGCAAAAATTTCCCGCATCGCCGAATCGTTGCGTTTGTAATTCGGTCCTGGTTTCTCGAAGTGCTCGTCCAGCAGTTGCAGGTTGCTGATCTTCGCCACGTCGAACAGCGGCTCGGCTTGACTCCCGCCCTGCAACTGGTACGCGCGCAGCAACTCGGTGCCGCGATGGCCGACGCCGTGGCATTGCGGCTCGACCAGTCGCGACACGTCGTGATAGGTGAAACGCAGGCGGCGCTTCTCGCGGATGGCTCGATCGAGCGGGTGCATGGCCATCGGACGAGTTTCCCGCTCGTCCGGCGCACGTGCAACCCGGAGTGGTAGATTCCTGCCATTCCCGTTGCGCAGCTCCACGGCCGCCAGGCAATGACCGAACCGGAATCCGCCATCGACCGTTCACGCCGCCGCCTGCTGCAAGCCGCCGGAATTTCGCTGGCGGCCATTACATTGGGCGGAACCCGTGCATTCGCAGCCGCCATGCCGCCTTCGCAACGCTCAAAGTTGATCCTGCTCGGCACCGCCGGCGGCCCCACGCCCAAGCTGGATCGCGCGGCGCCCGCCAACGCGATCGTCGTCGGCGACGACATCTACGTGATCGATTGCGGCAATGGCGTGGCGCGGCAAATGGTGAAGGCCGGACTCGACCTCGGCCGCATCCGCGACGTGTTCATCACCCACCAGCATTCCGACCACAACGCCGATTACGGGAATCTCTTGTTGCTGGCGTGGGCCACCGACCTGCACACGCCGGTCGACGCCTGGGGGCCGCCGCCATTGAAGCGGATGACCGAGCTGTTCCTCGAAATGGACGAGTACGACATCGGCATTCGCGAGAAGGACGAGGGCCGACCGCCGCTGGCGCCGTTGATCCGCCCGCACGAACTCACGCGGGGCGGTCCGGTGATGCACGACGCCAACGTCAAGGTCACCGCGGCCCTGGTGGAACATCCGCCGGTGACGCCTGCGTTCGCGTACCGCTTCGATTGCCCGGATCGTTCGATCGTGTTTTCCGGCGACACGCGGCCATCCGAAAACCTGATCGAACTCGCGCGCGGCGCCGACATCCTGGTGCACGAGGTGATCGACCTGGAAGCCATCGATCAAGTCGTGAAGGACGAAGCGACGGCGACGCGCCTGCGCGCGCACCTCGAAGCCGCGCACACGCCGATGTCGGAAGTCGGGCAGATCGCAACGAAAGCGGGCGTGAAAACCCTTGTGCTGAACCACTTCGTGCCCGGCACGCCGCCGATCCCGGACGCGGTCTGGTACGACGCGGTAAAACCGCACTTCAAGGGGCGGCTGGTCATCGGGCGGGATTTGATGGAGCTGTGATCAGGGCACCGCCACAGGCGCAACCACGCCTGATAGACGATTGCGGCGCGACCAATCGATCTGCGCCACCGGTCCGACACCGAACACCCAGGCCACTCCGCCCAGCGCGCACACCACGGCGGCGATCCAGAACGCCAGCATGAAATTGCCGGTGCGATCCACGAGCACGCCGGTGAGAACGGGCGCGATCAATCCGGCGATATTGCCGAGGCAGTTCTGGATGCCGACCCAGCGGCCCGCGGCATTGCCGCCGGCCAGCGTCTGCGCGACTGCGTAGATATTCGGGGCAACGAGGCCAAATGAGGCGCAGGTCAGCAGCAGCAGGACTACCGATGTTCCGGTGCCGGCCATCGCACAACCGATGATGAAAACCGCGGACAGCACGCAACCGGTACCCAGGAATGTCTTGCGGATCTTGGTGACGGAAGAGCCCGATGCGATCCAGCGATCCGTGATCCAGCCCGTCAACAGCCCAACCAGCGCCATCAACAGATAGGCGCTGCCGCCGATCTTCGCCATCTGCGTCAGCGACCAGCCGCGTTCGTGCACCAAGTAATACGGAACCCAGGCAAGCACGAAGTAATAAACGTAGTTTCCGCAGAAGTGCGCGAGGCTCGCGCCCCACAGGGAGCGCTCACGCAGGATCGCCCGCGTGGCCGGCACGTCGGCGGACATCTCTGCGCGCTGCTCGAACAGACGCGGTTGCGCGATCAAGAGCCACGGGATGACCCAGATCAGACTCACCAGCCCGAATGCGATGAAAAACCAACGCCATCCGTACCCTGCAATCAGCAGACCGCCAATGAAGACGCCGAAGGCAGGGCCCGCGGACATGCCCGCCATGATGCAGGCATTGGCGACACCGCGGCTGGATTCGGGAAAACAGCGCGCGACGATGGCCGACGAGGCCGGAAAGAAAACCGACTCGCCGACGCCGAGCGCCAGCCGCAACCAGACCAGTGTGACGAAGGCATGGGCAAAACCACTGAGCGACATCGCCACCGACCAGATGATGAAGCCGGTCATGAGAACGCGCGCGGCGCCGAACCGATCCGTCAGCCAGCCGACCAGGAGCTGCATCGGCATGTAGGTGATGAAGAATGCCGTCAGCAGAAAACCGAGCTGGGTCGTGGAGAGATGCAGCTCATCCTTGATCAGCGGCGCAGCCGTGGCCAGATTGCCGCGATCGATGTAGTTGATGAAAATCGCGACACTGAGCAGAAATAGCGTGGCGACCAACCAGCGCGGGATGGAATTCGAAGCTACAGAGCCGGTGCGACGCATGCGACGTGCTCCGCGGCCTCGGGGAGAAGCTGGCAGCACGCACTCTAGCACCCGGCCCCTGACACGCAAGTGCCAGGTCCGCCTGCTGCGACAGCCAATTTCCGCCATCACCAGCGTGTCTTCGCGGCCGCGCCGCATATAGGCGGCTCCAATGAACGGATACGGATGGAACCCGATTCGGCTCAATTGCCTCCGTCCCCGTTTGGAGCCAGCAGATCCATCGCCATCACGATCGCATCCTCGCGCCCGCGCCGCGCCGGGTAGTAGCCCGGCCGGCGGCCGATCTCGTTGAAGCCGGCGCGTTCATACATGGCGTGCGCGAGTTCGTTGGACGGCCGCACTTCCAGGAACACGCGTTCGGCGTGATGCCAGCGCGCGAGGTCGAGCACGCGTTTCAACAGGTACGCGCCGTGTCCGCGGCCCTGGTGCAATGGCGCCACGCATATGTTGAGGATGTGCGCTTCGCCCGCGCCAACCGAAAGGATTCCGTAGCCGATGATCGCGCCGCCCTGCTCCAGCACCCAGCAGTGGTGGCCGTTGTCGAGGCAGCTCCGGAAAATGCCGCGCGACCACGGAAATTCGTAAGCGGCCGCTTCGATGTTGGCGACCGCCGAAACGTCGTCGTGCGTCATCGGACGCAGTGCAGGTTGCAGCGGCGCGACCGCGACCATCTCAGCCGTTCCCGCGCCCCAGCGCCTGCATCTGTTCCCACAACAGGCGCTTGCGTTCGCGATCGGCATGCAAGACCGAAAGCGGATCGACGCGCAGCACCCGCAGCATCGGCACGCCATCCGGCAATGGCGCGGCGCCGAACACCATCACGGCGGCGGTCGGATCATCCGCCACGTCGCACGGGCGCACGCGCTGCAGTCCGGCTTTGCCGACCGCTTCGGTCAATGCCGTGTACATGTTCCTGATGACGGGATCGTCCAACTCTGCCGGGTCGGGCTGCAAGGCCAGGCGGCGGATCGAAATCGTTTCGGATACCGCGGCGGGTGCAGCTGGCGCGGTAGGCGGCGCCGGCTCGGCGACGGCCGCATGGGGCATCGGCACAACGCTCCGCGTTGTTGACAACGGCCGATGCAGGCGCAGCGGCT
>JAZKBD010000001.1:14342-19969 GCA_040388785.1 Pseudomonadota bacterium
CGACAAGACTCAGGCGCACAACCTCGCCGGCATCGCTGAAAGTGGCTTGTCCGGGCAGCGTGGTCGTCACGCCGTCCGTCCAGTCGCCCTGCCAGCCGACGAGCGCCATGTATTCGGCCGACTGCGGGCACACGACGATGTGCTTCCCGCCCGCCTGCCAGGGGCTCACAGTGACGCCCAGCGCGCGCAAGCGGCGTTCACGCAGCGCGGACATCGCGTCATTCATGCGGTTGCGCTTCCGTCTGCGCGCGCCTGCGCGCCATGCGCAAGCGCCGGCGCGAGGCGCGGCTGCGCAGGCCCCACAGCGTGATCACGATGCCCAAGAGCGCATAGACCGTCGCAAGGGCGAGCAGCACCAGCGCCGTGTTGAGCGTCAGCGCCACGATGATCAGCACCGCCAGGATGATCCACACGAACGGCACGCGATCGTTGACCGGCAGCGTCTTGAAACTGAAATAGCGCACCCGGCTGACCATCAACAAGCCGGCGACCACGGCGAGGATCGGCGTGAAGAAGCACAACCACTGCCCTTCGATGCCGAAGTTCTGCATCGCCCACACGAACGACATGCACAACCCCGCGGCCGCCGGGCTGGCGAGTCCCTGGAAGTAACGTTTGTCGGCGACGCCGACCTGGGTGTTGAAGCGCGCCAGCCGCAACGCCGCGCACGCGGCATACAGGAACGCCGCGCACCAGCCGACCTTGCTCCACACCGGGCCGTAATCGCGCAGGTATTGCAGCGACCACGTGTACAGCACCAGTGACGGCGCCAGTCCGAAACTGACCAGGTCGGACAGCGAGTCGTACTGCACGCCGAATTCGCTCTGCGTGCCGGTGAGGCGCGCGACGCGGCCGTCCATGCCGTCGAGCAGCGCCGCGATGAACACCGCGATCGCGGCGTGCGTGTAGAACCCGAGGAACGCGGCCACGATCGCGTAGAAGCCCGCGAACATCGCGCCGGTGGTGAACAGGTTCGGCAGCAGGTAAATGCCGCGTCGCAGGGGTTTGCGGGGAAGCGTGTCTGTCATGCAGATGGCCGGAAGCCTGTCGGCAGTTTAGCCCATGCCCCAGCGATCGGGCGCCGGAGCAATCGTGACAGCCGTCCGGATGCGGCCCTGCGGCTATGGCATACTCGCGCCACCGTTTCCGGCGCTTCAGGGGACCTTCCATGAACATGCGCAACTTCGCCGCCGCGGCGGCCATCGGACATTCACTGGCGTGCATCGCCGGCTTCGCGAGCGCGCAGCAGATCTACAAGTGGAAGGACGCCAACGGCGTGACCCATTTTTCGCAAACCCCACCCGCCTCGGGCGCGCATTACACCAGGATGCACCTGACCAGCGAACCGGATGTTTCTTCCAATCCGCCGCAGGCCGCCGAAACCGACAATAGCGAGCCCGGCACCAGCGCTCCGCAAAAGACCGCGGCCTCCAGCGCTACGCAGCCCGACACGGCGTCCAATCGTGCCGAGTTGTGCAAGCAACTGACTTCGAACATCAACCTGCTGCAGGGCAAGCAGCCGGTGGTCACCGGCGGCGATGGCAAGCAGCAAGTGATGAGCGACAGCGCGCGCGAAGCGCAGCTCGCGACCGCGCAGGCACAGCAGGCGCAATATTGCTCGTCGAAGGGCACCTGATCCGTCCGCGGAACGCCGCACGCCTTCCGTGTAGCGGCTGAAACGCCTTCCACCATTACAATTCGGCGTTTTCACGCCGGATGGCACCCCAATGCGCCTGTCGAAATTCCACCTCGCCACCACCCGCGAGGCGCCCGCCGATGCGGAGATCGTCAGCCACAAATTGATGCTGCGCGCGGGCATGATCCGCAAATTGGCGTCGGGCATTTACACGTGGTCGCCGCTGGGCCTGCGCGTGATGCGCAAGGTTGAGACCGTGGTACGCGAGGAAATGAATCGCGCCGGCGCCATCGAGTTGTTGATGCCGACGATCCAGCCGAAGGAATTGTGGGAAGAAACCGGCCGCTGGCAGAAATTCGGCCCGCAACTCCTGAAAATCAGGGACCGCAAGGAAGCCGAATACTGCTACGCCCCGACCGCCGAAGAAGTGGTCACCGATTTCGCGCGCAATGAATTGCGCAGCTACAAGCAGTTGCCGCTGAACCTTTATCAGGTCCAGACCAAGTTCCGCGACGAAATCCGCCCGCGCTTCGGCGTCATGCGCGCGCGCGAATTCCTGATGAAGGACGCGTATTCGTTCGACCTCACGCCCGAAGGCATGGCCGAGTCGTACCGGCTCATGCACGACGCTTATTCGCGCATTTTCACGCGGCTCGGGTTGAAGTTCCGCGCGGTGCAGGCCGACACCGGCGCAATCGGTGGCAGTGCCTCGCAGGAATTCCACGTGCTGGCCGACTCCGGCGAGGACGCGCTGGCCTTCTCGACGGAATCCGATTACGCGGCCAACGTCGAGCGCGCCGAAGCGCTGGCGCCCGCGGCGGCGCGTCCCGCACCCGCGCAATCGCTGACGCGCGTCGACACGCCGACGCAGAAAACCATCGAAGACGTTAGCGCGTTCCTCAAGGTTTCGCCCGCGCAATGCATCAAGACATTGATTGTGCGCGGCAACGATGGCTTGGTCGCGCTGTGCCTGCGCGGCGACCACGAAATCAACGAGATCAAGGCCGCTAAATTGCCGGAATTGCCGGGCGAATCGGCGCTGGCCGACGAGGCCGAGATCGTGAAACGCATGGGTTGCGTACCGGGCTTCCTGGGGCCTGTCGGCCTGCCCGACGGCATTCCCGTGATCGTCGACCGCGCCGCCGCGGTCGTCGCAGACTTCGTGTGCGGCGGCAACAGTGCCGGCACGCACTACACCGGCGCCAACTGGGAACGCGATGCGCGCATCACCCGCGTCGAAGACCTGCGCAAGGTAGTCGCCGGCGATCCGTCGCCCGACGGCAAGGGCACGCTGGGCATCGCGCGCGGCATCGAAGTCGGCCACGTGTTCCAGCTCGGCACCAAATATTCCGAAGCAATGGGTGCCACGGTGCTGGACGACGCGGGCCAGAATCGCGTACTGCACATGGGCTGCTACGGCATCGGCATTTCGCGGATTGTCGCGGCTGCCATCGAACAAAATCATGACGAGGCCGGCATCATCTGGCCGGAACCCATGGCGCCGTGGCAAGCGGTGATTTGCCTGATCAATCCCAAGGACAATCCCGACGTGAATGCCGCCGCCGAATCGCTGTATTCGGAGCTGAATGCGCGCGGCGTTGAAACCTGCCTCGACGACCGCGGCCTGCGGCCCGGCGCGATGTTCGCCGATCTCGAATTGATCGGCATTCCGCATCGCATCGTGGTCAGCGAACGCGGGCTCGCCGCCGGCACCTTCGAATATCGCGGGCGCCGCGACAGCGAAAGCCGCAATCTGGATCGGGCCGCTTTATTGGACCTTTTTCCCGCGCATTAACCGCGGACAACCCCGATTTTGCAACCGGAATGGATTTCGGTGAAAATGCCGCTGTCATCCGGGCCAATCCCGTGGATTTCTCCGGTCGACACGGTTTGCATTCAATCAAATCATCGGAGTCAACATGGCCATCGACGTCACCACGCTCAACAAGAAACAGCTGAGGGAACTCATCCGCAAGGCGAACGGACGCATGAAGAACATCGACAAGGAAAAAGTCGCCAAGGTCAAGGCCAAGGTCGACGCAGTGCTCAAGGCCGAAGGCGTCACCTTCGGGCAGGTTTACGGCAAGAAGCGCGGCGGCAAAACCGGCAAGGTCGCGCCCAAATACCGCAACCCCGCCGGCAGCGAAACCTGGTCCGGCCGCGGCAAGCGCCCGCGCTGGTTCCTGGCCGCATTGAAGAGCGGCAAGAAGGAAAAGGATTTGCTGATCAAATAAGATTTTGCTCCCTCTCCCCCGAGCTGCTTTCTCGGGGGAGAGGGCTGGGGTGAGGGGACGCACTTCACTCTGGCGCTTCGGCATGCGAGATGTCTGCCCCCTCACCCTGCCCTCTCCCCCAAACGGTGAAGCAGTTTGGGGGAGAGGGTATTTTCGGCTCCTGAATCTTCGCCCGTGTCCAGACTTACAAGCTCCGTCTTGGCGCAATCAACAAATCGCCGAAAAGCAATCCCGCCACCAGCGAAATCAGCATCGTCACCAGCAGGACGGCGACGTGGGTGCCGCTGGCGATCTGGTTGTTGAGCAGATCCGAGACACTGCGGAAGCCGATGCTGCCCGGCACCAGCAGCAGCACGCCGGGTTCGCGCACCAGTGCGCCGGGCCGGTGCATGATCCGCGCGTAGAGATTGCTGCCCGCGCTCAAGACCAGGCCGCCGATGAACACGCCGAACGGTGTGCCGAGCGCGTTGCCGCTCCAATACGTCACCAGGTAGCCGACGATCACCGCGACCAGCACCAGCGGATAATCGCGCCGCGCGGTCTGGAACAGCATCGCGAAGGCCATGGCCGCCACCAGCAGCGCGGGCCACTGCGTCCACAATGGCAATGGCGGCAGCGCGTGCGCGGCGGGAACGATGTGCGCGACCTCGCAAACCTGCGCGGCCGCGATCGTGCCGAACGTCAGCTTCAGGATCGTCGCCGCCGCGCCGGCGAAACGCGCGACGCCCGAAGCGAGGTGCTGGCTCGTCAATTCGCGCACCGCGTTGGTCAACGACATGCCCGGCACCAGCACGATCAGCGCAGACAGCACCACGAGCTTCAGGGACAACGGCAGCAACCATGCGCTGACCATCGTCGCGATGAAGGTTGCCACCAGCGCCGCGATCGCGTCACTCGCCGCCGACAGCCGGGGGCGCCCGTAACCCGCCACCACGATCGCGCCGATCAGGAGCCCGATCACGCCGGCGGCCAGCGCGTCCGGCCCGGACGTACGGAACAACACGGCCACGCTTGCGGCCGACAAGCCGTAGCTCAGGATCGTCGCGCGCAACGCGGCGCGCGACATCGGCCGGCCGAGCGCGCGCAACTGCGCCATGCCGCGGCGCGGATCGAGGCTGCCGTCGGCGACGCGGTCGGCGATTTCGTCGGCGCGACACAATCGTGCGAGGTTGACGTCGCCCGGCGCGATCCGCACCACCTGCGTGAGTTCGGCCAGGCCGTCGCCGCCCGGCGCGCTGAACGACAGCACGATCGAGGTCGGCGTCGACAACACGTCGCAGGCGAGGCCGAGCTGCTGGGCCACGTTGCCGATGGCCTGTTCGAGGCGCGGCGCGGCCGCGCCGTATTGATGCAGGCGCCGCGCCAGTTCGATCACGAACGCGATGCGCGCACGCGTACGTTCGTCGCGTGGCTGCGGCTCGGTAAGCGGTTCCGTCACGCGAGCGTCCGCATCATGGCGCCGCCGCGCGCACCTTCAGCAAGGCACCGTCGACGCCGACCACTTCGACTTCCGCACCCACCGGCAGGTCCGGTCCCGCGACCAGCCATTGTCCGTCGCCGACGCGCGCCTTGCCGCGGCCGTTGACGATCGCTTCAATCAGCACGTAGCGTTGGCCGATCATCTGCTCGCCGCGCCGGCTGAGCGTGGCCGCGACAGGATCGTCGTTGCGCGCGAGGCGCGTGCGGACCAAGCGCCAGTAGAACAGGCACGATGCGAACGCGAGGACCACGAACAGCACCGCCTGCGCGATCGCGCC
>JAZKBD010000001.1:19979-29416 GCA_040388785.1 Pseudomonadota bacterium
AGCGCCCACAGGACGATGCCCATCACGGCCGCGGCGATGCCGATCCACAGCAGGAAGAATCCCGGCGCCAGCACTTCGCCCGCGATCAGGAGCAGCGCCAGCACCCACCACCCGTAATGCAACGGTATGCCCCACATGGCTGCCATTCCTCAACGTGACGTGGACGAATTCTTCGCCAGCACTTCCTTGCCGATCTCCGCGATGCCGGCCATCGAGGAAAGGATGCCCGACGCCTCGAACGGCAGCATCAACATCTTCTGGTTGGGTGAATTGGCCATCGCCTTCAAGGCCTCGACGTATTTGGTCGCGACGAAATAGTTGATGGCGTTCAAGTTGCCCGAAGAAATCGCATCCGACACCAGTTGCGTGGCCTTGGCTTCCGCCGCCGCCAGCCGCTCGCGCGCCTCGGCCTCGCGGAACGCGGCTTCCTTCTGCCCTTCGGCGGCAAGGATGGTCGATTGCTTTTCGCCATCGGCTTTCAGGATCGCGGCCTGCTTGAAACCTTCGGCCTCGAGGATGTTCGCGCGCTTCTCGCGCTCGGCCTTCATCTGGCGCGCCATCGCATCCACCAGATCCTTGGGCGGCGCGATGTCCTTGATCTCGATGCGGTTCACCTTGACGCCCCACGGATGCGTCGCTTCGTCCACGACCTTCAGCAATCGCGCATTGATCTCGTCGCGCTTGCTCAGGGATTCGTCCAAATCCATCGAACCCAGCACCGTGCGGATGTTGGTCATCACCAGCGCCAGCGACGCCTGCTCCAGGTTGGAGACTTCATACGCAGCCCGCGACGCCTCCAGCACCTGGTAGAACACCACGCCATCGACGCGCACCACCGCGTTGTCCTTGGTGATCACGTCCTGCGAGGGCACCGCCAGCACCTGCTCCATCATGTTGATCTTGCGGCCGACCGCGTAGATGAAGGGCATCAGGAAATGCAGCCCGGGCGGCAGCGTGCGCGTGTACTTGCCGAAACGCTCGACCGTCCACTCGTAACCCTGCGGCACGATCCGCACCCACTTCGCCAGCACGATGATCGCCACCACCACGATGACGACCGCAAGCACGACTCCCATGGTCCGCTCCCCTTGTATGGATTGACGCAGTATAGCCAGCGGCCGCGGCGACGGGCCCCGCTCAGACGCGCGCGGCCGGCAGCGACACCGTCACCCGCAAGCCACCGCCTTCGCGGTTTGCAAGTCCGATGCGGCCGCCGTGCGCTTCCACGATTTCGCGCGCCAATGCGAGGCCGAGCCCGGTGCCGGAACGCTTGGTCGAATAGAACGGCAGCAGTGCCTGCGCGAGCACGGTTTCACTCATGCCGGGCCCGCGGTCGGCCACCTCGATGCGCCAGTTCTGCAGCGTGTGCGTGATCGCGAGCGTCACCTCGCCGGGATCGCCGCCCGCCTCCACCGCATTCTTCACGAGATTGATCAGCACCTGTTCGATCTGCGCGGCATCGAATTGCGCCGATTCGGATGGCACCTCGCCCGCGAGCCGGAACTGGCAATGCATTTTCAGCGAATCGAGGAACGCGGCCCACTCGACCGAAGCCGGATTCGGCTGCGGCAACTTGGCGAAACTCGCATAGCCGGCGGTGAACGAATGCAGGTGCCGTACGCGATCGCCGATGCCTTCGAACACACGCGGCAAGCGTTCCAGATCGTTGCGGCGCGCCAGTTCCGCACCGGAATGCGCCAGCGAGGAAATGGGCGCCAGCGAGTTGTTGAGTTCGTGGCTGATCACGCGGATCACCCGCTTCCACACCGCGACTTCCTGGCGCGACAACTCGCGCGTCATGCGTTGCACCAGGTACAACTGATGCGGCCTTCCCTGCAGGCGGAAGTCGCGCCGCGAGAGATGGAAATATTCCTCGTCGTTGCCCATCTCGACACCGAAGAGACTGTCTTCGCTGGCGGTCAGCGCCTGCCGCATTGCCTCGGGGCACGCCGCCAGCAGATCCTGGAAACGCAGCCCGCCCGGATTCTTGCCTTCGTTGAACAGGTGCCGTGCGGCGAGATTGGCGTACACCACGCGATCGCTGGCATCGGTGAGGACCAGCGCGGTGGGCGAGTGCTGCACCACGGTGTCGAGCAGCAATTCGCGCTGCACGAGGTTCTGCCGCTGCTCGCGCAATGCGTGCCCGAGTTCGTTGTGCGCCTCGATCAGCTGGCCCAACTCGTCGCGGCGGCGTGTGCGCAGCGAAATGCTGAAGTCGCCATCGCGGTAGCTCGCGACGCTGCCCGACAGCGCGCGCAGCAGGCGCCGCACCGGTTGCATCGCCGAATGCGCCAGCCACGCCACCGGCGCCAGGCACGCGGCGATCGCGATCGCACCGCCCAGCCACGCGCTGTGCGTCCAGCCGGTCAGCGCGGCGGCCAGTGCGGCGCCGGCCACCGAGGCACCGATCAGCAGCAGCGCGAGTTTGCCTTCGAGGGAGGAGAAGCGCATGGGATTCGGGATGTCGGATGTGAGACCGGAGAAAGCGTTATGCCGCAAGCGCGAAAACTGACCCCCTCTCCCTCAAGCGGCTTCATCGCTTGGGGGAGAGGGTTGGGGTGAAGGGGAATCCGGCAAACGTCAGATACCTGCTCGTCCCGGCGCCTGACCCCCTCACCCTGCCCTCTCCCCGACAAAATCATTCGTGGGAGAGGGTTCAAAACCACCGCGGTCGCACAGGCTCACCCAAGAGTTTCTATTCTGAAATCCCGTACCGCTGCATGCGCCGATACAACGCCTGCCGTGACAGACCCAGCGTACGCGCGGCGCGGCTGATCACGCCACCGGCCTTCTTCAATGCATCCTCCACCGCTTCGCGTGGCGGATCGTCCAGGCTGCGCGACACCGCCGGCGCGGCCGCCGGCAAGCCGAGGTGTTCCGTCGTGATCTCGTCGCGACCACACAGCAGCTTCGCGCGATCGATGGTGTTCTTGAGTTCGCGCACGTTGCCGGGCCACGCGTACGCCAGCATCGCGTCGCGCGCTTCGTCCGACAGCACCGCGTCGTCATCGAGGAAATATTCGGCCAGCGGCAGGATGTCGTCCGGACGCTCGATCAGCGGCGGCAGCGGTATCTCGATAGTGTTGAGGCGATAGAACAGATCTTCGCGAAATCTTCCCTCGCGGATCATCGCGGCAAGGTCGGCATTGGTCGCGCTGATCACGCGCACCTTCACCTTGCGCGTGCGCGTGGAACCCAGGCGTTCGAACTCGCCCGTTTCCAGCACGCGCAACAGTTTCATCTGCCCGGCCGGCGGCAGGTTGTCGATCTCGTCGAGGAACAGCGTGCCTCCGTCGGCGGCCTCGAAGCGGCCTTCGCGCGCGCGCACCGCACTGGTGAACGCGCCCGCTTCCGCGCCGAACAACTCGGCTTCGATCAATTCGCTCGGCAGCGCGCCACAGTTCACCGTCAACAGCGGCTTCTCGCGCACCGCGGAATTCGCGTGCACGATTTCAGCGATGCGCTCCTTGCCCGCGCCATTCGGTCCGGTGACGAGCACGGGCACCTCCGCGCGCGCCACGCGGCACGCCAGTTCCAGCACGCGCAACATCTCATCCGATGCGAACACGATGCCGCGCAGGTCGTGGCTGCGCTCCAGTTCTTCGCGGCGACGACGGCGCGTCATGCGCGTGGTGGCGGCCGCGCGCGCGTTCTCGGAAAGCTCCAGCAGGTTCTCGACCGTCGCCAGCAACTTGGCGTCGTCCCACGGTTTGGACATGTAGTCCGCCGCGCCGGCTTTCACCAGTTGCACCGCGGTTTCCAGATGCGACCAGCCGGTCAGCAGGATCACCGGCAAATCCGGATGGCGCGCGCGGATCGCGTGGAACAGCGCCACGCCTTCCTCGCCCGAGGTGGTGTCGGCGCTGAAGTTCATGTCCGCGATCACCACGTCCACGCGCTCGCGCTCCAGCAGCGCCATCCCTTCTTCCGGCGAGGTCGCGGTCAGCGGACGGATTTCGTGCAGCGACAGCAGCAGCGACAACGCGTCGCGCACGGCGCCCTGGTCATCGATGATCAATACGGTGCGCATGGCTCTTTGCGGGAATCGATTTGATCGTTCGAGGCTATCACGCTTTTCTTGTCTTCCCCTTCGCAGAAGGGGAGAACGTCACACGCTTCGCGTCGCCACCACCGGCGGCACGTTGGACGCGCGCAACGCGGGCGCCAGCACCGACAGTTGTCCCAGCAGCCACAGCACCACCGCGCCGATGGGCAAATACCACAACGGCAGCCGCGGCAATTCGTAATGCTTCATCAGCAGCAAATTGAGGCCCACCGCCAGCAGCATGCCCAGCAGCACGCCGAAGGTTACGATCAGGAAATTCTCGGTCTGGAAGTAACGCAGGATATCGACCCGCGTCGCGCCGATCGCACGGCGGATACCGATGCTGCGGGTACGCTGCCCTACCCAGAAATTCGCGAGACCCGTGATGCCGAGCGCGGTGACGAACAGCAGTCCCAGTGCGGATGCGAGCAGCAGGCTGATCATGGTGGTATCGCGCTGGAAGTATTGCGCGCGGATTTGCGTGTAGGTTTCGCCCTCGTTCTCGACCAGTCGATTCGGATCAACCTTCAGCAAGGCGGCATGTGCTGCTTTAAGTACGCGCTCGCGATCCTGAGAGGCACTGCGCATCACGTAATACGTGTACGTACCGGAAGGCAACTCAGGGTAGAGCATGGTGTAGTAATCGGTGCCTGGCATGCGCAAGCGCGCGGCCAGCAAGGTCTTCACCACGCCGATCACGCGGATCGGGTTCTTGGCACCCGTGTACAACTCCTTGCCCAGCGGGTTTTCACCCGGATACAGGCGCTGCGCCAAGGCTTGGCTGATGATCGCGGCGGGAGGTTGATCGTCCTTCACGAATTCATCCGAACGGAAATCGCGGCCTTCGATCAGATCCAATCCCAGCGTCGCGATTACGCCGGGCGAGCCGCCATAGACGCCGGGCTGCACGCAAGCGGAGCCCAGCGACTGTACCTGCATCGCCTGCTCCAGTGCCTTTCGGGTCGGACAAACACCGTAGAAACTGCTGCTCTCGCTCAACGGCAGCGAACCGTTCGTGGCCACGACGGATTCGACGCCTGGAACGGCGCGCAAGGCGGCGAGATCAACGACGTGCTGCGCCTGCGGGTTTGCGCCCTGCCGGATACCCGCGACCTGGATCACCGACAACTGATCCTCGGCGATACCTGTCGGCATGGATACGCGTTGCGCGCGGTAGATGATCATGAACGCGACGTTGCACACGATCGCGCAGGTGAAGGCGACTTGCAGCATCAGCAGGATCGCGGTGAGTTTGTGGCGGCGCAGCGTTGCGAGAATCGGACGGATTTCCATGTCATGTCCTCACAGTGTCTTCAACTGCAACGCCGGCGGCACCCGGCACGCGCGCCAGGCCGGCAGCATGCCGGCCAGCACGCTCGCGATGATCGCCAGCACCACCGTGCCGAACAGCATCGAGGGATTCATCGATGCGAGGTGCGCATAGTCGTCGGGGCGCTGCCGGACGCTCCACAAGCCGATCTGCGCAATGCCGAGTCCGAGCAATCCACCGGCCACGCCAACCAAAGCAGATTCGATACCGAATTGCACGAAGATGTCGCGCTTGCGCGCGCCCATCGCGCGCCGCACGCTGATCTCGCCACTGCGGCGCAGGAACTTGGCCAGCAGCAGCGCGACGATATTGAGCATCGCGACGCCGAGGAAACCGAGCGCCAGCCACATTTGCAGCTTCACGTCGTCGGGCACCAGATTTTCGTGCGCGAGCCAACCCATCAAGCCGTACAGCTTCGCGTTGGTCGCGGGGCGCTGGAATCGACCCAGCGCTTTCTGCTCCGCCGAATAATCCACGAGGAACCGGTGGTAGGCCCGCACCTGTGCGGACGTATCCAGCTGTACCCAGAATTGCAGCCAGCTGGAGTTCGGGCTGGTGCGCCAACTGTCGCCATCGACGTGCCCCCAACCGTTTTGGTTGCCGTTGAAGCTCAGCTTCAAGTCGATGGCAGCGGACAGCGGCAGGAAAAACTCATCGCTGTCGGTGTACGGCTTGCCCGCGGCGTCTTCATAGAACAGGGGCCGCGGCGCCCAATCCAGCGTGACACCGACGACGCGGAAGCCATTCGGCGCTTCGCCGTTGTTGCCCACTTGCACGGTTTGGCCGATCGGATTGGCCGCACCAAACAGCTTGCGTGCCAATGGCTCCGACAACACCACCACATGTGCGTGAGCCGCGTCGTCCGCAGCGGTCCAGCCGCTGCCTTCGGCAAACGGTACGCCGAACATCGCAAAGAAATCGGCGGTGGTGTAGCGACCGTTGATGTCGAACGGCTGCAGGCCGGCGCGTTGCGGCGTCAACAGTTGCGTTCCGCCGGCCATTGCGGCTTGCCTGACGGCCCGATGCGCCTGCAGCAACGCCAGCGCATCGGGCCACGTCAGGCTGTCGTTCGGCTCCGGGCCGTCTTCCGGCTGGTGGTACGTCGAAGGCAACGGATCGAGATGCGGCGTGTACAAATGTGCACTGCGCCCCGGCAGTGGATCCTCGGTCATCACGTGCAGCACCGTGAGCATGGTCATGCTGGCGCCTATGCCGAGCCCGATCGCCAGCACCATGAGGCCCGTGAGCACGGGTGTGCGTTTCAGGCTGCGCAGTGCGAGATCGATGTAGTAGCCGAACATTCCATTCCTCCCATGGTTTGTCGTTCCCTATCGCAAAAAGGCGCCGCTTTGTTCTTCCCCCTTCCAAAGGAAGGGGGATCGAGGGGGATGCGCTCTTCGCCGACATGGAGCCATCCCCCCGCTGCCTGCGGCAGCGACCCCCTTCCTCCGGAAAGGGGTTTGCATTCCTCACCCTTCCCGCGTCGCCACCACCGGCGGCACGTTGGCGGCGCGCAGCGCCGGCCCCAGCACCGCAAGCTGTCCCAAGATCCACAGCGCGATCGCGCTGACCGGCAGGTAGTACCAAGGCAAGCGCGTGGTTTGGTAATGCTGCATCAAGTACAGGTTGATGCCGAATGCCAGGATCATCCCGATCGCCACACCGGCACTGCTCAGCAGGAAATTTTCCGTCTGGAAGTACTGCATGATGTGCGCGCGCGTGGCGCCGACCGCGCGACGGATGCCGATCTGCCGGCGCCGCTGCCCGACCCAGAAACTGGTCAGGCCGACGATGCCGAACGCGGTCACGGCCAGCATCACTACGCACACGAGTACCAGCATCCACACCATGCTGCGGGTATTGGCGAAATACTTGTCGCGGATGTCGCTGAAGGTTTGTCCCTTGACGACCACCGACGGCGACAGCGCTTCGAGTTTCTGCACGCCATCGCGCAGGATTCGATCGCGATCGCGCGGCGCGCTGCGCACCACGAATTCCTGGATGCCCAGCGCCGGGCTGACCGGGAAGAACATCGACCAATGAAATTGCGCGATGCCGCCGTTGCGGTCCGGACGCAACACATCCGCGACGATGCCGATCACGGTGTACATGTTCTTCTTGCCTTGCCAGATCTGCTTGCCCAGCGCGCTCTGGCCGGGCCACAGGCGCATGGCGAGGCTTTGGGTGACGATGACCACATGGGTGGACGGCATGTAGCTGTCGCCCAGCTTGCTGTCGGCGTACTCGTCGTCATTGAAAAGCCGCCCCTGCAGCAGATGCAAGCCGAGCGCCTCGGGGCCACCCTTCGTGAACATGTACTCCGCGACGTTCGGACTGTCCTTGGACGTCACGTCGGCCGGGGATGTCGCGACATTCGTGTTCCAACTATTGTTGCCCAGCGGCATCATGTTGATCTCGGTCACCGCGGTGACGCCGGGAATTTCCCGCAACGCAGCCAGATAGGCGGGAATGTCGGCATTCGCGGCGTCGGGGTTGATGCCCTGCACGCCGATGTCCACGATGCCGCTCTCATCGATCGCGTTCTGGATGTGAATCTCGCTGACGCGCTGGCCGATCATGAACACGGCGTTGCACAGCACCGCGCAAGCCAGCGCGATTTCCAGCACGATGAGCGCAGCCGGAATCTTGTGCTTGCGCAACGCGGCGAAGATGGGTTGGATGTCCATGATGTTGCCTCGTTCATTGTTTTCGTAGGAGCGCGCCCGCGCGCGATGGGTTTTGGCGACACGGTCGCCAGCAGGCTGGCTCCTACACCGATTTCAATTGCGGCGCCGGCGCGACCACGCACGCGCGCCACGCGGGCAGCAGGCCCGCGATCAGACTGGCGACCAGCGCGATCACGAACGTCGCGATGAACATCGAGATGTCGAGATGCGCAAGGCCGGCGTACTCCGCCGGTTGATGGCGAATCGCCCACAAGCCGAGTTCGGCGAAGACCAGACCCAGCACGCCGCCGGCGATACCGACCATGCCGGACTCCACCATGAACTGCGCGAACACCGCGGCGCGCGTGGCGCCCAGCGCGCGGCGTACGCCGATCTCGCGCGAGCGGCGCAGACATTTCGCCAGCAACAGGCCTACGGTATTGACGATGCAGATCAGCAGGAAGCCGAACGCCAGTCCGGTTTGCAGGCGCGCGTCCTCGGGCACCACCTGCTGCTGCGCCAGGTATTGCATCAAGTCCGGCAACGCGACTTCGGGATGATGCAGCCGCCCCAGCGAAATCTGCTGCGCCACGTAATTGGACAGGAAGGTCCTGTAGGCGCCCGCGTCCGACGCATGCGCCAGCTCCACCCATGTCGACACCCAGGCGCACGGCGCGGTTTCCAGATGGTTGATGTCGACGTCGGGCTCGAAGCAATTGACAGTCTGCGTGTTCACCTTGTCCGCCAGCGCGGACTGCAACGGCAGGAACACCGCATCGCCATTGCCGTAGCCGTGCCCGCCCAGGCTGACGGCGTAGAAACGCGGCTGCGGCGCCCACGGCTTCAACACCCCCACGATGCGGTAATCGTGGTCGTTGATCCGCAGGATCTTGCCGACGCTATTGGCGCCGCCGAACAACTTGTCGTTGAGGAAGCCAGCGATCACCACGACATGCGCGCGGTTTTCGTCGTCCTGCACACTCCAGCCACTGCCGTACTGGAACCCGGCATCGAACATCGAGAAGAAATCCGAAGTGGTTACCACGCCATCACTGAAGAACGAGTGCTGCCCCGGGGTTTGCGGCGTGATCTTGCTGGACGCCAGCGCCATCACCGCCTGTCGCTCGCCCTTGCGGGCGTGCAGCAGGTTCATCGCGTCGGTGTACGTCATCAGGTTGCCCCACCTCGCGAACAACTTCTCCGGCGCCGTATTCTCGGTCGGCAACGGGTCGATCTCCGGTGCGAAGATTCGCGCGCTCTTCTGCGGCAACGGATCGCCGGACAGCAGCTTCAGCACCGTGAGCGTCGTGATCGATGCACCGATGCCGAGGCCCAGCGCCAGCACCATCAGCGCGGTGAGTACGCGATTGCGCTTGAAGCTGCGCAATGCGAGGTC
>JAZKBD010000001.1:29426-76006 GCA_040388785.1 Pseudomonadota bacterium
TAATAGCCGAACATGAATGCCACCCGCTCCAGAAAGAATGCTTTTGCTCGTCATTCCGGCGAAAGCCGGAATCCATGTTGGCTTTCGAACAAGCCAAGATAGATTCCGGGTTCTGCCGCCATGAAACCGCGGCAGCCCCGGAATGACGACGTTTTGATTTCCGATTCCGATTTCCGTTCTCACACGCTCCGCGTCGCCACGACCGGGGGCACCGCCGCGGCGCGCAGCGCCGGCACCAGCACCGCCAGTTGACCGAGCAACCACAGCACCACCACGCCAATCGGCAAATACCACAGCGGCAGGCGCGGCACCTCGAAAAACTTCATCAGCACGAGGTTGATGCCGATCGCCAGCACCACCCCCACGACGATGCCGAACGTGACGATCAGGAAATTCTCGGTCTGGAAATAACGCAGGATGTCCGCGCGCGTGGCGCCGAGCGCGCGGCGGATGCCGATCTGCTTGCGCCGCTGCGCGACCCAGAAACTCGCGAGGCCGACGATGCCGAACGCGGTGACGCCCAGCAGCGCCACGATCACACCGACCAGCAGGCCGGCCATCGCGCGGTCATTCCTGAAGAAGCGTTCGCGCAAATGGCCGATGGTGTGGCTGTTGGCGTAATCCAGCACCACGTCGGGTGCGATTTTTGCAACCGCGGCACGCGCTCCGGTCATCACGTGTTCCAGATCCCGGGGCTTTGCGCGGATCAGATAGGTACCCGCAAGCTGGCCACTCGCTTGCACGGGCACGAACACACACCACTCCGCGCCTTGTTCGCCATTCTCGGTGTACTGCGACACCGACAGGTTCGCGACCACGCCGATCACGCGGAACTGCCACTTGGCGGCCCAGAACTGCTTGCCCAGGGGGTTTTCACCGGGCCACAATTTCTCGGCCAGCGCACGCGTGACCAGCACGCGTGACGAGGCCGGAAAGTAATCATGATCCTGCAAGGGCTGGTAATCGTCGGCCGATGGCATGTGACCGGCGACGAGTTGCAGCCCCAGCGCTTCCGGAGTGCCAGGATTTCCGTCGTAAAACTCGACCACGGCACCCGGCTGTTTGCCAGCCTGATCGAGCGTTGTGCCAACGACGCCCCACTGCGGGCCGAACGGCACTGAGCTGATCGCGTGCACCGACTCCACGCCGGGAACGGACTGAAGGCCCGCGAGCATCCGCGCATTCAGGTCGGCCGATCGCTTTGAATCGAAACCCGTAACCACGATCGCGCCCAAGGAGGTTTCATCCACGCCGCTGTCGAGGTTCATCGCCGACAGATGATTGGCGATCAGGAACACGGCGTTGCACAGCACCGCGCAGGCCAGCGCGATTTCCATCGCGATCAGGAACGTGGCGAGTTTGTGCTTGCGGAGTGCCGAAAGGATGGGGCGAATTTGCATGGCGGCCATCCTCACAAGGTCTTCAATTGCAACGCCGGCGCGATCCGGCTGGCGCGCAGGGCCGGCAGCGCACCCGCGAGCAAGCTGACGACGACCGCCAGCACGAAGGTCACCGCAAACATCGACACGTCCATGTGCACCAGGTCGGAATACGGCGTCTGTTGACGGCGTACCAGCCACAACCCGACCAGCGTCAACAGCCAACCCCCAACGCCGCCGATGAATCCGATCAAGCCCGCTTCGGTCAGGCATTGCGCAAACACCGAGCGGCTCGACGCACCCAGTGCACGACGCACGCCGATCTCGCCCGCGCGGCGCAGGAATTTCGCCAGCAGCAAGCCCACCGTGTTGAACAGGCAGATCGCGAGGAACGCAAACGCCAGCCAGGTCTGCAACCGCACGTCCTTCGGAATCACCTGCACGTAATCCAGCCGTTGCATCAGGTCCAGCATGCGCGTATCGGTGTTGGCGAAGCGGCCGAGCGCCTTTTGCTGCTCGGCGTAGTTCTTGATGAACGTCCGGTAATCCGCAACCTTGGCCGCTCTGTCCAGTTCCACCCACAACGCGACCCACAGGCAAGGCGATCCTTGAAGATGGCCGGGAACCGCGGGTCCGCTGCCCCAGCAGGTGAACTGGAAGAAATTGCCGTCGTTGACTTCGAGCGCACTCTGGTACGGCATGAACACGTCTTCGGGCTTGGCGTAATAGCTCGTGTCATAGCCGTTGCCGGTGAAGCCGCCTTCCGCGGCGTAGAACAAGGGCGTGGGACGCCACGGCTTCAGCACGCCGACGATCCGCACGTCGCTGTCCTTCAGGCGAAGCGTCTTGCCCACGCTGTTCTTGCCGCCGAACAACTTGTCATTGAGATCGGACGAGATCACCGCGACGCGCGCATGACCCGTTTCATCCGCCGGCGTCCACGCGCTGCCGTACTCGAACGGCACCTCGAACATCGGAAAGAAATCCGAGGTGGTGGCCAGCAGGGTCAGCATCAGCGGCGGACGATCCGCTCCGGGCGCACTCACCTTCACAGGGCTTTGCACGATCAGCGCCTGGCGATCGGCGCGGTGCGCGCCCCACAGATCCAGCGCCGAGCGATCGTCCATCACTTCCAGCGGATGCCTCGGGCTGTACCAATCGGCCGGCGTGGGATCGACCTGCGGATAGAAAATGTGCGCGCTCTTGCCCGGCAGCGGGTCGCCGGACAGCAGATGCATCACCGTCAGCGTGGTCATGCTGGCGCCGATGCCGATGGCGATCGCCAGCACCATCAGTACCGTCAGCAGCTTGTTGCGCTTCAGGCTGCGGAGGGCGAGGTCGAGGTAGTACGCGAACATGTTTCGTTTCCTGTTTGCATTGCGGCTCCCTCTCCCCCAAGCAGCTCCATCGCTTGGGGGAGAGGGTTGGGGGTGAAACCTCGCAACGCTCACGCATCGGCCTGCGCGGAGCCTAGCCCCCTCACCCTGCCCTCTCCCCCGAAGAAGAGCATTCGGGGGAGAGGGTTCAATCACACGCTCCGCGTCGCCTCCACAGGCGACACGCGCGAGGCGCGCCGCGCCGGCGCGAACACCGCGCCCTGCCCCAGCAGCATCAGCACGACGATGCCGACCAGCACATACAGCAGCGACATCCGGTCCATCGCGAACTGCTTCATCATCCAGAGGTTCAACCCGACCGCGAGGATCGCGCCCAGCACCACGCCGACGCCCGCGATCATCAGGTTCTCGGTCTGGAAGTAGCGCAGGATGTCGTTGCGGGTCGCGCCCAGCGCACGGCGGATGCCGATCTGCTTGCGCCGCTGGCCCACCCAGAAGCTGGTGAGGCCGACGATGCCGGCGGCCGTTACGCACAACAGGATCAGGCAGATCACGCCCATCAGGATCGCCATCCCGCGATCGGCGCGATAGGCATGCACGCGGATGTCGGCGAACGAATGCACCGAGTTGTCGTCGAAGTCGCCGCCGGTTTCGATGACGCGCATCGGATTGGATGCAAACAGCGCCTTGGGCGCCTCCTGCATCGCCGCTTGGAGGCGGCCGGGTTTGGCGCGCACCGCGTAACGCGCAAAGCCCGCGTCCAGCCGCGTGGGAATCAGCACCGAATTCCAGAACCAGTCGTTGGCCCAACTGTCCGGGCTGGGCACCTGCATCCGGGCGATGATGCCGATGATGGTGCTGGGCGTATCGCGATCGACGTAGATGGTCTTGCCCAGCGCGTCGCCTTTCGGGAACAGCTTGTCGGCCAGCGCCTTGGTGACGATCACGATCGGCGGACGGTTGTGTCCGCGGAACCCCATGTGATTGACGTCGGCGCGCGTGAAGTTGCGGCCAGCGATCAACTTGAGCCCGAGCGCGGGAATCATCTCTTCGGTGCCGAAGTAGAACGCCGCATGCGCGGTGGAATTCTGCTGGCTCGGCTTCAGCCCGATGCCACCGCTCCACGTGCTGTCGAGCAGCGGCAAGGTGTTCACGGCAATCGCCGACTGCACGTCCGGCAGGTTGCGCAGGGTGGCGACATCGGCCTGCTGCATCGAATCGAGTTTGTCGACGCTGCCCTGGTCGTCGCCATTGGGCGCGCCCACCCAGCTTTGCGTGATCAGGAACAGGTTGTTCTCGTCGATGCCGCTGGGGCGATCGATGCGATCGATGCGCTGGCCGATGATGAACACCGCGTTGCACACGATCGCAAGCGTCAGCGCGATCTGCAGCGTGATCAGGGTGACGCCGGCCTTGTGTTTTTTCAGCGCCGCGAGAATGGGGTGGAGTGTCATCGCGCGATCCTCAATTCGATTTCAACTGCCACGCGGGCTGCACCGATGCCGCGCGCAGGGTGGGATACAAGCCGGCCAGCATGGTCGCCACGATCGCCACAACCAGTGTGGTGATGAACAGCGACACGTCCACGCGTGCGAGTGCGGCGATGTCGCGCGGCAGCACCCAGCCGACGCCCGCGATGCCGACGAGGGTAAGCAGCAGCCCGAGCACGCCGCCGGCCAGTCCCACCATTCCGGCCTCGACCAGGAACTGCGTGTAGATTTCGCGGCGCGATGCGCCCAGCGCGCGGCGCACGCCGATCTCGCTTGAGCGGCGCAGGAATTTCGCCAGCAGCAGGCCCGCGGTGTTGACCAGGCACACCAGCAGCAGGCCCAACGCCACGTACAGCGAGATCCGCGTGTCGGGTGGCACCACGTGTTCGTGGTCGAGCCATGCCATCAGGCCGTGCAGGCGCACGTTGGGCGCCCAGCCCGGATGGTGTTCGCGCGCGAATCCTTCGAGGTAATCCTTGAAGCGCTGCGCATCCGCGGGGCTGTCGAGCTGCGCCATGTATTCGTTCCAGATGCAGCTGGAATGCTGCAGGCCGACGAACCCGGTTTCCTTGGGCGACTCGAAGCAATTGGTGTTGCCGTCGTTGGACATGCCCGCGGCGATCGCGGTGTTGAACGGCAGCAGCACGCCCTCGTCCTGCTGCAGGAAACCGCCGGTGTTGACGACGTCGTAGAAGCGCGGCTGCGGATTCCATTCGTCCATCACGCCGACCACCCGGTAGTCGCGGCCGTCGATGTTGATTGTCTTGCCCACGCTGTCGCCGCCGCCGAAGACCTTGCGATTGATCTTGCTGCTGATCACGGCCACCTGCGCGCGATGCTCGTCGTCCGCCGCGCTCCAGCCGCTGCCGTACTTGAACGGCACGTCGACCATCGGAAAGAACTCACTGAATACCGCATGCCCCATGGTGTTGAGCGGATGCTCGCCGGGCACGACGGGGATCACCGATGGCGAGATCATGTACATCGCCGATTGCAGCCTGGCGCGATGATCGCGCATGAGCCCGACCGCATCACCGTAGGTCAGCGCATCCGGCGGGCCCTTGTCGGGATCGGGATTGTCCTTCTGCACCGCCGGTCCCCACGCATCGATCTGCGGCACGTACAGTTTCGACGACTTCCACGGAATCGGATCGCCCGATACAGCGCGGAACACCGACCATGTCGTCATCGACGCGGCCACGCCGAAGCCGATGGTGAGGATCATCAATCCGGTGAGCGCCTTGTGGCGCTTCAGGCTGCGCAGCGCGAGATCGAGGTAATAGGCGAACATTTCATTCACTCCGATTTGGGTCCCTCTCCCTCAAGGCAGCTTCATCGCCTTGGGGGTGAGGCGGCCGTAGGCCGAGCGCGCAGCGCTGGGTGAGGGGGCCGAGCACGCGAACTGCGAACCCACTCGTTGCGTGCAGCGCCTGCCCCCTCACCCTGCCCTCTCCCCCGAGCAGAGCGTTCGGGGGAGAGGGTTCAAAACCCGTCAGCCGCTCACCGTCGCGTCGCATTGCGATGCGAACGAGTAATACGGCATCACGAGGCAGGCGGTGGCACCGCCGCCAAGGCCGGCGCGCGCGGACCGCGAGGTTCCGGGTGCCGCGTGCAACTGGCGCACCTGGTCCGCGCTCGGGTGCACATTGATGACCGGCAAGGTGACGACCGTCGGCATCCGCGCGGATGCAGCGGCGGCGCTCGCGACCGCGGCTGAACTCCACGCGTGGAACCAGGCGAGCACCGCGCAGTTGATGGCGATGGCGGCGGCGATGGCGATGAGTTTGCGGATCATGGTGGCAGTCCTCGAAGTGCGGTGGTCCCGTCCCCCTCGAAAGTTTCATGCGTTGACGTGTGCCCCGGCGCGATCGCGCGCGTGGAAGCGCGGTTCCTCGGCGATGTCCACGGCTTGGCCATCGATCACGTGCACGCTGCGTTGCGCGCGCGTGGCGAGTTCCGGGTCGTGGGTGACCATCACGATGGTCGCGCCCTCGCGATGGATCTCTTCAAGCAGTTCCATCACGCTGCGCGCCATCTGCGTATCCAGGTTGCCGGTCGGTTCGTCCGCCAGCAGCAGCCGCGGCGAACCGGCGAGTGCACGTGCGATCGCGACGCGCTGCTGCTGGCCGCCCGACAGTTCGGCGGGGTAATGCTTCATGCGCGACGCCAGGCCGACGCGTTCCAGCGCGTCCTGGATGCGCTGCTGGCGCTCGGCGGATTTCATGCCGCGGTAGCGCAGCGGCACTTCCACGTTGTCGTGCACGTTGAGGTCGGGGATCAGGTTGAAACTCTGGAACACGAAGCCGATCTTCTCGTTGCGGATCTTCGAGCGCGCGTTGTCGCCGAGATTGCTGACGTCGACGCCGTCCAGCAGGTATTCGCCGCCGGTGAAACTTTCCAAAAGGCCCGCGATGGTGAGGAAGGTGGTCTTGCCGGAGCCCGATGGTCCCATCACCGCGACGAATTCGCCTTCCTTCACGTCGATGTTGAAGTCGCGCAGCGCGTAGGTTTCCACCACTTCGGTGCGGTAGACCTTGGACAGGTGGGTCATCTTTAACATGGTGGTTTCCTTCGTTGCGGGGGTGATGTGTGGATGGATCGATGTGGAAGCAGGGAGCGAAGAACGAATCCGAGCTGGTTCAAACCGCGGTTCCGTTCCCTCGCTCCGCTCCCTGCAATCAGTTGCTGATGGCGACTTTCGCCGCGCCGTTGAAGTTGCTGGTACCTGAAATCACGATCTTTTCGCCTTCCTTCAGGCCCTGCAGGATCTCGACCTTGTCGATCGAGCTGGGGCCCAGCGTCACCGGCGTCTTGTAGGCAATGTCGTCGCGCACGACGTAGGCGTAGCGGCCACCGGATTCGTCGACGAACGAACCGCGCGCGACGGTCAGGACGTTGTCGCGCTTGTCGAGCACGATGCGCACCGACAGGCGCTGGTTCTGGCGCAGTTCGCTGGGCTTCTTGCCTTCGAAGCGCACCCGCGCCACCACTTCGCCATTCACGACTTCCGGCGAGATCGTGCTGACCGCGCCTTTCCAGTCGTTGCCGTTGCCGCTGATCACGGCAGGCATCGCCGGCGCGAGGTCGCGCGCGAAACTTTCCGGCACGCTCACCTGCACTTCCAGCGCCGACAGGTCGACCACCGTCAGCAGCTTGGCGTCCTTGGGCACCGTCGCGGTCTGCGCGATGAACAACTGGCCGACCTGGCCGTTCACCGGCGAGCGCACGTTCAACTCTTCCACCTGGCGTTGCAAATCCGCGACCAGCAGCTTCTGGCGTTCGTAGGCAAGTTTCTTGGCCTGGACCTCCAGCGTGAGGCTGGAATCGTCCATGCCGAGGTTGGCCTTGGCGTGGCTCAACTGGATCTGCGCTTTTTGCAGCGCGTCGCGGTGGCGATCGACGTCGAGCTGCGATACCGCGCCCTTGTCGTAGGCCTCCTGGTAACGCTTCAGGTCGCGCGCGGCGCTCTGCTGGTCGATGTTGGCGTTGTCATAGGCCTCCTGCAGCTTCGAGCGCTGCTGGTCGGCATCGACCTTGGCCTGCTGGTACGCGACCTGCATCGCGTCTTCGTTGTTTTCTTCCTGCGCGAGCTTGTTGGTCAGCTCGGGACTCGCGATCACCGCCAGCACCTGGCCCTTGGCCACCTTGTCGCCGGCATGCACCTGCAGCACCACCGCGCCCGCGGCATTGGCATACAGCGTCGGACTGACCGCCGCGACCACGCGACCGTCGGCGGCGATGTCGCGCACGAACGGCCCGCGCTCCACGCTGGCGATCTGCAGCCGCGACGCGCTCACCGACGAACCTGCGGAGAACAGGCGCAGCGCGCCCGGCACCAGCCATATCAGCAAGACCAGCACCACCACGCCGATGGCGGCGAAGATGCCCAGCTTCTTCTTGTTGACGCGCTTCTCGATGATGCGGTCTTGTGCGGAGGTGTCGCGAATGCTCATGCAAGGTCTCCGGCCGCCACAACGCGGCCACAGTCCTCTTTGAGCAAGTCCGGTGCCAAGCGGAACCCGGCGTCAACGCGTTCGCATTCAAGCACTTGCCAAGGCGCAGCGCGCGGAAAAGGTGTCCGCGGACAGACCGCGGACACTCCGCAATGCGGCGGTGGCGGACAAACCCTCGATGCCCTGCACGCCGCCGCCGGTATCGCATGATGCGATGCCGCGCGTTGAACACCATTCAACACCGCGTCGCGAAACTTTCATGACGCCGTGCGCGTCGCCGCGAGATCACTCGAACTAGAATGTCGTCACGCCTCCCTCGCGGAGGCGTCTTCGTTTTCTTCTGCGCTGCATGCGGCGCAACGGTTGATCCGCCATGAACGACATCGCACTGTCTGCCGCCGGCGCGACGCCGCAACGCCGCTGGCTGATCCCGCTGGCGCTGCTGGCGGTGTACGTGATCTGGGGCTCGACCTACCTCGGCATCCGCATCGGGCTGACCGGATTCCCGCCGTTTGCGATGGCTGCACTGCGATTCCTCGCGGCCGGCATCGCGATGTACGCGTGGTTGCGCCTGCGCGGCGTCAAGCCGCCGACGCGCCGGCAATGGCGCAACGCGGCGGTCACGGGCGTGCTGCTGTTGCTGTTCGGCAACGGCCTGGTGTGTTTCGCCGAACAAAGCGTGACGTCGGGCATCGCCGCGGTCGCCATCGCCAGCGAACCATTGTTCGTGGCGCTGGTGCTGTTTGCCTACCGCGAACACCCGAGCCGCAGCGAGATCATCGGACTGGTCGTCGGATTCGTGGGCGTGATCGTGTTGAACAGCGGCGGCGCGATGCGCGCGGTGCCGTTGGCGGCTGCGGCGCTGATCTTCGCGACCGCGGCGTGGGCGTTCGGCTCGATCTGGAGCCGCCACCAGGACATGCCGGACGGCCCGATGAACGTGGCCGCGCAGATGCTGTGTGCGGCGCCCGCGCTGGCGCTGGCCGCGTGGCTCACCGGCGAGCGCTGGCCCGCGCATCCATCGATGACGTCGATCATCGCCGTCGCGTACCTCGCCGTGTTCGGATCGATCATCGCGTTTTCCGCCTACCTGTTCCTGGTCAAGCACGCGCGTCCGGCGCTGACCGCGAGCTACGCCTACGTGAATCCGCCGGTGGCCGTGTTGCTGGGCGCGCTGGTTGCGGGCGAACACGTGGGCAGCGCCGAGATTGGCGGCATGGTCGTGATCCTCGTCGGCGTCGCGATCATCACGCTGGCGCACGGACGCGGCAGGCGGCGTACAGCCGCTGCGGAGTAAAATGCGCGGCCATTGAATGGCCTTGCCCGTTGCCGTCATGACCAAGTGGATCGTCCTTGCCGTTCTCGTCGTGTGTGCGCTGTACGTGCACTTTCGCGGCCGGGTGCGGCACAAGTTCCTGCGCCAGATCACCGACCACTCGACGTTCATGGCGCCGATCAACGTGTTGATGTACGCGTTCTCGCGCGTGCCGCGCACACCGTACCTGCAAATCGCCGATTTTCCGGAACTAGAAAACCTGCGCAGCAACTGGCAGGTCATCCGCGATGAAGCCATCGCGCTGGCGAAGGCCAGCCACATCAAGGCGTCCGACCAGCACAACGACGCCGGCTTCCATTCCTTCTTCCGCACCGGCTGGAAGCGGTTTTACCTCAAGTGGTACGACGACGCGCCGCATCCGTCGGCACAGCAACTGTGCCCGCGCACGGTCGAGATCCTGAAAGGCTCGCCGAACATCAAGGCCGCCGCATTCACCCAGTTGCCGCCGGGCAGCAACCTTGGCAAGCATCGCGATCCGTTCGCGGGTTCGCTGCGCTACCACCTGGGACTAATCACGCCCAACGACGATCGTTGCTGGATCAAGGTGGACGGCAAACCGTACAGTTGGCGCGACGGCGAAGGCGTGGTGTTCGACGAGACCTACATCCACTGGGCCGCCAACGAAACCGACCAGGACCGCATCATCCTGTTCTGCGACCTCGAGCGTCCGATGAAGTATCGCTGGGCCACCGCGCTCAACCACGCCGTTGCGCGCACCCTGCTCGCCGCAGGTTCCTCGCCCAACCAGGAAGGCGACCGCACCGGCGGCGTCAACAAGATATTCAAGTACGCCTACGCGATCCGGCACGTCGGCAAGAAACTGAAGAAGCGCAACCGCAAGCTGTACTACGCCGCCAAGTGGACGATCTTCGCCGCGATCCTCGCCGCGATCTTCGTGCCGTGGCGGATGTTGTGACGCGCCCGCTCGGGAACGTCCGAACGCGTAACGAAGTGCATCCCGAGCGGGCAAAGCCGCCCGGAGGCAGATTTCGTCATGCTGCAAAAACGGGTGCGGCGCCTCCGATCCACGTATCCACGGGCTGCGCCTTCGAGTACAGAAATCCCTGGACATGCTGGCAACCAAGCTCGCGCAGCAGATCGCGCTGAGCCGTCGTTTCGACGCCTTCGGCGATCACCTGCATCGAAAGTGCGTCGGCCATTGCCAAGATGGCACGAATAACGGCCACGCCGCTGCCTTGATCTTCTTTGGTGAGATCGGCGACGAATGAGCGATCGATCTTGAGCATTTGCAACGGGTACTGATGCAGATAGGACAGTGACGAATATCCGGTTCCAAAATCATCCAGCGAAACGCCTATGCCGGCCTGACGGAAAATATGCAGCACCCGCTTGACCGTGGGCGTATCTTCCAACAGCGCGCGCTCGGTGACCTCGACGCGGAAGCGCGACGCTGGCACCGCATATTCGGCAAGCAGCCCGAGCAGCCTTTGATCAAGCTTGGGGTCGCGGAAGTGACGTGCCGAAAGGTTGACACTCACGAAGGCATCACCGCTTCCGGCCAGCGCGTTGGCATCGCGACATGCCTGGGTGAAGATCTGCCAGTCCATGGCTTCAGACATTCCGGTGTCCTCGGCGACGCTGAGAAATTCGCCCGGCAGTACTATGCCGCGCCGCGGGTGGCGCCAACGCATCAGCGCTTCATAACCGATGACGTTGCCGACGTCGAGGTTCACGATCGGTTGGTAATACGGCACGAACTCGCTGCGTGTCAGGCCGCGGCGCAGGTCGTTTTCGACCTCCAACAGCGATACCGCTTCCCTGCGCAGGTCGTCGTCAAACACCACACACCGGTGACGTCCTTCGGCCTTGGCACGGTACATGGCCGAGTCGGCGTCGCGCAGCAACTCGTCCGGGCTCTGGTAGTGCGGCGCGGCCAATGCGATGCCGACAGAGGTGGAGGTAAACATTTCCTTGGAAGCGAGCCAGAATGGCGCGTTGAGAGCATGAATGATGCGCCCGGCGATGTTGCTGGCCATATCCACATCCGCAACACCGTCCAACAGTACACAGAACTCGTCACCACCCATGCGCGCAACCATGTCGTTGGGCTTCAGGCAAGCGCGAATGCGCTTGCCGACCTCGAACAACAGGTCGTCGCCCAACAAGTGACCGACTGAGTCGTTGATCACCTTGAAGCGGTCGAGATCCATGAACAGCACCGCGAAACCCTTGGCTGGATCAGCGCGATAATACGCGAGTGCGTGCGCCAGCCTCTGCGTCAGCTGAGTGCGATTGGGCAGGCCCGTCAGCGGGTCGTGCAGGGTTTCGTGCTTCAGGCGCGCCTCGACGCGCTCGCGCTCGGCAATTTCCGCACGCAAGTCACGATTGGCCAATCCAAGTGCACCGGTGCGTTCGTCCACACGGCGTTCAAGGTCGGCGTAGGCGTGGCGCAGGGATTCGGCGACACGTATCCGCTCCAGCGCGTTGGCGATGTGGTAGGACACAAATGTCAGCAGTTCTTGGTCGCGCAGCGTATAGCGCCGTTCCGGCGAATAGCTCTGCACGACCAATACTCCGACCGTGCGCTCCGAACACACCAGCGGCACGCCAAGCCAGCACTCCGAATCCGGTCCGTGTGGCGCCACTTCGCCTGCGGTGCGCAGCCTGGAAACCTCGGCGGAATCCGCGAGTAATGCCTTGCCGCAACGCACTACGTACTCTGTCAGACCGTTGGCGAGTTTGCGCGGCTCATGCTTGTCGTCGCGTTCATCCACCAGGTAGGGAAAGGTCAGTTCGGTACCATCCTCGGATGACAGCGCAATATAGAAATTGCGTGCGTACAGCAGATCACCTACCACGCTATGTACGGTGGCATAGAAGGTTTCGATGCTGTCAGTGGTACTGGCGAGTTCAGCGATGCGAAACAGTGCCGCCTGCAATCGTTCGCCGCGCTGACGCTCAAATACCTGCTGTTGCAATTCCGCGGTGCGCTCATTGACGCGATGTTCCAACTCGGCGTGTGCCAAGCGCCGCTCCAGCGCGGTCTGGATGTGCTGGGCCACATAGATCAGGAGGGTCTTGTCCTGCTCGGAGAAGTGGTGCACATCGTCATAACTCTGAACAACTACGCAACCGACCACGTCGGTTCCCCGAAGCAACGGCACCCCCAGCCAGTCCTTGCACACGGCGCCGACCATGTGGAACGGACCAGTGACGCAGCGGCTCATCAACTCCGGTGGACCCATCAACGGCTTGCCGTCATGGAGCACGTACCAGGTTGGGCCGTGCAGGATTTCCGCCATCGACATGTCGCTGTGCGGGTCAGGAATGTTCGGGTCGGCAACATCGGCGTAGTACGCAAAGCGCACGCTATCGCGTGCAGCGTCATACAGGGCGATGTAAAAGTTCTCTGCATACATCAGGGAACTGACGATGCCGTGAAGCGCTTGGGACATCGTGGTCAGGTCGTCGTCTGCCGAATTGGCCTGATCAGCGATGGCATACAGCGCGCGCTGTAAGCGTTCGGACCGCCCGAGATGTTCGACGGATTCCGCCAGCGCCATTTGTTTGCCGAGCGCCTCGATCCGTGCTTCGATCAAATTGGCTGCCGGCCTTAGCAGCGCGATCCTGGCATGGTTGTCCGGCGCGGTAACAAGGAGAATCTCCCGCCTGGAAAGCGGGATCTGCAATTGTTGCCCGAAGGCACCGGCGGTGACCGGTGTCCCGACGCCCCTGGCGCAGCGCCGGACCTCGGATTCCGGCACCAGAATGCCCAGGAGCTCGCGGGCGGCTCTCACCACGGCATCAAGATCGGCGGCTGCCAACAACTTGCCGTTGGCTCGCAACAAGGCAATCGCGTCGAGTGGCCGGCCAGTGGTGATGGGTGTCGCTGCTGAATGGATATTGCCGGCCATTGAAATAGCCCCTGTGTTTACAACAGAGACAAAGCAACAACCGTTCCAAGTAAAGGAACGCATTTCACAAAATGCGCTGGTTTTCCGTAATTTTCGATTGCGGCTGAACCGCCCGGACGCACCGGCGGCTTTATTCGCAAAATCTCCTCGCCCGGCGCAGCGTACCTCACCGTCCAGCGCCTTGATCCGTTCACGCTCTCCCGTCATCGGCCTTGACGCAAACAGTGGGCACACTCGGCGCATAGCCGATCTGGCAACCACGAATCCGATCGCGGTCCACTGTAAACGTCAGTGCAAGTCTTTGTGTCGAGCCCGACAGGCAAACAGCAGGAGCTTCCGCAGCCGCACCCCGGCTTCATCGACACCGATGGGACGAAACAAAAGTTCACGTCTCTGGAGGAGCATTTCCGGCTCTCGATCACGGTCCGCGTCAGCTGCAAATGAACAAAATGCAACCATGTGTCACCGGTATCTTGCAGTACTCGCCTGGGTCCTCTTTGGGCTCTGTGTTTCCATATCGTGCCGTGCGAAGGAAGCACAAACCTCGTTTGGTATATCGATCACCATCCTGTCGGCGTGCACCACCAATTTTGATGAGATAAGACGGGACGTGAACGAACGCTGTAGCTCCCCGCTCCCCTATCGCATCGACACAGTGCGTTTTCAATCTGGCCAATTTGACGAACAGTTGGCGCTCATTTGCGGCAACAGTGCGCTCCAAGGTCCACCTGTTGCCCAAGCAAAACCGTGCGGCGCCGACTCGATCAGCGTCGTGACAATCGTCTATTAGTGGACGAGATCGGCTCGCCCGTGTCGCACATTGGACGCGAACCCGCAATTGGCGCGGAGCCCAACTGCACTCCGGAATTTCATGGAGGAATCGGCTGGACGTGCGGGACTTTTACAACTCCCGCAGCGCAGTCGTCACCGGCAGCCTTGCCGCGCGTACCGCGGGAAACAGACCGCCGATGAAGCCGATCGCGAGGGCCCACTTGATGCCGGTCCACAAGAGTTCCGGCGTCACGCGGAACTGGAAGACGACCTGGCTGAAGTTGCCGCCGACGGTGGACGCCGTGTAACCGTTGAACACCAGCCACACGATCACGGCGCCGACGATGCCGCCGATCAGCGCCAGCAGCATGGTTTCCAGCAGCACCGACACCACCACCGGCGTGCCGCGGAATCCGATCGCGCGCAGCGTGGCGATTTCGCGGGCGCGCGTCGCGACCGCCGCATACATGGTATTGAGCGCACCGAAGATCGCGCCGATCGCCATGATCACGCCGATGGTGATGCCGACGATGCGGATCACCTTGCTCAGGCCCTCGGATTGCTTGTTGAAATAATCGCGTGTGGTGCTGACGTCCACCTTGACGCGCGGGTCGCCCATCAGCGACGCCTTGAATTTGTCGAAAGCCTTGGGTGACGTCAATCGCGCCGTCACCGATTCCGCGCTGCTGCCGCGGCGATACGCCGAAGCAACGGATTTGGAATCGCCCCACAGCTCCGACCCGTGCGCGTCGTTCGACGCGAACACGCCGACGATGGTCCAGTCCTGGCCCCCGAGGCGCAGCGTCTTGCCCACGTCCAGCCCGGCGAACTGGCGCTCGGCGCCCTCGCCGACGACGAGCTCGCGCATGCCGGGCGTGAACTTGCGGCCCTGGATGATCCTGACGTTCGGCCATACCGTCCAGGCCTCGTCGCCGACGCCGCGGATCGCGACGTTGGAATCGGTTTTCGGATCGCTCTTCTTCGGCACGTTGGCGACCACCACCAGTTCCGCCGACGCGATCGGCTTGCCCTGCGCGTCGCGCGCGATGCCGGGCGCCTGCTCGATCACGTCGATATCGTCGCGTGTCAACACGGAATTGCTTTCCGCGCCCGAACCGCCGCGCAACACGATCGCGGTGTCGTTGCTGCCGGTTTGCTGCAGCGTGGCGGTCAAACCGTCGCCCATCGCCAGCAACGCCACCAGCACGCCGACCACGCCGGCGATGCCGACCACGATCACCGCGGTGGAACCGAGCCGCTGGGTGAGCGTGCTCATTCCGACGCGCGTGACCGACAAGGTGCGCCGCCCGGTGCGCGCGGCCAGCAACCACAGCGCCAGCAGGATCGCCAAGCCCAACACGACGAACCACGGCAGCGCCGTCCACACCACCAGCCACACGATCACGATCGCCGCGAGGCCAAGACCGAACAAGAACTTTTTCATGTCACGCTCCTCAACGTCCGGCCAGGGCATCGACGATCTTCAGGCGCATCCCGCGCAACGCGGGCAACACGCCGACCATGATGCCGATCACGATCATCAACACCGCGCCTTCGACCCAGATCAGCCAACCGATCGGCGGCAACTGGATCATCCCGCCGCTGCCTTTGGCGAGCGCGGGCGCCAGCACGCTGGCTATGCCCAAGCCGATCACGCCGCCGATCAACAGCAGCAGGATCGCTTCGGCCAGCACCCGCGCGAGCACGCTGCGGTTGGAGAATCCGATCGTCTTCAGCACCGCCAGTTCCGGGATGCGCTCGCGCACCGCCTGCGCCATGGTGTTGCCGGTCAAGAGGATCAGCGTGAAGAACACCGCCGCCATGATCGCCTCGACGATCAGGCCGATGTTGCCGATCTGCTTGGCGAAGGATGCGTTGAACGCATTGGCGGTCTGGGTCTTGGTTTCGTGGTCGGAATTGGCCGACAGCGCGTCGATCGCCTGCGCCACCCTGTCGGCGTCCTTCGCATCCTTCAGCTTGACGACGTACCAGCCCACCGAGTGCTGGCCGTACATGTTGCCCTCATCGAAATATTTCCAGTGCAGGAAGAACATCTGGTCGCCGCCATTGGGCGCGTCTTTCGCCGTCTTGTAGATGCCCACGATCGTGAACGGCCAGGTCTTGTCGCCGTTCTTGCGCGGAAAGATCGTGGACTGCAACGGAATCTGCTGGCCGACCTTCCAGTGGTAGCGCGCGGCGAGCGCCTCGCCCACCAGCGCGCCGTCCTGCGTATTCGCGAACGCCTTGCGCTGCTCCGGCGTCAACACGATGTCCGGATTCGTGGCCAGGTAATCCTCGTCGACCGCGAAGCTGAAGACGAAGTTCTTCGGGTCCTGGTACACGCCGCCGAACCAGTTCTCGTGACCCACGCCTTCCACGCCCGGAATGGCCGCGATGCGCGTCTTCAGGCTTTCCGGCAGGCCGGTCATGATCGAGAACCGCGAGGCGACGACCAGCCGCTCATTGCCCGCGAGGCTGTCGCTGCCACTGGTGAATGCCACGCGGACCGCGTTGAGCAGGCCGAACAGCAGGAACGCCGCGATGATCGAGATCAGCGTGAAGATCGTCCGCGTCTTGCGCCGGAACAGTGCGCTCCATACCAGGTTGAAATATTTCATGACATGGCTCCCGCTCAGGCCGTGTGCTGCTGCTCGACCAGCGTGCCCTTGTCAAGGTGCAGGGTATGCGAAGCGTACTCGGCAGCCTTGGGATCGTGCGTGACCATCACGATGGTCTTGCCGTGTTCGCGGTTGAGGCGCTGCAGCAGCGTCAGCACTTCTTCCGCCGACTGGCGATCGAGGTCGCCGGTCGGCTCGTCGCAGACCAGCAGGGTCGGGTCGGACACGATCGCGCGCGCGATCGCGACGCGCTGCTGCTGGCCGCCCGACAATTCGCTGGGCTTGTGCGAGGCGCGATCGGCAAGTCCCACCAGTTGCAGCGCGATCGCGGCATTCTTCTTGCGCTGCGCGGCCGACAATTTGGTCAGCAGCAGCGGCAGTTCGACATTCTTCTGCGCGGTCAGCGCCGGCATCAGGTTGTAGAACTGGAACACGAAGCCGACGTTGCCGGCGCGCCAGCGCGCGAGCTGGCCTTCGGCCATCTTGTCGATGCGCTTGCCGTCCACGGTCAGGCTGCCATCGGAAGGCGAATCGAGGCCGCCAATCAAGTTGAGCAGCGTGGTCTTGCCGGAACCCGAGGGCCCCATCAGTGCGAAGAAATCACCGCGCGCGATGTCGAGGTCGATGTGGTGCAGCACTTCGAGTTTCTGTTTGCCGCGCGTGTAGGTTTTCGACAGGCCGCGGATCTGCACCAGCGGCTGCTTTTCGCCCAACGTCCGATCACCTTCTTGCACTTCCGCGACTGCTGCGTTCATCGTCGTCTCCTCGCTACTCGTCATTCCCGCGAAGGCGGGAATCCAGTGTCTTTGCCGTTCAAGTCGCTGGATCTCCGCTCTCGCGGGGATGCCGACCTGAAAGCTCGCGGCGAAATTATTGACTCCCGCCGGTCGTCACCCGCACCTTCTCGCCGTCCTTCAAATCCGCGGCCGGCGTGGTCACCACTTCCGCGCCCGCGTCCAGGCCTTGCGTCACCTGTTTCAAATCCGAGAAATCCGCGCCCGTGGTCACGGACGTGCGCGCGACGCGGCCGTCCTTCACCACGAACACCACGTCCTTGCCGCCGCGCTGCACGATCGCCGACTTCGGCACCAGCACACCCGGCAGCGGCTTGCGGTTCGCATCCTTCTTTTCGAGGAACGACACGCGCACGCCCATCTGCGGAATGATGCGCGGATCCTTCTGATCCAGCGCGATGCGTACCTTCACGGTGGCCTTGCTCTTGTCGGCGCTCGGGATGATCGCGATCACGTGCGCGGGAATCTTCCAGTCGGGATACGCATCCAGCACCGCCTCGACCGGCATGCCGGGCACGACGCGGCTGATGTAGGCCTCGTTGACGTCGACGTCGATTTCCAGCGAATTCATGTCCACGATCGTCGCAAGCCCGCCGGCGATGCCGCCGCCGCCCGAGGTATACGGCGACACGATCTCGCCCACTTCCGCGGCCTTGTCGGTGACCACGCCATCGAATGGCGCGCGGATGATGGAGAAATCCAGGTTCACCTGCGCCGCCTGCACCTGATCCTTCGCCGCTTGCGCCTGCTTGATCGCGGCGTCGAGCCCCGCCTTGTCGGTATCGACCAGCGTGTTCGCCTGCTGCGCGTCCTGCTTCGAGACGTACCCGCGCGCGACCACCGCGTCCATGCGCGCGGCGTTCGCGCGATCCTGCCGCAACGTTGCGCGCGCCTTGATGACGCCCGCCTGCGCGGCCGCGTATTGCGCCTTGGTCGAATCGAGTTGCGCCTGGTAGGCCGTGGGATCGAGCCGCGCCAGGATCTGCCCCTGCTTGACGTGCGCGCCCTCGTCGACCGAAACTTCGGTGAGCGTGCCGATGATCTGCGCCGAAATCGTGGCCTGCCGCCGCGCGACCACGTAACCGGTCGCCTGCAACACCGCCGCATCGCTGCTGGACGCCGCCGCCACCGCGGTGCTGGTTTCGACGGTCGCCGCATGGCCGCGCAGCGCGAATGCCGCGACACTGCTGGCAAGGATCAGCACCACGACTATCGCGCCCACGATCCATGGCCAGCGCACACGCGCTCCGTCGTCATCACGCTGCGCGCGATCGATGCGCAATTCGTGCAGCAGGTCGTGGTTGGTCTTCCCGTCGTTCACCCGTCATCCCCATGCGCGCAAAGTCGCCCCGCGTAAGTGTGACATAGCTTGCAGCGCGACTTGCGCGGCCGCCACCGGCAGCCATCAAGCGTTACGTCTGACAGCTGTCATGCGGCCGGTCGGAGCTTACAATCCCCAACGCCACGGAGCCATTCCATGTCTTTCGCGTTCGACCCGCCTGCTGTTCCCAGCCTGCCCGTTCACGGCAGCGACGCGCGCTTTCCCGTCCACCGCATCTATTGCATCGGCCGCAATTACGCGGATCACGCGAAGGAAATGGGCGCGCAGACGGTGAGCCGCGCGAACCCGGTGTTCTTCATGAAACCCGCCGATGCGATCGTGTCCGAAGGCGGCGACGTGCCTTATCCATCGGCCACGCACGAGTTGCACCACGAAGTGGAAATGGTGGTGGCGCTTGTGCGCGGCGGACGTGATATCGACGCGTCACGCGCGCCCGATTGCGTCTTCGGTTACGGCGTGGGACTCGATCTCACGCGCCGCGATCTGCAGGCCGCGATGAAGGCGAAAGGGTTGCCGTGGGATGTCGCCAAGGGTTTCGATGCCTCCGCGCCGGTTTCCCCGTTGCGCACCGTCGGCGACATCGGACATCCGCAGCGTGCGCGGCTGTCGCTCAGCGTGAACGGCGAGATGCGCCAGGACACCGACATCGCGGAGATGATTTTCGCGGTGCCGGAGATCATCGCCGAACTGTCGAAGTTGTTCGAATTGAAACCTGGCGACCTGATCTTCACCGGCACGCCGGCCGGCGTCGGGCCGCTGCAGCGTGGCGACCATTTCCGCGCCGAACTGCAAGGCATTGCCACGCTGGACGGGCAAGTCGCCTGAACGCGCGGCGGCTTGCGCACCGCACGCGGGAGTGCCTAAATGGGCGCGCCGCGACGCGGCGGGGAGACATACCGGCCCATTCCAGAGAAGGAGTACGCAATGAGCTTCGCTAAAGACTTCAAGGCGTTCATCATGCGCGGCAACGTGGTCGACCTGGCCGTTGCGGTGGTCATCGGCGGCGCATTCGGCGCGGTCGTCAAATCCCTGGTCAGCGACATCATCATGCCGCCGCTGGGCGTGATCACCGGCGGCATCGATTTTTCCCACATGAAGGTGATCATCCAGGCCGCATCCGGCACCAGGAAGGAAGTGGCCATCACCTACGGTGCTTTCATCAACACCATCATCACGTTCCTCATCATCGGGCTCGCGATCTTCATCGTGATCAAGGCCCTCGAACGCGTGATGCCGAAGAAGACCGACGCCCCGCCGCCGGCGCCGCCCGCGGACGTGGTGCTGCTGACCGAGATTCGCGACCTGCTAAAGCAGCAACGCTGATTTTCCGGCAGGCCGGCGAGGGCGCGCAGCGTCGCGCCCTTGCCACGCATGACCATCGAAATCATCCAGGCCGACATCACCACGCTGCGCGTCGACGCCATCGTCAACGCGGCGAACGAGACGCTGCTCGGCGGCGGCGGGGTCGACGGCGCCATCCACCGCGCGGCCGGCCCGCGGCTGCTTGACGCCTGCCGCGCGATTCCTGAAGTGGGGGCTGGCGTGCGCTGCCTGACCGGCGAGGCGCGCATCACGCCCGGCTTCGACTTGCCCGCGCGGTTCGTGATCCACACGGTCGGCCCGGTCTGGCGCGGCGGAGAACACGGCGAGCCGCAAATGCTGACGGCGTGCCATCGCAATGCGCTGGAACTGGCGCGCGAACACGCGATCGACAGCGTCGCGTTTCCGGCAATCAGTTGTGGCGTGTACGGCTATCCGCGCGACGCCGCGGCGGGTGTGGCGCTGGCCGTGCTGGCCGAGGAACAACATCGCACGCGCACGCCGCACCGCATTGTCTTGTGCGCGTTCGACCGCAGCATGGCGCAAACCTGGCGCGGTGCGGCCGAACGGCTGCACGTCGCAGTCCTGTCCTGACAAACCGACGCTGGCACGACGCGCAGTCGCCGCGCGTCAATCGCGCGATGGGTACAGCGGCGGCAGGTCGCCGCGCTTGCCGTGCGCGTACTTTTCATCTCCACGCCACATGAACCCGCGCGCAAAGGCAATCGCCACCTCGGCACACGCGGCTGCCGTGTCACCGCCCTGCCAACGCGCGCGCTGCAAGGCGTCCAGCGCATTGCACTGCGCGCGGTCGGACAACGAATCGCGCAACGCGGTCACGTTGGCAATCTCCGGACGGAAACTGCGCGCCCAGGCCAGCAGCGCGTGCTCGCACGCCGCGGCATCGCCGCCGCGCGCTGCTGCAAGCGCTTCTGCCTGCAGCGCACGTTGCGATTTCCGCGCTTCTTCTTGCTCCGACGCGGCCAGAGGATCGACAGCGACGGGCGCTGTTCTGCGCCGCGTCAGCCACCACGCTGCCGCCGCCGCGATCGCCAGCAGCCACAGCACCAGGCTCACCAGCGCGATGATGCGCCACACCGTTTGCGTTTCGTGGCCGCGTGTCGATGCAGCCAGTGGCGCAGCGGACGACGCCGGTGCGGGCACGTTCCGAATCACCGGCTGCGCAGGCTGCGGCGGTGGCGACGCACTCGATGCTCCTGCAACGGCGCCGCTCACCTGCAAAATCCGTGCGGGCACGCTCGCCTGCTGCGCGCGATCGTGCGCCACGTCCCACCAGTTCAAAGTGATGGCGGGCAGCGACAACGTGCCGTCACGCTGCGGCACGATCGCGAAACTGCGCGTGCGCGTGCCCTGCAGCCATTGGCCACTGTCGTCGGTGCTGTCGCGGGTCTGGTCCGGGTACACGCGCGCGCCCGCGATCGCAGGCAGTTCGGGTTCGGGCAATGTATCGGCTGGTTGCCCGCTTGCGCTGATGCTCAAGGTCACCGTCAGCGGCACGCCCGCCCTCGCTTCGTCATTCGCGGGCCACCCCGTCAGCTTCAACTGCACATCGCGCGCAGGCAACCACGGCTTGCCCGCAGCGGCGGGTGCTGCGCGCGCAGCGATGCGCGTCACCGGCGCGGTGGCGCTGACCGGCGCACCGATGCCGGGCATCTGCCCGTTCAACAGCGCATTTGGATTGTTGAACAACGCGTTGGGGTTGTTGAACAAGGCGCCGGGATTGCCCGCCGCGAGCCGCTCGCCCTGGAATGTCGGACCACGCACCGTGATGGCGCCGGTGCGCTGCGGAATCAGCGCCCAGCTGTATTCGAGAACCTGGTAGGCGTAACCGTTGCGATTGACCGTGTAGCGGTGGTCGCGATCGAGCTTGACCAGGTCGGCGCCATCGGCACCGGGATCGCCCAGCGAACCGCTGACGCCGGGCAGGTAGAACAAGCGCACCGTGTAAACCGTCTGCTCGCCGACGTAGGGTGAACTCGACAGCACGCTCGTTTCCATGAACACGGGATCGCCGGTGCAGCCGCGGCCGCCTGACGGCGCCGCGCCGACCTGCAGGGTCAGCGGCTGCGTCTTCGCGCCACCCACGTCCAGCGGCGGGATCGTGATCGTGCCGGCGTGCAGCGGTTTCAGCGCAATGCCGAGTTGCACGGTGCGGGTGGTCGTGCCGTTGGCGATCTGCAGGCTGCTGGAGTTCGAGGTGCCGAGCACCTGGAAATCCCGTTGCAGCGGTGTCAGGTCAGGCGCACCGATGGGATCACTCGACTGGATGTTGAGCGTCACGGTGTCGCCGAGGCTCACGTGGCTGCGATCGAGGAACGCATGCACGCTTGCGGCCTGCGCGAGCGGAGCCAGCAACAGCAGCAGGACGATGCACCATCGACGCATCATTGCTGTGGTTCCTCCGGCAGGTGCCCGTTGCGCTGTTCCCATTCCAGCCGGAACTTGCGCCGCAGCAGCGCGCCGGGATCATCCGGCACCGCGTGCAACATCGCGCGCTGCTGCGCATCGAAATGGCCGTCCTGTTTCGATGCGTCTTCGCCGAGCGCGAAGGCATTGGCGCTTCCCTGCTTTGCGGAACGCGCCGTTCTGCGCGCCTGCTGCAGCTCGCGTGCGAGCGCCTGCTCCGCTTGTAGTGCTTGCTGTTGTTGCTTCGCGGCTTCAGCGGCCGATGTGTCGTGATCCTGCTGCGCCGCGCCGGCGTTGCCTTGCTGCTGCGCGGCCTGCTTGCCTGCGGTGTTGTTCGCGCCGGTCGCCGACGAAGCCTGCGGCGCAGACGACGCAGCGCCCTGCTGCGCGCCGGATTTTCCGGAATCCTTGCCAGTGTTCTGGCTGGATGAACCAGCGCCCGATGACGACGACGGTTGTGCGTTGCGGCTTGGCTGGCCCGATCGGGGCGAGTGCTGCTGGTGTTTCTTCAACCAGTCTTCCACCGCATCGAGGTTGGCGCGCGCATCCGCCATCTTCGGATCGCGTTGCAAGGCTTGCCTGTACGTCGCGATGGCCTTTTCGTACTCGCCTTGTTTCGCCAGTGCGTTGCCGAGGTTGTAGCGTGCGCGCGCGTCGTCACCCTGAGCGAAGGCCTTGGCCGCGCTGGCATAGTCGCCCGCGCGGTAATCGGCGGCGCCGCGCACGGCAGGCGTCGATGCCAGTTTGCGTGCCTGCGCGGTGTCGCCCTGTTGCAGCGCCCGCAATGCGCGCTGGTCGCGGTTTGCCCACAACGAATTCCACGTGGCCGCGCGCGCGGCCGGCATTCCGATGGGCAGCGCAAGTATCACCAGCGCCAGCAACCAGCCGCGCCGGAATGCCAGCGCCGCGAGCACCAGCAACGCGGGAAGCAACCAGATGCCGCCGTCGCGCCATACCTGTGCGCGCTCGGCGCGGCTCGCATGTCCAGCTTCCGTCACCGGCGCACCGAATGACGCCGCGCCTGTGCCGTCCGCCTGCAATACCACGTAGCGACCGCCGCCGGCGTCCGCCACCGCACGCAGCGCGGCATCGTCGCGGCGCGCCATCAGTGTGCCGCCCGACCCACTCGCAAATCCGCCGCCCGTCTGCGGCACGGGTGCACCTTCGCGCGTGCCGACGCCGAGCACGTCGACACGGATGCCCTTCGCGCGCGCGGCTTTCGCCTGCGCGACGGCGGCGTCATCGGCGGTGTCGGTCACCAGCACGATTTCGCCACCTTTGGCATGGGCCTGCTGGAGCAACCCGATGCCTTGGCGAATGCCCGCCGCGGCGTCGTTGCCGGGTACCGGCATCACGTCGGGCTTGAGTGCGTGCAGCAGATTGAGGATCGTGTTCTTGTCATCGGTCAACGGCGCCACCGTGAACGCCGCGCCCGCATACGCCACCAGCGCCATGCGCGCATCATTCGCGTCGTTCAACAGATCGCGCACCGCGAAGCGTGCGCGGGTCATGCGATCGGGCTGTACGTCCTGCGCCAGCATGTCGTCGGCAAGCGAAAGCACCACCACGCGCGCGGCGCCATTGACGTACAACGGCGCCGGCACCTTCTGCCAGGCCGGTCCGGAAAGCGCCGCGACCGCAAGCAGCCAAGCCGTCGCGACCAGACCCAGTGCGAACCGGCCGCGTACACCGCTATCGCTGAGCAGATACGGCAACAGCGCGGCATCCGCCAACCTCGCCAGTGCCGCGCGTCCGCTGCCATTCCGCGCCAGCATCCACAACGCCAACGGCAACGGCGCCAACGCCAGCCCCCACCACGGCCGCAGGAAGTGCAACCCAAGGAAATCAGGCATGATCCCGAACGCGCTCATGCGGCCACCGTTTTGCGCATGCGCCCACGGTTCCACGGCAGCAGCACGCAAGCAAGCAACAGCGCCAACGCAAGCGGCCACGGGTACCACTCGCGATCGGGACGCAACAGCGAATGGCCGGACGCCAACGGTTCCAGCGCATCGATCGCCTGGTAAGCCGCGGCGAGTTGGTCGCCATCCGATGCGCGGAAGAATCGGCCCCCGGTGGTGTCGGCGATTTGCGTCAGCGCCTGGATATCCAGTTGATTGTCCGGCGCCGCGAACTGGAAGCCGAAGGCATCGAGCGTCTGCGCGCTGGAACCGACGCCGATCGTGTAGATGCGCACGCCCGCGGCCTTCGCCAGCTTGGCTGCTTCCAGCGGCGCCACGCTTCCCGCAGTGTTGACGCCATCCGTCAGCAGCACCAGCACGCGTGCGCGAGCGGGCAGCGCGGACAAGTGCTTGACCGCGAGCACGATGGCATCGCCGATCGCGGTTTCGCGTCCGGCCAGTCCGACGGCGGCGCCGCCCATCTGGTTGGCGACCGCATCGACATCGAACGTCATCGGCGTCATCAGGTACGCCTGGGTTCCGAACAGGACCAGGCCGACGTCATCGCCGGATCGCAGCTTGATGAAGCGCTGCGCGATCGCCTTCACCGCGGCGAAACGGCTGACCACCGTGTCGCCAAACCGCATGTCCTCGATCGCCATGCTGCCGGAGCAATCGACTGCCAGCATCAGCGCGCGCCCGGTGTGCGTGATCGCCTGCGGCGGCGCCGGCTGCTGCGGACGCGCGGCGGCGCACACCAGCAGCCCCCAAGCCAGCGCGGCGATCCACACGCGCCAATGGCGGATGCGGGAAGCTGCCGCGTGTTGCGCGAGGGCAACCGGCTGCGGCAAGCGCAGCGCCACACCCGGCGCGGTGGGCGGCAGGAATTTCCAGGCCAGCCACGGCAGTGGCAGCAGCAGGAACATCCATGGCCATGCGAACGTCATGCGGCGGACTTCTGCGACGTGTATTGCACAGGCGTTTCAACCCCCCGCGCCTCCGGCGCGACCCCCTTCCCATGGAAGGGGGTGGACGCGCGCGTGCGCAGCGCATCCCGGCACCAAGCGCGCAACGCCGACAGCAGCACTGGCGCATCCAGCACCGGCTGCGCGCGAAAGCGCTCGCTGGCGAGTTGATCCAGTACCTGCCGGGTGCCTGCATCGGCTGCATGCGTGTGCACGAAGGCGCACCAGGTTGCACCGGTTTGCGCCGCCGCTCCGGGCGCAACGCGCAATGCCACGCGTCGCATCAGGCGCGATGCTCCATCCACGAGCTGCCCGGCGTCGCCGTCGCGCGCATAAGCGGCTTCGAGCGCATCGATTTCACGCATCGCCGCGCGCAGGGGAAGCGTGCGCGCCACGCGCCGCAACCACCACGCCACACCGAACCCCGCGAGCGCCAGCAGCGCTGCAAGCAGCCACCATCCGGCCGCCAGTGGCCACCAGTGCGCCGGAGGCAGATGGATGTCCCGCAGCACCGGCCCGTTCATCGGCGATGCTCCAGGATGCGCTTGCGCAACAGGGGCGCAAGAACCACGTCGGGTTCTCCGCTGGTGGCCAACAGCACCCATGGCACCGAAGCGTCGTCGCACGTTTTTGCCAGCGCGCGCGAACCCTGGGAAAGACGGTCGCGCAAGGCCGCACGCGAGGTGGCCGTCGAAAGATCGACGTGGCGGCGTCCCGCTTCCGTTTCGAAAACATAATCGCCGGCCGGAGCGAGTGCGTGCTCCAACGCGTCCACCACGACGACGACCCGAACGTCCGCATGGCGCTTCAGGCGGATCAGTGCGTGCAGCGCGGAAGCATCGGTGCACCAGCCGTCGGACAGCATCCAGATCTGGTTGCCGGACAGGGCCATCCGCCGCGCGCGTGCGAGCGCAGCCGACAAGGGTTCGGCATTGCCGGTGCGCACCGGGTGCACTTCCGTGTCCCAGCGTGCAAGCCCGCCCAGCACCGCCAGCGCACCGCGCGTGCCGGCCTGCGGATCAATGGCGGCACGCAGGTTGCCGAACGCCATGACGCCGACCCGATCGCCGCCGCGCACGCATGTCCAGGCCAGCCACGCGGCGGCGCGCGCCGCCGCCACGGACTTGAAGCGGGTGCGCGTGCCGAATTGCATCGTCGGGTGCGTATCGACCAGCAGCAGCATGCTGTGTTCGCGCTCGGCCTGGAACAGCTTGGTGTGCCACTCGCCGCTGCGTGCCGTGCGCCGCCAGTCGATGTTGCGCGAGTCATCGCCCGACTGGTACACGCGCGACTCGGCGTAATCCATGCCGCGGCCACGCAATGCGGAGACGTGGCCACCGGACAGCGGCGTGCGGGTTTGCGCCGCATGCGCGACCGGTTTGCCGGCGCGTGCGCGCAGCGTGATCAGCTCGGCAAGATCGACACGGGTGAGACCGTCAGGATTGATGTTGGCTGCAATGGCGTTCAACGTAGGTCGATGATGGCAAGTGCGGTTCGTATCTCGTCGCTGCGGGAGCGCGAAGGTGAAGTCGCCAAGCAGCTTCGCAGGACTGTCGACGCGAACGCTTCAGGGGTCCGGGACGAGCCAAGAGGTTGTGGCGCATTGCCCCCGCGGCGTTCAACGATTCCTAAGGCAACGGCACACGCTCGAGCAACTGCTTCACCACCTCGTCCACGCGCAAGCCCTCGGCTTCCGCTTCGTAACCCAGCAGCACGCGATGGCGCAGGACATCCGGTGCCAGCGACTGGACGTCTTCCGGCAGGACATAGTCGCGACCCGCAAGCCAGGCGGCCGCGCGCGCGCACCGTTCCAGCGCGATGCTGGCACGCGGGCTCGCGCCCCACGCAATCTTGTCGCGCAAAGCCGGCGCCCACGGCCGCGGATCGCGTGTCGCGAGGACCAGTTGCACGATGTATTCGCCGAGACCTTCCGCCATGTGCAAGTCGAGCACCTGTCTGCGCGACGCGAACAAGTCCGCCTGGCTGAGCACGCGTTCGGCCTGCGCGCGCGGTTCGAGTTCATCGCGGGCGCGCGCGTGCGCCAGCCGCATGATTTCGCGCTCCGAATCCGCTTTCGGGTAGCCGACCGGGACATGCAAAAGAAAACGGTCGAGTTGCGCTTCGGGCAGCGGAAAGGTGCCTTCCTGTTCGATGGGATTTTGCGTCGCCATCACCAGGAACAATGGTGGCAGCGGCCACGAACGCCGGCCGATCGTGACCTGGTGTTCGGCCATCGCTTCCAGCAATGCGGACTGCACCTTGGCGGGCGCGCGGTTGATTTCATCCGCCAGCACAAGATTGTGGAACAGCGGTCCCGGCTCGAATTCGAAGGCGCCGGTGGCCGGGCGCAGCACGTCGGTGCCGGTGAGATCGGCCGGCAGCAGGTCCGGCGTGAACTGCACACGATGGAAATCCGCTTCGATGCGCGAGGCCAAGGCCTTGATCGCGGTCGTCTTGGCCAGGCCCGGCGCACCCTCCACCAACAGGTGTCCGTCGGCCAGCAGCGCGATCAGCAGCCGATCGACCAGCGTCGGCTGGCCAATGACTTCGGTTTGCAGCGCATCGCGCAGGGCACGGAAGCGCGCGGGGAGCGTGCCGGCTTCGCTGTCGCCAGCGAACACCTGTGCGGAAAGGGGCTCGGTATGCATTCGGCCAGTAGACCACACTCCACCGCAAAAGTTTTGCCGCGACGCTGGCACCAAAAGCAAACGGCGCGGATCGCCCGCGCCGTTTGCTTCGAACTACTTGCCTTTCAGGTCATTCGACCGTCGTTTCCTGACCCAGGATGTGCGGCGTAATGAACACCAGCAACTCGGCCTTGTTGTTGATGTTCTTCTTGTCGCGGAACAGCGCGCCGAGGATCGGGATGTCGCCGAGGAACGGCACCTTGGTCACGTCATGCTCGTTGGTGAATTCGTACACGCCACCGAGCACCACCGTTTGCCCGTTGTCGACCAAGACCGAGGTGTCGATCTCGCGATGGTCGATCTGCGGCACGAAACCGCCACCCGGATTCGGCACCAGCGCGCTGATGGCGTCCTTGATCACCTTGAGCTTCATGAAGACGCGGTTGTCGGAAGTGATGGTCGGGGTGACATCCAGTTCCAGCACGGCGTTCTTGAACTGCACGGTCGCGGTGCCCTGGCCACCACCGGCGCCGGAGTTCTGGAAGGTCAGGTAGCCGATCTGCTGGCCCTGCTGGATCGTGGCTTCCTGGTTGTTCGCCGTCACCACCTTCGGCTGCGAAATGGTTTCGCTGCGGCCTTCCTGCTGCGCGGCAGAGAGTTCCAGGTTGAGCAGGTAGTCACGGCCCAGGATGCCGATCGCGAAACCACTGGTTCCTGTGGTCGTCGACGGCAGGTTGACGTTGAGCCCGGACGGAATTTGCACCGTGCTGTTGCCGGCCGACTGTCCACCGAAGCTGTTCCAGTAGTTGGTGATACCGGTTTCAGCGGTGCCGATGCCGGTACCACCGTTGGCATCGTTGATTCCGCCGCCGTAAACCTGCGCATGCTTGCTGTTCTGGCCCACATGGAATCCGCCAATGCCCAGCTTGGCACCGAGTTCACGGGTGAAGTTGTCGGTCGCGATCACCAAGCGCGATTCGATCAGTACCTGCTTGACTGGCCTATCGAGCACCGACACCAGTTGGCGGATTTCCTGCACCTTTTCCGGCGTGTCGTTGACGAGCAGGGTGTTGGTGCGGTCGTCATAGGACACGCTTCCGCGCGACGACAGGAAACCACGTTCGGAACTGGTCGACCCGCCCGCACCACCGCCGACGTTGCCGGCCTTGGCGCCAGAGGTCAGCAGGTCGGCGATCTCCTTGGCATTGCCGTAATTGATCGGGATGTAATCGGTGACCAGCTGCGCGCTGTCGAGCTGCTTCTGGCGCGCGTCGGCGATGTTTTCCTCGTACTTGGCGATCTCGGTTTGCGGAGCCACCCAGATCACGTTGCCGTTCTGGCGCTGGGCCAAGGCCTTCGCGCGCAGGATCACATCCAGCGCCTGATCCCACGGCACGTTGACCAGCCGCAGGGTAACGTTGCCCTGCACGCTGTCGGACGCAACGATGTTGAGATTGGACACGTCGGCCAGCAGTTGCAGCACCGAACGCACCGGAATGTCCTGAAAGTTGAAGGTGACGCGACTGCCCTTGTAAACGATCGGTTTCGGGGCGCCGAGCACCGTGGACTCGTCGGATTTCGGCTTCGAGAACTCGACCACATATTGGTTGCCGGTCTGGTAGGACGCGGTCTGCACCACGCCGCGCGTTTCGATCTCGATGCGCGCACCGCCTGGCACCGCATGGGTGTTGATGCTGCGCACCGGCGTCGCATAGCTGGTGACATCCAGGCGGCGCGCCTGAGCCGCCGCCAGACTGGCGCCCGCAACATCGATGGTGGTGGTATCGCCATTCGTGTGCATGCTGGTCGCCGCACCGGCCTGGCTGAAGTCGATCACCAGTTTGCCACCACCGTGATCACCACGCTGGAAATCGACGCCGGTAATGACATTGCTGCCCGCCATCGCGATCGACTTGTCCGGGTTCGCAGTGGATACCGCCAGCGACTGCTGCGATTGCGGCGGCGGAGCCACCGGCGCGAGCGCGGCGCCGGAATCCTGCGGCGGATCGGCCGCGGCCGTCGCGCTGTCCATGCCATCGCCGATCGTTACCAGTAACTGGTTGCCCTGCACCTGGGTCACGTAAGGCGAAGGCTGGCTCAGATTCACGACGACGCGCGTGCGGCCATTGGCCTCTACCGCGCTCACCGATTGCGCCGTGCCCTGGCCCAGGCTGTACGAACGCTGCGCCAGACCGTTGCTGGTATCGGCGAAGTCCATCGCGATGCGTGGTGGCGTATTGGTACTGAACGCCTGCGGCGCGGCGGCGGGGCCGGAGAAGCTGAGGGTCAATTGGACCTTGCCCCCCGGCAACGGCGCTGCGCTGACGCTCTGCAACGTGTTGGCCGCCATGGCCGGTCCGGCCACCAGCGCGAACAGCAACACCAGCAACGCCATCCATCCGCGTCCGGGTCGGGCTGTGCCGCCGTGGCTGCGGCCAAGGAAGTGAGCAGGTTTGGTCATCATGAACGTAACCCCCGATGAATCGTCATTTTTCGCCCAGTGCGACGGTCGCGTCGCGTTCCATCCAGCCGCCCGAACCGTTCGGCACCAGTTCCACCAGATCAATCTCGGCCGGTGTCACCTGAGTGACATGGCCATAGCTCTGCCCCATGTAATCGCCCACGTGAACCTGATGGATCACGCCCTGCGGATCCTTGACCAGCGCCTCGACACTGCCCTTTGCACCGATCGTGCCCACCATCTTCAGGCTGTCGAGCGGGAAGGCTTCCAGCGGCTCGGGCGGGCGATTCTGGTCGGGATGCGGGCCGAGCGTGTTCGCCGAACCGGCTTGGGGCGGCGCAGGCTCGAACGGATCGCGTTTGTCCTGATCCTGATAGAGGAAAGTTTCGAAGGTCTTGACGACGGGCAACGCGGGCAGCGGCGCGCCCTTGCGCGCCTTCACCTGCGCAACCCATTCGGGCAGGTCGCCTTGGCCGCTGCACGCAGCGAGGCCGGACATCATGGCGAGGGTTCCCAACGCGATGGCAATACGGGTGGGTCGCATGATCACTTCCCTCCCTGCTTGGCCGGTTGCTTGCCTTTCGGTTCCTCATCGCCGAGATAGCGATAAGTCTGCACCGTGCCCTCGAGCATCAACACTCCGCCAGGCGGCGGCGCATCCTTTGCACCGCTCGATTTCGCGGCGGTGAGCGACACGTCGTGCATGGTCAGGATCACCACGCGCGGCAGCGACGCCACACCGCTGATGAAGGTGCCGAACTGGTGATAGGTGCCCTGCATCTTCAGCGCGATCGGCTGGATCGCGTAGAACTCTTCCGGAATCTCGGGCTTGGGCTGAAACAGATCGGTTTCGATCCCGGCCGCTTGCGCCGTTTGCGAAATGTTGACCAGCAGCGCCGGCATTTCGGTCTTGCTGGGCAGTTCACGCAGCATCTGGCTCAGCATTTCGTTCATCTGCGCAAGCTGTGCCTTGAGGGCATCCAGATTCACCACTTGGGCCTGCTTGTCCTCGAACTCATGTCGCAGCGTGACTTCCTTCTGCTGTCCGGATGCGAGCGTGTCCTGCTGTCCGCTGATGTAGAAGTACCAGCCAAGGAACAGGATCACGATCACGATAATGGCGATGAAGAAGCCCTTGACCGACGAGGGCCAGCCGCCAATGTTGTTGCGGTCGAGATTGCGCAGGTCATCGAAGAATTTCATGGCCTGGCTCCTCCCTTGCTCTTGGACGCAACGGGCGCCGATGGCACCGGTTTGGCGGCTTTCGGAGCGGGCGTGGAAGCCGGCAACGCCGCGGGTGCCGAAGCAGGCGCTGACACGTGACTGGCCGCAGCGGCTGTGGCAGCCGGGGGGTTGGCTTGCATCGAGGCTACCGGTGTGGAAGCCGTCGCGACGGTAGCCGATGACATCCCGGCCGGCACGCTGGCAACCGGAGCAGCTAATGCCGCGCTTGAAGATGCCGCGCTCGAAGCCGTGGCGGCCATCGCAGCACTGGAACCGGATGCAGGCCCCGAACCGTCGTCGCCGCCATCACCCTTCTGCTTGTCGAGCGCAACGACCAGCTCGAACTCATAAGGCATGTTGGAGTCGCCATGGACGTTTTCCGTCTTGACGAGCGTGGTCGGCCCCATCCACGGCGAGGCCTCGATGTTGCGCATGTATTCGGCGACCGTCGCGTTCGACTGCGCCACGCCATCGAGCGTCAGCTTGTCGCCCTGCTGCTTCAGCGAAGTCAGGCGCGCGCCGGCAGGAATCGTCTGCACGATCTGGTCGAACAGGTGCACCATCTGCGAACGGCTGGACTGCAATTTCTCGACGATGCGCTTGCGATCCAGCAGGTGCCTCTTGACCTTCTGCAGGTTCTGGATTTCGGTGATCTTGGAATCGAGCTGGGTGATCTGGCCCTGCAGGTAATCGTTGTGATTGTTCTGGTTGTCGATCCGCAGGCTCATCCAGAAGCCCCACAACAGCACCAGCACGATGGCGGCGACCGCCGCGATACCCAGCTGGGTGAAGAATTCGCGCTTGCGGCGCTCGCGCCGTTCCGCGCGCCACGGGAGGAGGTTGATCTTGGCCATCAGTCGAAGCTCCTCAGGGCCAGCCCGGCGGCGATCATCAGTGCCGGGGCGTCCTGCGCCAGCGTCTGCGCCTGCAACCGCGGGGACAACGACATGCTGGCGAGCGGATTGGCCACCACGCACGGCACGCCCAATTGCTCGACCACCATGTCGGCAACGCCGGGGATCGATGCGCAGCCGCCGGCCAGCACGACCTGGTCCACCTTGCCGAATTCGCTGCCGGCGAAGAAGAACTGCAACAGGCGGCTGACCTGCTGCACCATGGCTTCCTTGAACGGCTCCAGCACTTCGATTTCGTAGGATTCGGGCAAGCCGCCCTGGCGCTTGGCCAGCCCGGCTTCCTCGTAGGACATGCCATAGCGGCGCATCACCTCGTCGGTGAGTTGCTTGCCGCCGAACACCTGCTCGCGCGAATAGATGGTGCGCTGGTTCTTCAACACCGATAGCGTGATCATCGTCGCGCCAATGTCGACCAGCGCCACCAGCGCGTCGCGCGGCACCGACAATTGATCGGCGATCAGGCGAAAGGCGTTCTCCATCGCGAACACCTCGACGTCGATCACCCGCGCGGTGAGTCCGCCGAGATCAAGCGCCGCGACGCGCATGTCCACGTTCTCGGTGCGCGATGCAGCCAGCAGGATCTGCTGCATCTCGGGATTGTCCTTCACCGGCCCAATGGTTTCGAAGTCGAGGCTGACTTCCTCGATCGGGTACGGAATGTACTGATTGGCCTCGACCTGCACCTGCCCTTCGAGATCATCTTCGGACAAGTCGGCCGGCATCGGGATCACCTTGGTGATCACCGCCGAGCCCGCGACCGCGGCCGCAGCATGCTTGGTGCGCGCGCCTGAGCGCTGCACGGCGCGGCGGATCGCATCGCCGACGGCCTCGACTTCGACGATGTTCTTCTCGACCACGGCATTGGGCGGCAGCGGCTCGACCGCGTAATGCTCGACGCGGAAACGCGAGCCGGCCTGGCTCAACTGCAACAACTTGACCGCGGTCGAACTGATATCGACGCCGATCAGCGGCGCAGCATTGGTTGTCAGTAATCCCACTGGAATTCCCCTTCCCCGAGCCCGCATGCGCAGAAACACGCGCGACTGCATTAGATACGAAAGTTAACAAAATATCAATGACCTTGCAAAGTACCTGCAAGCCGATGAAGTTAATTGACTTTCGTTGTTAAATGATCACTCTTCAATACCGAATTTGGCTGGAAGTGCGTCACAAATCTTCGAGAAACTTTCGGGCCGAATTCGCGGGCAGGCCGGGTCCGTTGCGCGGCGTTTCCAGCAATGCACGCACCTCCTCCTGCACGACTTCCTTCTGCTCCGGAAACGCCTGCACGAAGCGTGCCTCTATAATTCGGCGCTCTCCTTTCCCATTGTTCGTGTTGCGGAACACGCAGCCCAAGTCGCTGTCTGCATTGATCGGCATCCTCCCGCAGCCCGTCGAGTGATCGCTTCCGGATAACGCATGAGAATTCTCAAACGACTGCTGCTGGTCTGTCTCGCCGGCCTGCTCTGCCTTGTGCTTCTCGGCGTGATCGCGGGCGGCGTGGCCTGGTGGCTGCTGGAGCCGCGCGTACCTTCGGTGGCGTCGCTGAAGGACGTGCAGATGCAGCTGCCGCTGCGCATCCTGAGTTCCGATGGCCAGCTGATCGCGGAGTACGGCGAGATGCGCCGCAACCCGGTGCAGATCGCAAACGTGCCCGACAACCTCAAGCACGCGGTGCTGGCGGCCGAAGACGCCGACTTCTACCACCATTCCGGCATCGACGTGGTGTCCACCTTTCGTGCGGCGATGGAGGTCGCGTTGCACCACGGCCAGAAGGTGCAGGGCGGATCGACCATCACCCAGCAGGTCGCGCGCAATTTCTTCCTGAGTCCGCAGAAAACGTATACCCGCAAGCTCATCGAGATCCTCACTTCGTTCCGCATCGAGAGCGAGTTGAGCAAGGACCAGATCCTGCAGCTCTATCTCAACAAGATGTTCCTGGGCCATCGCACCTATGGCGTGGCGGCGGCCGCGCAGTATTACTACGGCAAGACCATCGACCAGTTGAGCATCGCCGAGTGCGCGGCGATTGCCTCCAGTTTCCAGTCGCCGTCGGTGGTCAATCCGCTCGACCACAAGGATCGTCTGCTCGCGCGCCGCAACTGGGTGCTCGGCCAGATGCTCTCGCACCGCTTCATCGACCGCGCGCAATACGAACAGGCCATCGCCGCACCGGACGACGCCGCACCGCACGAACCACCGGTACAGGTCGACGCGCCCTATCTCGCCGAAATGGTGCGCCAGCAGGCCTTGCAGAAGCTCGGCAACCAGGCGCTCACCGACGGCTACTTGATCCGCACGACCATCGATGGCCACTTGCAGGCGCTCGCGAATCACGCGCTGCGCAGCCAGCTCGAGGACTACGACCATCGCCACGGCTATCGCGGTCCCGAAGCGCACGTGGCGCTGCCCGAACCCGCGACACCGGCCGCGCTCGAGCAAGCCCTGTCGAGTTACGATGACGTCAGTGGCCTGTGGCCCGCGATCGTTACGGCCGTGAATGCCGACGCGGCGGAGGCTTATGTCCAGGGCGGCCAGTCGATCAAGTTGTCGATCGCGGACATGAAATGGGCGCTCGGCTATGCGCGCAAGGCGGGCAATGACGGCAAGGGCGCGGCTTCGATCCTGCGTCCCGGCGACATCATCCGCGTGCGCGAAGTCGAGGACACCCAGACCACACCTGCCGCATCGGCATCGAAAGCGGCGAAGGTCGCCGCCACGGCTTCGAAGCACTGGGAACTGGAGCAGATTCCGGCCGCGCAATCCGCGATCGTGGTGCTGTCGCCGGACGACGGCGCGGTCAAGGCGCTGGTGGGCGGTTTCAATTTCCAGTTGAGCAAGTTCAATCGTGCAACGCAGACCGCGCGCCAGCCCGGTTCCAGCTTCAAACCCTTCATCTATTCCGCCGCCTTCAGCCGGGGCTACACCCCCGCGTCCATCTTCAACGATGCGCCGATCGCATTGCCCGATCCGTCCAAACCGGGCGGCCTGTGGACGCCGCAGAACGACGACGGCAAATTCCGCGGGCCGATGCGCCTGCGCGAGGCGCTTGCGCAATCGGTGAACCTGGTCGCGATCCGGCTGCTCGATGCGGTCGGCGTGCGCTATGTGCGCGATTACGTCACGCGTTTCGGTTTCCCGCTCGACGCGATTCCCGCCAACCTGTCGATGGCGCTGGGCACCGCTTCGGTGTCGCCGATGGCGATGGCGCGCGCGTACGCGGTGTTTGCCAATGGCGGTTTCCTGATTACGCCGTATTACATCGCCGAGATCGACAACCGCGATGGCAAGGCCATCTACAAAGCCGATCCCGTGCAGGCCTGCCGCAATTGCGAAGCGCGCCTGCTCGACGAGGGCAAGACCACCGCGGCACCCGCGCAACCGGATGCTGCCGCGGGCGACCCCGGCGCACTCGGCAACACCGCGAACGCACTGTCGAACGGCGCGTCCGCGGGCCCCTTGCTCGCGCCGCGCGTCATCGACCCGCGCAATGATTTCCTGATCACTTCATTGATGCACAGCGTGATCGACAGCCCGCTGGGCACCGGCGCCGCCGTGAAGAAGCTCGGGCGCAGCGATCTCGCCGGCAAGACCGGCACGTCCAACGACTATCGCGATGGCTGGTTCAACGGCTTCGACAACAACCTCGTTGCCACCGTCTGGGTCGGTTTCGATGATTTCAAATCGCTCGGCCACAAGGAGTTCGGCGCGCAGACCGCGCTGCCGATCTGGATGGCGTTCATGGGTCCGGCGCTGCAAGGCAAGCCGGAAGCCGACCTGCCGATGCCGCCGGGCATCGTCACCGCAACGATCGACCGCACCACCGGATTGCCGGCGCCGCCGGGCGACAGCAACACGGTGAGCGAGCTATTCAAGATCGAGGATCTGGATCGGCTGCGCGAGCAAGCCAAGCAGCAACAGAACCAGGCGCCGGCTTACGACATTTTTTAACGATCATCCTTGATCGCTGCTCCGCTGAACCTGCACGCGACTGCAAGGCCCCGGGTTCACGCACTCCACCTCGGCCATCCCTGGCCTGACATTCAACAACAGCCGCTCCGCAACAGCGTTCACGGCTGCTTCGAACGCTGACCATGGCTACCATAATTCCGGATCCGCCTTTGCTTTTCTCCCCCGCTTTTTGCGACACTGGGCCCAACGCGGCTGAAAGGCACAGAACATGCACAAGACCGCTGGGTACCACCAAGCCCACGCCGAAGGCCGCGCCCACCAGCTGCGCCGCCGCGTTGCCCTCGAGGCCGCGCGCCTGATCAGCGAACACGGCATCCGCGATTACCAGTTGGCCAAGCGCAAGGCCGCGCGCCACGTGGGCGTCGATCAAGACAGTTACCTGCCGCGAAATCGCGAAATCGAGGAAGCCTTGCGCGAACACCAACGCCTGTTCCGCGCCGAACAGCAGACTCAGGCATTGCGCACGCGCCGCGAAGCTGCGCGTGGTGTGATGCGCTTCCTGGAAACATTCGAACCGCGACTGGTCGGCCCCGTGCTCAACGGCACGGCCGACACCCACTCGCCGGTCAACCTGCATGTGTTCGACGATTCACCGGAACGCGTGGCGACTTACCTGCTGGACCACGGGATCGCCTTCGAGACCCGCGCGCACACGTTCCGCATGGATCGCCAGCGCAACGCCGAATTCCCGGTGTTCCTGTTCGATGCCGATGGCGTAGCGGTGGACGTCACCGTGTTCCCGCGCGATGCGTTGCGCCAGGCGCCACTCGACCGCACCGACGAGCGCCCGCAGCAGCGCGCGTCGTTGTCTGCACTCGAAGAGCTGCTCGCCGGAAGCGCCGGATAAGCTCAGCGCTTGTCGAGCGCCACGTACTCGCGCGGCGTCGCACCGACATACACCTGGCGGGGACGGCCAATGCGGCCGCCGGGCATTTCGTGCTGCTCGATCCAGTGCGAGATCCAGCCCGCGGTGCGCGCGATCGCGAACATCACGGTGAACATCTCGGTGGGAATCTTCAGCGCCTTGTAGATGATGCCGGAATAGAAATCGACGTTCGGATACAGCTTGTGCTCGATGAAGTAGTCGTCCTTCAGCGCGACCTCCTCCAGCTTCATCGCGATGTCCAGCAACGGATCATTCACCCCGAGCTTGTCCAGCACCTCGTGGCAGGTCGCGCGGATGATCTTGGCGCGCGGATCGAAATTCTTGTACACGCGATGGCCGAAGCCCATCAGGCGGAAACCGGAATTCTTGTCCTTGGCGCGTTCGACCGCCTTGCCGACGTTCTTCGCATCGCCGATCTCGGTGAGCATCTTCAGCACGGCTTCGTTGGCGCCACCGTGGGCCGGACCCCACAGCGCGGCGATGCCGGCCGCGATCGACGCGTACGGATTGGCGCCGGTGGAACCGACCAGCCGCACCGTGGAGGTGCTGGCGTTCTGTTCATGGTCGGCGTGCAGGATGAAGAGCAAGTCCAGCGCCCGGGCGGCCACCGGGTTGATCTTCAGCGGCTCGCTCGGCACCTCGAACATCATGTGCAGGAAGCGATCGACGTATTCGAGGTTGTTGCGCGGATAGCGGATCGGCCAGCCGATCGAATAGCGGTAGGCGGCGGCGGCCAGCGTCGGCATCTTCGCAATCAACCGGATCGCCGCCAGCTTGCGCTGCGCAGGGTCGCCATTGTCGGTGGTGTCGTGATAGAACGCCGACAGCGACGCCACCGACGCGCACAGCATCGCCATCGGATGCGCGTCGTAATGGAAGCCGTGCAGGAAGTTCTTGACCGACTCGTGCATCATCGTGTGATGCGTCACCTGGTCCTCGAACGCGTGCATCTGTTCCGGGTTCGGGAGTTCGCCTTCCAGCAGCAGATAAGCGACCTCCAGGAAACGTGATTGCTCGGCGAGCTGTTCGATGGGGTAACCGCGATACAGCAGCACGCCCTTTTCGCCGTCGATGAAGGTGATCGCACTCTTGCACGCAGCGGTGGCGGCGAAACCCGGATCGAAAGTGAAGTGCCCGGTTTCCTTGTAAAGCGGCGCAATGTCGATGCAACTCGGCCCCTGACTGCCCTCGACCAGCGGCAGGGACACGGAATGATCGGAGGTGGTCAGGGTCACGTTGCTGTTGGACACGGGGAACTCCTTGGAAGCACGCGCCGCGTGCGCGTTTTCGTTCAATTGAATCGGTCGATTATCGCACGATACGGTTGCGTACGCAGGTGTGACGATCGGCACGTTGCAACGAAAACGCCTTCCGTGATCGCTCACGGAAGGCGTTTGTTTTCGAAGCCGCTGGATCCCGGATCAACGCACGTCCATGTGCCGTCCGGGACAAGTTCATCCGAACTTACTTGCCGGCGTAGCGCTTCTTGAACTTGTCGATGCGGCCGCCCGCGTCCATCACCTTCTGCTTGCCGGTGTAGAACGGGTGCGAAGCCGACGAGATGTCGACCTTGATCACGGGGTATTCGTTGCCGTCTTCCCACTTGACGGTTTCCTCGCTCGTCATCGTCGAACGCGTCAGGAACGCGAAATCGGACGCGGCGTCCTGGAAGACCACCGGATGGTAATCGGGGTGGATGTCGGCTTTCATGGGTGTTCGCCTGGGTTGGATTGCTGCGGGCAAGGGCGGAATTGTAACCCGGCCCGGCCCGCGCGGGCAAGCCGCGTCAGGTATCCGCGAACCGCACCGCCGCCCCGATCCAGCGCTCCACCAGCCGCCGCGCCAGGGCCGGATGCCCGCGCAGCATTGCGGTCCCGACCCGCTGCACGGCCCGCATCAAGGGCGCATCCCGCACGATGTCGGCGACCCGGAAGCCCATCTCGCCGGTCTGGCGCGTGCCCAGCAACTCACCCGGCCCTCGCAGGCGCAGATCTTTTTCCGCGATCGCGAAACCGTCATTGGTCTCGCGCAGGGTTTCCAGGCGCTGTTTCGCCAGCCCGGACAGGGGTGGCTGGTACAGCAACACGCAAGTCGAAGCCACGTTGCCGCGACCGACGCGGCCGCGCAACTGATGCAGTTGCGCGAGGCCCAGCCGTTCCGCATTTTCGATCACCATCAGGCTGGCATTGGGCACGTCGACGCCCACCTCGATCACGGTGGTCGCGACCAGCAACGCAGTGCGACCGTTCTTGAACGCATCCATTGCAGCCTGCTTGTCGTTCGCCTTCATGCGTCCGTGCACCAGGCCGACGGTGATTTCCGGCAGCGCGGCGCAGAGTTGCGCGTGCGCGACTTCGGCAGCCTGCGCCTGCAATTGGTCGTTGTCCTCGATCAACGTGCACACCCAATACGCCTGCCGCCCTTCCGCGCAGGCGGCGCGGATTCGCTCGACGACTTCATCGCGGCGCGTATTGGCAATCGCGACCGTGCGAACCGGCGTGCGGCCGGGCGGCAATTCGTCCAGCGTGGACACGTCGAGATCGGCGTACGCGCTCATCGCCAGCGTCCGCGGGATCGGCGTCGCGGTCAGCACCAGTTGGTGCGGGGCTTCGCCACCCGCGCGGCCCTTGTCACGAAGAGCCATCCGCTGCTGCACGCCGAAACGATGCTGTTCATCCACGATCGCGAGTCCCAGGCGCGCGAATTCGACGCCCTCCTGCATCAGCGCATGGGTGCCAACCACGATTGGCGCCCCCGCCGCGAGTTGCGCCAATGCCTTGGCGCGTGCGCGGCCCGTCACTTTGCCGGCAAGCCACACCACGTCGATACCCAGCGGTTCGAACCATGCGCGGAAACTGCGCAGGTGCTGTTCGGCCAGCAACTCGGTGGGCACCATCAGCGCCGTTTGCCGGCCGTTCGCGATGGCGTGCAGGGCCGCGAGCGCGGCCACGACCGTCTTGCCCGAGCCGACGTCACCTTGTACCAGTCGCAGCATCGGCACGCTTTTCTCCAGGTCACGCCCGACTTCCAGCGCCACCCGGGCCTGTGCGCGCGTGAGCGCAAACGGCAACCCTTCGAGAAAGCGTTGCCGCAATCCGGCATCAGCCGGCAGTGCGGGTGCGCGATGCCGTCGCACCCGCGCGCGCATCCGCTTGAGGCTGATGTGGTGCGCCAGCAGTTCCTCGAACGCCAATCGCTGCTGCGCCGGATGCGTGCACGCCAGCAATGCAGCCACGTCGGCATCCGGCGCCGGCCGGTGCACACCGAGCAGCGCGTCGCGCAGCGGCATCAAACCCAAAGGTTCCAGCCAGGCGGAAGGAACCAACTCCAGGGCGGCTTCATCGGGCAAGCGCGCCAGCGCCTTTTCGATCACGCCACGCAGGCGCTGCTGGCCCAACCCTTCGGTGGCGGGATAGATCGGCGTCAGGGTTTCTTCGACCGCAGCCTCGCCATGCAACACGCGGTACTGCGGGTGCACCATTTCCAGCCCGTGCTGGCCATGGCGGACCGCGCCGTAGCAGCGCAGCCGCACGCCTGGCGCGAACTGCTCGGCCTGCTGGCGGCGGAAATGGAAAAAGCGCAACACCAGCGTCTCGCGCGATGCATCGGTGATCGCCACGCGCAATTGCGGCCGCGGACGGAAGCCGCTCTGGACGGCTTCAACGACGCCTTCGACTTGCGCCGATTCGCCGGCGACAAGCTCGCGGATGGACGTGATTCGCGTGCGATCCTCGTAACGCAGCGGCAGGTGGAACCAGAGGTCCTGCACGCGCTCGATGCCCAGCTTGCGCAGCGTGTCCGCGAGGGCGGGACCGACACCCGGCAGCGCCGCGACGGGCGCGAGCCCGGGATCGTTGCTCGGGGTGATGCGTGTATCGGCCGGTGTCGTCACCCGCGCAAGGTTAGCCGATGCCACGCTTCAACAATGCGCGTCGGACGCGTCAGCCGGTCACCGCAATCACGTCGATCTCGACCGCCGCAGCGCGCGGCAGTGCCGCCACGCCGATCGTGGAACGCGCGGGATACGGTTCGCTGAAATACTTCTTCATGACTTCATTGACGGTGCCGAAGTTGCCGAGGTCGGTCATGTAGATCGCCACGCGCACGACGTCGTCGAACGAGGCGCCGGCGGCGGCCAGCACGGCTTTCAGGTTTTCGAACACGCGCGTCGCCTGCGCGTCGATGCCGCCGGCCACCATTTCGCCGGTGGCGGGATCGAGCGGCGTCTGGCCGGACAGGTAAAGCGTGTTGCCGCTGCGGACCGCCTGCGAATACGGGCCGATGGCCTTCGGCGCGGCCTCGGAATGGACGGGTTGACGTGGCATGACACTCTCGCATCGCGATCAAGAAAAGAACGGCAGAATAGCAGCACTGTTCGAAGCGGCTGTTGTGGAAAGTCAGGCCACGGAAGGCCGTTCTGGCCTCCACGGAGTTAAAGGACGCCCCGTTATACGAAACATCTGCGACGCAGCGATCAGGGACGATCGCAATCAAATGGGATACCGATAGACACCGTTCACCACCTTTGTATTGCGGATGCGCCGCATCACGTCGGCCAGATGCTTGCGGCTCTTCACCTCGATGGTGAAGATCAAGGTGGCGGCCTGGATGCCGCGCTCGATGTACTTGACGTCGTCGATGTTGGAGTTGGCTTCCGCGATCGCGGCGGACACCGTCGCCAGCACGCCGGGCCGGTTGACGACTTCCACCCGCAGCTCGACGCGGTAATCGCCCTGCACTTCGCTGTCCCAGCCGATCTCGACGCGGCGCTCGGGCAGCTTGAACAATTCGGTGACATTGGGACATTCGACGCGGTGCACGACGATGCCCTTGCCGGGTGACAGGTAGCCCACGATGTCGTCGCCCGGTACCGGGTGGCAGCAGTTGCCGAAACTGAGGATGCCGCGTTCGGCGCCGCTGATGCGGATTTTTTCCGCGCGATGCTGTGCAGTACCGATCACCGAGCCGCCCAGCGCGATCAGCTTGGCCGCAACCTGGCCGGGCATGCGGTTGCCCATCGCGATGTCGGACAGCAGGTCTTCGAGGCGGCGCAGGTTGTTGTCGGCGAGGTAGCGGTCCAGCGCTTCCGGCGGCACCGCATCGAGGCTCGAACCGCTGGCGTCCAGCGCACTCTCCAGCATGCGGTGACCGAAATCGATCGCGTCTTCGTGCTGCAGGTGTTTCAGGTATTGGCGGATCGCGGCGCGCGCCTTGCCGGTCACCGCGAAGTCCAGCCAGGACGGATTGGGCGCCGCGGAAGGCGCGGTGATCACTTCGACGGTCTGGCCCGAAGAGGGTTGCGCGCGCAGCGAAGCGAGCTTGCCGTCGATGCGCGCCGCCACCGCATGCATGCCGACGTCGGTGTGCACGGCAAACGCAAGGTCCAGCGCGGTCGCATTTTTCGGCAACGCCTGGATGTCACCCGCGGGCGTGAACAGATAGACCTCGTCCGGGAACAGGTCGACCTTGACGTTCTCGAAGAACTCCAGCGACGACGGCGTGGCGGCCTGCGAATCGGCCAGGCCGGTGACCCACGCGCGTGCACGCGACTGCGCGCTGTTGGAGGGAATCGCGTCCTGCTTGTACGACCAGTGCGCCGCCACCCCGCGCTCGGCGACGGTGTCCATCTCTTCGGTGCGGATCTGGATTTCGATCGGCGCAGCGAACGGGCCGAACAGCACGGTGTGCAGCGACTGGTAACCGTTGGCCTTGGGGATCGCGATGAAATCCTTGAAGCGTCCTTCCACCGGCTTGAACAGCGAGTGCGCCGAACCCAGCGCCTGGTAACAATGCGCAACGCTGTCGGTGATGAGGCGGAACCCATACACATCCATCAACTGATCGAATGTCTTGTGCTCGCTTTTCATCTTCGACCAGATGCTGTACGGCGCTTTCACCCGGCTGATGATGCGCACGGGAATGCCGTCGGCTGCCAAGCGCTCCGCCAGCGCCAATTCGATCTTCACCATCGATTCGCGGCGGTTGCCCAAGGTCCGCTTGATGCGTGACGCAATGATCTTGTAGCGATCCGGATAAAGACTGCGGAAGCCGAGATCCTGCAGTTCGGCGCGGATCGCGTTCATGCCCAGGCGCGCCGCGATGGGCGCATAGATGTCCAGCGTTTCGCGCGCGATGCGCCGGCGCGCGTCGGGCGCCATCGCCGACAACGTGCGCATGTTGTGCAGGCGGTCGGCCAATTTGATCAGGATCACCCGCAGGTCGCGCGCCATCGCCAGCAGCATCTTGCGGAAGCTTTCGGCGTCTGCTTCCACGCGGCTCGCGAAATCCACCCGTTCGAGTTTGGTGACGCCATCCACCAACTCGGTGACCGTGGTGCCGAAACTGGCTTCGAGCTGCACGCGGGTCATGCCGGTGTCTTCCAGCGTGTCGTGCAGGATCGCCGCGATGATGGTTTCGGCATCCAGCCGCAGCCCGGCGAGGATCGCGGCGACCGCAAGCGGATGCGTGATGTACGGCTCGCCGCTCTTGCGCTTCTGGCTGGCGTGCGCGCGCGCGCCTACCGCGTAGGCGCCGCGGACGCGTTCGATCTGTTCGGGAGGAAGATAGACCGCGAGCTGCGCGGCAAGCTCGTCGATACCCGCGGTTTCGGCGGCCGCGATCGGCCGCACCGCTTCGGTTGCCTCTGCTTTGGCTTTGCGCTTGCGCATGCCTCAAGCTAGACAGGCACGCGGCGCGAGTCAATATCGCGGCGACGCGTTCTAACGTTCCGCGCACCGGAAGTGCGCGGAACGATTTTCAAGGATGCCCGGAAAGCTTCAACCGAGGTTCAGTGCCCGCGCACCGTCACGGACGGATCGAGCATCTGCAAGGCCTCGCCGACGTTGTTGGTACCGGTGCGCTGGATGTCTTTCTGGCTGTAGCTGTTGCCGGTCACGGGCAGGCACTGTCCCTTGGGCGGCGGGATGTGGCTGCCCGTATCGCGGATGCACATGCGCGAATCGAGCGGCGGAACCGCGCGCTGGCCATTCGGGGCGGCTGCCGCAGACTGGTTCGATGCGGTCGCGGTCGCCTGCGTCGGGGTTGCAGCATTGTTGGGACTGCTTTGCGCGAAGGCTGGCAGGACTACTGCCGCGCCGCCACACAGAGCGAGCAGTGCCGTGGCGAGAATCTGTTTGTTGATGACCGGCTTGTTCATGATCGGCCTCCTGATGTGCCTGTGATCCATTGTGCGCCCGCGCCCGCGTTTCGGCTACAGCGGGTCAACATGGCGACAGAGATCGTTCATACTTTCGACCCCGCCTTACGCGGAAGATTCCCCGTCCATGCGAGAAATCCGGTTTTTCGTCGATGTTCCGCTGGCACCCGGCCGCGAGCTGCCGTTGCCGCAGGAGGCGAGCGGGCACGCGTTGCGGGTATTGCGCCTGAAAGCCGGCGATGACGTGACCCTCTTCAACGGCGACGGGCGCGAGTACCGCGCCAGGCTGACCAATGCCGACCCTCGCGCTGCCAGCGTCCAGATCGAAAGCGTGGATGCGCCGGGACGGGAGTCACCGCTGCGCATCACGCTCATCCAGTCGCTGGCACGCGGTGAAAAAATGGACTGGATCATCCAGAAAGCCACCGAACTGGGCGTCGCGCGGATCTGGCCGGTGGTCAGCGCGCGCAGCGAGGTCCGGCTGGACAGCACCCGCGGCGAAAAGCGGCTGGACCGCTGGCGCGCGGTCGCCATCGCCGCGTGCGAGCAATGCGCGCGCAACGTGCTGCCGGAAATCAGCCCACCCGAAGCCTTGGCGACGAGCTTGTCCGCGCATCCGGCCAGCGATACGGAAACCCGCTGGATGCTGCACCCCGGCGGAACCACGCGCCTGCGGCATGCCGGATCGGCAACCGCAGACGTGCTGCTGGCAGTGGGACCGGAGGGCGGATTCAGCGACGACGACCTGCACGCGCTGCGCCAGGCAGGCTTCCGCGCGCTCGCGTTGGGCCCGCGCGTTTTGCGGACGGAAACCGCCGGACTCGCTGCGGTGGCGGCCCTGCAAGCCAGCTACGGCGACTTCTGAATCAGGGAAACCGTCTGCGGAAAGGAGCGATCAGGCCGCGGCAGCCAGTGCACGGACGACCAGGTTTTCGATGGCACCGAGATCGGGAATCCAGGCCGATTCATCGTGCACGCGCACCTGCTCGCGCACGCCGGCGGGCGCGGCACCCGCGCCTTCATCTGGCATCAACAGCTCTTCCGAGACGAGCGTCAGGCGTGGAAAACCCTGGCAGAGGACGCCCAAATACGGCAATCGCGCGTGTCCGTTCAAGGCCTTCAGGATCGCGACGCGGGTATTGTCGGTGGACTCGTGTTCGACAACGCCGGTGAGCACCGAAAACGCCAGCACCGGTAACCCCCAGCCGCGCCACGCCAACCGGCCCAGCAACCATGCCGGCGCGTCGGCAATCGCCGACGGCTGCGCGTAGGTGATCAATTCGGCCATGGTGGTGTTGGGCACGAGGACACGGCCGCCCGTCACCGGCAGCATGACGCCGCGGATTTCACGCGGCAGGGCTTGGGCTGCGCTCATGCGCGTTCTCCCTCGGATTTCGCGGGCGACGGCTGCGCGTCGCCGGACGCCCTGCCCTTGTCGCCGCCGACATCGTGCATCCAGCGCTCGATGGGTTCCGAATTCGAGGCAACGGACAGGACGGTTTCCACCGGCACCAATTCCAGCCCCGCGAAATCGATCGAGAGCGCGGGCGAGGCTTGCTCGTCACGCTTCGGACTCGGGGCCGGCGCAACGGAAATTTCCGGATCGACCAATTGCCAGTCGTCCAGCGAAGGCAACGCCTTCAGTACGTCGGCGTCGTCGTTGGACAGCGCAGGTTCCGAAGCGCCGTCAGGCGCCAATGCGATGGGTTCCGGCTCGATCGGCGGAAGTTCGATCGCGGCAACGTTGCCGCCGTCGACTTCGCGCCAGACTTCGGGGGATTTCGGCTCGGGCTCGCCTTCTGCGGCCGCCAGACGCGCGTCGATCATCGCGG
>JAZKBD010000001.1:76016-94496 GCA_040388785.1 Pseudomonadota bacterium
TCGGTATCGACATCGAGTGAACCGGTATCGTGGTGTTCGGAATGCGTGTCCGGCATCGGCAACATGTCCACCGCGCTCGCGTCCGGTGGTGTTTCCGTTCCGAACTCCGCGATGGCGTGCAAGGACTCCGTGCTCCCGAAGTTGGCCATCAGGGGAACCGGCACCATCGTTTCATCGATATCTGCGCGGCCTTCCAGGTGTTCCTGCAGCGCGCCGAAGTCCGCCGTCATCGATTCGATTTCGGCAGGTGACAGCGGCCGCTCCACGACCCGCAGCGCTTCAGCCGCGGCGGGTGTTGCGTTTTCCGGCAGGCCTTCGGCAGCGGACACGGCTTCGGCAATGACGGGCGCTGCCGGCGCGACGATCGGCCGCGGCGGGTCGAAATCGCTGCTGCCGCTCAACTTGGCGGTCAGGTGGCGCAACCAGCGCGCCTGCGCCCAGCCTTCGAGCTTGCTGGAGATTTCGGGGTCGTTGAAGACCACCGCGACGCCCGTGTCCTGCAGCCGCGCTTCAACGCTGTCCAGCGAGTCGCAATCGTCCAGGTTCACCAGCGCAGCGGTAGCCTGTGCCCCGGTGACGCGCGCAACATCGAAATCCGCGGCCGCCGTTTCATAGACGATCTCGACCTGGCTGGCCACCGCGTCGCGTAGATGGCTTGCGGAATCCGCATCGCCGAACACCAGCGCCACGCGTGGTCGTGCGGGAATCTTCTGGTCAAGCACGCCGGGCCTCCAGGATCTCGCTGACGTTGTGCAGCAGGTCGGCTTCGCTGTACGGCTTGCCGAGGTAGCGATCCACGCCGATTTCGAAGGCGCGCTGGCGATGCTTTTCGCCCGTACGCGAGGTGATCATGATGATCGGCACGTGACGGAAGCGCACGTCATTCTTCATGTGCGTGGCCAGCTCGAAGCCGTCCATCCGCGGCATCTCGATGTCGAGCAGCATGACGTCGGGCACGCATTCCTGGAGTTTTTCCAGCGCATCCACGCCGTCCTTCGCGGTGATGACCTCGAGTTGCTCGCGTTCGAGCACGCGGGTCGTCACCTTGCGCATCGTGATCGAATCGTCCACCACCATCACGACGCGCGGGCCTTCCGACTCCGTTCGCACGATCGCGACGGGGGCTTCGGGCCTTTCCACTGTTTCTGCCGCGAGCGTGGCGGCCGCCTGTTTGGCTTCGAAATGGCGCACCAGCGGTGCGAGATCGAGGATGAGCATCACCGAGCCGTCGCCCAGGATGGTGGCGCCGAACATGCCGGGCACGTTGCTGATCTGGGGACTGATCGGCTTCACCACGATTTCACGCGAACCGATCACCGTATCGATGCGGATGGCGGCACGCAGGTTGCCCGCGCGCACCATCAGCAGTGGCAATTGGCCGGAGCCCTCTTCCGGAATATTCGCCGCGCCGAAGCCCAGCAATTCGGAGAGGTCGTGCAGGGCGTAGTCCTCGCCTGCGTAGCTGACGTTGCGCTCGCCGGAAGCCAGCCGCTCGGCCATTTCCTGGCGGCGGATGCGCGAGACCGCCTGCACCGACGTCATCGGGATCGCGAAGGTGGTCTCGCCCGCACGCACCGTGATCGCCTGCGTGACGGCCAGCGTGAACGGCAGGCGGATGTTGAACGTGGTACCGCGGCCGCGTTCGGACTCGATCACCAGCGAACCGCCAAGCTGGCGGATCTCGTTGGCCACCACGTCCATGCCGACGCCGCGGCCGGACAACTGGCTGACTTCGCTGGCGGTGGAGAAGCCGGTCTGCAGCACGAAATTGAACAGCTCGCCGTCGGAAACCGGAACGTCCGGATTCAACAGGCCGCGCTCGATCGCCTTCGCGCGGATCGCATCGCGATCGAAGCCGGCACCATCGTCGGACACGCGCACCAGCACTTCGGTGCCTTGGCGGCCAACCTCGATGGTGACGGTGCCTTCCATCGGCTTGCCATGCGCGACGCGCTCGGCCGGTGCCTCGATGCCATGCGTCAAGGCGTTGCGCAGCATGTGCTCGAATGGCGCCTTCATGCGCTCCAGCACGCTGCGGTCCATTTCGCCCTGCGCACCTTCGACGCGCAACTGCGCGCGCTTGCCGAGTTCGTCGGCGGCACCGCGCAAGGTGCGGCGCAGGTTCGGCACCATCGATTCGAACGGCACCATGCGCGTGCGCATCAGGCCGTCCTGCAAGTCGGAGTTGACGCGCGACTGCTGCAGCAACAGCGTTTCCGACTGGCGTGTCTGGTCGTCCAGGATGTCCTGGATCGACGCCAGGTCGGACACCGATTCGGCCAGCGCGCGCGAGTACTGCTGCAGGTTCGAGAAGCGGTCGAGTTCGAGCGGATCGAACGTCGCGCCTTCGCCGGCTTCGTTCTCGCGCTGGTAGCGCGACAGGATCTGGGTTTCGGTTTCGATTTCGAGCTTGCGCAATTGTTCGCGCAGGCGCAACACGGTCTGGTTCAGCTCCACCAGGTTGAAGCGGAAGTTGCCGACCTGCTGTTCCAGGCGCGCGCGATAGATCGATGCTTCGCCCGCGGCGTTGACCAGTGAATCGAGCAGGTCGGAACGCACGCGGATCATCTCCGCGGCCGCATGCACCTCGGTTTCGACCAGTTGCGGCGCTTCGCGCGGCGCGGGCGCAGGCGCGGCGGCTTCGGCCGGCTGCTGTGTCTTCTCCGCAGGCGCCGCAGGCTCGCCGCCGGCAACGAGGGGGCGCCCGTCCGCCAAGGCGTTGAACCGCTCGATGGCATTGACCGGGGCCGCCACGGCGCGGCCTTGGCGGATGCGCTCGACCATGTCGTGCAGGCGATCGAAGCCACGCTCCAGCGAATCCACCTCGACGGGCTCGAGTGCGCGCTTGTAGTCGACGATTTTTTCGAGCAGGGTTTCCATCGCGTGCGCAAGGTCGCCCACGGATGCGATGCCGACGACGCGCGCGCCGCCCTTGAGGGTGTGCAGGTTGCGCTGCAGCGAGCGCACTGCCTCGATGTCGCCGGGTGCAGCACGCAACGAGGTCAAGGCATGATCACTGGAATCCAGCAGCTCGCCGCCTTCTTCGGTGAAGAGTTCGACCAGTTCGGGATCGAGGCCCGGGATGTCCAAGTCACCTTCCGGCTGTGCATCGTCCGGGAATGGCGGCAGTGCCGAAGCGGCGATTTCCTTCTCGGCTTTCGCACGTGCGATCGCGAGACGTTCCTGCTCGGCGCGCTCTGCGGCGATGCGTTCGCGCTCGGCCTGCTCGGCGGCGATCCGGTCGCGTTCGGCTTGTTCTGCCGCAAGGCGCGCTCGTTCCGCCTGTTCCGCGGCGACGCGTTCGCGTTCGGCCTGCTCGGCCGCCAACCGATCCTGTTCCGCTTTTTCCGCAGCGATACGTTCCTGTTCTGCCTGTTCGGCAGCAATGCGTTCCTGTTCGGCCTGCTCGGCAGCGATGCGCTCCTGCTCGGCCTGTTCCGCGGCAACACGTTCGCGCTCGGCCTGTTCGGCCGCGACGCGTTCCTGTTCGGCTTGTTCCGCGGCAGCGCGCTCGCGCTCAGCCTGCTCAGCGGCGATGCGCTCCTGCTCGGCTTGTTCTGCGGCAAGACGTTCGTGTTCGACTTGTTCGGCGAGGCGTTGCTGTTCCGCCTGTTCGGCCGCGATGCGTTCGCGCTCGGCCTGCTCCGCCGCAAGCCGCGCCTGTTCCGCCTGCTCGGCTGCGGCGCGTTCCTGTTCGGCACGCTCTGCCGCCAGCCGCTCCTGTTCCGCCTGCTCGGCGGCAACACGTTCCTGTTCGGCGTGTTCGGCCGCTTCGCGTGCGGCGAGCGCGGTGGCATCGTCTTCGGTGGGCAGGGTGGAGGCCGATTCCAGGCCCACGGCTGCGACACCGGAATCTTCGGCTGCTTCCTCGAATTGCGCGGCGGCTGGCGCGCGGCTCTCCACGGCATGCCTCGCGCTGCCCAGCGGCGACGCTTCGGGCCAGCGATTGCGCAAGGCTTCCAGACGTTCGGTCAAGGCCGTGGTGTCGGGCACGTCCGGAACCGGCGCATCGAACTGCGCCATCACGTGCTCGGTCAGCGCGATCGCGTCGCGCAGTGCATCGCAGCCCTCGCGATCGAGCGCCGCGTCGGCGCTGCGCACGCGACGGATCCAGACTTCCAGCGGCGCCAGCATCGTTGCCAGCGATTCGACGCCGACCATCGCGATGGCGCCATGCAACGTGTGCACCGAACGCACCAGCTCGTCATCGGCGGCGGCGTCGAACGCCGCATCACGCGCGAGGTAAGCGCGCATGCCGTCGAGATGCTGGCCGACTTCGGTGCGCAAGACGTCGAGCAGGATCGGATCGACAACCGGAAGGCCGGAGACGGGCGAGGTAATGATCGGTTCCAGCAGTGCCGGGGCAACCGCTTCGGATGTCTGTTCGGGTTCTGCCGGCGCAACCCAGCGGCGCACCTGGCGCACGACCTTGCGGTAACCCTGCGCAAGATCCTCCACCCGCGCCGGCTGCCCGGCCGCGAGCTTGTCGGCGGTCTGCATGATCGCGTCGAGCGGCGGATCGATGGTCGCGCTCGCGCCCTGCAGACCGGAATGCAATTTCGGCAGCGCCGCCACGGCCGTGTCGACCAGCGCCTGCACGTTCGCATCGGGCTTGATGGTCTGGTCGAGCACGCGGTTGAGCATGTTCTCGACTTTCCAGCTGAATTCACCCAGCGCCGCGGCGCCCACCAATCGCCCGGAACCCTTGAGCGTGTGGAAGGAACGCCGCACGTTCTTCAGCGCGTCGAGATCGTCCGGATTGGATCTCCACGCCGGCAGGTTGACGTTGATGTTGGCGATTTCCTCGCCGACTTCCTCGACGAAAACTTCGCGGATTTCCTCATCGATGCCGGCAGCATCCTGGAACGAAGTGTCCACCGGCGTGCCTTCGCCGGCGATCGGTTCCAGAACCTCTTCTTCGACGTCGATCCACTTGCCTGGACCCACACCCGGGATAGCGAATGTTTCGACAACCGGCGGCGCAGCTTGCGCCAACGCGACGGATACCGCGGGTTCGACGGGTGCAACCGCGGCCGCTTCCACAAGTTCCGGCAACACCGTCCCTGCCTGCTGCAGCGCATGCGCCGGCGGCTCGGCGGTTTCCACAGGGTGCGCCGGTTCGCGGCGCGCGGGCACCGGCCAGTAACGCAGAAGCTCGAGACTGTGACGGGCACTTTCGAGAATGCGGCTGTCGCTGGTGTTGGCGTCGTGACCGAGTTCGAGGTAGTACTCGACGCCCGCGATGGCGTCGGCAAGCTGGTCCATGTCATCGACGGTGGGAACCCGGCGGTCGCCGACCAGTTCGTTGCCGATGTAGCGGTCGATGCCCTCGACCAGCTCCGCGGGCCGCTCCAGGTTGAGGATGCGCAACGCGCCGCCGACTTCGGTCAGCAGGCGCGGCACTTCGGCCAGTTGATCGTGCGACCACGACGACTCGATGAATGCGGTGATGTGTTCCTTGACCTTGCCGAGGTTGGCGCCGGCTTCGTGCATCAGCGCGCGCATGATCTTGCGCGCTTCGCTGCGCGGCAGGGCGTCGTCCGCCTGACTGTCGGCGCCGAGGTGTTCGATGTGTTCGTCCAGCGACGCATCGACGTACAGCAGCGCGCTGGCGACGTCGAGGATCGTTTCCGGTTTGGCTTCGCGCTTGCCGTCGATCATCCCGACGATGATCTGCCGCTGCTCGCCGATCATCCTGGCCGGGGATTCGAGCCCCAACATGCCCAGCGTATCGCCGATCCGGTGCAGCACTTCGACCTGCGGCGCAAGCTGCTGCGGGTTGCGGTCTTCGCGGCGCAGGAAGATGTCGAGACCTTCCTTGACGCGCAAGAGATCTTCGCGGACGGCCTTGGCGACGGTATCCAGCAACGCGCGGTTGCGTCCGGACATCGCCGCGCGCGCGCGGTCGAGCTCGGCTTCGGTCGGCACCATCCGGTCCAGTGCAAAGCATTGCGAAATGGCTTCGCCGCGGCCCGGGCCGGGCGCGGCCTGGGCGATGTAATACAAAAGCGTGCGCGTGAGTTCGCGCGCATCCTCGTCGCCGCACACTTCCTCGCCCTCGTCCTGCATGTGGCGGATGGTGCGGTCGAGATGCCCGAACTGGTGCCGCAAGCTCGAGAGATGATGATCCAGCCGGCCCTGCTGCAGGGTTTCCAGCACGCCGCCCGCGATCCACCACAGGCGCCGCGCGGATTCGGCATGGCACACGGCACGCAACTCGTCCATGCAGTCGCGCATTTCCGCAAAGTTCGGCTGCTTGCCCTGCGTCCACGCCAGCAACTGCACCTGGAAGCGCGCACGGATCTGGGTGACGCGCTGGCGCAGGTCCGCGAACGGATACGCCGCGCGCGCGCCGGCCGCGTCGGGCGGCAGCGGATGATCGAGATCGGGATGGAACAGTACACGCTGGTCGGCCGGTTCCTCGCCGTACGCATCGCGCAATTCGTTGAGCAGCGGCAGCAGGACGATCGGAATGTCCTTGTGGCCGCTTTCGATCAGGTCGAGGTAATCGGGCAACTGCACCAGGCCGCGCATCAACGCGCCCATGGCCTCTTCGCGATCGGCGACTTTTCCGTCGAGCACCGCCTGCGCGAGATGCTCCATTTCCTGATCGAGTTCGGCGGCGCCGTACAGTTCGACGATGCGCAGCGTGCCGAGCACCTGGTGCAGCAGGCCGACGCAACTCTGCATCGCGCGCACGTCGTCCGCGTTTTCGGCGAACGCCTCGAGTGCCTGGCGCGCCTCCGACAGCAGTTCATCGATCTGCGGCTTGACCCAGCCCAGGGTCGAGAAGTCGATGTGTTCTTCAAGTCGCATCACCGGTTTCCGGTCAGAACCGCCCGCCGCGTACCCTGCGGGCGCGTCCGCAGCCACACCGGGAGAACCGGTTGCCGTGGATACCATGTCGTCGCCCGCGATCATGAGTCTTCCCGCCGTCAGGCCGGCAGCTTGAAGTCAGCAACGGATCGACGCAATTCCTGCGCGAGTTGCGCAAGGTTGCCGATCGATTCGGCCGTCTGGTTGGCGCCCACCGAGGTCTGCGCCGTGATCTGCTGAATCGAGCTCATCGTCGACGAGATGTTGGTGGCGGCCGCGGACTGCTGCTTCGCGGCGCTGGAGATGCCCTGAATCAGGCCGGCGAGGTTGTTCGACACCTTTTCGATTTCGCCCAGCGCGGTGCCGGCGTCTTCGGCCAGGCGCGCACCGTTCACCACCTGCGTGGTGGTCTGCTCCATCGAACTGACCGCCTCGTTGGTGTCGGTCTGAATCGTCTGCACCAGCGTCTCGATTCGCTTGGTCGCGCCGGTCGCGCGTTCCGCCAGTCGCTGCACTTCGTCCGCGACCACCGCGAAACCGCGGCCCGCCTCGCCCGCCGATGCGGCCTGAATGGCTGCGTTCAGCGCCAGAATGTTGGTCTGCTCGGCGATGTCGTTGATGAGTTCGACGATCGAGCCGATTTCCTGCGAGGATTCGCCGAGGCGCTTGATGCGTTTCGATGTTTCCTGGATCTGCTCGCGGATCGAATCCATGCCGCTGATCGTCTGGCGCACGATCTGCGCACCATTCGAAGCGATCTGCACCGAGCGCTGCGCCACTTCCGCCGAGTCGGCGGAATTCTTCGACACCTGGTCGATGGACACCGCCATTTCGTTGATCTTCGACGAAGCAGAGGTGATCTGCTCGGCCTGCTGGTTGGCGGCGTCCGCCAGATGCTTGGCGGTGGCCTGCGTTTCCTGGGCGGCCGACGATACCCGCACGGCCGTCTCGTTGATGGTGGTCACCAGTGAGCGCAGCGCCTCGACCGCGAAGTTCACCGAGTCCGCGATCGCGCCGGTGATGTCCTCGGTCACGGTCGCCTTCACCGTCAAATCGCCTTCGGCGAGCGTGCCCATTTCGTCGAGCAAGCGCATGATGGCTTGCTGGTTGCGTTCGTTGAGCTTGCGGCTTTCGGACGCGCGCTTGCGCTCGGCACCGATGAAGCTGAAAGCCAGCACCACCGCGAACACCACCGCCACCACGGCACCCAACAGGCCCCACCACACGTTCGGGAACGGCCGCGTCTGCGGCAGCTTGCCGAGCGCGTTGGAAACGCTGTTGGCCTTCAGCAACACGTCCTGCGAATCCACCGAAGCCTGCGTGGCCGCAGTCTTCACCGTCACCAGCGTCGGCGCAGCGGCGATCACCTTCTGCACCGGTGCTTCGAGGCCGGCCCACGATTTCTGCACGCCGGCGAGGATCTTGGCGGCCTCGCCCGACGAATCGTCGGAAAGCTGCTTCAGCGTCGCCCCGTAGTTGGTGGAGTCCAGCGCCAGCCCGTTGGCAGCGGATGCGGAATCGGCGCCACCCTGCAACACGTCACCCACGCGGCGGATCAGGCGGTCGCCCGAGACCAGCAGTTGCGAAGCGGTGTAGATCTGCGAGGACGAACCTTTCGATTGCAGGATGCTGATGACCTGGTTGATCTTGGAGTTGAGGTCCGGCATTTGCTGGTTGAACGCCGCGGCCTGCGCGGCCGAATCCAGCACCGCATCCTTGTTGGCTTCGATACTGCCGAGGTCCTTGCTCAACTGGTCCCACGATTTCGAGAGCGCGCCCATCGGGTCGCGCACGCCGATCGCGTCGCCGTAAGCTGGCAAGCCCGTCGCGGGATCGCCGGCGTTCAAGTGCTGCACCGCCGCCGCGATCGTGGCGCGGGTGCTGCTGAGTTCCTTGAAGGCGTCGATGTTGCCGTTGGCCGATTGCAGGGCGAAGTTCGCAACCTGCTGCGAGTTCACCTGGATCTGCGTGGTGAGCTGCGCGGCCGAACGGTCCTGGCTGTCGTGCCGGTTCAGCAGGAAGAAGTCCACCGCGGCCAGCACGATGGCGGCCAGCAGGATGACGATAAGAATGGTCTGCGGGGACGTGCCCTTGCGGACCGCACCGGAATTCGCGCTCATGATTGCCACCTCGTTGCCATATCCGCAGTTGATTCGGAGCGGTTGTTGTTGAAAGTCGGGACAGGAATGTCCGTTCTGGTATTCATCGTCTGCAACCTCTCCGATACCCCAAAGAAACCGCGATCACGGACGATCGCGTGTAACCCCTAGATCCCCGCGTGCTGGAATTCCGGCGTACGCGTCAACTCCACCATGCTGAAACGGCCCAGCCGCGTCGTGCCCATGTTGATGTTCTCGGTCACGAAACGTGCCAGCCCCGGATCGGCTTCGCCTTCCGCGCCGGCGCGGTCGGCGTCGGTCAGGTTGCGCTGGCCGATCAGTTCATCCACCAGCAGACCGACGTTGCCGCCCGCCTGCTTGACCACCAGCACGCGTGCGCGGCCGGTGACGTGGGTGCGCTGTTCGAACAGGAACTGCTTGAGATCCACCAGCGCGATCAGGTTGCCGCGCACGTTCGCCACGCCCATCAGCCAGGAGCGGGTCGAAGGAATGCTGGTCACCGGCGGCGGCGACATCAGGATTTCGCTGATCTCGTCGATGCCGCTGACGAAGTGATGCTCGCCGACGCGGAAGCCGATCGCGCGCCACAGCCCGGGCGCTTCGATCTGTTCGGGTACGCCGGGATCGTGTGCAAGGCTGCGCTGCTCGTAATCCGCGAGCAGCGCATACGCGCCCTGCGGCAACGAATCCATGATCACTTCCGCCCCCGCCGCATCCGGGCGCGCGGAAACATGTTTGCGCGAATCCGAACCGTGGCGGGAGTGTTTCTTGCTCATGACCGTCTTCAGCCGCCTGCAGGAAGATGCTTGTTGACGTGGGCTACCAGGTCCTTCTCGCTGACCGGCTTCACCAGCACGTCCTTGGCGCCCTGACGCATGCCCCACATCCGATCGGTCTCCATGCTCTTGGTGGTGACGATCAGCACCGGGATCGCACTGGTTTCCGGATCCTTGGTGAGGCTGCGGGTCGCCTGGAAGCCGTTCATGCCGGGCATGATCACATCCATCAGCACCAGGTCGGGCTTGGTCTTGTGCGCGGCATCGATGCCGGCCTCGGCGCTCGCCACCGAAGTGACCTTGTGCCCCGCCCGCTCCAGCGCGCCGGAAAAAATCTTCACGTCGGTGGGCGAGTCGTCGATGATCAGGATGTTTGCCATTGTTTCCCCGTGTTTGATGCAGCAGACCGCTTGCGCGTTATTTGACGGTCGCGACGTGCTGCCGGATCGCGTCCAGCAATTCGTCGCGCGTGAAGGGTTTGGTGAGGTACTGCTCGGAACCGACGATGCGGCCGCGCGCCTTGTCGAACAGGCCATCCTTCGACGACAGCATGATCACCGGCGTCGAACGGAACACGTGGTTGTTCTTGATCAGCGCGCAGGTCTGATAGCCATCCAGCCGCGGCATCATGATGTCCACGAAGATGATGTCCGGCCGCAGGTCGGAAATCTTGGCCAGCGCCTCGAACCCGTCGACGGCGGTCAACACTTCCGCGCCCTCCTTTTTCAGCAGGGTTTCTGCGGTGCGGCGGATGGTCTTCGAATCGTCGATGACCATGACCTTCAATCCGGTCAGGCCATCGTGGTTGGCGTTGTCATTCACGGTCAGGATTCCACCTCTTGAGGAGGCGGTGAGAACCCATGCAACATGGATGCCACACCGCAGGTGATTGTGACGGCCGTCAATAAAATGCCCTTTCAACCCGTCCCCCTGCAAGACGGATTTCGGATGCCTTCCCTGGGGCCCCCTTGCGGCCGCGTATGCCAAGATACACCATGCACACGCCCGCGGAAGCCCCATGACCCTCACGGTTGCGGTGCTGATGGACCCCATCGGCACGATCCACCCCGAAAAGGACACTACCCTTGCCCTGATGCTGGAAGCGCAGCGGCGCGGCCATGCATTGCGCTACATGTTGCAGGGCCATCTTGCCGTGCGCGATGGCGCCGCGTGGGCACGGTTGGCGCCCGTGGAAGTGCGCGACAACACCACCGACTGGTTCACGCTGGGCGAAGCGCGCTGGCAGCCGCTGGCGGACGGCATCGACATCGTGCTGGCGCGCAAGGACCCGCCGTTCGACGCGCAATTCCTGTACGACACGCTGGTGCTGGACCTCGCCGCGCGCGCGGGCGTCCGGGTGATCAACAGTCCGCAGGCGCTGCGCGACTTCAATGAAAAGCTCGCGGCGCAATGGTTTCCGCAATGCTGCGCACCGGCACTGGTCGCACGCGACCGCGGCGAACTGCGACGCTTTGCGCGCGAGCACGGCGAAGTCGTGCTGAAGCCGCTGGATGGCATGGGCGGGCGCGGCATCTTCCGTTCGCGCGACGACGATCCCAATCTCAACTCCATTCTCGAAACCCTGGCGGGTGACGACCGCCGCTTCGTGATGGCGCAGAAGTTCATCCCGGAAATCGCCCAAGGCGACAAGCGGATCCTTGTCGTGAACGGCGAACCGATTCCGTATGCGCTGGCGCGCATCCCGCAGGGCACCGATTTCCGCGGCAATCTTGCGGTGGGCGGCCGCGGCGTCGGCCAACCGCTGTCCGACCGCGACCGCTGGATCGCGGCCGAAGTGGGACCGGAACTGGCGCGGCGCGGCATCGTGCTGGCAGGGCTGGACGTGATCGGCGATTACCTCACCGAAGTCAACGTCACTTCGCCGACGTGCGCGCGCGAACTCGATGCGCAATTCGGCCTCGACATCGCGGGCACCGTGTTCGATGCGATCGAGGCTGCGCGCGCGGCATGAATGCGGTGGCATCCAGTGAAGCGACAGATTTCGGCGCCAACCATTTCGGTGCGGCGTTGCTGTTTTCGTTGATGCTGCACGCCATCCTGATCCTCGGCATCGGCTTCCATTTCGCGAAGCCCGCACCCAGCCTGCCGACGCTGGACGTCACCCTGATCAACACCTCGAATGCCGAGGCGCCGGCGAAAGCGGATTTCCTCGCGCAAGCCAACAACGCCGGCGGCGGCAACAGCGACAAGGCGCATCGTCCGGGCGCGCCTTTCTCGGGCCCGCTGCCGGTCACGCAGTCGGGCATCGCGCCCAGGGAAATGCTGCCGGCCGCGCCCGCGCAGCAGACCGAAAGCGGTCCGCACATCATCACCACCGCGGGCCGCTCGAACACGAGCGTTGCGCAACAACGCGACACCCGCACCGAACCGCAGCCGCAGGCACAGGTCGCACCGCTTCCGTTGCAGCAAAGACTCGAGATGGCGCGGTTGGCGCAGGAAGTCCGCGACGAGCAGGAAGCGTATGCGAATCGTCCGCGCCGCAAATTCGTCTCCGCGAATACCCGCAGCGTCGCCGATGCGGCGTACCAGGTCGCGTGGGTGCACCGGATCGAGCGTATCGGCAACCTCAACTACCCCGATGCGGCACGGCGCCGGCACCTGCACGGCGACGTCGTCCTCAGCGTGACGATTGCGGCAAGCGGACAGGTGCGTGACGTCAGCGTCTACGCCAGTTCGGGCTACCGGGTTCTTGACGATGCGGCGATGCGCATCGTGCATCTGGCGGCGCCGTTTCCGCCGATTCCGCGCGAGAAGGACGCGCAAGGGCATCGCATCACCGAACTGGTGATCACGCGCACGTGGCAATTCCTGCCGGGCGACCGGCTGCAGACGCGCGGCACCGGTTCACAATAGCGCGCGTCGCCCGGCATACAATCGGCGCATGACGAAGGCGCCACGCAAAGACGACGAATCCGAAAAACCGACCATCCGCGAACCGGAATCGGACAAGCCGGCGCGGGTGCGCCGCAAAGCAGCGTCGCGCAAGAACGACGATCACGAAGCCGGCAAGCCGGTCGCGTCCGGCACATCCTCGCTGACCGGCCATTTCCTCATTGCCATGCCGGGCATGGGCGATCCCAATTTCGCGCGCGGCATCACCTTCATCTGCCAGCACGACGAGGCCGGGGCGATGGGTCTGGTGGTCAATCGCCTTTCCGACTACAAGCTCGGCGACGTGTTGCAACAGATGCACATGTCCTGTGAACGCGCGGAAGTTGCGGCCACGCCGGTCCTGACGGGCGGACCCGTGCAGCCGGAACGCGGTTTCGTGCTGCATGCGCCCGGCGAGCGCGAATGGGAATCGAGTTACCGCGTCAACGACACGCTCGCCGTGACCACCTCGCGCGACATCCTGGCCGCGATGGCCGACGGCGACGGCCCGCCCCGCGTGCTCATCACGCTCGGCTATGCAGGCTGGGGCGCGGGCCAACTGGAACAGGAATTGCGCGACAACGCGTGGCTGACGGTGCGTGCCGATCACCACATTCTTTTCGACACGCCCCTGGACGACCGCTGGAACGCGGCGATCGCGCTGGTGGGGATCAATCCGGCCAATTTGACTTCGTATTCCGGCCGCGCATGAGTTGTGTGCTCGGATTCGACTTTGGCGCGCGCTGCCTCGGTGTCGCCAGCGGCAATCGCATCAGCCGCTCCGCGCGCCCGCTGGCCGCGCTCACCGCACGCGCGGGTCAACCCGATTGGTCACGCGTCGATGCGTTATTGGCCGAATGGAAACCCGACGCGCTGATCGTCGGGCTGCCATTGACGCTGGACGGCGGTGAACAGGCAGTCACGCGCGGCGCGCGGGCATTCGCCGATGCGCTCGCTGAACGCAGCAAGCTGCCCGTGCACCTGGTGGACGAACGCCACACCTCGCAGGAAGCCGCGCGCCGCTTCGCCGCGCAGCGGGCGGCCGGTTCCGCACGCCGCCGCGATGCCGCGAATCTCGATTCGCTGGCCGCCGCCGTTATCCTAGAAGGCTGGCTGACCCAGACCAACCCGAACGCGAATCAATTTTGACAAGTTGGAGATTCAGGATCGAAGCGGCTGTCGTGAAAAGTCAGGCCAGGGAGCTCCTGGCCATGGATGGCGGCTGAAGGCCGTTCTGGTCTGCCGAGTTTTGAAACCCCTCATTACAACCATCGATTCGGCGAAGCAGCGATCAGGGATGATCGCAAAAGGAAAACATGCGGCACCTGCTGACCCTCGAAGAACTCGACCGCGCGGCACTCACCCGTCTGCTGGATCGCGCCGAACGCTTCCGTGCCGAAGGTGCGCCGCGTGAACTTCTGGCCGGCCGCACCGTACTGACGCTGTTCTTCGAACCCTCCACGCGCACGCGCACCTCGTTCGTGCTGGCATCGAAGCGCCTCGGCGCGGACACGCTCAACTTTAACCTGTCACATTCGTCCACCAGCAAGGGTGAAAGCCTGCTCGACACCCTGCACACGCTGGAAGCGATGAGCCTCGACGCGCTGGTGGTGCGCCACAGCGAAAACGGCATGCCCGCGTATCTCGCGCAACACGCAAATACGGACGTGTCGGTGATCAATGCGGGTGACGGTACGCACGCACATCCGACACAAGGCCTGCTCGACGCGCTGACGATCCGCCAGCGGCGCAGCGATTTCGAAAACCTGCACGTGGTCGTCTGCGGCGATGTCCGGCACTCGCGCGTCGCGCGTTCGGACGTGCGCGCGTTGCACACGCTGGGCGCGCGCGACATCCGCCTGTGCGCGCCGCGCGCGATGCTGCCCGAATCGCTGGATGATTTTCCGGGCTGTGCGTCCACGGAAAACTTCGACGGCGCGCTCGAAGACGCCGACGTCGTGATCATGCTGCGCATCCAGAAGGAACGCATGGCCGATGCGCAGTTTCCCGAGGCCGCCGATTACCACGCCCACTACGGCCTGGACAGGCGCCGGCTGGCTTTGGCAAATCCGCGTTGCCAGGTGCTGCATCCGGGTCCGATCAACCGCGGCATCGAGATCGCCCCGGAAGTCGCCGACGGTCCGCAATCGCGCATCCTCGACCAGGTCGCCAACGGCGTCGCGGTGCGCATGGCGGTGCTGGCGGAGCTGCTCGCGCCGCCTGCATAATCGAATCCTGTTTCGGGGAACCAAGGAGAAAACCATGCGTCCAGTCCTGCGCCGGGCCGCACTTGCGGCTGCCTGCGCTTCCGCACTCGTGCTCGCCGGCTGCGGCAATCACGTCGCTTCCAACGCGCCCATCACGTATGCGCCCGCGGACACGCCGTACCTGTTTGCCAACACCAAGGGCCTGCCCGAGGACATCGCGGACGCCTGGGGCCAGGCCAACGACAAGCTGATGTCCATGCGGATCCAGCAGCTCGGCCAATTCGCCACCAGCGTGGGCCAGAAGGATCCGGAGGTTGCGACGGTGCTGAACGCGATCAAGGACGAACTCGCCGACGTGCATTCCGCGAAGGAACTTGCGCAGGCCACCGGTTTTTCGCGGTCGGCCCTGTATGCGTTCTACGGCATCGGCGACGTGCCGGTGATGCGCGTCGAACTGGCGTCGCCGGACGCGTTCAGGACGTTCTGGTCGCGCGTGGAAAAACGCGCGGGCGTGACGACGCCGACGGCCAAAGTCGCCGAGCAAAGCTATTGGGTCATCGGCGGCAACGACACCAAGCTGCATTTGCTGGTGGCGATCGAAGGCAAGCAGCTGGTGGCGACCGCAGCACCCGCCAATGCCAGCGAAGATCTTCTGAAGCAGTTGCTCGGCCTGACCAAGCCTTCCAGCAGCGCGGTAGATCGGCTGGCGCGCATCGACCACGACAACGGCTACGGTGAATATGGTTCGGGTTACGTCGACCTGCCGAAGCTGTTCGCGAACGTCTTCGATGGCAAGGACACCGTCACCCGCGAATTCGCGAAAGACCTCGGCAGCGATGCCGCGGCCAATCCGGCGTGCGCCAGCGAATTCGCTTCATTGGCAGGCCAGGCCCCGCTCGCCAGCATCGGCTTCACTACGTATTCCGCGAAGGAAATCCGTGGCGGCCTCGACGTGCAGTTGTCGCCCGCCTTGCTGGGTGCGCTGACGGCACTGAAGCAGCCGGTGCCCGGCATGGGCGAGCAATCCGATCATTCCATGTTCGACATGGTGCTCGCACTGCCGCTGCAGAAGTGGCAGGCCTTCATCAAGGGGCGCGCGGAAGCGGCAGCGGCGAAAACCTACCAGTGCCCGGCGTTGCAGTCGCTCAACAAGTTCGCGCAGACCGCCGCCAATCCGCCGGTGCAGATGCCGCCGGAAGCGGCATCGATGCTGGGATTCCGCATGGTGCTGGACAAGTGGGACATCGGCCCGCAGATCGCCGGCCGCGTGCTGGTCGCCAGTTCCAATCCCGCCGAACTGGCACAGAAGATCCAGCAGACCATGCCGCAGTTCGCGTTGAAGACGATCCCGGCCGATGGCAAACCGGTGGCGTTCGACCTGCCGCCCAAGCTTCAGGCGATGCTCGGCGGTGGCAACCAGGGCTGGATCGCGGCCAACGCGAACGCGCTCGTGGTGGGCATCGGCAATGGCGAAGATGCCCAGCTCGGAAACGCGCTAGACGCACCTGCGGGCAATGGCGATGCGCTGTTGCGGATGCACTTCGACGGCAAGATGTATCCGCTCCTGGGCAGCTGGATTTCACGCTTCGCCGCGGCGATGCCGGCGACGAGCCAGGCGCAGGTGCAGCAGCAAGTCGCCGCGTTCAACCTGATGGGCGAGATCATCCAGTCGGCAGACATGGACGTGAAGGTCGACAACAAGGGCCTGCACATCGACAGCGTCGTGGAGCATCGCTGAGCGCATCGGCGGGTCTCGTTTTCGAAAAGCAAAACCCCGGCTCACGCCGGGTTTTTTCGTTTTGCGGCAGTGCCGCCGAGGGCGGGTTACAACCGATGCCCGCTCTCGCGCGTCTCGACCAATTCCACGTCGCCGAGACCCTGCGACAGCGAGTGCGCGTCGCCACCTTGCGCCAGCTTGATCGCGAGGCGCACCTCGTTGGCGGAGTCGGCGTGGCGCAGCGCGTCCTCGTAGCTGACGTGGCCGGCGTGATACAGCTCGACCAGGTTCTGGTCGAAGGTGCACATGCCGAGGTTGGTGGACTGCTTCATCACGTCCTTGATCTTGTGGATCTCGCCCTTGCGAATGTAATCCTGCACCAGCGGCGTGCCCAGCAGCACTTCCATGCACACGCGCCGGCCTTTGCCGTCGGGCGTCGGAATCAACTGCTGCGCGACGATGCCCTTCAGGTTCAATGAAAGATCCATATAGAGCTGCTCGCGCACGTCCTCGGGGAAGAAGTGGATGATTCGCTCCAGCGCCTGGTTGGCGTTGTTAGCGTGCAGCGTGCACAACACGAGGTGTCCCGTTTCGGAGAAGTGGATCGCGTATTCCATCGTCTCGCGCGTGCGCACCTCGCCGATCAGGATCACGTCCGGCGCCTGGCGCAGCGTGTTCTTGAGCGCGTTTTCCCAGCTGTCGGTGTCGATGCCGAGTTCGCGTTGGGTGATGATGCAGCCCTCGTGCTTGTGCACGTATTCGATCGGATCCTCGACCGTGATGATGTGGCCAGTCGAGTTCTGGTTGCGGTAGCCGACGATCGACGCCAGCGAGGTCGATTTGCCTGCGCCGGTGGCGCCCACGAAGATCACAATGCCGCGCTTGGTCATCGCCAATTGCTTGACGATGGGCAGCAGGTTCAGCTCTTCGATGGTCGGAATCTTCGACTCGATCCGGCGCAGCACCATGCCGACGCAGTTGCGCTGGTAGAAGCACGACACGCGGAAGCGGCCGACGCTTGCGACGCCGATCGCGAACTGGCATTCGTGGGTCTTTTCGAACTCCTCGCGCTGCAGCGGGTTCATCACGTTGAGCACCATGTCGCGTGCTTCCTGCGGACTCAGCGGCGTTTGCGTGATCGGCACGATGCGGCCGTGGACCTTGATCGACGGCGCCACGCCGGCGGTGATGAAAAGGTCCGACGCCTTCTTGTGCACCATCAGCTTGAGGAAGGATGTGAAATCGACTGCGCTCATTTGAAGGTCTCCTTCACCTTGGCGCGCGACAGCGCGTCCTGGCGCGTGATCAGGCCGCGCCGCACCAGGTCCTGCAGGCACTGGTCCATCGTCTGCATGCCGAACTGCTGGCCGGTCTGGATAGACGAATACATCTGCGCCACCTTGTCCTCACGGATCAGGTTCCGGATCGCGGGAATGCCGACCATGATTTCCCACGCGGGCACGCGGCCACCGCCGACCTTTTTCAACAAGGTCTGCGTGATCACGGCGCGCAGCGATTCCGACAACATCGAACGCACCATCGGTTTTTCGCCGGCGGGAAACACGTCGATGATGCGGTCGATGGTCTTGGCCGCCGAGTTGGTGTGCAGCGTCGCGAACACCAGGTGTCCGGTTTCCGCCGCAGTCAGCGCGAGGCGGATGGTTTCGATGTCGCGCATCTCGCCGACCAGGATGTAATCCGGGTCTTCGCGCAACGCCGAACGCAATGCCTCGTTGAAGCCGTGGGTGTCGCGGTGCACCTCGCGCTGGTTGATCACGCACTTCTGCGCGGTGTGCACGAATTCGATCGGGTCCTCGATGGAGAGGATGTGCCCGAAGTGGTTCTTGTTGACGTAATCGACCATCGCCGCGAGCGTGGTCGACTTGCCGGAACCGGTCGGGCCGGTGACCAGGATCAGGCCCTGCGGCTGCTCGATCAGGTCCTTGAAGATC
>JAZKBD010000002.1:0-14356 GCA_040388785.1 Pseudomonadota bacterium
TCAGGATCGCCATCGAGATCACCGCGGCGGGGATCGACGTCGAGAACGTCAGGCCCGCCTTCAGCCCGAAATAGACATTCGCGGCGGTGAACACGATTGTGATGACGATGCCGATGATGATGCCGCGTACGGTCAGTTCGCTGCGCTTCGGCGTTCCGCTGATTGCATTCATGGACATGTCCTGTTGGCGTGATTCCCCACCGCGAACGGTCCCGCGGCCCGCCGCACCGGCCGTGGCCTGCGCGTCTGCCGCATACTAGCCGCCGCCCCGCTCCACGCAAAGGAGGCCGCGTGCCCTATCGCGGACGCTTCGCACCGTCGCCCACCGGAGAGCTGCATTTCGGCTCGCTGGTGGCCGCGCTGGCGAGTTGGCTGCGTGCGCGCAATCGGCGCGGCCAATGGCTGCTGCGGGTCGATGACATCGACCCGCCGCGCGAGGTGGCGGGCTCGACGCAGGCGATCCTTTCGTCGCTTGCGCAATCGGGTTTGCTCGCTGACGCACCGCCGTTGCATCAATCGCGTCGCGGCGAAGCCTACGCGGAGGCGCTGCGGCAACTGCAGGACGCTGGCCACGCGTTTCCTTGCTGGTGCAGCCGTACGGATATGGAAGCAGCCGGTGCCCTCCATCGCGACGGATACTGCATCAGCCCGCGCCACGATGATCGCGAACCCGCGTGGCGGTTGCGCGTGCCCGATCTCGACGTTGCATTCGAAGATGCGCTGCAAGGCCCGCAGCACCAGAACGTGCGCGAGGCCGTGGGCGATTTCGTGCTGAAGCGCGCAGACGGTTTGTGGAGCTACCAGCTCGCGTGCGTGGTGGACGATGCGTTCCAGGGCATCACCGAAGTGGTGCGCGGCTGCGACCTGCTCGATTCCACGCCGCGCCAGATCCTGCTGCAGCACTTGCTCGGCCTGCCGATACCCGCGTACCTGCACCTGCCGCTGGCGGTGGATGCGCAAGGCCGCAAGCTTTCCAAATCCAGCGATGCGCCGGCGGTGGATACGGGCGATCCTCGTGCGGCGCTGGCAAGTGCACTGCGCTTTCTCGGCCAGCCCGTTCCCGATGCGCACGATGTCGAGACCATGCTGTGCATCGCAGCGCGAAACTTCGATCCCGCACCGCTGCGCGGCAGGACCACGCGCAGCGCACAGGCAAGCGTCGGAGCGTAACAGGTCGCGGCACCGTCCCCGCAGTCTCCCGCCGGCACGAAGGCAGGCGTAGGATGGCCGCACCATCACACGAGAGGAGCGATCATGAGCGCACGCGTAGCATTGGTTACGGGGGGCACCGGCGGCATCGGTACCGCGATCGTCCATCGGCTCGCGAAGATGGGGCACAAGGTTGCGACCAACTATCGCAACGAAGAAAAGACCAGGGCATGGCGCGACAAGCTCAAGGGCGAAGGCATCGACGTTCTGACCGTGCAGGGCGACGTATCCGACCCGCAATCGTGCGAACAGATGGTGCGCGAGATCGAGGGCAAGCTCGGGCCCATCGACATCCTGGTCAACAATGCGGGCATCACCCGCGACACCACCTTCCACAAGATGAGTTACCAGCAGTGGATCGACGTGGTGAACACCAATTTGAACGCGTGCTTCAACGTCACGCGACCGGTGATCGATGGCATGCGCGCGCGCAAGTGGGGCCGCATCGTGCAGATCAGTTCGATCAATGGACAGAAGGGCCAATACGGACAAGCCAACTATGCGGCCTCGAAAGCCGGCATGCACGGCTTCACCATCTCATTGGCACAGGAAAACGCCAGGTTCGGCATCACCGTCAACACCGTCTCGCCCGGCTACATCGGCACCGACATGGTGATGGCCGTGCCCGAAGAAGTGCGCGCCAAGATCGTCGCGCAGATCCCGTTGGGACGCCTGGGCGAGCCCGATGAAATCGCCTACGCCGTCGCGTTCTTCCTCGACGACAAGGCCGCGTGGATCACCGGCGCGAACCTCGCGATCAATGGCGGGCATTACATGGGGTGGTGATTTCCACTCGTCATCCGGCGAAGACCTGAGCGAAGCCGCTTTGCTGCCATGCGATAATCCGCGATCGCCTTTCGATCGCAAGCCCGAGCAATGCCCCGCGAAATCCTGGTCTCCAGCGCCCTTCCCTATGCGAATGGCCGCATCCACCTGGGCCACATCGTCGAACACGTGCAGTCGGACATCTGGGTGCGCGCGATGCGGATGGCCGGCAATACGGTGCATTACGTCTGCGCGGACGACGCGCACGGCACCTCCATCATGCTGCGTGCGGAACGTGAAGGAATCACCCCGGAAGCCCTGATCGGCAACGTGTGGAAGGAACACACCGCCGACCTGCGCGACTTCGGCGTGGTCTACGACCGTTATTCGAGCACGCACACCGATGCCAACCGCGAACTGACGTATCGCATCTGGCAAGCGCTGGAGGCGAACGGCCACGTCGAATCGAAGCCGGTCAAGCAACTGTTCGATCCGGAACGGCAGATGTTCCTGCCCGACCGCTTCATCAAGGGCGAGTGTCCGGTCTGCCATTCGAAGGACCAGTACGGCGACGCCTGCGAGGTGTGTGGCAGCACCTACAGCCCGATCGACCTGATCAATCCGTACTCCGTCGTGTCGGGCGCGAAGCCGGTCGAGAAGGAATCGCTGCACTTCTTCGTCAAGCTCGCCGATTTCGAGAACCTGCTGAAGGGGTGGCTGGACGAACGCCGCGCGGCGGGCGGCCTGCAGTCGGAAGTCGTCAACAAGTTGAAGGAGTGGTTCGCGGACGGGCTGCGCAGCTGGGACGTGTCGCGCGAAGCGCCCTACTTCGGCTTCGAGATTCCCGGCCAGCCGGGCAAATACTTCTACGTGTGGGTGGATGCGCCGGTCGGCTACCTCGCTGCGTTCAAGGAGCTGTGCGAGGGCGGTTCGCAACCCGATCTGAAATCCGCCGACTTCGAGCGTTTCATCCGCGCCGGCAGCGACACCGAGATGGTGCATTTCATCGGCAAGGACATCATCTATTTCCACACGCTGTTCTGGCCGGCGATGCTGCACGGCGCGGGGCTGCGCATGCCGACCGCGGTGAACGTGCATGGCTTCCTCACCGTGGACGGCGCCAAGATGTCGAAGTCGCGCGGCACCTTCGTCAACGCGCGCACCTATCTCGAACATCTGGATGCGGACTGGCTTCGCTATTACCTCGCCTCGATGCTCGGGCCGACGCTGGCCGACATCGACCTCGATCTGAAGGCATTCGAGGAACGCGTCAACTCGCATCTGGTCGGCAAGTGGGCGAACATCGCCAGCCGCTGCGCCGGGTTCGTGCACAAGCTGTTCGACGGCAAGCTGGCGCCCACGCTGCCCGAAACGATGCGTGGCCGCTACGACGCGGCCGCCGCCAAGCTGGAAGCCTGTGCCGCACTGTACGAACTGCGCGACTACGCCGCCGCGATCCGGCTGATCATCGAAGTTGCGGACGAGGCCAACGCCTATGTCGCCGACCACGCGCCATGGGTGATGGCAAAGGACGAGGCCAGGCGCGACGAATTGCACATGGTGCTGACGCTGGCACTCAACTATTTCCGGCTGCTGACGATCTGGCTGGCGCCGGTGGTGCCGGCGACCGCCGCGCGCGCGCTCGAATTCCTGAACGACGCGCCGGCCGATTTCGAAGCCGCGCTGCAACCCTTGCTCGGCCACGCGATCAAGCCGTTCAAGGCGCTGGTCACGCGCATCGATCCGAAGGATGTCGAAGCCATGATCGAAGCCTCGAAGGAATCGTTGCAAGCATCGCCCCCATCCGGCCTGCGGCCACCTTCCCCCGCAAGCGGGGGAAGGGAACCCTCGGTTGCCGTTACTTCATCCAGTCCCCGGTCACCGGTCCCCAGTCCCGAAACGATCCCCATCGACGACTTCGCCAGGCTCGACCTGCGCGTCGGCAAGGTGCTGGTATGCGAGGCGGTGGAAGGTTCCGACAAGCTGCTACGCTTCGAACTGGATGCCGGCGAACTCGGCAAGCGCCAGATTTTTTCCGGCATCAAGGCTGCGTATGCCGATCCCGCGCAACTGGTCGGACGCAACGTGGTATTCATCGCCAACCTCGCGCCGCGCAAGATGCGCTTCGGGTTGAGCGAAGGCATGATCCTGTCGGCCGGCAGCGGCGGCGCGGATCTGTTCCTGCTCGACGTCGACAGCGGCGCCCAGCCCGGCGCATCCGTGAGATGAATCCGTGAGCCGCTCCCTCTGGACATCGGAAATGTCCAGAGGACCGTCACGCGTCCGCAACGTTTTCTTTCCAATCCGGGGCGCAGCCTCCTAGTCGCCGCGACGTCGCCCGTTCGGGCCTGTGCCGTCGTGGACGCGCGGGATGGGCCATGATCAGGCACTGGGCATTCTTCAAGCAAAGCGATACGTCCTTCGGCACGTTCTATCCGAAGCACTACATCGTGGCCGGCTACCCGAGCCTGCATGATGCCCAGGAAGCCGAACACGCGTTCACCGAGTCCGGGGTGGGCGCCGACAACGTGCGCGCCACCACCGGCGACTTCGTGGTCAACCAGCTGGAAGCGCACCGCGGGGCCAACTGGCTGCAGCGCGCCGAAGCGCGCGTCGCCGAGTTCGTCGGCCGGGAAAAGGGATTTCTGAAGGACGACGCGGAACTCGCGCGTGAAGGCGGCGCATTCCTGTTCCTGTTCGCGCCGGAGGCCAGTCACGTCGAACACGCGCGCAAGGTGTTCGCGCAGCACCGGCCGAAATACGCACGCCGCTACCTGCAGGTGGCGATCGAGCGGATCATCGATCCGCCGCCGAATCCGGCGGGATGATCGCGTCGCACCGCGGTTTGCTATCGTGGCGCCCTCACGATGCCGAAGCGGGGTGCGCGACATGCGATGGACGATGAGCGGTTGGCGCGGATCGCGCGTCGCGGCGGCCTTGCTGCTCGGCACGTTGCTGGCCGCGTGCGTTGACGGACCGGGCACGCGCGCCGCGGCGGACGGCGCCGCCATCAACGTCCCGCGCCATGTTTTCGTGATCATCCTCGAAAACGAACCGTTCCAGGTGACGTTCGGCGAGCATTCGCCCGCGCCGTATCTCGCGCACGAACTGCCCAAGCAAGGCGTGCTGCTGACGCGGTATTTCGCGACCGGCCATTACAGCCTCGACAATTACATTTCGATCATCAGCGGCCAGGCGCCCAATCCAGAAACGCAGCAAGACTGTCACATCTTCAGCGAGTTCAAGCGCAGCAAACCGGGTTTCGATGCGCACGGCCAGATTCGCGGCACCGGCTGCGTGTATCCCGCCGACGTCAAGACGCTGACGAACCAGTTGCAGGACGCGGGTTACACGTGGAAGGGCTACATGGAAAGCATGGGCGCCGACCCGTCGCGCGAAACGGCGGTCTGCGCGCACGCGAAGATCGGCGAGGTCGACGAAACCAACCATGCGACGGCGAACGACCAATACGCCGACAAGCACAATCCGTTCGTGTATTTCCATTCGATCATCGACGATCCCACGGATTGCGCCGTGCACGTCGTCAACCTCGACAAGTTTCCGGCCGACCTGCAATCCATCGCGACGACGCCGAACTTTGCCTTCATCACGCCTGACCTTTGCCACGACGGCCACGACGCGCCATGCAAGAACGGCGAGCCGGGCGGCTTGGTTTCGGCCGACCAGTTCCTGCGCGAATGGGTGCCGCAAATCGTTGCATCGCCGGCATTCAAACAGGACGGCCTGCTCATCATCACCTTCGACGAAGGCACCGACGCCGCGGCCTGCTGCGGCGAAATGAAGCCCGCGGGCGCACCGCAGCCCGGCCAGTTCGGGCCCGGCGGTGGGCGCATCGGTGCGGTGGTGCTGTCGCCCTTCGTGAAGCCGGGCACCATCTCGAAAATGGATTACAACCACTACGGCCTGCTGCGCAGCATCGAGGACTGGTTCGGATTGCCGCATCTCGGTTATGCCGGACAAAACGGACTGCGCGCGTTCGGACAGGACGTGTTCAACTGCGACAACCATGCACAGGGGACCCCGCCATGAATCGATTCGCGTACTCCATCACCGCTGCCTGTTTGACGTTCGCGCTGGCGTTGCCGGTGGTCAGCCAAGCCGCCACAGCGGCCCCCCAACCCGCGCCGACCATGGACCAGATCTTGAAGGCGTCGAAGCCTTCCGACTGGCGCGCGCTGAATCCCGACGACACGCTGTACATGGATCTGCCGCAAGGCCGCGTGGTGATCGAACTCGCGCCCGCTTATGCGCCGCTGCACGCCGACAACATCCGCGCGCTCGCGCACGAACATTATTGGGACGGCCTCGCGATCCTGCGCGTGCAGGATGGCTTCGTGACGCAATGGGGCGATCCCGCCGCGGAAGCCAAACATCCCGCGCATCCGCCGCGTTCGCTCGGCAAGGCCAAGCCGACGATCGCGGCAGAATTCGAGCGCGAAATCGCGCCCGGCCTGCCCTTCACGCTCTTGCCCGATGGCGACGTGTACGCGTCCGAAGTCGGCTTCAGCAACGGCTTTCCCGTCGCGCGCGATCCGAAGACCGGCAAGGCCTGGCTGGTGCACTGCTACGGCATGGTCGGCGCCGGCCGCGACAACACGCCCGATTCCGGCCCCGGCACCGAACTCTATGCCGTGATCGGCCAGGCGCCGCGCCAGCTCGATCGCAACATCGCGCTGATCGGGCGCGTGGTGCAAGGCATGCAATACCTTTCCGATTTGCCGCGCGGCAACGGCCCCATGGGCTTCTACAAGAATCCCGCGCACCAGACGAGGATCCTGCGCGTGCGCTTGGCGTCAGACCTGCCGCCGTCGGAACGCATGCATCTCGAAGTGTTGCGCACCGACACACCGACCTTCACCGCGCTGGTGGAATCACGCCGCAACCGCAGCGATGCGTGGTACCTCTACAAGGTCGGCAAGATCGACGTCTGCAACGTGCCGTTGCCGGTGCGCGAGGATCCGTCGATCGACGAGCGCCACTGAAGCGAGGGAGTGTTGCGCGCGCGCAATGATTATCGGACGTCAGCCGACGGTCTCGACCTCGATTTCCGCGCGCGTCATCAGCTTGTGGATCGGGCAGTTGTCGGCCGCGCGCCGCAACTGCGCGCGTTGCTCGTCGGTGAGCGGGCCCTGGAAGTCGAGATGCACGCGCAGGCGATACCGCCCTTCCCGTTCCGCGTGATCGTCCCGCTCCACACGCGTCGCCACGCGTTCCAGCGGAATGCCACGGCGCTTGGCATACCAGATGGCGGTGAGTGCCTTGCACGACGCCAGCGCCGCATCGAAATAATCGTGCGGACTCGGCGCGGAATCGGTGCTGCCATCTTCGCGCCCGACATCCGCGCGGAACACGTGCGAACGCGTGTGCAGTTCCTGCGGCCACGCACCCGCTTCGATGCTGGCGCAGTCCACCACGTTGATGAAAACGTCGGTCATGGCTCCCGCGCAAGCTCCAGCCGCGCGACCCGCTTGCGCTCCTTGTAGCGCTGCGTTTCCAGGTCGTCGAGCACGACATCCCACGCATCCATGCCCAGCCATGCCGGCCGGAGGCTTTCCAGGACGTCCAGTTCTTCCTGATCGCGAAAATGCTGCAGACGCGCCAGGTAGCTCAGCACGCGTTCGGTTTGCTTGGCGTCGATGGCGTCCATCGCAGATTCCAATCTCACGACCTGTACCCGTAACAGCAAAGCAACAGGCGTGCCAACCCACGGAGCTGCGGCGGCAGATGTGCGCGGCGTCTCGCCACTCACGCGAACGCGTCGATCAGAACATGTGCTTCTCGATCCCGAGGTGCGCCATGATCTTGGAACCGATTTCCTCGATCGAGGTGTGCGTGGTGTTGAGCGAGGGAATGTTCTCGTTGCGGAAGATGTGGTCCGCGATGATGAGTTCGCGCTTGCAGCGGTCGAGCTTCGCGTAGGCGCTGCCGGGCCGCCGGGCTTCGCGCACCTGCGCCAGGCGCGCGGGATCGATGGTCAGGCCATAAAGACGGTTGCGACAACCTTCGAGCCGCTTGGGCAGGCGATCGCGCTCCAGGTCTTCGTCGGTGAGGGGATAGTTCGCCGCTTTCACGCCGTAGTGCAGCGCCATGTACAGGCAGGTGGGCGTCTTGCCAACGCGCGACACGCCGACCAGCACCACGTCGGCCTGGCTGTAATCGACGTCGATGCCGTCGTCGTGCGCGAGCGCGTAGTTGGTCGCATTGATGCGCGCTTCGTACTGGTTGAAATCGACCATGCCATGCGCGCGGTTGACCGCGCCGGAACGACGGGTGCCGAGTTCCAGTTCCAGCGTGCCGACGAACGGCGCCATGACATCGACCATCAGCGCGCCCGACTCCGCGATGATTTCGCACAGTTGCGGATCGACCACCGTGTTGACCACGATCGGACGCTCGGCGTTCTGTGCGTACACGGTCTTGATGCGCAACGCCGCCGCTTCCGCCTTCTCGCGGTTGTCCACGAACGCAATGCGGTGGCCATCGAACTGCACACCCTCGAACTGCGCGAGGATGGAATTGCCGATGGTCTCGGCGGTGATGCCGGTGGAATCGGAAACGAAGAACACCGTCCTGCGGCCGTTGCCGTTCAAGGCTGCCATCTCCTGCGCGACGCAAAAGCCGAGTGTATCCGCGCCAAACGCGCGGCGCGGTTTGGCTTGTTTCGGGCCCGGATGCCCGCGAAAATGGGCGTTTTACGGGCGCGCGCCCGCACATGGAGATCGTCGTGACCGAACTCGTCCTGTGGCTGGATCACCTGCGCATGACCGACCTCGCCAGGGTCGGCGGCAAGAATGCCTCGCTGGGCGAGATGATCGGCAACCTCGCGAAACTGGGTGTGTCGGTGCCGGGCGGGTTTGCGACCACCGCGGCGGCGTTTCAGGCGTATCTCGAAAAGAGTGGCCTTGCCGACAAGATCCAGAAGCGCCTCGCCCCGCTGGACGTCGAGGACGTTAACGCGCTGATCGCGGCCGGCAAGGAAATCCGCGGCTGGATCGTGGACACCAAACTGCCCGACGAACTCGAACAGGCAATCCGCGCGGCCTACGAAAAACTGTGTCGCGAAGCGGCTGTTGTGGAAAGTGCAGGCCATGGACGGCCGACTTCTGATTCTCGCGATCAGGGACGATCGCAAAGCTATGCCGATGTACCTGTCGCCGTGCGTTCGTCCGCGACCGCCGAAGACCTGCCGGATGCATCGTTCGCCGGGCAACAGGAAACCTTCCTCAACGTCACCGGCATCGAGGACGTGTTGCACAAGGTGAAGGAAGTCTTCGCGTCCTTGTACAACGATCGCGCGATCGCCTACCGCGTGCACCAGGGTTTCAAGCACGAGGAAGTGTTCCTCTCGGCCGGCGTGCAGTTGATGGTGCGCTCCGACATCGGTGCAGCGGGCGTGTTGTTCACGCTCGACACCGAATCCGGTTTCCGCGGCGTGGTGTTCGTCACCGCCAGCTACGGCCTGGGCGAAATGGTCGTGCAGGGCGCGGTGAATCCGGACGAGTTCTACGTGTTCAAGCCGACCTTGCGCGCCGGCAAGCAGGCGGTGCTGCGCCGCAACCTCGGTGCCAAGCAGCAACGCATGGTGTATTCCGACCAACCCGGCGAACGCGTCCGCATCGAAGTGACGCCGGATGAGCTGCGCCGCAAGTTCTGCATCAGCGACGCCGACGTCGAATCGCTGGCGAAGCAGGCGCTGATCATCGAGGAACATTACAAGCGCCCGATGGACATCGAGTGGGCGAAGGACGGCGCCACCGGCAAGCTCTACATCGTGCAGGCGCGCCCGGAAACGGTGAAGTCGCGCGCGCACGCGACCCAGCTCGAGCGTTTCCAGTTGAACGAACAAGGCAAGGTGCTGGCCGAAGGCCGCTCGATCGGCCAGAAGATCGGCGCCGGCACCGCGCGCACGATCCGTTCGCTCGACAAGATGCACGAGTTCAAGGAGGGTGACGTGCTGGTCGCTGACATGACCGACCCCGATTGGGAACCGATCATGAAGCGCGCCGCGGCGATCGTTACCAATCGCGGCGGACGCACCTGCCACGCCGCGATCATCGCGCGCGAACTGGGCGTGCCGGCGGTGGTCGGCACCGGCGATGCGCTGCAGAAGATTCCCGATGGCCACGCCGTCACCGTGTCCTGCGCCGAGGGCGATACCGGGTTCATCTACGACGGCAAGCTGAAGTTCGAGCGGATCACCACCGATCTCGGCGACATGCCGAAGGCGCCGCTGAAGATCATGATGAACGTCGCCAATCCCGAGCGTGCGTTCGACTTCGGGATGCTGCCGAACCAGGGCATCGGCCTGGCGCGCCTGGAAATGATCATCGCCAGCCATATCGGCGTGCATCCGAAGGCGCTGCTTCAGTACGACCAGCAGGATGTCGACATCAAAAAGAAGATCGATGAGCGCATCGCCGGCTACAAGGGCCCGGTCGATTTCTACATCGATCGCTTGGCCGAAGGCATCGCCACGATCGCGGCGTCGGTGTATCCGAAGACCGTGATCGTGCGCATGTCGGATTTCAAGTCCAACGAATACGCCAACCTGCTCGGCGGCAGCAAGTACGAGCCGCACGAGGAGAACCCGATGATCGGGTTCCGCGGCGCATCGCGCTACGTGGACGATTCGTTCGCCGAAGCATTCGGCCTGGAATGCAAGGCGGTCAAGAAAGTGCGCGAGGCGATGGGACTCGACAACGTGTGGGTGATGATCCCGTTCATCCGCACGCTCGACGAAGGCGAGAAAGTCATCGAGGTGCTGAAGGCCAACGGCCTGAAGCAAGGCGAAAGCATCGACGGCAACGAAGCCCTCAAGGTCATCATGATGTGCGAGGTGCCGTCCAACGCACTGCTGGCCGACGAATTTCTCGACATCTTCGACGGCTTCTCGATCGGCTCCAACGACCTCACCCAGTTGACGCTGGGACTCGATCGCGATTCCTCGATCGTCGCCAGCCTGTTCGACGAGCGCAATCCGGCGGTCAAGAAACTCCTCTCGATGGCGATCCAGGCCGCGCGCGCCAAGGGCAAGTACGTCGGCATCTGCGGACAAGGTCCGAGCGACCACCCCGACCTCGCCGAATGGCTGATGGACCAAGGCATCGAATCGGTGTCGCTGAATCCGGACACGGTGGTCGACACCTGGTTGCGCCTGGCGAAACACAAGGGTTGACGGCGCCTGCCCCGCTCCGGAATGCAACACCTGAGGCAGGCACAGGCGGTTCAGCGTCGCCGCGGCACACTCCTCGCACAACGCCAAGCGAGCCGAGGAGATGCCATGAAAATCGTCTTCGCCGCCATCCTGGTTTGCGTGCTGGCCGCGTGTTCGCAAACGCCGTCCAACGGGACGAGCCTGGCTTCCGCCACCGCGCAGGTTGCCGGCGCGTCGTCCAGCGAAGCGCCTGCTTCCAGCGCTTCCACGCCGCTGCCTGCGACCACCACCACGGCGCCGGCCGCCGACGCCGCGACGGTACTCACGCAATACCATTGGCAGCTTGCGAACGCCGTCGACAAGTCCGGCCGGCGCATCGATGCGTTGTTCGCGCGCTCGGATCGACCCGTGCAACTCGATTTCGATGCGCAGGGTGTTTCCATCGGCAACACCTGCAATCGCACGCGCGGAAGTTATTCCGTCGCGGGCGGCAAACTCACCGTCGGCAATCTCGCCTCGACACGGATGGCCTGCAATGATCCCGCGCTGACGGCGCTGGACGCGGCCGCGGGCAAAGACCTGCAAGGCGCGTTCGTGCTCACGCTGAATGTGCGCGGCAAGCAGCCACGACTCGTGTTGATCGCCGACAGTGGCGTCCGGCTGACATTCACCGGCGTGCCCGCTGCATTGCCGCCGCGCGCGTCCTGATTTCGCCGCGACCGTGCCATTGGTCATCGTGACCGTGCGATGGCCGCGTGGCATGCTGTGCCGCCTGGCGCACGCTCGACGCGCCCGCCCGCTCGCTCCCCGGAAACCCGATGAAGACCGCATTCCATTGCGCCCTCGCGCTGTTCCTGATCGCTCCTTTCGCATCGACGGCACCTGCCGCAGAGAAGCCGGTCACGTCGAAGTACGATCCGCTCGCGCTGTTCGCACCGTTCAACCATCAGAATCCGGTGAATCGCTATCGCGCCGCGGACGGACAACCCGGCCCCGACTATTGGCAGAACCGCGCGAATTACGAAATCCACGCCACGCTGGACCCGAAGGCGAAGACGCTCACGGGCACCGAAACCATCAGCTACACCAACAACAGCCCGCAGCAGCTCGGCTACTTGTGGCTGCAGCTCGACCAGAACCTCTATCGCAGCGACGCGCGCGGCAACTTCACCCGCGACCACGCACCGAAGCTCGATGAGCACACCGACGGCGACGTGATCACCTCGGTGGAAATCGAAGACGGCAGCGGCACCGCCAAGGCGCACTACATCGTCAGCGACACCCGCATGCGCGTGGATCTTCCGCAAGCCGTCGCCGCGCACGGCGGCAAGGTGCGCGTGCGCATCGCCTGGCATTACACCGTCCCCGGCGAATTCGGCGGCCGCACCGACTGGTTCCACACCAGGAATGGCGACATCTTCGAAATCGCGCAGTGGTACCCACGCATGTGCGTGTACGACGACCTGCGCGGATGGGATACGGCGCCCTATCTCAACAACGAGTTCTATCTCGAATATGGCGATTTCGATTACTCGATCACCGTGCCGTGGAACATGCTGGTGGTCGGCTCCGGCGAACTGGTGAACCCGCAGGACGTGTTGACGAAGACGGAATTGCAACGCTACGAACAGGCGCGCAACGCCGACAAGACCGTGGTGATCCGCTCCGCCGACGAAATCACCGACCCGAACAGCCGTCCGAAACAGGACGGCACGCTGACCTGGCACTTCAGGATGCACGACAGCCGCGACGTCGCGTTCGGTGCGTCGGCCGCGTACGTGTGGGATGCCGCGCGCATCGACTTGGCCCAAGGCAAGCGCGCGATGGCGCAATCGGCGTATCCGGTCGAAAGCATCGCCAGGGACGGCTGGCAGGACTCCACGCAAGGCGTGAAATACACGGTGGAATTCTTCTCGAAGTACACCGGCGTCGACTATCCGTGGCCGAACGCGATCGCCGAAGCCGGCGTCGCGGGCGGCATGGAATACCCCGGCATCGTGTTCGACTGGTGGAAGGCCAGCGGCTACACCCTGTTCCTGCTGGGCGTGCACGAAGTCGGGCATTCGTGGTTTCCGATGATCGTCGGCAGCGACGAGCGCCGCAACGCGTGGATGGACGAAGGCATGAACACCTTCGTCGATGCGATCGCGCACGATGCATGGGGCAAGACGCACGGCGGTCAGTTCGCGCCGAAGAAGGACAGCGAATACGCGCCGCTGACCGGCGATCCAGCCAGGGACATTGTCAAGCTGGTGTTCGACGATCCCGATGCGCCGCCGATCCTCACGCGCGCCGACGTGATCAGGGAGAAGTACCGCCACCCGATCACCTACTTCAAGACCGCCTACGGCCTCACGCTGTTGCGCGAACAGATCCTCGGCCCGGAACGCTTCGACGCCGCCTTCAGGCAATACGTTCACGACTGGGCGTTCAAACACCCCTCGCCTTCCGACTTCTTCCGCACCATGGAAAGCGCCGCCGGCGAAGACCTGTCGTGGTTCTGGCGCGGCTGGTTTCGGCACAACTGGAAACTCGATCTGGCCGTCACCGGTGTGAAATACGTCGACAACGATCCGGCCAGGGGCGCGCTGGTGACGGTCGCGAACCTCGACAGGTTCGCGATGCCGGCGACGTTGCGCGTGACGTTCGACGACGGCAGCACGGCCGAAGTGCGCGTGCCGGTCGCGACGTGGATGCAGCACACGCAGTTCGACGTGCCGGTCGCGGGTGGCAAGCGCATCCGCAGCGCGACGATCGATCCCGCCGGCGTGCTGCCGGACGTCGATCGCGCCAACAACACCTTCACCGTTGGCACTAAGCAATAGGCGCTCTTGTTTCGTCATCCCGGAATACTCGCGCCATCCGTGGCGTTCGCGTTTGCAATCCTGCAAACGCAGTCGCGGAGCGATATCCGGGATCCAATGTCTTTTGCATCAATGACAGAAAAGGCACTGGATTCCCGCTTTCGCGGGAATGACGAGAATATTGTGGGTCGGATTTCATGACATAGCCAAGGCCACCGCAGGTGCGCCGCCATGCCACAATCCGCGACTCGACACCGCCTTGGGGAATGACGATGCGTACGCGTTCGTGGTCCTGCTTGTTGTTGCTCCTGTTCGCGCCGCTTGCGTTCGCTGCGGCAGCGTCCGCGCCACTGGCGCCGCATCGGGTGTTTCGCGTCACGCTGGATGGCGCGTCCACGCAAGC
>JAZKBD010000002.1:14366-40891 GCA_040388785.1 Pseudomonadota bacterium
TGTTCGCGCTGCCTGCGAAGGAAGCCGCGGCACAGGGCGGCAAGGTCAGCGAGGTCGATACCAACCCGTTCGACCCGACGCAGACCGCGGTGGCGGCCATGGAAGTACACGACTTCGCACCCGGCGCGTCGGTGCTCATCGATGCGGATGCGCTGGCATTTCCGCAAGGCTTCTCGAAGCTCGCCCCCGGCGACTATGACGTGCAGGCGGTGCTGGATGTCGACGACGACTACAACTACTCGGGACGCGGGGCGGGCGACCTGGTCAGCGACGTGACCGCCGTGCCGTTCGACAGTGGCGCTTCCGTTCCGACGTTGCGGCTGACGCGTGCGCTCACCGACGCGCCGCAGCCATGGAAGGTTCCCGAACAGGTCCCCGCGAAGCAACGCGAGCAACTGGCAAAACGCATGCAGGCGGCGCAGCCGCACAGCCGCGCGCTCGATTTCGTCAGCCCTGCGCTGAGTGCGTTCTGGGGCCGGCCCATCCACGTGCGCGGCTGGGTGCTGCTGCCGCCCGGCTATGGGAAGAACGCCAACGCGCATTACCCGACGGTGTATTTCACCCACGGCTTCGGCGGCGAGCTCGCCTATCTCACTTCCAAGGCTGCGGACGTCTGGTCGGACATGGCCGACGGCACGATGCCGCCGATGATCTGGGTGTTCCTCGACGAACACACCGCGACCGGTACGCACGAATTCGCCGACTCGGTGAACAACGGGCCGTGGGGCAGCGCGCTCACCACCGAAGTGATCCCGTACCTCGAGTCGCACTACCGCATGGACGCGAAAGCCAGCGGACGTTTCCTCACCGGCCATTCGTCCGGCGGCTGGGCCACGTTGTGGCTGCAGGTGCGCTATCCGAAAATCTTCGGCGGTACCTGGTCGACGTCGCCCGATCCCAGCGATTTCCACGATTTCACCGGGCCCGACCTGTACGCGCCCAACGCGAATGTCTATACCCGGCCCGACGGCACGCCGTATCCGCTGGTGCGCATGCAAGGCAAGGTGGTCGCGACGTTCAAGCAGTTCGCGCAACTCGAACGCGTGCTCGGACCGTACGGCGGACAGATGGCCTCGTTCGACTGGGTGTTCTCGCCGCGCGGGCCGGATGGACGTCCGCAGCAGATGTTCGATCGCGGCACCGGCAAGGTGAACGCGGAAGTCGTCAGGTATTGGCGCGACCACTACGACATCGCGTATCGCATCGAGACGCAATGGCCGCAACTGGAACCGAACCTCGACGGCAAGATCCACGTGATCGTCGGCACCGCCGACACGTTCTATCTCGACGGCGCCGCGCACAAATTGAAGGGCGTGCTCGACAAGGTCGGTGCGCACGCCGAAGTGCAGTTCCTGCCAGGCAAGACCCACGGCGATCTTTACTGGAAGGGCAAGGACCACGACTGGCTGGGGAAGCAGATCGCGTGGGCGATGTACCACGTGGCGCGGCCGGACGCGAAGGTTCCGGCGGCGTACCGCGACGAATTGCGCCCGGCGATCGACGCCGCGGAAACAGCGGCGCATTGACATCACGCGGCATGCCACAATGCCGCGGTTTCCATCACGGGCGGGGATGACGATGCGAACTTTCGGGTTGCTGTTGCTGGCCTTCATCGCGACGTCCGCCCTTGCCGCCGCCCCGCCGGCTTCTGCGCCAACGCTACTGCAAGGCCTGGATGCGTACGTGCAGCGCACGATGCACGACTGGCACGTGCCCGGACTCGCCATCGTCGTGGTGAAGGATGGGAAAGTCGTGCTGGCGCGAGGCTACGGCGTGCGCGAACTCGGCAAACCGGACAAGGTCGATACGGACACGCTGTTCGACATCGGCTCCAACTCGAAGGCCTTCACCGCCGCTGCGCTGGGCACGCTGGTTGCGTCGGGCAAACTCACGTGGGACACGCCGGTCGTCGATGAACTGAAGGACTTCAAGCTGGAAAGTCCGTACGTCACGCAGAACGTCACGCTGCGTGATCTCCTCACCCACCGCACCGGTTACTGCGATCCGGGCGCCGCGTGGTACACCAGCGACGCGGACGACATCATCAAACGGATGCGCTGGCAGAAGCCGGAATATGGCTTCCGCACCACGTTCTGCTACGACAACGTGCAGTATCTCGCCGCCAGCCGTTTCATTCCCGCGATCACCGGCCAAAGCTGGAACGACTACGTGGCCGCGCATCTTTTCCAGCCGCTCGGCATGACGCGTACCGTCAGCACCGATGCCGCGGTCGCGGCTTCGAACGATGTGGCCGCGCCACACGGCATGGTCGACAAGAAACCCGCGGTATTGCACCGCTACTGGCCGCACAACATGGACGTGTTCGCGGCGGTGGGCGGCATCTGGTCCAGCGCCAACGACATGGGTCACTGGTTGCAGATGCTGCTTGCCGACGGCAACTATGGCGGCAAACAGGTACTCGACGGCAGAGCTCTCGCGGCGATGGAAACGCCGCAGATGCTGATCCAGGCCGGCACCGGCGTCGGCGACGAAACCCGCGCGTGGATGCCCGGCGGCACCTTCTACACCTACGGCATGGGCCTGTTCGTGCAGAACGATGGTGGCCACGAGATCGTGTGGCACGCGGGCGACATCGACGGCATGGCTTCGGCGCTGGTGCTGGTGCCGAAGGCGCAACTCGGCATCGCGGTGATGTCGAACATGGACCACGCCGACGCGCGCTTTGCGATCGTCGCGCACGTGCTACAGGCGATGCTCGAATTGCCGGGCCACGACATCGAGCCGGCCCTGCTCGCCGCGGAACGCAAGGGCGAAGCCGAAGGCGCGACGATGGACAAGAAGCTCAAGGCGACGCGCGTCGCGGATGCCAGGCCGCCGCTGCCGCTGGCCGCTTACGCCGGCACGTATTCGGACAAGCTGGACGGCGACGCACGCGTCGCGCTCGAACACGGGCGTTTGGTGCTCCGGCTCGGCAATCCGGATTTCGTCGGTGACCTGGAACCGTGGCACGACAACACCTTCCACGTGACCTGGCGCTACAAGTTCTACGGCGACGATTACGCGACCTTCGACGTGGATGCCTTGCGCCATCCTGCAAAATTGACGCTCATGGAAATGGGGCTGCACTACGAACGCGCGGAATCATCCGGGAAATTCCCGCATTGAATCCCGTGATGGAATCCGCACCGCGATGAGCGCACAACCACGCACCTTCAACCGCTCCGACGCGATCGTGATCGGCGGCGGCGTCCTGCTGATCGCCGCGGCAGCCGCCACGCGCTTCACCGATGCGGGCGCGGTGCCGGCGTTCCTGTGTTCGGGCCTCGCGGTCGCGCTGCTTGCAGCGCTGGTCGGACGTTCGGTGGAACAACTCGGCGACCGCTTCGGCGCGGGCGCAACCGGCGTGCTGCAATCGGCGCTCGGCAACCTGCCGGAACTGTTCATCGCGTTGTTCGCATTGCAAGCCGGGCTGGTGGTGGTGGTGCAGGCCGCGCTGATCGGCTCCATCCTCGCCAACCTGCTGCTGGTGCTGGGCCTTGCGTTCACGGTCGGCGGCTTGCGCCACGGACCGCAGACCATCGACTCGCAACGTGCGCGTGCCACCGCCGTGCTGATGCTGCTGGCCGTGGCCGCGATGGTGGTTCCGTCGCTCGCGAGCTACGTGCATACGCCCGCCGCGCCGCATGAGGGCGCGATGTCGCTGGTCGTCGCGGTGATTCTTCTCGTGCTGTTCGCCGTCACCCTGCCCGCTGCGCTCAAGAGCAAACCCGCGGGCGACGCCGCCGAGCAGCACGAGCCGCCACGCTGGCCGTTGCCGCTGGCGCTGGCGCTGCTGCTCGCGTCCGCCGTCGCCGCCGCGTTCGTGTCCGAATGGTTCGTGCATGCGCTGGAACCGGCGATGCACGCCCTGCGCATTTCCGATGCGTTCGCGGGCCTGGTGATCGTCGCGATCGCGGGCAACGCGGTCGAAAACGTGGTGGGCATCCAGCTCGCCGCGAAAAACCGTTCCGAGTACGCGTTCTCGGTGGTGATCAATTCGCCGCTGCAGATCGCGCTCGTGCTGGCGCCGGTGCTGGTGATCCTGTCGCGCGTGTTCGGTTTCGCGCCACTGACGCTGGTGTTTCCGCCGATGCTGGTGGTGAGTGTCGCGATCGCGGTGCTGGTGACCGCGTTCATCACCTTCGATGGCGAGTCCGACTGGGGCGAAGGCGTGTCGCTGCTGGCGCTGTACGCGATCATCGCGACCGCATTCTGGTGGGGGTAGCAGCGAGATGCCAATCACCCGCCGCCTGCGGATCAATGCGCCGGCCGATCCGGTCCTGACGCAAGGCCTCGCCGACATCCGCAAGAAGATGCATTTGCCGGATGCGTTCCCGCCCGAGGTCGAAGCCGCCGCGCGCGACGCCGCGGCCAAGGTGAAGCTGCCCGAACTCGACCGCACCGACATTCCGCTGATCACCATCGATCCACCCGGCTCGATGGACCTCGACCAGGCGATGTACGTCGAACGCAACGGCCACGGTTGGCGCGTGTACTACGCGATCGCCGACGTCGCTTCGTTCGTCGCGCCCGGCGGCGCGATCGACCTCGAAGCCCATCGCCGCGGCGAGACGCTGTACGGCATCGGCCACACGATTCCGCTGCACCCAACCGTGTTGTCGGAAGGCGCGGCCTCGCTGCTGCCGGACCAGTTGCGGCCCGCACTGCTGTGGACCATCGACCTCGACGCCAACGGCGCGAGCACGGCCGCGAAGGTGGAACGCGCGCGCGTGAAAAGCCGCCAGCAATGCGACTACGACAGCGTGCAGGCGTCGATCGACGCCGGTACGGCCGAACCGATGTGGCCGCTGTTGAAGGAAGTCGGCACGCTGCGCCGCCAGCGCGCGCAACGACTCGGCGCCATCAGCCTGCCTTTGCCCGAACAGGAAGCCACGCAAGTCGACGGCCAATGGACGCTCACCTATCGCGCACGCCATCCGGTCGAAGACTGGAACGAACAGATTTCGCTGCTGACCGGCATGGCCGCGGCGAGCATCATGCTGAAGGGCGGGGTCGGCATCCTGCGCACCTTGCCGCAGCCCGATCCCGAAGCCATTGCACACCTGCGCCAGACCGCCGCGAACCTGCAACTTGTGTGGCCGCCGGAGCGCGCATATCCCGCATTCATCGACACGCTCGATCCCGCCGATCCCGCGCAGGTCGCGATGCTGGTGGCGTGCACGCGCGTGCTTCGCGGCGCGGGTTACACCAGCTTCCATGGCGCGCCGCCCGCGCAACCGATGCAGTCCGCGCTGGCCGCCGAGTACACGCATGCGACCGCACCGCTGCGTCGTCTTGTCGACCGCTATTCCGGCGAAATTTGCGTCGCGTTGTGCGCCGGACAGACGCCGCCGGATTGGGCGCTGGCGAAACTCGATACGTTGCCCGACACCATGCGCATGGCTGACCGCAGCGCCGGCGAATTCGAGCACGCGACGATCGACCTGCTGGAAGCCGTGGTGCTTGCCCCGCGCGTGGGCGACAGTTTTCCCGCGATCATTACCAACCTCGAGGACGGCGACGCACGCACCGGCAGCGTGATGATCCACGATCCCGCCATCGAAACGCGCGTGCACGCCGAGCGCGACCTGCCGCTCGGCCGGCAAGTTTCGGTGAAGCTGCTGGAAGCCGACCCGGCCACGCACAGGATCCGCTTCGAACTGGAGTGATGCCATGCCAAGTCCCGCCACCCTGTTGTGGGGCATGCTGTTCGGCGCCATCGGCGTCGGCTATTTCATCTACGGCAAGAAGCAGGCGATGCTCGTGCCGCTGGTGTGCGGCATTGCACTGATGGTTTATCCGTGGTTCGTGTCCGGCGCATGGCTGACGCTGATCGTCGGCGCCGTGCTGATGGCGGAGCCATACTTCGTGCGTTACTGAACACGGCGATACGCATGAACGATTCGACCGGCAACATTCCCACCGTCGAAGCCATCCGCGCCGCCCGCGAACGCCTAGGCGATCGCGTGCGCGAAACACCAGTGTGGCAATGGCGCGGCGACGCAATCGAACGCGCCGCAGGCATCGATACACAGGTGTTCCTGAAGCTGGAATTGTTCCAGTACACCGGCACGTTCAAGGCACGCGGCGCGTTGCTGAATGCGATGGCGCTTTCGGATGACGCGAAGCAGCGCGGCGTCACCGCGGTCAGCGCGGGCAACCACGCCATCGCGGTCGCGTTCGCGGCGCGCGCGGTAGGCACGACGGCGAAAGTAGTGATGCCGAAAACCGCCGATCCCGCGCGAGTTGCGCTGTGCCGTGAATACGGCGCGGACGTGGTGCTGACCGACGACGTGTTCGCGGCATTCGCCGAGGTCAAGCGCATCGAGGTCGACGAAGGTCGCACCTTCATCCACCCCTTCGAAGGCGAACTGACGGCGCTCGGCACCGCCACCGTCGGTTACGAACTCTGCAACCAGGTCGAAAACCTCGACGCCGTGATCGTTCCGGTCGGCGGTGGCGGCCTGATTGCCGGCATCGCGTGCGCGGTCAAGCAGATGCAGCGGCACTGCAAGGTGTATGGCGTGGAACCCGAGGGCGCCGACAGCATGTCGCGCAGCCTCAAGGCGGGCGCGCCGCAGAAACTGGAGCAAGTGAATACCATCGCCGACAGCCTCGCCGCACCTTACGCCCTGCCCTACAGCTTTGGCATCGCGCAACGGTTCGTCGATGAAATCGTGACGATCCCGGACACGGCGATGCAACACGCGATGGCACTGCTGTTCGCCGACATGAAACTTGCGGTCGAACCCGCCGGCGCCGCCGCGACCGCCGCATTGTGCGGTCCGCTGCGCGAACGGCTGGACGGCAGGCGCGTCGCGCTGGTCGTGTGCGGCACCAACATCGACCTCGCGACATTCGCGCGGCTTGCCAGTCCCGCGTAAGTATGACGCGCGCAAGGATTCATCCGCGCAAAACACCGGACTTGCTTCGCCCTCATCCGCCAGACACGCACGGCGTGCTGGAATGATCGTTCGTTGCAGTTGCGACGCACGTGTACCCAAGGAGCCAGCCATGAACATCAAAGACGTGATGACCCTGAATCCCATCAGCTGCCCGCCGGGCGCCAGCCTGAAGGATGTCGCCGAGATCATGCGCGACGAAGACATCGGCGAGGTGCCGATCGTGCAGGAAGACGGCAGCAAGAAACTGGTCGGCGTAGTGACCGACCGCGACATCGTGGTGCGCACCGTCGCCTCGGGCCGTGATCCGACCGCGGTGACGGCCAGCGACTGCATGACCGAACCCGCGATCACCTGCAAGGAAAGCGACACGCTGGAGGATTGCGCGCAGACGATGGCCACGCACCGCATCCGCCGGATGCCGATCGTGGACGAGAACGGCGAGCTGTGCGGCATCGTCGCGCAGGCCGACCTGCAGGCGACCGACGCGCGCTCGCTGAAGCAGGAGGTCGCGGACCGCGTCTCCACGCCGCACTGAAAAACGCAAGCGCGAACAATGGAAGTTTCGGCAACACCGCGCCTGCGCGGATTGCCACGCGATGAACGTCCCCCGGATTACCAGTCCCGTCAGGCATGCGCCAGGCACGCGGCCTGCCCGCGACGGTCCGCTCACGCGCATGCTGGGCATCATCGCGTTGATCGGCATTGCTTTCATCACGGTGACCTGCGTGCTGGTGCAGTTCCTGCGCACCGACCTCAACTGGATCGCCACCTCGATGAGCATCTACGTGACGGGCCCGTATGGCACGTGGGTGCGGGCGAGCTTCTACGCACCCGCGCCGGGTGTCGCCGCACTCGGCATCGGCTGGTACCGCGCACTGGATCGGCGTGCGCGAAGCGTGATCCCGCTGATCCTGTTCGTCATCAGCGCGGTCGCGTTATGCATCCTCGCATCATTTACGGCCGACGCCACGCGCTGGCCGGTGACGCTGCACGGCAAGATCCACCAATGGTCGGCGTTCGCCACGTTCCTGTGCATCACCACCGCGGCGCTGCTGCAATCGCTGCGCTTCCGCTTCGATGCGCGCTCGCGCGAGCAGTTCATCGAAGCCACCACAATCGCGTCGGTATGCGTCGTGTATTTCTGGATCTACGCGCTGTCGCCGATCCCGCGCGGCCTCGGCGAGAAAGCCGTAATCGCGCTGGTGCTGGCGTGGCTGTGGCGCGCGGCGTGGTGGCTGCTGTGCGGAGTGGCGCGGTAAACGCGCGCTAAGGTAACGCGATGACATTGCAGGAAGCAGACATGTCCGACTACCCGACGCCCGACAACACCGCGCTTCGCACGGCCTTGTGGCGCGCCTTGCACGTGCTGGCCGACCCGCCGCCGCATGTATTCGACGACACCGTCGGTCTGAAGCTCGCGTCACCGGAAGACGGCTGGCGCGAGCGTCCGGACATGAGCGCGTTCACGCGCCCGTTCCGCGCGTCGATCCTGGCGCGCGCGCGTTTCATCGAAGACCTCGTCGAGGAACAGGCCGCCCGCGGCGTCGATCAATACGTGATCCTCGGCGCGGGGCTCGACACGTTTGCGCAGCGGCGCCCGGAGCTCAGCAGCCGCATGCGCGTGTTCGAAATCGACCAGCCCGGCCCGCAGGCGTGGAAGCGACAACGCCTGGTCGAGCTCGGCTTCGGCATTCCAGCGCACCTGCACCTGGTGCCGGTGGATTTCGAGGCCGGCGATGCGTGGTGGGAACGTCTGGCAGCGGCCGGTTTCGACGCCGGCAAACCTGCGGTCGTCGCTTCCGCCGGCGTCAGCATGTACCTGACCCGCGAAGCGATCATGGAAAGCTTGCGCCAGATCGCGGCACTCGCAGCGGGTTCGACCTTCGCGATGACCTTCATGCTGCCCATCGAAATGCTCGGCCCGGAGATTCGCACTGGCGTGGAACGCGCCGCGGCCGGCGCGAAAGCCAGCGGCACGCCGTTCCTGAGCTCCTTCACGCCGAGCCAGATGCTGGCGCTGGCCCGCGAAGCGGGTTTCAGGCAGGCACGGCACGTCTCGGCCGCCACGCTCGCCAAGCGCTACTTCGCCGGCCGGACCGATGGCCTGCGTCCGCCCGACAACTCGGAAGAACTGCTGGTCGCGGAAACTTGACCGCGCGCATCGGTGCATGTCGAATCGGCTGCGCATCATCCGTCGCCTGATCGGGCATGGCTGGCAGGTGCCCGCGCCGTTCCGGCAAAATCCATCGATTCCAACAGGAGCTGACGATGTCCCGGCAGATCTTCATCAACCTTCCCGTGCAGGACCTGGCCCGCGCCACCGCGTTTTACGCCGCCGTCGGCGCGGTGCGCAACCCGCAGTTCAGCGACGACACCGCTGCATGCATGGTCATTTCCGACACCCTCTTCGTGATGCTGCTCACCCACCCGAAGTGGGCGACCTTCACGCAGAAGCCCATCGTGGACGCACACCGCGAAAGCGAAGTGATGCTGGCGCTGACATGCGAGTCGCGCGTCGAGGTCGACAAGCTCACCGACGACGCCGCTGCAGCGGGCGGCAAGGCCGACGTCAATCCGAAACAGGATTTGGGCTTCATGTACGGCCGCAGCTTCGAGGATGTGGATGGCCACATCTGGGAAGTCTTCTACATGGACATGTCGCAGATGCCGCGTGGTGAAGGCTGAGGTCAGCTATTCATTGCGATACATCGGCTTGACGCATTTGTTTCAGGCTTTACCTCTGGAGTTTTTCGTCGCCATGCGCTAACGTCGCCACCGAGTCGGGCACCGTTGCAACGCGAGGTTCGGATGGCCATCGAATCCATGAGACCGGGACGGATGCAGGATTGCCTGCGCGCGATCCTGCTGCTGGCGCTGCTGTGCGGCCTCGGCGGTTTCGCCGGTGCGGCGCACGCCGGCTACGCGGCCATCGTGGTCGACGGCAGCACCGGCGAGGTGTTGCAGCAGATCAACGCCGACCAGCGCGACTATCCCGCCTCGCTGACCAAGATGATGACGCTCTATCTCACCTTCCAAGGTTTGAAGAGCGGCAGGCTGCGCCTCGACCAGCAGATGCCGGTGTCCGCCTGGGCGGCGGCCAAGGCGCCCACCAAGCTGGGCCTGCTCGCCGGCCAGACCATCTCGGTGCAGGACTGCATCCTCGGCATGGTCACCAAGTCCGCCAACGATGCGGCCACCGTGATGGCCGAGGGCATCGGCGGCAGCGAGCACCATTTCACCGACATGATGGACGCGCAAGCCGCGCTGCTCGGCATGACCGATACGCATTTCGCCAACGCGTCCGGCCTGCCCGATCCCGACAACACCTCTACTGCGCACGACCTGGTGAAGCTGGCGATGGCGCTGTACCGCGACTTCCCGCAGTACGCGCATTTCTTTGCCACGCAGGAGTTCGTATTCCGCGGCCGCATCGTGCGCGGTCACAACAACCTGATGTACCGCTATCCCGGCATGGACGGGTTGAAGACCGGCTTCACCGACGCCTCCGGATTCAATCTCGCCTCGACCGCCGTGCGCGACGACCACCGCCTGTTCGCCGTGGTGCTGGGCGGCCGTACCGCTGCACTGCGCGACAAGCTGATGGCGCGCCTGCTGGATGATTGTTTCAATGGCGAGCAGACGCCGCCGATCCTGGTCGCCGAGGCGGCTGGCATGCGCGGCGGCAGGCGCACGACGGTGCGTCGCACGCGCCACGTCGCAACCCGCTTGGCTACCCGCCATCCGCGGCACAGCAAGCAGCCCGTCGTGGTCGCTTCGCGCCGCAATACGGACGGCTGAGCAGGCGCTGGTCGGAAAGCGCGGCGACGGCCGCCTGGAACAGCTGCGCCCCAGGCGAATCCCGGACTCGCCACGTCGCGACGATATAGTCCGCGCATGCAACTCATCTTCACGAAAGGCCCAGGCAAACACGACCGCATGGACGTCGTGCGCGGCGACGGTTCGGTCGAGCGCGTGGATTGCCCCAAGCAGCGGATCATTCCGCACGACATGGTGCATCACGTGGTCGAGAGCGTGCTGGCAAGACGCGGCTTCATGACGCGCGTGCGCGATGGCGAGCGCGCGGACATGCGCATGCGCGGCGAAGCCGAAAGTGACGGCGTCGAGCGGCTGGTGGAAGTTGTCCAGGGCGACGCGTGGTCCGGCGGCACCAGCGACGCCATGGAAATGTTGACCCTGTATCGCATCACCTGCGATGCACGGAACTGCCCGATGCTGGATGTCACCGCAGCCGATCTCAACGCCATCCGCGCGCGAATGGCCGAACTCACACTGCAATGGGACGCGTTGCCGGTTGGAGAGTCGCTCGCGCTTTCAATGTGAGCCGACGTGCCAAGGGCGGGTGTCGACGTCAGGCCTTCCATGCCGGATATCCACTGCCGAACCATCGCACGCTGCGCCAACTGTCCGCCACCACCCAGACACCCGCGGCGATCAGGAACGAGATGATGAACGCGGTCGTCGCGGTCCTGCCGGTGTGCAGCGCGGGTGCCCAGTAGACAACCGCGATCAGCGCGAGCATGAAAGCTTCCAGCGTCGCCGCCAAGCGCGGCCAGACGCCGAACAACAACGCCAGCGCCGTCGCGATGCTGCACACCCCGGTGAAGCACGCCCACGCCATCGGATCGGGCAACACCTGCAGCCACGGTTGCATGATCTTGTCGCCGGCCTGCACCGCATCCGCGATCACTTCGGCACCGATCATGGGCAGCGCGACGATCAGCAGCCAGCGTGAAGCACGCGCGCCGGCACTTCCGGCATGTATTGCGAACAGATACCACGCGCCCGCGGTGATGATCGCGATCTCGCCGACGCTGCCCCACGCGCCTGCATCCAGCGGCGCGTGGACCACGCCAGGCACTTCCAGCAGCACCAGCCACAACACCATGTACGGAAACAGCACGCGGCATGTCCACGCCAGCGTCCGTTGCCACAGCAGGCCGATGCCGAACGCGACTTCGATCACCGCGCAGACGTAGGCAAGGATGGTGCGACCCGGCACCTGCGCCGGAACGTGCTGCCACACCAGCGCGAAATCGCCGTTGACGAGTCCGGTGATGCCGAGCGCGATCATCGCAGCGGCGAAAAACACGCGGCTGGGTTGCAATGTCGTAGTCACGGCCTTACCTCGCGATTGCTGGTTCGGTGCGACGTCGCGCGTTGGCGAAGGTCCAACCGGCATCGCGATACGAATCTGCAACGACCCACGCCGCGGCGGTCAACACCCACGAAACGGTGAACTCGCCCCATTGCGACGCGGTGATGGTGCCGGCGAATGCGAGCGGCAACCACACCAGGAAAGTGAACAGGCCCATCTGCAACGCCGACAGTATCGCTGCGGGCTTCGCACCGATTCCGGTGAGAAGGGCCACGCCCGCGGCGAGATATGCACCTCCGGTGAAATACGCCCATCCGACGTGCCACGGCAACCATGCCGGTATCAGCGGCGCAGTGAGATCGAGATAGAAGAAATGCGACAGGCCGAACGCGAGCATCGCGAGGCCATAGAGCACGCGCGCGCCGTGCAGGCCCCTCTCGCCACTGAAGAAGCTGAGATAGCGCCGGTCCCAGCGTGCTGCCAGCCAGACGTACAACACCCACGCGCCCGCCACGATCACCGCGTTCTCGCCGTTGCTCTGGTACGAACCTTCCGTCAGCGGCGCGAGGAAGATGAAGCGCAGCTTGAACACGATCATCCAGAGCAGCAGGTAGAAAAACAGCAAGCGTGCTGCCGATTCGGCCGTGCGTCGCCACAGAAGACCTGCGCCGCATGCAAGCGAAAGCGCGGCGCAGAGCCAGATCAGCACTTCGCGCGCGGGAAACGCCTTGGGCACTGGCTGCCAGATCGGAGCGAAATCGCCCCGAATCCAACCGAGGACGCCGAGGCCGACCATGGTCAGCGCAAACACCACCTGCCCCACGCTCAGGATTCGCATCGGTCTGCTCTCCGAACACGGCGCGCCGAGCGTAGTCGCACGTCCCGCTACGGACAATAGGCAGGAAGTCGCGTGGAGTGCGGAAACTTGTGGCTGACGGGCCTGATTCACCGGCTCACGCCGCTGTGGCGAGTCCTCCAGCAGCTGGCCCGAGCAATGGCACCCACTCGCGAATTTCGCAAGTCGCCACCACACCTTGAGTAGCGAACGGATCGCGATCGAGCGGTGGCTGTCAACACCGCCGAAGCGTACGTCGGCGCCTGCCTCGCCGGCCTCGGCCTGATACAGGCGCCGCGCACCGGCGTCGCGCCACTGCTGGACGACGGAAGCCTCATCGAAGTGCTGCCGAAACTCGGCGCCGAATCGATGCCCGTCCACCCTTCTCTACCCGCAGCGCCGCAACCTGCCCCGCCGCGCGCGCGCCTTCATGGATTGGGTGGCGGAATGCTGGCGCCGTCGTTGGTTCGATAGCTAGCAAACCGCGCGCGGCGCAGCTTGCGGATAGCTCATTCAGGTGGGAAGATCGCGGGCGGGGAAGCTCAAGGGCACATGTGCCATGGACGCACATGATCTCTCGAAAGGTTTTCGTCCAAGCACCGATCGACCAGTTTTCGCTGGCACCCTCAAGCGCTTGCACAAGGCAATGTAACTATGGCTGTGAAATCTAATGCCGTCAATCTGGACGCCATGATCCTTCGTGAGGACTTTGCCATCTCCGATGGTGACGCTTCATTGTTCGAAAAGGTCCAGACAATTTCCCTTCGCGATTTCACAAAAGGTGGCCTTATGGGCCCCAGCCTTCGAAAGCCCGATTTTCAACGAGCGACAAATCACTGGTCACCCGAGCAGGTCGCCTCGCTTTTAGAATGCTACGTGAACGGCGACCTTATTCCATCGGTGATCCTATGGCAGTCACCCACCAACATATTCGTGATCGATGGCGGGCACCGGTTAAGCGTACTACGAGCATGGATTTTGGATGACTACGGTGACGGTCCGGCCTCACAAAGCTTTTTTGGCTACGGCATTTCTGATCAACAAATTCGAAATGCAAAACGAACACGAAACCTAGTCGACCAGCACATTGGAAAATGGAATCACTTTGTTGCACGATCTGAGGACGACTCTACTCCGCTTCCAGATAAGAAGCGCATAACAGCTGCGATTACTCGCGGGCTTCCTATCCAGTGGGTAAGTGGAGACGCCGAAAAGGCTGAAGCGTCATTTTTTAAGATCAACACCAAAGGAACACCTTTAGACCCGGTAGAAGAGTTACTATTAAAAAATCGCCATAAACCAATAGCAATTGCAGCGAGAGCGATCATCCGTGCGGGAAAGGGCCATAAATACTGGTCAGCATTCGCACCAGAAATTGCTCAAAAGATAGAAAATATCGCGAGCGAAATACATGCATTGCTTTTTGACCCCGAACTTAAGAGCCCCATCAAAACATTGGATTTGCCGCTGGGCGGTTCCAAAGGGGTACGCGCTGCGGTCCAAGCGCTCATAGACATTTCACTGATTGCCAATCGAAACCAACAGGGAAAGCCCTCACGCATAGCTGAAACCGAAGACGATTTTACTGGTACGGCAACAATCGGATGTCTCAACAAAACGCTCGGTTTGGTGCAGCGCATTACCGGCACCCATCCCGGTAGCCTCGGGCTACATCCCGCTATTTATTTTTATGGTCCTACTGGCCGGCACTCGGGTGCCATGTTTATGGGAACTGTCGATCTAATTGGTAAAAAGCTCACCAATAATGATGATAGTTTTTTTAAAAAGTTCACAGCAATTCGCAAGAATCTAGAATCAATCCTAATAGATAAAAAGGACTTGATCGCTACTGCCCTTCAACGCCATCTAAGCCCACGTCGCGTTCCAATTTATTCAACGCTGCTTAACGAGCTCATATTGAAAATAGAGCGCGGTACGAGCATATCTGACGAGGATATTATTTCCATATCCGGCCTGGCTGGAAAGCTGATAGTCGGAACGATCCAGACCTCATCAAAAGAATTCAGTGATGACGCAAAGAGTAAGGCATTTCTACATTCTGCCTTGAGTAGTGCAATGAGGTGTCCAATTTGCGAAGGTTATTTGGACGCGTCAAAATCAGCTACCTACGATCACGTTCAAGAAAAAAGTGCGGGCGGATTGGGGGCTTACGAAAACTGTCAGATGGTTCATCCTTATTGCAACAGTGCGGTCAAGAACCATTGCCAATGATGGCTCGCTCATTCCACGAACCCACTGCGATTTCTTACCGCAGCCCGCGTAGGTTGGGGTGAGCGTTTTCTGCGAACCCCAACATCATTCTGGCTGCTCGCCAATGGATTTCGAAACGTCGGCGTCGGCAGCCCAATCCGCGGTGAGCCTTCCATTCCGGATGTATCGATGGATGGATGACCACGGCCAATCACTCGCCCTCGCCGCGTGTCCGTGCTTCACGGGATTGATGTGGATGTAATCCACGTGACAGGCGAGATCGTTTTCGTCGCGAATGAGGTATTCCCAAAAGCGCCGTTGCCGGATGCCGCGCTCGCGCTTCGTCTCACGGGAGAGGCTGACGTTCTCAACTGAATCGATGCGCCGCGAAAAGCCGGCCTTGATCGATGCCCAGCGCGTCGGGAAATCGGCGTCTCCCGCGGGCAGCGTCCAGATCGCGTGGATTGCGATCCGGCAATACGACCCAAACGACGATTTCGAATTGATGTCGTTGGCGCACGTCGCGGACGACAGCGCAAGTGGTCCACCCGTTCGATCAAGAGGCGACTTGATCAGTCCGCCAGATTGACGGTGAAGAACCAGGCGCCGCCGGGAACGTGGGCTCGTCGGTATTGCATGATCGTTCGTGGTGAGCTTTTTGTTGGGGTTCGCAGACAGCGCTCACCCCAACCTACGTCATTCCATGGCTGGCGTTTGAGAGAACGGCACCTCGCTACGCTCGCCCCAGTAGTAAACGACCACGGCGATGGCGGCGACCAGCACGGAATCCCATGGACCTGTGATGACGCGCGTGCCACCGAACGTCCCGAGCCATGACGCAACCAGCATCAGCGCATAGAAGCCCATCAGCCACAGCGAGGCGCGCACCTCGCGCGCTAGTTCATCGCGCCGCGATTGACGCCATGCCACCCAGGCGACGTATACGACGTACAGCACGATCTGCAGCCCCAGCAGCCACGACACCGTACCCCAGCCGGACCAGTACACGATCAATGCGGCGATGATGAAAGACAACGGGCCCAGCACGGCGAAGCCGCGCACGCGGAACGGGCGCGGCATGCCGGGCGCGTTACGGCGCAAGGCAGCGGTGGTGACGGGCGCGACGGCGTAGCTCAACACCAGCGCGGCAGACACCACGTTGATCATCGCCGACCATGACGGGAACGGCAGCGTCCAGAAGATCGCCAGCGCGAGCGTCAGCCACAGCGCGGGACGCGGAATGCCCGACTCGGCATCGACTTTCGTGAATACCTTGAAGAAGGTGCCGCCGCGCGCCCAGCCGTAAACAACGCGCGGCGTCGCGTTCATGTAGATGTTGCCGCAGCCGCTCGGCGAGATCACCGCGTCGCACACCACCAGGAACGACAACCAGCCGATGCCCAGCGCCAGCGCGATGTCGTGGAACGGCAGCGCGAACAGCTTGTCGATACCCTTCCAGCCGTGCGCGACCATCGCGGCCGGCACGCTGCCGAGAAACGCGATCTGCAGCAGCAAATAAATGCCCGTCGACAGCGCCACCGACAGGATCAGCGCGATCGGGATGACGCGTTGCGGGTCGCGCACCTCGCCAGCCACCGAGACAATCGGCGTCAAGCCGAGATACGCGAAGATGATTCCGCCGGCCGACACCGCGCCGGCGACGCCCGCGAACCCGAATGGCGCGAATCCATGCGCGTTGAAATTGCCGGAATGGAACGCCCACAGCAGTACCACGATCACCGTCAACGGCACCACGAACTTGAAGATGCTGACCAGGTTGTTGGCGCGCGCGAAAGTCCTGACGCTGTAGTAATTGAGCAGGAAGAACACCACCAGCAGCGCGAGCTGCACGAACCAGCCGAGCAGCGTGGGCGATTGCGAGCCCGCCTGCGTCAACTGCGGGAACCAGGCCGAGGCGTACTGGCGACAGGCCGTCACCTCTATCGCGATCAGGCTGGAAAACGCGATCAGCGTGATCAGTCCCATCAAGTAGCCGAGCAACGCGCCGTGCGAATACACCGGATAGCGCACCACGCCGCCGGAATGCGGCAACGCGGCGCCGAGTTCGCAATACACCAGGCCCAGCAGCAACACCGCCGCGCCGCCGATCAGCCACGACACGATGCCGGCCGGCCCCGCGATGGCCGCCACGTAACTCGCGGAGAACAGCCAGCCGGAGCCGAACACCGCGCCGAGGCCGATGAAGGTGAGATCGATGAGGCCGAGCTGCTTCTTGAATCCGCCCTGCGCCGTTGCGCCGTCGTCGCCCGCGATTGGCGGTAGGTCACGCGCGTCGAGATTCATGGCTGCTTGTAGATCACGCCGCCCTTCATCACGAATGGCACGTGTTCGATGGCGGTGTTGTCCTGGGTCGGATCACCCGATACCGCGATGATGTCGGCATCGAGTCCGGGTTTGATCTGGCCGAACTGATCCTGCTGGCGCAGGATTTTCGCGTCCACCGCGGTTGCGGCCAGCAGCGCCTGCGCGGGTCTCATGCCGTCCTTCACCATCCACTCGATTTCCTTGTAGTTGGTGCCGTGCTTGAACACGCCGACGTCGCTCCCATTGCCGATGGTGACGCCGGTCTGCATCGCCAGTTTGAACGCGTTCTGCGAGGCCTTCATTTCATCGTTGGGCGGATCGCCCGGTTTCCAGTGATCGAAATATTCCGCGTACGCCACCACGGCTTCGAGCGTCGGCAGGTAGGCGACGTTGTGCTTCTTCATCATCTCGAACACTTCACGCGTGCCGTAGAAGCCGTGCTCGATGGTGTCCACGCCGGCGACGATCGAGCGGCGCATGCCTTCGGGCGTGGTCGAGTGCACCGACACCGGCAGCCCTAATGAGTGCGCGGCTTCCACGCCCGCATTCAATTCTTCCTGCGTGAAGGTCGGCACCGAACCATGCGACTTGCCGCAGTGGTAATCCGCGTAGATCTTGATCCAGTCCGCGCCGTGGCCGGCTTGGTCGCGCACGGCCGCGATCATCTCCGGCACGCCCGCGACGGGAATGCCGCCTTGCGGAATGGTCATGTCCGTGCGGAAACCCATCGGACCGGGGCCGTAGCAATCCTTGGCGACCGTTGCGCGCGTCGCGACGAACAGATGCGGGCCGGGAATCAGGCCGTCGTTGATCGCCTTCTGCACCTGCACGTCGGCGTAACCCGCGCCCTCGGTGCCGAGGTCGCGCAGCGCGGTGAAGCCCGCCATCAGCGTGTCGCGGACGTGGTTGACGGCTTCGATGGTGCGGTACGGCAGCGGCTCCTTCAGCACCTGGTCGTTCCACAACGTCTCGTTGTACGGATGCAGGAAAATGTGCGAGTGCGCGTCGATCAGTCCCGGCAGCAACGTGGTGCCGGGCAGGTTGATGGTTTGCGCATCCGCCGGCAGCTTGATCGAACCGCGCGGCCCGACCGCGGCGATCTTGTCGCCTTCCACCAACACCGCCCAGCCCGCGTGCGTCGCTTCGCTGCGCGCGTCGAACACGCGATCGGCGGTGAGCAGGTACACGCCGGTGGCAGTTTTCACGCCCGGTGTTTGCATGGGCGTCGCCGCGCAGGCCAGTGTCGCGACGATCGACGCCGCCAGCGCAACCAGGATTTTCCGCATCGACATGGACCCCTCCGAGCTCAAGCGAAACGCCGAGGGTACACCGGCGGAGGCACTTGCGCCGAGCCCGGGACCGGCCAATACTCCGGCCGCGGTTGCCCTTCCAACTCACTGCAACCGCAGGGAGGGAAAGTCATGATCAAGGCAATACTGGCCGTCGTGGTCGGCGTCTTGCTGGCTGCACCGGCCTGCGCGGGCGGAGCGCATGCTTCGAGCAAATCCGTCAAGCACGGCGAATTCCTGGTGAACTATGGCGGCTGCCACGACTGCCACACGCCCGGCTGGGCGGAGGGCGGCGGCCAGGCACCCAAGGACATGCTGCTGACCGGCGGCGGCACGAACTTCCAGGGACCGTGGGGCACGACGTACGCGCCGAACCTGCGTCTGCTCGTGCAGACGCTGACGACGAAGCAGTGGATCGCCAAGCTGCGCTCGCTGAAGTCGCGTCCGGCGATGCCGTACTGGACGTTCCGCTACCTGTCGGACAAGGATCTCACCGACATGTACGCGTACATCCATTCACTCGGGTCTTCGGGCAAGCCCGCGCACGAATGGGTGCCGCCCGGGCAGGAAGCGCCCGCGCCGTATCTGAAGCTGGTGCTGCCGTCGCCGCCTGCGGTGGTGACCGGCGGGCATTGAGCATGCCGGCGCCGCATGTGCGGCGCCGGACTACCCGCGGTTGTCTCGACTGCGCGCGCGTCCGATACTTTCGGTCTTCGGGCAAAGGGGAAAGCAATGATCGGTGATTGGTATGCAGGCGTGCGCGTGCTGCACATCCTGTTCGCGGCGCTCTGGGTGGGTGCAGCGGCGTTCCTGACCTTGTACGTGACGCCGGCGATCCGCGCGACCGGGCCGCAGGGCGCACCCGTGATGGCGGAATTGATGCGACGGCGGATGGGCGGGTTCATCGCCGCGGCAGCCATGCTGACGGTGCTGTCGGGCCTGTGGATGTACTGGATCTTCACCAACGGCTTCAATGGCGTCATCGTGACGCATGGCGCGGGACTGCTGCTCGGCATCGGCGGCCTGTGCGGGATCGCCGCGGCAGTGATCGGTGGCGCGGTGATCGGACGTGCGGCGGAGCGCGCCGGCGCGTTGTCGCAACAGGTGGCGCAACTGTCGGAAGGCGAACAGCGCGCGGCGACGCTGCAGACGATCGCAGCGTTGCAACACCGCGTCGCGACATTCAGCCGTCTGGCCGTGGTGCTGCTGGTGGCGGCGCTGGTCGCGATGACCATCGCGCACGTGGTCTGACCGGCAACGTCCCGAGGAGAGATCGATGACCAGCAAGCAATTCGTTGCACTGGGTGTGCGGCTGTTCTGCGTCTGGCTCGCCATTTACCTGATGACGGGAATGACCGGCTACTGGATCGCCATTTCGCGGCAACCGCACAATGAAACAGCCGGCGCCATCTTGCTCGCGGCAATCGCCATTTTTGCCTTGATCGTCATCTTGTTGTGGCTGTTTCCGCTCTCCGTCGCGCGCAAACTGCTGCCACGTTCCGCGCTGGATCAATCCATCGCCTTGCCGCCACATGAGCAGATCGAACGTGCCGGGTTCTGCTTGATGGGCTTGTGGCTACTGACGCGAGCCCTGCCCGGCCTGGTGTTCGACGCCGTCATTGTCCACCTCTATCACTATCCCGGCTCCACGTTGGAGCTGAGTCCGCAGAACTACGCTGCCATCGCGGAGCACTTGGTGGAATTGGCTTTGGCGCTGTGGCTGTTGTTCAGCGCACGCGGTTTGCGCGGCCTATTGGATTGGGCACGCTCCGCTGGAAGCCCATCCGGCCGCGTCGATGCAAATCCGGAGGAATAACGGCGGCATCAACCCGAAAGTTGCGTCAACTCCGCTTCCGCAAACCCGGCGGCGCGACGCGCGTCGAGGTTGAAAGGGCCGCGCAATCCGGTCGGCACGTATTCGCGCAGCAGTTCGGCAAAGGTCGCATCGGGATCACGGCCTTCGCGCTCGCAGCAGAAGCGGAACCAGCGCGTGCCCGCAGCGACGTGTGGCACTTCCTCGCGCAGGATGATTTCCAGAATGTCGGCGGTGGCGTCGTCGCCGACGATGCGCAGGCGCGCGATCATGCCGGGCGTGACATCCAGCCCGCGCGCTTCCAGTACGCGCGGCACCAGCGCCATGCGCGCCAGACATGAATTGGCCGTCTTCACCGCCATTTCCCACAAGCCGTTGTGCGCGTCGAAATCGCCGTAGGCGTGGCCGAGTTGCGTGAGCCGCGCGGACAGCATCGCGAAGTGCCGCGACTCATCGTGCGCGACCAAAACCCAGTCGCGATAGTAATCGTCGGGCATGCCGCGGAAGCAATACACCGCATCCCACGCGAGATTGATCGCGTTGAACTCGATATGCGCGACCGCATGCACCAGCGCCGCGCGACCTTCGTCGTTGCCGAGCCCGCGCTGCGGCACGTCGCGCGGCATCACGAGTCGCGGTTTCGCGGGGCGGCCCGGCGTGCCGATCGGTTCGGGTGGAACGCCATCATCGGCAAGCGACAATTGATCTTCGCGCAACGCGTCGGCCGCTTCGCGCGTCAACGCAATCTTGGCCTCCGGCTCAGCGCATTCAATGCAACGCCGCGCAGCGTCGAACAACGAATCGAATAACCGGCTCATGCCACCCTGCTCGACCCGAGTTCGATCAGGTCTGCCTGCATCGCGGTCTCGACGGGCTGCGGGCGGTACACCGATTGCGCGTACCACTTCATCCACACCGACAGATCGATGGTCTCGTGGATGCCGCCGCCGATCACGCGCTGGTACGGCTGCTTGAAGAGCTTGTAGATGCCGTACATGAATTGGGCATACGAGTCGTTGGGCACGTCCAGCTCGGCACCGGGCGCCGGCACGAAGTCTTCGCTGAAGGCGAGGCCCGCGCCTTTCGCCTTGGCCTGCATCCACGCCAGCGTGATCTCAGGCAGCGTGTCGGGGCTGTGGCCCGCGCCGTCGGTCTCCTCGCCGCCGCCGATGTCGGAATGCGCACCCGCGAACCAGCGCTGCTCGACCTCGATCTGTTCGGGCTTCCACGCGGTTGCCGGTTCGCCCGGCGCCAAGGATGTCGCCGGGCGCGTCCATTTGGCCGGCTGGAAATCGGCGCGGTGTTCGTCGAGCGCGAGCGCCTGGTACGCGTACTGCACGATCTTGCTGAGGTCGGTGTCGTGGAACGCGTAACGACTGCGCGAAAACGGAAACCACGACGCCACGCCTGGAATGCCCAGCGAACCGACGGTATCCCACACGCCGATGAAGCGGATCGTCACCTCGCGCACGCCATGCTGCGCGCGCCAGGTGGCGGTCGGATCAACGCCGTTCACCAGGATGCCCGGCTTGTCGTCGTTGCGGTAATAGGTGTACGCCTCGTCGACCGCCGCGCTGGTCACGCCGTTCTTCGCATCGGGTTTCAGCAAGCCGCACTTGCGGATCAGGCCACCAAGGCTGCGCGCGGTGTACGCACCGCGGCTGAACCCGAACAGCCAGATTTCATCGCCGTCACGCCACTGCTCGGAAAGCCACTTGTAGCCGTCCTCGACGTTGCCGGAAAGGCCGAGCCCGAACGCGCCACCGAGCAGATGCTCGATGCCGGGTTCGACGCCGACGCCCGGCACGTACTTGCAGACCTGCTCGACGCCCACGGGATCGGCGGGTGCGATCAGCTTCCAGAATCGCTCGACGTTGGTGCGCGTCTGCACCTTGTTCCAGGTGCCGTCGAACAGTGCGATGAGTCGACGCGGCATGGCCCGTTCCCCATTCGTAGGGCGGGAGGAACGCAGTGAATCCCGCCATCTGGTTGCGTGTTGGGATGCGCGGCGGGATCCGCTTCGCTACTCCCGCCCTACTTCCATCCCGCGCTCCGCCGCTGCGCCTTGGCCTCATCCGAGCGCGCGAATTCAAGCTGGCGCAGGTATTCGGTGTCGACGCCGGTCACGTAGTTGCCCGAGAAGCACGAGTCGTCGAAGTGCTTCAGGTGCTCGTTGCCTTCCGCAACCGCGTCGATGAGATCGTCGAGGTCCTGGTAAACCAGCCAGTCGGCGCCGATGGTTTCGCGGATGTCCTCGATGCTGCGGCCGTGCGCGACCAGCTCCGCCGGCGCCGGCATGTCGATGCCGTACACGTTGGGATAGCGCACCGGCGGCGCGGCCGAGGCGAAGTAGACCTTGTTGGCGCCGGCTTCGCGCGCCATCTGCACGATCTGCCGCGAGGTGGTGCCGCGCACGATGGAATCGTCCACCAGCAGCACGTTCTTGTTGCGGAATTCCAGCGGAATCGGATTGAGCTTGCGCCGCACCGAGCGCACGCGCTGGCCCTGCCCCGGCATGATGAAAGTGCGGCCGATGTAGCGATTCTTGACGAAGCCCTCGCGGAACGGCACGCCGAGTTCGGCGGCCAACGTGGAACCCGCGGTGCGCGAGGTATCGGGGATCGGAATCACTGCGTCGATATCGTGGTCGGGGCGCTCGCGCAGGATTTTCGCGGCGAGCTTTTCGCCCATGCGCAGGCGCGCCTTGTACACCGACACGTCCTCGATCATCGAATCGGGCCGCGCCAGGTACACGTATTCGAAGATGCATGGCGCGTGCACCGCGCCTTCCGCGCAACGGCGCGCGGAGAGTTCGCCATCGATGCTGACGAACACCGCCTCGCCCGGCGCCACGTCGCGCACGCGCTTGAAACCCAAGATGTCGAACGCGACCGATTCTGACGCCAGCGCGTATTCCTTGCCTTCCGGCGTGTCGCGCTCGCCCAGCACCAGCGGCCGGATGCCGTGCGGATCGCGGAACGCGAGCAGGCCGTAACCGAGGATCAGCGCGACGCAGGCATAGCCGCCCTTGGCGCGCGCGTGCACCGCCGCGACGGCCTTGAACAGTTCGTCGGGCTTCAGCGCGTGGCGTTCCTGGATCTGCAGTTCGTGCGCCAGGATGTTGAGCAGGATTTCCGAATCGGAATCGGTGTTGATGTGGCGGCGGTCGTTCTCGAACATCTCGCGCCGCAACTGCTCGGTATTGATCAGGTTGCCGTTGTGCGCGAAAGCGATGCCGTACGGCGAATTCACGTAGAACGGCTGCGCCTCTTCGGAATTCTCGGCGCCCGCGGTGGGGTAACGGCAATGGCCGATGCCTGCGTGGCCGCGCAGTTCCTGCATGTCGCGCGCCGAGAACACGTCGCGCACCAGCCCCGGCCCGCGCCGCAGGTGCAGTCTGTGGCCATCGTAGGTCGCGATGCCCGCGGCATCCTGTCCGCGATGCTGCAAGACCGTCAGGGCGTCATACAACGCCGTGGCGATTTCGCTCTTGCCGACGATGCCGATGATTCCACACATGGAGAGTCGTGCCTCGAGGAAAGCCCGCGTATTGCGCTTCGGTCAAACGAGGTCATGCTTCCACGACCCCCATCAGGTCCGCATGAAACAAGGGCGCGGACGTGATCGCCCCCTTGACTCAAGGAAGCTGAAGGCGAAAAGCACGCCTCCGCTCTTCACTTTTTTCCGCAAGAGTTGGAATCCATCGATCCCGGCCCATTCGGGAATGCTATTGTCCCACATCACCACGGGTTCGACCGTGCCCGGCGTCATGTCCGGTTGTGCTTGCGGCAGCCGGCAAAGGCGCGCCCGGGTGCGCGAACTGCCGCGCCGCCTGCTCGACCGTGGATATGGGGATGGAATGCACCGCGGGCAAGGACTTGCCGCCGGCTTCCATGTAATGGGTGACCTCGGCCGGCAGCGCCCCGGCCAGCCAGGCGGCGCCATTCTGGAACGCGGGCAGCAGCGTTGACTGCCGGTACCACGTGGCCTCGCGCGGCACCGGCGTGAAGCTGAGCATCAGCACCACGAACGTCACCAGCAACAGGCCGCGCGCAAGCCCGAACGCCATGCCGAGGAAGCTGTCGCCGAGGCGCAGGCCGCTCCAGGTGATCATCCGGCGCACGGCCCACGTGATCAGGCCGCCAATGATCAGCACGCCGACGAAGCAGGTGATGGAGCCGGCAATGATGCGCTCCACCGGTTCATGCAGCCATGGACCATAGATCTCGCCCACCTGTGCGCCAAATACGGATGCGATCCAGAACGCCGCGATCCAGCGCGCCAGCGACAACACCTCGCCGACCAGGCCGCGCATCAAGCCGATGAGCACCGACACCAGCAGGACGGCGAGGATGACAATGTCGGCTGCGTTCATATCTGTGCGATCGTCCCTGATCGCCGCACCAGGCGGCGGACCGATGGGGTAGGAACCTTTCGCGCCTGCATCATGAAAATCGTGAAGCGCCTGTCGGTGCAGCGGTCACGGACGATCGCACTGCTTTCTCCAAAGTCAGGCCACGGATGGCCGTGGTGGTGTTCCGTCAAGCAAAGAACCTACCCGCCTGCGATTACGTTGGTTGAGCAGCGATCAGGGACGATCGCACTATTCCTGCATGACGATGTTGCCCTTCACGTTGAACTTCTGCGCGATCTCGGCGCGCGTCGATTCGGCGACGCTGCGCGACGCGAACGGGCCGGCGCGCACGCGCCACAACTTGCCCTTGGCGGTGCTCACGCTGTCCACGTAGCCGTCGATGCCCTGCCCGCGCAGGCGATCGCGCATCTTGTTTGCCGAAGTTTCATCGCTGTAGGCCGCCAGTTGCACCGCCCACGCACCCGGCTGGCTGGCGGCGATCGCGGACGGCGGCGCATCGGCGGTCTGGTTGACGGCGCCCGCATCGACGCTCATCGACACCTTCTCGAAATCCTTCAGTTTCAGGCGCGCGGCCTCGGCTTCGGCACGGCTGTGGAACGGACCCACCCGCACGCGCATCACCGGTTTGCCCTGGTGCGTTTCCGGCGTGGCGAGCGCGGCGAAGCCATGCTGCTTTGCGTTCGCAACCAGTTTGTTCGCACTGGCGTGGTTGGCGTAAACGCCGAGATTGACCGTGTACAGCGCGCCGGCTGCGGTGCCGGCGCCGCCGGCAATGGGCTGGGTCGCAGCGGGCGCGGATGCCGCGGGTGCCGATGCCGCCGGAGTCTTGGCGATGGCCGCGACGCTCGGCTTCGGCGGGACCACGGGGGCCGCGCTGGCCGCGGGCGTGGAGGCCGGCGCGCCGGGCGCGGGCTGGGTCGTCGCCTCGATCGGCAAGCCGGAACTCAGCGGCTGCAAAGTGGTGGCCGCATGCCCTTCGAGGCTGAGCGTCGCGACGTGGTCGGGATCGTTGATCGCCGCGGCCGTGCTGGAACCCGCGCTGGCGCTGCTCGGACCGACCTGCAGCACGCGCGTCTGCAGTTCGCCGCTCGGCTCCGGCACCGCCTTGGTGCTGACAGGCTGCGAACCGGACTTGGAGCCGGGCAGCAGCATCGGCACGAAAATCACCGCCAGTGCGATCAACACCACCGCGCCGAGCAAACGTTTTTTCAATCCTGAATCCATATCAGCGCACCACGAGACGGGTCAGTGTCAGCGTTGAGCTGCGCGCTTCAGCGCGTCAGCTCGAACGCGAAATCGGAGCATGGCCGGAATTATAAGCACGCAGGACCGGCCCCACGACATGGAAACTCCCGAACGCGATGATGCGGTCATTCGCCGCGGCCTCCGCGCGGGCGGCGGCCAATGCGGCGGTGATGTCGGGGTATTCGATACAGATCGCTGCGGGCAACGCGCCACGCACGCGCGCCGCCAGTCGCGCGACGATTTCGCCGCGCGGCGATTCGTCTTCCAGGCCGGCCAGATACCAGCGCCCGATGCGCGTGCCCAGCGCCGCGACCACGCCTTCGATGTCCTTGTCCGCGAGCGCGCCGAACACCGCGCGTGTCTCGCCCTGCACCGGATGCCGGTCCAGCCAGCGCGCGAGCTCGCGCGCCG
>JAZKBD010000002.1:40901-42385 GCA_040388785.1 Pseudomonadota bacterium
CCTGCGGGTTGTGCGCGACATCGACCACGAGATCGGGATGGCTCGCCAGGTGTTGCAGACGTCCCGGCAGCAGCGGCGCGGAATCTCCGGAATACCGCTCCTTCTCCAGCGCGCGCGCGTCCCAGCGCACGCGATCGCCCAGCGCGTGCAGCGCTGCGATCACGGTCGCCGCATTGTGGTATTGGAAGGCACCTTCGAGCGCGAGTTCACCGGTCAACAGAATCCCTGTTCCGGACTCCTCCTCGCGCGCCACGTAGCGCGATTGATCCGGATCGCGATGCCACCAGCGCAATGCGTCGATCCGTGGTTCCCAGCCGAAATCGCGGCCCAGCACTTCCACGTGCGCGCCGATGCCGCGGGCATGCTCCAGCAACGACCGCGGCGGGTTGGTTTCGCCGACGATCGCCGGTTTGCCCGCGCGGAAAATGCCCGCCTTCTCGCGCCCGATCGCGTCGCGATCGGGGCCGAGGTATTCCATGTGGTCGAGATCGACCGTCACCACGATCGTGCAATCGGCGTCGATGATGTTGACCGCATCCAGCCGTCCGCCCAAGCCGACTTCCAGCAGCGTCACGTCCAGATTCGCCCGCGCAAAGATGTCGAATGCCGCCAGCGTGCCGAACTCGAAATAGGTCAGCGTGACGGGTTGTCTTGAATCAGCGCCACGCGCCGCTTCGACGCGTTCGAAGGCGGCGACCAGCGCGGCATCATCCGCTTCCACCGCGTCGACGCGCACGCGCTCGTTGTAACGCAGGATGTGCGGCGACGTGTAGGCGCCCGTGCGCATTCCGCCCGCGCGCAGCATCGCTTCCAGGAACGCGACCGTCGAACCCTTGCCGTTGGTGCCGCCGACCGTGATCACCACCGGCGCCGGCCGCGGCGCACCCATGCGCTGCCAAACCTCGCGCACGCGCTCCAGGCCCATGTCGATGCCGCGCGCATGGATTTGCTGCTGGTGGTCGAGCCATTCGGCGAGGGTTTTCATGACGCGTGGCACTTTTCACGACCAACCATGACAGCCATGTCTTTTTCCGTGCGCGTCCCGCGCGCACGGGTAACTTTCTCTTGCGTGGCCAAGAGAAAGTCACCACTCGCGCGTCGGGAACGCGCGAGACCGCCGAAGGCGGCCCGAAGGGTGGAGGGCAGGATGCCCGGAGTAAAGAGAAGGCCACCCCGGTGCTGCGTTTTTCGTCCATCCATGGACGAAAAATCCGTGCGGGCCGGCCGGGCTTGCCGACGCGCCTTCCATGGCGCGGCGGCAAGTGGGCGCAATCCCTTGCGCCCACCCTGCGGGCCTTTTCGTCCGGCCCTCACCGCAGCACAGGGGCCCCGCAAAAGCGCTGCTTCGCGATCGGCCATCCTGGCCTCATCCGAAGCAAGTACGAACAATCTGCTTCGCCCTGCCAGGCGCGCACGACGCGCGCCATTCGGGGCCCCTCGAACACTGCGAGTGGACGACGGATCAGTCCGAAGGATGGCCCGCA
>JAZKBD010000003.1:0-12550 GCA_040388785.1 Pseudomonadota bacterium
CTGAACATCGCGCGCGCGGGCTTTTGCTCCAGCACGCCGTTCCACTGCGGCGCGGCGCCGCCCATGCTCTGGCGTTCGAAGTCCTGCAGCGTGCGGCGTTCCTGATGGCTGACGCCGCGCGCGTCGGTGCAGACGTGCCAATAGGTGAGTGCGGGTGCGTCAGTGCTCATCGGAGTTTTCCCATCCAGGGATCGCAGAAGGCGGCGCGGTGCCGGCCGGTGTGTAGACGGCGGTGGACGACAAGGGCCGGCGCGCGACGACGCCCGCGGGCGCGAGTTGTGTCGCGAACACCACCAGCAGCAGGCCGCCGACCAGTCCGAAGTTCTTCAGGAAATCCCAGAAATGGCTGCGCGCCACGCTGTTGCCGGATTTCCAGAAGTCGCTGAACTTCCAGAACGGGTGGTACAGGATCGCGGTGACGACGCAGAACAGCGCCAGCACGAACGCGGCGATCCGATCGTGCCAGCCGAACACGATGCAGAATGGTGCCACGGCTTCCACGACAATCGCGGCGACGAGCAGCGGCGGTCCGCTCCAGCGCGGCAGGAACGAGGAATCGGCCTGCGCGATCGCGTCCTTCCAGAACACGATCTTGTCCAGTGCGCTGAAGGGGAACAGTACCACCAGGCACACGCGGATCAGGATCGGGATCAGGTAAAGGTTCAGCCACATGCGTTTGGCCCTTCTTTGCTCGTCATTCCTGGCCTGCCCGCGCTGTTTGCGGGAACCCGGACTGCGTTTGCAGGACTGCAAACGCGAACGTCAGAGGCGGCCCGAAGGGCGAGCGCCATGAATGGCGCGAGTAATCCATTTTGATGTGGATCTTGCTCGGAGGGAGCAAAATGGATCCCGGCTTTCGCCGGGATGACGACGCGTGGCGTTTCACGATCGATCATTTCAGCCGCTCCGCGATCCGGTCGGCGACGCGCAGCGCATTCGCGACGATGGTGAGCGTCGGGTTCACCGCGCCGATCGAGGGAAAGAAACTCGCGTCGGTGACATACAGATTGTCCAGTTCGTGCGCCTTGCAGTCGAGGTCGAGCACCGAGGTTTTCGGATCGGTGCCGAAACGCGCGGTGCCGGCCTGGTGCGCGGTGCCGCCGATCGGAATGTCCTGGCCGAGGTATCGCGTGCGGCGCAGCGTGTGCGGGTGCGCGCCGACCGGTTCCAGCAGTGATTCCAGTTTCGCCTTGAGCCGCCGGTGCGCTTCCATGTTGTTGTCGGTCTGCTCGACGACCGTGCGGCCGCCGTCGTAGCGGATGCGGTTCTCCGGGCGCGGCAGGTCTTCGCTGGACAGCCAGAAATCCAGCGAATGCCGCGCGATGTATTCGAACGGTTTTTCCGGCAGCCAAGTCAGCCAATCGGGCAGCGCCTCGCCGCGCAGCGTGTCGGCGTGCGACTTGCCGGTCATCTGGATCAGGCCCAGCGGAAATGCCCAGTCGTTGGCGCCGAAATAGAAGTCGCTCAACGCCACGGTCTTCTGGAAAATCGTGTTGTTCGGTTCGCGCGTGATCGCCATCAGCACCGACTGGTTGTGGCGGATGTAGTTGCGGCCGACCTGGTCGGAACCGTTGGCAAGGCCGTTCGGGTGCTTGTCGTTGGCCGAACGCAACAGCAGCAGCGCGGACGACAACGCGCCGCAGGCGACTACCACGATGTCGGCGGAATACGTTTCCTTCGCGCTGCCATGTTCCACCTCCACCGCCGTCACCGAACGCCCGGATGCATCGGTGTCGAGCCGCGCCACGTACGCGCCGGTCAGCAGCGTCACGTTCGGATACGCCGCGAGCGTCGGGTTCACGCAGACGATTTCCGCATCGGCCTTGCCATTGGTTGGGCACGGATAGCCGTCGAACGCGCCGCAACGCACGCATGGACTGGCGCGCGCGACCGCGCCGTCCTTTTCGTCCAGCAAAATCCCGAGCGGCATGTGGAACGGGTGCAGGCCTTGCTGCGCGAAGGTCTCGGACAGTTGCTGCATCCGTGGTTCGTGCGCGACGGGCGGAAACGGATACGCGCCGGTGCGATGCGGTTCGGTCGGGTCTTCGCCGGCCATGCCGTGCACGTGGAAGAGTTTTTCCGCTTCGTCGTAGTAGGGCGCGAACACGTCGTACTTCAGCGGCCACGCGGGTGAGAGGCCATCGGCGTGGCGGATTTCCTCGAAGTCGCGCTCGCGCAGGCGGAACAGCGCGGCACCGTACATCTTGGAATTGCCGCCCACGAAATAGTGCAGGCCCGGATGGAATGCCTTGCCGGCCTTGTCGTACCAGGTTTCCCTGGCCTGATACGTGTTGTCGATGAAGACCGACTTCGCGCTCCAGTTGTCGGGCGAGCGTTTCAGCCAGTCACCGCGCTCGATGATCAGGATCTTCCTACCTGTCGGCGCCAGGCGCTGCGCCAGCGCCGCGCCGCCGGGGCCGGAGCCGATCACGATGAGGTCGTAGTGCCCGGGCATGCTTCGTCCTTCCATGCCGCGCGGCGGCGAATGTCTGCGTTGTATCCGGCGGCGTGTCTAATTCAAGTCAACGCGTGCCGAGTTGGAGCGGCATCATCGGTTCGTTATACTCGCGCGGATATGTGGCGTCCGCGGGGGCCCGGGGACACCGTTCGCTTTCCAACCGGAGTTCGCTAGTGAGCACGCATCTCACCCCATCCGATCGTACCTTCATGAAGCACTTCGCGATCATGATTGCCCTGCTCGCGGGCTTCGCGGTGGTGCTCATCATCATCGGCACGTTCGTGTGGGCGTCGCTGCCCAAGGAAAGCAACCAGCAGGAACTGCAGCGCGCGGGCGAGCGCATCACGCCGGTCGCCGCGGTGTATGCGGGCGACACCGGCCGTGCCGCGATGGAAGCCGCGAAGGCTGCCGCGGAGAAGGCTGCGGCGTCACAAGTGGCTTACGGCGGAACCACCGACGGCAAGACGATCTTCGACCATCTGTGCACGACGTGTCATTCGACCGGTGCCGCGGGCGCGCCGAAGATCACCGACAAATCCGCGTGGGCGCCGCGCATCAAGGAAGGCATCGCCACGCTGGTGAAGCACGCGATCGACGGTTACACCGGTCCCGACGGCAACCACATGCCGGCCAAGGGCGGCAACCCGGCGCTCACCGATGCGCAGGTGGAAGCCACGGTGAAGTGGATGGTGTCGCAAGCGCAATAGCGTGCGTTTGCGCGATGCCAGTGCATCGCGCGGGCACCAGCCCTACCTTGCGAGATCCACCACGGGCGTGAAGCCGCCGAAGATCATTCGTTTGCCGTCGAAGATCGGTGCGATGAGTTCGGGGCTCATGCGCGGGTCCGCCATCACCTTGGCCATCCCCGCATCGCGGGTGGCCTTGTCCGGCCACTCGATCCACGAAAACACCACCGTCTCGTCGGCCTTGGCCTGGACGGCCCTGCGAAAGTCGGTGAGCTTTCCTTCCGGAACGTCATCGCCCCAGCATTCGCGTACCCGAAGTGCCCCATGCTCGATGAATATCGCGTCGGTTTTGCGCGCCATGTCGACGAAGGCCTGTTTGCCCGTGGTGGGAACTGCGATGACGAAACCATCAACATAAGACATGCTGGTTCTCCAGTCGTGGCGGGACACGGATCGTGTCCTCGGCATGGCGACGAATGGGCATGGCCCGGATCGACACGCGACACTTCGTGGCGCCTGCCTGACGCCGCGATCGCCGATCAAGTGCCAGTTGCGCTTACCCGGCGATGTACCGCTGCAACTGGTCGATCTCGGTCGCCTGGTCGTTGATGACGGCCTTGACCAGGTCGCCGATCGACACGATGCCCACCAGCTTGCCGTTTTCCAGGACAGGCAAGTGCCGCACGCGCAACTCGGTGCACAGCCGCATGCACTCATCCACGGTCGTGCCCGGCGATACGCTGGCCGGCGCGGGCGTCATGATTTCCGATACCGGCGTTTCGCGCGAAGAGTGGCCCTTCAGGATGACCTTGCGCGCGTAATCGCGCTCGGTGACGATGCCCGCCAGCGCGTCGCCGCGCAGCACCAGCAGGGCGCCGATGCCGCGTTCGGCCATCATGCGGATCGCGTCCAGCACCGGCGCTTCCGGCGCGATGCTGTAGACCGCGCTGCCCTTGTCTTCCAGTAGATGCCTGACCTGTCGCATGACGTCCTCCTCAGGATCGCGGAAGGTCACTCGATTCTAGCGCTTGCGGTAGCGGCGTTGCGGTTCGTCCACGCGCGGTTTGGGCGGATGTTCATCCAGCACGTAGGCGACGCCGCCGAGCTGGCGCATCTGCTGTTCGATCCAGGCCGCGCGCCGCTGGACGTAAGCGGACGGCCGATCGGCGTGCCAGCCGCGCGGATTGGGCAGCACCGCGGCCAGCAAGGCCGCCTGGTGCGCGGTCAGGCGCGACGCGGGTTCGTGGAAATACGCCCGTGACGCGGCTTCGACGCCGTAGATGCCGTCGCCCAGTTCGGCGATGTTGGCGTACACCTCGAGCACGCGGCGCTTGGGCCAGGTGATGTCGATCAGCACCGTGAAATACGCTTCCAGTCCCTTGCGGAAAAATCCGCCGCCGCTCCACAGGAACAGGTTGCGTGCGGTCTGCTGGGTGATGGTGCTGGCACCGCGCAGGCGGCCGCCTTCATCGGCTTGCGCGATTGCGGATTTGATCGATGCGATGTCGAAACCGTGATTGAAGGGAAAGGTTTGATCCTCGCCCGCGACCATCGCCAGCGGCGCGACCGGCGCGATGTGCTTCCAGGACACCCAGTCGTAGCGGACTGCGAAAGCGTGCTCGCCATGCCACGCCTGCGACAGCTTGCGTTCGAGTATGTACGCGCTGGTCAGCGGCGGCACGAAACGCAGGATCAACACCGGCAGCCACGTCGCGACGACGAGCGCCAGCACCAGCCACGCGATTGCCTTGAGCCACCGGCGCGCACGCGAGTGGCGCGGCGCCGAACCGCTGCCGGAAACGGTTGCACCGGTCATGTCGAAGCGTCGGGTGCGGCGCGCTTGACCCACGTTTCAAACGGCTGCGCCGGCGAATACAGGAAGCCCTGCGCGTACCGGCAGCCCATGCCCATCAGCAGGTCGCGCTGTTCGGTCGTCTCGACGCCTTCGGCGATCACCTGCATCGACAACAATTTCGCCATCGCCAGGATCGAGCGGATCACCGCGTCGCTTCCGCCTTCGCTGTGGCTCGACAGGCCGCGGATGAACGACTGGTCGATCTTGAGCGCGTGCACCGGGTACTGATGCAGGTAGGAAAGCGACGAATAGCCGGTGCCGAAATCGTCCAGCGAAATGCGGATTCCGGCGTTGCACAGGACCTGCAGCGTGCGCTTGACCTCGGGTGGGTTGTCCAGCATCGCGCGCTCGGTGATTTCCAGACGAATGCGCGCTGGCGACACGCCGTGTTCCGCAAGCAATTGCAGCAGGCGCCGATCGAGATCCGGATTCCGGAAGTGCCGCGCCGACAGGTTGATGCCGACGAATGCGTCGCTGTTGCCGGTGAGATCGTTGGCCTGCCCGCACACCTGCGCGAAAATCTGCCAATCGATGGTTTCCGAGGCGCCGGTGTCCTCGGCGATGCTGAGGAATTCGCCCGGCAGCAGCAGGCCGCGCTTGGGATGCTGCCAGCGCATCAGCGCTTCGTAGCCGATCATCATGCCGTCGTGCATGTCCACCACAGGCTGGTAGAACGGCACGAATTCCTCGCGCGTGATGCCGCGCCGCAGGTCGTTTTCGATCTCCAGCAGCGACACCGCCTGCTGGCGCAGTCCTTCGTCGAACACCGCGAAGCGATGGCGGCCGTCGGCCTTGGCGCGGTACATCGCCGAGTCGGCATCGCGCAGGAGTTCTTCCGGATGCCGGTAGTGCTCGGCCGCCAGCGTGATGCCGATGGATGTCGAGGTGAACAGTTCCTTCGCCGCCAGCCGGAACGGCGCGTTGAGATCGTCGATGATGCGCTTGGCGATGCTGCAAGCCCGGTCCGCGTCCGCGACGCCTTCCAGCAGCACGCCGAACTCATCGCCGCCGAGGCGCGCGACCACGTCTTCGGATTTGACGCAGGAACGGATGCGGCTGCCGGCCTGGAACAGCAGGTCGTCGCCGATCAGGTGACCGACCGAATCGTTGATCACCTTGAAGCGGTCGAGATCCATGAACAGCACCGCGAAGCCTTTCGACGGGTCCGCGTGGAAGCGTTCCAGCGCGCGTTCGAGCCGCTGCATCAGCAGGCTGCGGTTGGGCAGGCCAGTCAGCGAGTCGTGCAGGGTTTCGTATTTCAGGCGTGCTTCGATGCGTTCGCGTTCGGCGATCTGCGCGCGCAGGTCGCGATTGGCCAGCGCCAGCGCGCGGGTGCGCTCGCCGACGCGGTGCTCGAGGTTGGAATACGCACGGCGCAGCGATTCGGTGGCGCGCACGCGTTCCAGCGCGTTGGCGATGTGGTAGGAAACGAAGGTCAGCAATTCCTGGTCGCGCAGCGTGTAATGGTGCTCCGGCGAATAGCTCTGCACCGCCAGCGCGCCGACCGTGTGTTCGGCGCAAACCAGCGGCACGCCCAGCCAGCACAGCGAATCGGCGCCGTGCTGCGCCACTTCGCCTTCGGCGCGCAGCTTGGCGATGTCGGGCGCATTCGCGAGCACCGCGGCGCCATTGCGCAAGACGTATTCGGTGAGGCCGTTGGCGAGCTTGCGCGGCTGCCGCTGGCGCTCGCGTTCGTCCACGGAATAGGGGAACGTCAGTTCCGTGCCGTCCTCCGACACCAGCGCGATGTAGAAATTGCGCGCGTACAACAGCCCGCCCACCACGCGATGCACCGCGGCGTAGAAGTTGTCAATGCTCTCGGTGGTGCTGGCCAGTTCCGCGATCCGGAACAGCGCCGCCTGTAGCCGCTCGCCACGCTGGCGTTCCAGCACCTGTTGCTGCAGCACCCGGTTGGCATCGCGCAACGCTTCGGTGCGTTCCTCGACGCGGTGTTCGAGTTCGGCGTGCGCCAGGCGTCGCTCGAGCGCGGTCTGGATGTGCTGCGCCACGTAGATCAGCAGCGTCTTGTCCTGCTCGTCGTAGTGGTGTGTCTCGTCGTAGCTTTGCACCACCACGCAGCCGACCACTTCGCTGCCGCGCAGCAGCGGCACGCCGAGCCAGTCCACGCAATCGGCGCCGGTGGAATGGAAAGGACCATGCACCTGCGACTCGAGCGCGGTCAGCGAACCCATCAGCGGCTTGCCGTCACGGATCACGTACCAGGTGGGGCCGTGCAGGATCGCCTCCATCGGCAAGTCGCTGTCCGGCGACGGCGGTTCCGGATCGACGGTGTCCGAGTAATACGAAAATCGCACGCTGTCGCGCTTGGAGTCGTGCAGCGCGATGTAGAAATTTTCGGCGTACATCAGGCTGCCGACGATCTCGTGCAGCGCGCGGAACATCGGCGTGAGGTTGGAACCCACCGCGCTGGCCTGGTCGGCGATGGCATACAGCGCACGCTGCAGGCGTTCCGCGCGCGCGAGCTGCTTCACCGAATCGCTCAACTGGTTCCGGTGCACGAGCGCGCGAACGCGTGCGTCGATCATTTCCGCGGCGGTGCCGATCAGCGCAAAAGCGTCGTCGTCATCGAGCGGTGCGCCGATCCGCAGCGACTCGTGTTCGGACAAGGTGATCCGGGCGACGAACGCGTCGGGTCGTGCCGGCTGGTCGAGCGCCTCGTCGCGGCTGCGCACCAGGCGCGCTTCCGGCGCCAGCTTCGCCAGCAGCGCATTGGCGGCGGCGATCACGCCGTCGAGATCGGATGCCGCCCACAATTCATTGATTGCGTGGCACAGAACCGCTGTGGTGGGCGGCTTGCTGGCCGATGCAGCCAGATGATGAACGTCGCCTGCCATGTGTGGTCCAACCCCCGCAACGGCTCAGAGTGTAACCCGTAGTTTGCGGACAGGTCATCCTGCGGCTGCGGGTCGATGGCGCCAGAGGCTTCATGCACCCGCCGGTTCATGAATTGTTAGCAAAATGTAATTTCATGGCGTACAATGATCCCCAAAGACGGTGCGGTTTCCCGCGCCGCACGGGTTGATGGAAAACGATCTTCGGAACACGGGAATGCGTCGATTGCTTGTCAGCGCGGTGCTCACCGGCTTGGCCTTGGCCCTGTCGACGGGCGCTTTTGCGCAGACCACATCGATGCCCGTGATCCCTGCGGTCAAGCCGGCGCGCCCGGGCAAAGCCGCCACCAAGGCTCCGCTGTGGCAGCGCGACGGCAACAACGTTTCCGTGACGGCCAGCGGCCGCGCCAACAGCACCGTTCCCACCGCCACGGCAACGGCGCCGCTCGACGGCCAGGCCCATTCCGCCGGTGCGGGGGTCCAGCTCACCACCAAGCCGGGCATCACCGCGCACGTCAACGTCAACGAGACGCGCTGGACGCCACTCGCGCCCGCCTGCGCGCCCGGCACGACGGGCTGCCTGGGCATCACGCCGGTGGATGGTGTGCAGCGCGGTGAAGTCGGCGCGGGTTATGCGGGACATGGCGTCAAGCTCGACCTGTCGATCGGGCAGGCGCAGAGCGAGCCAAGCGCCGCGCGTGTGCGCAGCGCGCCGCTGCCGCGGGTGCTGCCTGCCGAAGGCGGTGCCGATGTGGCCGCGCCGCTGTGGTTCCGCAACAGCACGGCCACCAGCCTCAATGCGCGGGGCCAGGTCAGCTTGGCGCCCGACACCAGCCTCGACCTGGGCGCGAGCGTCGGCCACGTGAAGTTCTTGCCGGGCTCCGGCACCGCCGCCGATGATGCGCTCGACCAGACCACCCTCAGTCTCGGCATCCAGCATGGTGCCGTGCGCGGTGCGATCGTCGGCCATATGCTCGAACCCGACGTGCCCGGCACGGCGCTGGGCCAGAATCAGCGCTGGAGCGGCGTCGACCTGGGCATCAGCGTTCGCCTCCCGTGGCGTGGCGAGCTGAACTTCGGCGCGCAGAACGTGTGGTCGTCCGGCCGCGCGCCGTTGCTCTTTGGTCCCGGCGGCGCCGCGCCGGATCAGGGGCGCGTGCCGTACGTGCAGTACCACCAGACTCTTTGATCGGAACACGGGAACCGGCGTCGTCGCAGTTTCCGTCTGCTCATCCTCGTTTCTCAATGGCGTCTGGGTGAGCCGTGCCAGGTGTTCGCGTGCGCTGATCGGTGGCTGATTCTGCTGTACAACCGCGCCGGACTCTTGGAAACCTCCATGCCCAGATCGCCCCTCGACAGCCCTGAACGCGGACTGACCGCCGGAGGTTTCGTTAACACTGTTTTTACGAAATGAGGTACGATCGCTCCTGTCAGCATCCGGTCGCATCCAAGCCGGTCACTGATGGACCGAGGAGGGCGGATTTCAAGCCGAGCGGATAACCCAGCTGCTGTTCCGTATTCCTGACCAAGGCGCATGCGCGGGGTCATCATGTAACGTGGGGATTCCCTACGGGTTAGAAAGTTGTTAGCATGCGGCCTGCCGAGGGTTCCCAATGAGGCCTCGTCGGCGTTTTGACGGGGACCTTTCCCGAAACTGTTTCATACATCTACAAACGTTTGGAGAGTGCAATGAGACTCGACCGCAGTGAGCTGTCCAAGGCCGTGCAGACGGCGCTTTCGCTGGGTGCCGTTGCTGCCGTGGGTGTCACCGGTACTGCCTTTGCGCAGAACGCGACCACGACGCAGAATGGCCAGAATCAACCGCAAACCCTGCAGACCATCGTGGTCACGGGTTCGCATATCCGCCGCGTGGACCTTGAAACGTCCAACCCGGTCGTGGCAGTGACCGCGCAGCAGATTCAAGCGACGGGCAAGCAAACGCTGGGCGACATCGTCCAGAACCTGCCGGTAATCGCCGGTGGTGTCGAAAATCCGAACGTCAACAATGGCGGCGGCAGCGGTTCGACCAACGTCGGCCTGCGTGGGCTGGGCGCCAGCCGTACATTGATCCTGGTCGACGGCCAACGCCTTGTTGGTTTTCAAGGTGTCGTCGACCTCAACTTCATCCCGGTTGCCGCTGTCGAGCGCATTGAAGTGCTGACCGACGGTGCCTCGGCCGTGTACGGTTCCGACGCGATCGGCGGCGTCATCAACATCATCCTGAAGTCCAACTATCAGGGCGCCCAGTTCCAGGCCAACTACGGCACATCGGATCATGAGGATGCGAGTCGCAGGGGCGGTTCGTTCGTCTTTGGCCAGACGTCCGACAAGGGCAGCATTCTCGCGGGTTTTGAATATGAGAAGTTCGACGACCTGGAACAGTCGCAGCGCCCGTTCTCCGCGAATGCGGTGTCGCTGTCTACTTCGAATGGTGCGCCGTCGCCATCTGTTGGTGGTTCAACCTTCGCTGCGCGCGACCGGGTCAAGTTTCCTGGCGCCACGGCAGGTTGCCCCGCGGGATCGCTTGGTCTGTCGCTGAACGAGGGCGCGGCATCTAGCGGCAAGAGCCCCACGACCCCCGGCGATTATCATTGCTTCGACACCAGCAAAGATTTGTACAACTACGCGGCGGTCAACCTGATCATGACGCCGCAGGAACGCACCAGTGCGTTCTTCAAGGGTACGTACCATCTGAGCGACAACGTCGACTTTTACGCGACGTATCTGCACCAGAAGACCGTTTCCCGTGCCCAGTTGGCTCCCCCGGTATTCGGTACGCCGACGGGCGTGACCATCTCGGCGCAGAGTTACTACAACCCGTTTGGCGTCGAGTTCACGCCCAGCAACGGTACCATTTTCCGCACGCGTCTGTTCCCGGTCGGCAACCGTGTTGCCGACAATGCGACCACCAAGGACCAGATGAACATCGGATTCAGGGGCAATGTCAATATCTTCAATCAGAACTGGACGTGGGACGTAGGCTACAACTACGGTCACGCTTCTCGCATCGTGACCAACATGGGCTACCCCAACCAGGCTGCCCTGATCAGGGACTTGGGGCCGTCTCATCTGGATCCGGCCACGGGTCAGGTGGTGTGCGACGACGCTCCCACCGACCCGACCTGCACGCCGTTCGATGTGTTCAACCAGTTCAACCCGCACACGCAGGCTGTCGAAGCGGCATCGGGTGTCAGCACGCAAACTGATACCTATTACATTTCGCGTACCGCGCACGCGGACATCAGTGGTGGCTTGTTCGATTTGCCGGCAGGTACGGTCTCGCTGGCCGCAGGCGTCAGCTACAACAAGCAGTACACCAACAACGTCGTGGATCCGGAGATCCTGATCCAGGAGTCGCCGCCGTACTCGTGCGCACTGGGCAGCGCGTGCTCCTCGCATCTGCAGGGTGGCTTCAACGTCAAGGAAGTGTATGCCGAGATGTTGATTCCGATTCTGAAGGACATGCCGTTCGCGCGTGCCTTGAACCTGACGCTGGGCGACCGCTACTCCAAGTACAACACGGTGGGCGGCACCAACAACTGGAAGGTTGCACTCGAATACCGTCCGATCGATGACCTGATGCTGCGCGGTACGGTGACCAGCGTATTCCGTGCGCCCAGCATTGCCCAGCTTTACGGTCCGCCGACCAGCAGCGCACCGCGGCTGAGCTACGATCCGTGCACCGGCTTCCGTGGTGCCCCAGCCGGCAGTGGTCCTGCATTGGCCTGCATCAACGTGCCGACTGACGGTTCGTATGTCGATTCGTACGTTTCGTCCGGCCAGCAATTGACGGCGATCAACGGCGGCGCCCAATTCTTCGGTGTCCACCTGAAGCCGGAAAGCGGCAAGACGTTCGACTTCGGCGCGGTCTATTCGCCGCATTTCGTGCCGGGTTTGTCGTTGAGCGCGGATCTCTGGCGCGTCTATCTCAACAACACGATCAACAACGTCGGTGTGCAAACCTCCGTTATCGAGTGCTACGCGGGTGTACTGTCGTTCTGTCCGAATGTCGCCAATCGGGCTCCCGAGAGTTCTCCAGGCGCGAATGATGGCGGCGATCCGAACGTCTGGATTCAGCCGATCGCGAACCTGGGGCGTATCGATGTCAAGGGCCTTGATTTCTCGGCCAACTACAAGCTGCCGCAGTTCTCGTTCGGCCAGTTCGATATCGGTCTGCAAGGTACGTATCTGTCGCAGTACAAAATTGATACCGCACCGGGTACCGCGGGAACATTGATATTGAACGGCCAAGGCAACATGGGCACGTTCGGCTCAGCTTTGAATGGGTCGTGCCCCTTCCCTGCGGGTGGCATTTGCTTCTTCCCACGGATCCGCGCCACCGGGACTTTGGGCTGGCAGCTTGGTCCGTGGGACGCCCAGTGGACGATGCGCTATATCAGCAAGTTCAAGGGGGGCTCGGACGATCCCACGCAGTACGCGAATATGGAGAAAGGCGTGGGGCCTGCATCTGGAGCCGTACCGCCTTTGGTGATCCGATACGGCGCCACGGTGTACAACAACCTGCAAGTCGGCTACAACATCACACCGCTCAACACCAAGATTTCAGTCGGTGTGGACAACGTGTTCAACAAGCAGCCGCCGTTCCTGTATGCCAACAACAGCTTGAACGCCAACACGGATCCCGAGGACTTCGACGTGCTCGGCCGGTACTACTGGGGTCGCATCACGGTCAATTTCT
>JAZKBD010000003.1:12560-26507 GCA_040388785.1 Pseudomonadota bacterium
GCACTCCAAGGGCCGCACGAGTATTCTCGTGCGGCCCTTTCTTTTCGTGTGATCAAATGATGGATGTTGCCGTGGACTCGATCGTCGCCGCCCTGGAATCCGGCGATCCGCTTGGGGCCGAGCATCTCTGCCGGGCGCGGTTGCAGGCGAACCCGGAGGCTGCCGACGTTGAAGTGCTGTTGGCCTTGAGCCTATGGCGGCAGGGCAATCGCGACGGCGCGCTGGAGATTTATGCAGAGTTGACGCGTCTTCACCCGGCGCAAAGCATTCATTGGCAAAACTATGCGACGGCGTTGCGGCAAGCTTGTGGCCCGGAAGCTGCCGAGCGCGCGTCCGAGATGGCGGTGCACCTGGCGCCGGATGATGCAGAGCTGCTGGAGCTGCACGGTCTGTTGCAGATGCAACTCGGCAAGCCGGTGGAAGCACGAGTTACGCTGCTGCGGGCCTTCGGGAAGTCGCCGGGTTCGCCATCTATCCGCATCCACGCCGCCCAGGCTTGCTCGGCGTGTCGGGATTATCGCGCCGAGGAACTGATCAAGCCTTGGCGAGAATGGCTGCCGCTGGAAGATGATTTACAGCTGGAACTGGCGGGGGTGCAGATACAGCAGGGCGAGGCAACGTCAGCATTGGAAGTGCTGGAAGATTTGCTCCGACGGGTGCCCTCCAATGTCTCTGCTCAATTGTCGTTAGCGAGCGTGTATGAGCGAGTGAACCGCCTGTCCGACGCGGAGAGGATGTTGCAATCAATCGACGTGTCATCGACGCAGATTGACGACGTCAGAAGCGCCACGGACCGCCAGCGCGCGCAATTGGCGCTGCGCAACGGCGATCCTGCAATGGCGCGAATCATCCTGGAACGAGTCGGGCCAGCCAATGACGCGGATTACGGTTACTGGTTCGCGCTCGGAAATATCTGCGACAAACTCGGCGACACGTCGGCTGCCATGCATGCGCTCGCGGCCGCGCATACTCGCCAAATTCAGGAATTTGCTGTTGCTTTGCCACATTACTTTGAACCCGAGGCTGAAATCCTGCCAAATGTCAACGTGCGGGTGACTGCGTCTGATTATCAAGGCTGGCCGCAACTGAGCGCCCCGGATACGTCGCAGTCGCCGGTATTTGTGGTTGGATTTCCGCGGTCGGGTACGACTTTGCTTGAACAGATGCTCGACGCACACCCGCGCTTGCAGTCAATGGATGAGCGCCCTTTTTTCAACATGTTGGCAGGTCAGGTCGAAACAAGTACGGGTCTGGAAATTCCCCGGGATATTGGCAAGCTGCATCAACGTGACTGCGACGAATTGCGCAAGGGCTACCTGATTCTCGCGTGCGAAAAGGTGCCGCGTCGCTGGAACGCGCGATTGGTGGACAAGAACCCACTGAACATGCTCTGGCTACCGATGATCCATCGCATATTTCCACATGCCAAGCTCGTCCTTGCATTGCGCCATCCATGCGATGTAATCCTGAGTTGCTACATGCAGAACTTTCGTGCTGCAGTGCTGGCGGTGGCCAGTGGGACTTTGGAGCGTCTCGCCCGCGCCTATGTTTCTGCAATGGAGAACTGGCTGTACCACGCTGGAGTTTTCCATCCGGATGTATTCGTATCACGATATGAAGATTTGGTGGCTGATCCGTACAGGCAAGCTCATGAGATTTCTTCATTCCTGAAAGTTGATGACGCCGAAGCGATGCTGGGCTTCGCCGAACGCGCGAAAGAGAAGGGCTACATCAAGACGCCGAGCTATACGCAAGTCATTGAACCAATCAACACTAAAGGCGTGGGGCGCTGGCAACAGTATCGCGAATACTTCGAGCCGGTCCTGCCCATTTTGCAGCCCATGCTCGAGCACTGGCATTACGCCGCGGAGCCATGACATGGGCGTGAACGATCGGCTGTTCGCCCCGCCGGCGCACGACGCGCAGAAAGTCGAAACTCGAATCACGTCACTTCCACTGCGTCTGCAGACGCTGTTTCGACGTGCAGGAGAGGCGCTGGCAAACGACGATCTGCCAGCCGCGCGGGCCGCGTTGTCGGACGCGTTGGTACTCGCGCCTGGTCAACCCGACATACTGCGCTTGTACGGCTTGTTGCTGGCGCGGCTCGGCAATTTCCCGGCCGCCATTGCAAATTTCGAAGCGGCGCTGCATGCAGTGCCCGACGATGCCGTGACCTTTGCTCAATACGCGAGGCTGTGCGAAGAGGCGGGCGACGTTGATGCGGCATTGCATCTGCGGAAACGCGCCGTCGACGCAATTCCCGACTCCCCGTTGGCTTGGGCCGACTTGGGCGAGCATCTTTCTGTGCACCAAGGTGACGAGAATGCGCTGGCGCCGCTCGCTGAAGCAACCCGGCGGGCTCCGGATTACGCACCCGCCCTCCTGAAGTACGGCGGAGCCCTGGTTGCTTGCGGACGCGCCGGGGAGGGTGCAGCCGTGATCCGGAAGGCGCTTGCAATCGAACCTGCATTTGGCGCGGCGTGGCTAAGCCTTTCCGACATCAAGACGATTCCGATCACGGCCGATGAAGCTGAGCAGATGCGCGTGTTACTGCGTGGTCATGTGCTGAGCGAGAGTGAGAGAACCGCTGTCGAGTTCGCCTTGGCGCGGGCTTGTGAGGAAGCCGGTGCGTACCAGGAAGCGTACGACTTGCTGGTCGACGCGAATGCGCGAAGGGCAACGGAACTGAGAACCTGGCTATTCGAACCATTGCGCCAGCAGCAGGCGCACGCCGAGCACGCTTTCGCCCGGACAGAGGCCGCCGCGGAAGACCCGGATCTCGGCAAGGAGGTGATCTTCATTGCCGGCATGCCGCGTTCCGGCACCACCTTGGTTGAGCAGATCCTCGCCTCGCATCGCGAAGTAGAGGGCGCAGGCGAGCTCGGCGAGTTCGCGCAAGTCTTGACTGAAGAATCCACCCGACTGCAGTGCCGTTACCCGGAGTGGGTCCCGCGGGCCACTCCCGTGGATTGGCAAAGGTTGGGGCGGCGCTATCTCGACCTTACCGCACGTTTTCGCAAGAACCGCCCCATCTCGACGGACAAGATGCCCAACAACTGGCAGGTGCTGGGCGCGATTCGCGCAATGCTGCCGGGTGCGCGCATCGTGGTCTGCCGGCGTGACCCGGTGGAGAATTGCTGGTCATGCTTCAAGCAGTTCTTCCCGAGTGGCTGGGAGTTCACCTATGACTTGGACAATCTCGCGGCGTTCTGGAAAACCTTCGATCAAGCTGCCTCCCATTGGGCGCGGCGTGCACCCAAGGCTGTCCGTGAGCAGAGCTACGAGGCACTGACGGAATGCCCCGAGCAACAAATACGGGCGCTGCTTGAATTTTGCGGATTGCCGTTTGATCCTGGGTGTCTGCGTTTTTATGAATCGCAGCGCAGTATAAATACCTTGAGCGCCGCACAAGTGCGGCTCCCCATACAAAAGCATGAGGGACGGGCGGCACGCTATGGCGCCCTGCTCGACTCCCTGCGTATTGCGCTTGGTCTTCCTCCGATCGGCCCCAACGGGGAAGCGGCTCCACGCAAATGATGATGCGATCCTCGCGCATCTCACATTGCCTAGCAATGTTCTGCTCGTTTGATCGATCCTATCGTTCGGGCAGCTTCAAAAGCTTGGGAATGTACGGAGCGTAATGCTTCCATCGATCAACGGATCGAGGGTGGATCGGCTGGCGCGCTTGCCACAGACTGGCGGTGCTGATCGGGTCGGAAGATTGCGTGGCGGCAGAACTGCTCACGGCAGATGGCGGCATGCCGATCCAGCGCGCCAGTTCAGCGACCACCGGGCCAGGGCTTGCAATGAGATCTTCGTACCGTACGGCGCGTATCGAGTTCGGGTAAAGCCGCATCCAGCGCGCCATCATGCGCTCGCCATCGCGCATCACCAACGCTATGTCGTCGAAGTCATAAGCGTAGTCGTGCACGCTTTCGATGAAGCACTGCGCCCACAGGGAAAGCGCATTGTCTCGCGGGTTACGCCGGCAATGGATAATTCTTGCGTCGGGGAACAGCGCGAGGGCGAGATCCACGTAACGGAGGTTCAGTGGCTGCTTGTCGATGAACCAGCGTGCGTCGGGTGCATCGTCTTGCCGGGATAGCCGCGCGTACTCCGAAGCCGCGTGCTGCAAGGTTGTGCGATCAGGTGCGCCTTCGAGTAGAAGCTGTTGCGCCAGCCGTGCCAGCACCGCGAGTTCGCCGCGGTTGCAGGTGTGAGGATACCGCGCCAGCACTTGACTCAACAGGGTGGTGCCCGAGCGCAGCATGCCGACGATGAATACCGGCGTGAATCCTGTCGTCGGTTCAGCGGTCACGGTCAAAGGCCTTGTCGCAAGGCGTGACTCGACCGCCCGCCGCCACGCCTTGCGTGACCAGCTTGAGTGGCGTTTCCGGAGCGCATTGCCTTGACCATAGTGTTGCGCCGCCTCGGCGTAGGCACCGACATCGTCGTGTGCCTTGCCAAGCGAGAAGTGAAGTTCCGCGCGGGCGAGATCGGACAGATCGTTGCGCTGCAGACCATTGCGGAACAGCGTGAAATCCGGATGGGACGCGTCCCGGTAGCGCAGGGTACTCGCCAGCCCGATGGGTACATGCCATTCAAGCGCGCGTAGCTCATGTTCCAGCACGTACGAATAGCGCTTGCGCGCCAATTCGAAATCGCCCAACTGTATTGCGAGCATTCCTGCGTAAGCGTGCAGGCGCGGATCATCGGGATTCGCGGTGAGCGCCGCTTCCGCAACCGCTGCCGCATCTCGCTTGCGGCCACAGTCATCGAGCAATTCGACCATGTCAATCGCAAGTTCGGCGTTCCGTCGGTTGCGTTCGTCGTTGAAACAGGCGCGTGCCGCCGTTGCAGCAGCAACCATACGGCCGCGATCTTTCAGTAGACGCGCCAACGCAAATGCTGTCGCGGTGTCGCCAGCATCACGCGCGAGCAATTCGCGCATGTGTGTTTCGGCTTCAGTTGTACGCCCGGTTTGCTGAAATATACCCGCCTGCGCACGACGCAGTTCAACCGAAACCGGGTGCTCGGCGAGTGCCTGCGTCAGGGTAGCCTGCGCGGACGGCAGATCGCCGCGCAGCACCAGCGCGCGCACCGAATCCAGCCAGTCTTGTTCGGTGCGCGCTACCAAGACTTCAGGCCCCGAACACCGGCATGCCAAGGCAGATGCGCAGGGGATCAAGCAGATCGCCGTAGCCCTGTGCGCGGGCTGTGTTCGCCTGCAGTGGTCGGCGCACCTGTGTGGCGCTGGGCGAGCGCACCTCGCGTTCTGTTGCGTGGAAGCGCAGACAGGCCTCTTCGAATGGCAGATCGCAGGCTTCCAGCAGCTTGCGGATCGCCGGTTCCGGATTCGCAATCATTGTTTCGTAATCGTGCTGGTAAACCTGTGACGGGTGCAGTCCGGCCCAATGATTCGCGCTGCGATCGAAATCGTGCGAGAACGCAGCAAGATCCTCCGGTGTCCGGTTGAATTCGCCGCCATCCGGCAGCAGCTGGCGATAACAGGAAAAGCAGGTTTCCAGCGGATCGCGACGGCAAATTACGATATGTGCGCCGGGCAGCATCGCGCGAATCGCGCCCAGGTACATCCAGTTGCCGGGCAGCTTGTCGGTGAATTTCGCTCGACGCTTGCGCCAATGTGTGGCGCGTTCAAGATAGCGTTCGCCCAGTCGCCGCCAATCATCGGGTTTTGCATCTGCGACCCAGTGCGGGAAAGGCTGACCCCGACGGCGGGATTCCTCCGTCAGCACCAGTGAAAGGTCGGGAAGTTCGCCCGCTCCGCCCACTTGCGAGTGTGAAGCGAGGATCTGTTCGACCAGCGTGGTACCCGAGCGCGGCATGCCCGTGATGAACAGAACCTCTTGCCCTAACCCGACCGGCGTGGCAGGGGCGGGTGGCGGCGTAAAGGCTTCATTGATGGATTCAACCAATGCCGAAAACGCCGGGGCGTTCCATTTCTGGCGCAGACGTGCAATGGCGTTCGCGCGCTTCAGGGCATCCAGTGATTCGTGATAGCGGCCTTGCTCATCCAAGGCTTTCGCGAGTGCGAACCCGATCGCGACGCGATCGTTGTCGCTGGAGCGTGAATCGTGCAGCGCGTTCCGCATGCATTCGACGTCTTCAGGTTTCAACTTGCCCATGCGAAGATCTGCGAGTCCCCACCAAGCCATGCCGGTTCCAGGCCGTACGGCCAGCACCTTGCGGTACTCCACCGCAGCGTTCTCGGCGTCGCCCTGCATTCGCAGCAAGTCGCCTAGCAACGCGCGTGCATCCATGTTGTCGGGCGCCAGCGCGACTGCACGCCTTACTGCCTGGGCGGCCTCGTCGTTGCGCACACAGCGGGTCAACATCAAGCCCAAGTTGTACCAGGCAATCGCGAGTTCGGGCTGCAGTTCGCAGGCACGGTGCAACGCGTGGATGGCTCCGTCGAAATCCCCGCATGAACCAAGCACGGTCCCCAAGGTGTTGTAGTAAAGCGGATCGATGGGACGCAGTTCGACTGCGCGCCGCATCGTGGCGATGGCGCGTGGATGGTCGCCGCGCAGGCTGAGAATCCCGGCGTGCAGCCGCAGTACCTCCGGGTGCTCGGGATAGTTGGCCAGCGCAGGGCGGAGCTGGGCCGCCGCCTGGTCCGGGCGGCCCAGCTCCAGCGCCTGCGCGGTCGCCATTACACGTTGTATCGCTTCATTGTCGAGACCCATGAGACGTGGCGCGGTCATGGATATCGCCTTCGAGCGGGAACACATTGGAAGCCGTGCATGTCAGCGAAACCGCGTGGTGTGAGTGGCTATGATAAGGGATACGCCCAACATGGACGCCGGATGCAGGCCTCCCCCGATTCCATTGATGGCCAACTTGCCGAGGCTCGAATCCTGTTCGCGCGCGACCAGGTTATGCGAGCCGAGGCGGCGCTGCGCGAGCTGGTCGTGCGCGCACCGGGACGTGTGGATGTTGCAACCTTTCTGGCTGAGGTGCTACGCAGTCAAGGTCGCCTTAGCGCCGCCGCTGAGGCAATGTCGGCACTCGCCGAAGCGGCGGATTTCGACGCTGGCGTGGCTGTGCGTGCGGCGTCCTTTGCTCGCGAATGCGACCGCCATGTGATAGCGGCAAGTATTTGCGACGGTGCGTTGGCGCGCGGCCAAGCCGTACCGGAGTTGCTGGTCTTGGCGGGGCATGTGGCTCGTGAAGCGGGTGAATTTGTCGTCGCACGCGAGCGCTATTGCGCAGCCTTGGCCGCGGGCGTCGATCTGGATCGGCAAAACGTTTTGGGAGCATTGTCGAATACCAAGCGTTACACCGATCCTCTTGACCCCGATCGTGCGCGCTGCGAAGGGAGGTTCCGCAATGCGTTGCTCTCACCTCAATCGCGCGCATCGGCCGGTTATGCACTCGCCAAGATTTTGAATGACCTCGGAGATTGGGCTGGAGCTGCTGCAATACTGCGCGAGGCCAATGCGCTCGGGAAGGCGACGCGGTGGTGGGACCCGCGGACGTGGACACAGTTCGTTGCGATGCGCCTGCGTGAACGCATAGCGGCTGCGGCGGCGGCGGATGATCCGTCCTTCGCACCGGTGTTCATCGTTGGTGTGCCACGCAGCGGTACCACGCTTGCTGCGACCCATCTTGCGCGTGCCACGGGTGCCCGGGACCGAGGCGAATTGCGCGCGTTACGCTTCATTGCCGAACGTCTGCGCAGTGGCGGACACCTTGGCAATATGGCAGCGGTGATGGAGGCTGCGGATTTGTATCGCATGATGGCACGCCAAGACGATGCCCCCCCGGCACCGGCATACATTGATCAGGACCCGCTCAACTTCCGCTGGTTGGATATCGTCGCGGCAATGTTTCCGCAGGCCAAGGTGATCCATCTTCGCCGTGATCCGTGCGACGTCGCGTTGTCGTTGTGGAGCCAGGAATTTGCGCACCCCGACATGGCATTCTCGCAAGACTTCGGTGACATCGCAGGCTTCATGCGCGGTTATGATGAACTGATGACGCATTGGAAGCGAAGCCTGCGCATACCAATCCGCGAACTCGAATACGAAGCGCTGGTGGCCGACCCCGATCATGCGATCGCCGAGCTGGCGGCTTTTGTGGACCTGCCACTCGCGTCGAGCAACAGCGAAGGTGCCGCACCCGTGCAGTCGGCCAGCGTCTGGCAGGCGCGTCAGCCTGTTTACAAGACATCGATCGGGCGCTGGCGTCACTACGCGCCGTATGTGCCTGAGCTGATGCGGTTCGGTGACATGGATCGATCGCCGTAAAAAAGGGCGCGGCTTGCGCCGCGCCCCTGTATTGCGCGTTGCGGTTGCCGCCGGGCATCCGATCAGTAGCGGTAGTGATCGGCCTTGTACGGCCCTTCCACCGGCACGCCGAGGTAGTCGGCCTGGTCCTTGGACAATTTGGTGAGCTTGACGCCGATCTGTTCCAGGTGCAGGCGCGCGACTTCTTCGTCGAGTTTCTTGGACAGGCGGTAGACCTTCTTCTCGTACTTGTCCCTGTTGGTCCACAGGTCGATCTGCGCGAGTGTCTGGTTCGAGAATGAATTGGACATCACGAACGACGGATGGCCGTGCGCGCAGCCGAGGTTCACGAGGCGGCCCTCGGCCAGCAGGTAAATCGAGTTGCCTTCGGCGAAGGTGTAAAGGTCCACCTGCGGTTTGATGTTGGTGCGCTCGGCGGTCTGCTGCAGGCGATCGACCTGGATCTCGTTGTCGAAGTGGCCGATGTTGCACACCAGCGCGTGGTTCTTCATGCGCTGCATGTGCTCCAGCGTGATCACGTCGCGGTTGCCGGTGGTGGTGACGTAGATGTCGGCCTGGCCCAGCGTGTCTTCGACGGTCGCGACCTGGAAGCCTTCCATCGCGGCCTGCAGCGCGCAGATCGGGTCGATCTCGGTGACGATCACGCGCGCGCCGAAGCCCTTCAGCGAATGCGCGCAGCCCTTGCCGACGTCGCCATAACCGCACACCACCGCGACCTTGCCCGCGACCATCAGGTCCGTCGCGCGCTTGATGCCGTCGGCCAGCGATTCGCGGCAGCCGTACAGGTTGTCGAACTTGCTCTTGGTGACCGAATCGTTGACGTTGATCGCGGGCACCAGCAGCTTGCCGGCTTCGGCGAGCTGGTACAGGCGATGCACGCCGGTGGTGGTTTCCTCGGACACGCCGCGCCATTCCGACGCGACCTTCTTCCAGAAGCCGGGACGCTCGCTGCGGGTCTTCTTCAGGAGATTCTTGATGACCTGCTCTTCGTGGTTGGTGCCTTTCTCATCGACCCACTTGGAACCGTCTTCCATCTCGACGCCCTTGTGGATCAGCAGCGTCGCATCGCCGCCGTCATCGACGATCAGTTCGGGCCCCGTGTTTCCAGGATGCGTGAGCGCATCCAGCGTGCACTCCCAGTATTCCTCCAGCGTCTCACCCTTCCACGCGAATACCGGTACGCCGCTCGCCGCGATCGCGGCGGCGCAATCGTCCTGGGTCGAAAAAATGTTGCACGACGCCCAGCGCACCGACGCACCAAGCGCCGCGAGCGTTTCGATCAGCACCGCGGTTTCCTTGGTCATGTGCAAGGAACCGGTGACGCGCACGCCCTTCAGCGGTTTCTGCGGCGCGTAGCGGGCGCGGATCTGCATCAGGCCCGGCATTTCCTGCTCGGCCATGGTGATGCGCTTGCGGCCGAGGTCGGCCTGGGCGATGTCGCGCACCTTGTAATCGTGCGAAGCGGTTTCTTTGGCTACAGCATTCATGGTGTTACTCCGATTCATGGGCGCTGTTGGAAAGGGTGCCGAGCCTCGCCCGGTCGTTTGCACGACGCGAGCTGCAACGCCCCTCGGCGGATCATCCCCCTCGCACGCGAAGGGGATGGTGCATCACTTGATCTTCGCGGCCTTGCGCAGTGCGTCGGCGCGGTCGGTCGCTTCCCACGAAAACGCGGTGGCGGTCTCCGACTTCTTCTGAAGCTTGCCGCCTTCGCGCTCTTCCCACTTGTAGGTGTGCTGGAACGGCTTGCGGCCGAAGTGGCCATACGAAGCGGTGGACTGGTAGATCGGATGGATCAGGTCCAGCATCTTGATGATGCCGTACGGACGCAGGTCGAAGTGCGCGCGGATCAGCTTTTCGATCTTGTCGTCCGAGATCTTGCCGGTGCCGAACGTCGTCACTGAAATCGACGTGGGTTCGGCGACGCCGATCGCGTAGGAAATCTGCACCTCGCAACGGTCGGCGATGCCGGCCGCGACGATGTTCTTGGCCACGTAACGTGCGGCGTACGTCGCCGAGCGGTCGACCTTGGACGGATCCTTGCCCGAGAACGCACCGCCACCGTGACGGGCCATGCCGCCGTAGGTGTCGACGATGATCTTGCGCCCCGTCAGGCCGCAGTCGCCCACGGGGCCGCCGATCACGAACTTGCCGGTCGGATTGATGTGCACCTTGTTCTTCGGCAGCGCGTCGTACCACTTTTTCGGCAGCACGGGCTTCAAGATGTTTTCGCGCACGCCTTCCACGAGGTCCGCATACTTCACTTCGGGATCGTGCTGCGTCGACAGCACCACCGCATCCAGGCCGGCGACCGAGTGGTCGTCGTTGTAGTGCAGGGTGACCTGCGACTTCGCATCGGGGCGCAGCCACTTGAGCTTGCCGGCCTTGCGCACCTTGGCCTGCTGTTCGACCAGCCGGTGCGAGTAATAGATCGGCGCAGGCATGAATTCCGGCGCCTCATTGCAGGCGTAGCCAAACATGAGGCCTTGGTCGCCGGCGCCCTGTTCCTCGGGTTTCTTGCGCGCGACGCCCTGGTTGATGTCGGGCGACTGCTTGCCGATCAGGTTCAGCACGCCGCAGGTCGCGCCGTCGAAGCCGACCGTGGACGAGTCGTAGCCGATGCCGAGAATCACCTTGCGCGCCAGCGCCTCGATGTCGACCCATGCGTCGGTGGTCACTTCGCCCGACACGATCGCGACGCCGGTCTTGACCATGGTTTCGCACGCCACGTGCGCGCGCTTGTCCTGGGCCAGGATCGCATCCAGCACGGCGTCTGAAATCTGGTCGGCAACCTTGTCCGGGTGACCTTCGGACACCGATTCGGAGGTGAACAGGTAACGGCTCATCGTGGGTTATATCCTTTGATACGGATGGAAGGATGAAGCAGGTCCGCCATGATACAGGGAGTTGCGGCGCGCTGCACCGGCGAGAGTAACGTGTTCAGCCGCGGGTCGCCTGCACCGCGCGGCTACGCTGCCGCGGCGAATTCGCCCGGCACGCCGGCCGCGAGCGCATCGAAATAGTCGCGGGTCAGGCGCCGCTGCTCGTGCGCGCTCACCGCCGCATTGGCGACCGCACGGAAGGCGGCGTTTTCCGGCCGATCCTTCGCATACCAGCCGAGGTGCTTGCGCGCGATCCGCACGCCCGCGACTTCGCCGTAGAACGCATACAGCGCGTCGAGCTGGCCGAGCAGGATGTCGCGCACCTCGCTGAGGTCCGGCTCGGGCAGTATTTCGCCCGTGGCAAGGAAGTGCGCGATCTCGCGGAAGATCCACGGCCGGCCTTGCGCAGCGCGGCCGATCATCAGCGCGTCGGCCTGGGTGTAATCCAGTACCTCGCGCGCCTTGGCGGGCGAATCGATGTCGCCGTTGGCGAACACGGGAATCGACACGCTCGCCTTCACCGCCGCGATGGTGTCGTATTCGGCAAAGCCTTCGTATTTCTGCGAGCGGGTGCGGCCGTGCACGGCCAGCGCGGCGATGCCCGAATCCTCGGCGATGCGTGCGATGACCAGCGCATTGCGCTGTTCCGGCGTCTGGCCGGTGCGGATTTTCAGCGTCACCGGCACATCCACGGCCCCGACCACCGCCCGGCAAATCTGCCCCACCAACGGCTCGTCGGCCAGCAGTGCCGAGCCGGCCCAGGCATTGCAAACTTTCTTGGCGGGGCAGCCCATGTTGATGTCGATCAACTGCGCGCCGTTGGCGACGTTGTAACGTGCCGCTTCGGCCAGCATCGCCGGATCGGAGCCGGCGATCTGCACCGAGACGGGATCGGGCTCGCCGGCGTGGTCCATCCGGTGCAGCGACTTGCGTGTCTGCCACAGGCGCGGGTCGGAGGCGGTCATTTCCGACACGGCCAGCCCCGCGCCCAACCGCTTGCACAATTTGCGGAAGGGCTTGTCGGTGACGCCGGCCATGGGCGCCAAGGCGACGGGCGGGTCGATCGGGATGGAGCCGATAAGCATGCGTGGATTGTAGCGGCGCGGTTCTTGCATCATGTGTGGCGCCGGATGGATGATGCGGCGGTCACGGAGAAGGCATGCGCGGGGTTCTGCCAGGCTTGCTGTTGTGGGCTGCATGGGGCGTTGCGACGGCGGCGACGACCGTGACGGCCGTGACGGCGCAGCAGATGCGCACGTTGTCGACCAGCAATCCGCGCGACCTGATCACCGACGTGCGCGGCGCGCTGGATGCGGGCGCGTACGTGAACGATCCGGCCGGCGAGCGCGAAGCTTTGTGGTGGATGGGCCACGCCGGCGTCAACATCTCCGACGATGTCGCGGTGACCGAAGCCGTGGCGCGCCTGAAGAGCCTCGGCAGCGTCAGTCATGACGCGCTGGCGGAATCGTATGCGGGGTTCCTGTCCGCCGACCAGCGCATCCTGCGCGGCGACGGTGGCGGCATCAGCGATGCCTTGCAGGCCGCCGCCCTGCAACTGGACAGCAGCGATCCCGCGCGCCGCGCGCTGGCCAAGTTCCAGTTGTGCGACGCCTACAGCATGACCGGCCAGGAAGAACGCTCGCAGCCGCTCTGCCGGCAGGCCGATGCGGCCTTCGCCGCGCTGCACGATGACTGGAACCGGGCGCAGGCGCTGAACGACGAGGGCAACGACGCGTACGCGCTGGAACAGTATGCGCAGGCCGGCCAGTATTACCAGCAGGCGCGCGCGCTTTACGAAAAAGTCGGCGACCACTCGCAGGCATTGATGGTCGGCGACAATCTCGCGCAGGTGTACCTGAAGCAGGGCGAGCCGCAGCAGGCGATCGCGTTGTCGCGCGCGTCACTTGCGGACGAGCGCGCGGCGGGCCGCGAATCGGACGCACTGATTTCGCAACACGACATCGCGCGCGCGCTGCAGAAGATGGGCAAGCACCGGGACGCCATGGACATGATTGCCGCGACGGTGGAGGAAGCACGCAAGGCACATCTGGATGGCCTGCTTCCTGACCTGTTGCAGGAGCAATCGCGGATGGCCGAGGCCAACGGTGATCTCAAGCTTGCGCTGGCCGCCGAACGCGAAGCGATGCAGGTCGCCGGCAAATACTGGAAGGCCAGCCTCGGCTCGCAACAGGCCGAGCTGGCGGTGCGCTACGCGGCGCGCGAGAAGGAAATCCGCATCCAGGAGCTCGAGCGCAACAACCAGATCAAGAACCTGAAATTGAAGGCCGCGCAAGCGGACGCCGAACGCAACGCGCTGCAGTTGCGCCGCCAGCACGGCACGCTGATCGCGGTGCTGATCGCGGCCGTCGGTCTGGTGGTCGGCATCGTTTCGTTGCTGCTGCTGCTGCGATCGCAGCGGCGGTACGGCCACGAATTGCGGCGCCAAGCCCAGGAAGATCCCCTGACCGGCGTCGAAAACCGGCGCGGATTCTTCCGGCGCGCGCAGGCGCTGCTCGAACGTGATGCCGACGCGGCGGCGCTGCACGCGCTGCTGCTGTTCGACTTCGATTACTTCAAGCGCATCAACGACCAGTACGGCCATCCGTACGGCGACATCGTGCTGAACGTTTCGCTGCAGTGCCTGCGCGGCGTGGTCGGCAGCCGTGGCCGGCTTGCGCGCCTCGGCGGCGAGGAGTTCGTGGTGTTGTGTCCGCACCTCGGCGGTGCCGAGGCCCTGCGGCTCGCCGAAGACATGCGCGCGGCGGTCGGCGCGCTGGTGTTCCCGGATGCACCCG
>JAZKBD010000003.1:26517-31548 GCA_040388785.1 Pseudomonadota bacterium
AACCTGGAGGTCACCATCAGCATCGGCATGGCGCTGTTCGATGGCACGCGCTGTCATGACGTCGGCAGTTGGTTGCGCGCTGCCGATGACGCGATGTATGCCGCGAAGGCGCGCGGGCGCGACCAGGTGGTGGTCGCGCAGGAAGTCGAACAGATGCTGCAGCAGATGGGCGCGGCGCCACGTACCGCGAGCTGAGCGCCCGTCGTCCGAACCATCGCCCGTGCGTGCAACGTGCGCCGCCTTGATCTCCGTCGGCTAGACTGGCTGGACGGCGGCGCGCCGCCATTCCTTTCGAAACGCACAAGGAGTCACGTCATGTCCGGCACCAAGTTCAAGGGCAACCCCGTTCATCTGGACGGCCATTTTCCGAAAGTCGGCGACAAGGCGCCGGCGTTCAAGCTGGTCGCGGGCGATCTCTCGGAAAAATCGCTGGCCGAATTTACCGGCAAGCGCAAGGTGCTGAACATTTTCCCGAGCGTGGACACCGGCGTGTGCGCGGCCTCGGTGCGGCACTTCAACAAGGACGCGGCGGGCCTCAAGAACGCCGTCGTGCTGTGCATTTCCGCCGACCTGCCATTCGCGCAGGCGCGCTTCTGCGGGGCCGAAGGCATCGAGAACGTCACGATGCTGTCGATGATGCGCGGTCGCGAGTTCCTGAAGGATTACGGCGTCGCGATGACCGACGGTCCGCTGGCCGGCCTCGCCGCGCGCGCCGTGCTGGTGCTGGACGAGCACGACACGGTGATCCACGCGCAGATGGTGGACGACATCACCCACGAGCCGGATTACGCGGCGGCGCTGGAGGCGCTCGGCTGACGCGCTCCATCATCTCGGCGACGGCCGGGATCGGGCTTTCTCATCCGGAAAAGCAAAAACCCGCGACGTCATCGCCGCGGGTTTCGTCTGCAACCGGCTTGATCGAGCGAATCAACGCACGTTCGCGAACGCCTCGCTCATGTCGAGCATGCGGTTGGAGAAGCCCCATTCGTTGTCGTACCAGCCCAGCACCTTGACGAAGGTGCCGCCCATCACGCGCGTTTGCGTCGCGTCGTAGGTGCACGAAGCCGGGTTGTGGTTGAAGTCGATCGACACCAGCGGCTTGGTATTGACCGCCATGACGCCCTTCAACTTGCCATTCGCGGCCTCGTTGATCGCGGCGTCGATTTCGTCCTTGCTGGTTTCGCGCTTGGCCACGAACGAAAGGTCCACGCACGACACGTTGATGGTCGGGATGCGCATCGAAAAGCCGTCCAGACGGCCATTCAGTTCCGGCAGCACCAGGCCCACCGCGACGGCGGCGCCGGTCTTGGTCGGAATCTGGCTGTGCGTGGCCGAGCGCGCGCGGCGCAGGTCCTTGTGGAACACGTCGGTCAGCACCTGGTCATTGGTGTAGGCGTGGATGGTGGTCATCAGGCCGTGCACGATGCCGATCTTTTCGTGCAGCACCTTGGCCAGCGGCGCAAGACAGTTGGTGGTGCACGACGCATTCGAGATGATGGTGTCGGTCGGCTTGATCTTGTCTTCGTTGACGCCGAACACGAAAGTGCCGTCGACACCCTCGCCGGGCGCCGAGATGATCACCTTCTTCGCGCCCGCGGCGAGATGCGCCGCGGCCTTGTCGCGCTTGGTGAACAGGCCCGTCGATTCGATCACGATGTCGACGCCGAGATCCTTCCACGGCAGCTTCGACGGATCGCGTTCGGCGCACACCTTGATGCGATCGCCGTTGACGACCAGGTCGCCGCCTTCGACGCCGACGGTGCCCGGGAACTTGCCGTGCGCGGTGTCGTACTGGGTCAGGTGCGCGTTGGTTTCGGCGTCGCCCAGATCATTGATCGCGACGATCCTGATCGCGCCGGTGCGGTTGGATTCGTACAGCGCGCGCAGGATGTTGCGGCCAATGCGGCCGTAGCCGTTGATCCCGACCTTGATCGCCATGGGGTGTCCTTTGCCGAAGTCGTGTGGATGAACGGCGAATTTTAGCCGGTTTCTTGTGGCGTTTCATGGCCACGGCCCGCGCAGCGCGTGTCAAACTCGCGCTTTCGCCGGAATCGCCATGCGCGCGCGTTTGCACATTCAACGTCATGCGGGAAAGTTCGCCATCGCGCTGGTGACGCTGTTGTCCTGCGTGCCGGTTGCCATGGCGTGGGGACCACGCGGGCACCGGATCGTGGCCGAATTGGCGGAAGCGCAGTTGACGCCGCAGGCGCGCGCAGAAGTGCAGCAACTGCTGGCCTTGCGTGGCGCGCATCATCTCGATGAGATTGCGGTGTGGGCGGACGATCTGCGCGACACCGATCCGGAATTGTTCCGGCGAACGAAGCGGCTGCACTTCGTCAACTTCCATTCGCGCGACTGCCTCTACGATCCGCCGCGCGATTGCCGCAACGGCGAATGCGCGGTGGCTGCCATCGGGAAGTATTCGGCGATCCTGGCGAACCGCACGAACCCGCCCGCGCAACGTGCCGAAGCGCTGGCGTTCGTGGTGCACTTCGTCGGCGACATCCACCAGCCGCTGCATGCGGATTACCGGCACGACGCGGGCGGCAACGACTACCAGGTGCGCTGGCACGGGCATGGCACCAATCTGCACCGCGTCTGGGATTCATCGATGCTGGATTCGACGCAACTCACTGCCGATCAATGGACGGACAGACTTGAAGCGCAGCGCGCGCCGATCGCAACCGGCGGCACGCCGGCCCAGTGGGCCGAGGAAAGCTGCCGGATCGATCGCGATGATGGCGTTTATCCATCCTCGCGGCGCATCGACGCGGCTTACGTGGAGCGCGAATTGCCCATCGCCGAGCAGCGCCTGCGGCAAGCCGGTGCGCGGCTGGCGGCGTTGCTCAACCGCGATCTTGCGAAAGGTTGAGCGGCGCCCACTCGGCGCGTCAATAGCCGATGCCCAGCCGCCGCAGCAGCTTGCCCATCAGCCACGCCGGGCCGATCAGCAGTTGCACGACGTTGGTGAGGAACGCGGGGCGGCGGCCTTCGATGGCGTGCCCGATGAACTGCCCGATCCATGCGAGCACGAACAGGACTGCCGCGAGGATCAGCAAATCGCGCGGACCGAGTGCGCCGTACAGCGCCCAGACGATCGCGCCGCTCACGATCAGGACGATCGCCATTGCATAGCCGAGCTTGCGCGAAAGACGGTGATAGAACAGGAAACCGAGGAACATCGCGAGCACCGCCCACGCGCCGGGTCGCGTCCATGCCGTGGTCGAAGGAATCGTCCACAGCGCCGCAATCACGCACCACATGATCACCGGCACGCACACCCAATGAATCGCGCGGTTGGTCGAATTCTGATGATCGTCGGCGTAGCTGGCGAACCATTCGTGGATGTCGCGCATGGCTTCATCTTCCAAGCTGGCGTAGCCCGGATGGAGCGTAGCGGAATCCGGGTGCGTCGCGGAGCCGTCCCGGATTATGCCGCTACGCGGCTTCATCCGGGCTACACGATCAAGTCAGCGCGATGCCCGCCAGCTTCTTCAGCGCCTCGGCGTATTTCGCGGCGGTGCCGTCGATCACTTCGCGCGGCAGCTTCGGGCCCGGCGCGCGCTTGTCCCAGTCCAGCGTTTCCAGGTAATCGCGCACGAACTGCTTGTCGTACGACGGCGGGCTGATGCCGACCCGGTACTGGTCGGCCGGCCAGAAGCGCGAGGAATCCGGTGTCAGCATTTCGTCCATCACGTGCAGCTTGCCGTCGGCGTCGGTGCCGAATTCGAACTTGGTGTCCGCGATGATGATGCCGCGCGCGGCGGCATAGTCGGCTGCAAACCGGTAGATCGCGAGCGTGGCATCGCGCACCTGCGCCGCGAGGTCGGCGCCGACCAGTTTCGCCACTTCCTCGAAGCCGATGTTCTCGTCGTGGCTGCCCTTGGGTGCCTTGGTCGAAGGCGTGAAGATCGGCACGGGCAGTTGCTGCGCCTGCTGCAGGTCTGCGGGCAGCGCGATGCCGCACAGCGAACCGGTTTGCCGGTAATCCTTCCAGCCCGATCCGATCAGATAACCACGCGCGATCGCCTCCACCGGCACCGCCTTCAGCCGCTTCACCACCACCGCGCGTTTTTCGTAGAGCTTCGGATCGACGCCCGCCGGCAACACCTCCGCAACCGGCGTGCCGGTCAGGTGATTCGGGACCAGGTGCGCGGTCTTGTCGAACCAGAAGTTCGAAATCTGGCACAGCATTTCGCCCTTGCCGGGAATCGGGTCGGGCAACACCACGTCGAAAGCCGACAGGCGATCGCTCGCGACGATCAGCAGGCGATCGTTCGGCAGCGTGTACACGTCGCGCACCTTGCCGCGATGCAGGAGTTCGAGGCCGGGCAGGTCGGATTCGAGCAGGGTGGTCGGCACGGCAGCGCTCCGCAGGCGAAACGCGCATTGTAGCGAGCCCGAACGCCGCATGGCCGCTGATAAACTGGGTCGATGCGCAGAATGCGTTCGATCCTCCTGTTGCTTGCGGTCGCGCCTTTCGCGATCGCGCACGCAGCGACCGAAGCGCCGGCTCCGCCCGCGCAACTCGGCCTGTGCGCGGCGTGCCATGGCGAAGACGGCCATGCGCGCATCCCGGGTGCCCCCAATCTGGCTGGCCAGCCCTATCCGTATCTCCTGCAGGCATTGCACGAATACCGCGATGGCGAGCGCAGCGTGCCGGTGATGCGCGCAGCGGCGGGACCACTCACCGAAAAGGACATGCAGGCGTTGGCGCGATGGTTTTCCGTGCAGTCGCCATGCAAGCCCGGCCAGGCGGGGAGTCCATGAGGATCTGGGGGAAGCTGGTCGGTTTCGTGATCGGCTTGTTGGTGACGCGCGGCGATTGGGGTGGCGCGGTGATCGGGCTCGTGATCGGACATCTGGTGTTCGACAGCGGCTGGCTCGGGGGGCTCACGCATACCGGCGGCAAGGACGGTTACGTCGAGCCGTTGTTCGCCCTCATGGGCACGCTGGCCAAGAGCGACGGACGTGTATCCGAAGCCGAAGTCGCGATCGTCGAGAAGCTGATGACGCGGCTGGAACTGGACG
>JAZKBD010000003.1:31558-62632 GCA_040388785.1 Pseudomonadota bacterium
AATCAAGAAACCGAACAGTATCCCGCTGCTGGTGGGCGCTGCCGGTACGGGCAAAACCACCATCATGCGCGAGCTGATGACGCGGCTGGAACTGGACGCGTTGTGGCGCCGCCGCGCGATCGACGCCTTCAACAAGGGCAAGGCGCCCGGTTTCGATCTTTCAAGGTCCTTGGTGGACCTGCGCGGATGGTGCCTGCCGCGGCGCAGCTCGGTGATGCCGTTCCTCGACATGCTGTGCGACGTGGCGATGGCCGACGGGCCGTTGACCGACGAAAAGGTGCGCGTGTTGAAGCGCGTGGCGTTTTCCTTGCGCATCAGCGAAATCCAACTGGTGGCGCTGCTGGCGATGAAGGGCTTTGCCTGGAACACCGGCCCGCGCCCGGGCGAATGGGCGCAATCCGGCGCGTATTCGCAGCAGGGCTATCGTCCGGCGCCGCGCAGCAGCGGGCCCGACCCCTACACCGTGCTGGGCGTGCCGCGTGATGCCGACGAGCGCACCATCAAGCGTGCCTACCGCAAGCTGATCAGCGAATTCCATCCGGACCGGCTCGGCAACATGCCGGACGATTTGCGCCGGCGCGCCGAGGCGCGCGCCAGCGAAATCAACGCGGCGTGGGAACGCATACAATCCGAACGCGGCTTCCGATGACTGCGGGAACGGATCGATCCATGAGCAGACAACCTTGCATGATTGCCCCGTCCATCCTCTCGGCCAACTTCGCCAAGCTGGGCGCGGAAGTCGATGCCGTCATCGATGCCGGCGCCGACTGGATCCATTTCGACGTGATGGACAACCATTACGTGCCCAATCTCACGATCGGGCCGATGGTGCTGAAGGCGCTGCGTGACTACGGCATTACCGCGCCGATGGACGTGCACCTGATGGTGGAACCCGTGGATCGCATCGTGCCGGATTTCGCGAAGGCCGGCGCGACCTCGATCAGCTTCCATCCGGAAGCCACGCGGCATGTGGATCGTACGCTGTCGCTGATCCGCGAGCACGGTTGCAAGGCCGGGCTGGTGTTCAATCCGGCAACGCCGCTGGACTGGCTGGATTACGTGCTGGACAAGCTGGACATCATCCTGGTGATGTCGGTGAACCCCGGCTTCGGCGGGCAATCGTTCATTCCGTCCGCGCTCGAAAAGCTGAAGCGCGCGCGCGAAATCATCGACCGCAGCGGCAGGCCGATTCACCTGGAGGTGGATGGCGGCGTCAAGGTGGACAACATCGGCGACATCGCGCGCGCCGGCGCGGATGCCTTCGTGGCGGGCTCCGCGATTTTCGGCAGCGATGACTACAAGGCCACGATCGCAGCGATGCGCAAGGCAGCAGGGTGAAAAGCGAATTGGTCCGCAAATGAACGCGAATCAACGCAAATGAAGCCACAGCCCGAATTTTTTCGAAGCGTGCTGTGGATGCTTGTTCGAGGCGGCTGTTGTGAAAAGTCAGCCACGGAGCTCTTGGCCATGGATGGCGGCTTTGATGGGCGTGGTGAACTCCTCGAGCGCAGAAACTTCCATGCTCGCGCAATGCTGAACGGAGCCGCGTTCATGGACGAACGCACAAATAACACCCAAGACCAACGGCCTCGGTGCTTGCGCACCGAGACCGCGGCCGACCAGGAGAGGAATGAAACGCGAGGCTGTGGAGGGAGGCCTCGAACTGCGTGGGTCCACCGCGCTGGACGCCTTCCGGTGTCAGTGGCCGGGTGCGTCTCCGGCGCCAGCGCGGGGGTGTTCCACAGTCGACATCCACGGCAGGAGTACCGACGGCTGCCATTTGGCCTTCCGCCGGCGCCGGCCGGGGGGCGGGCCAGGGGCGAAGCGCGGGCAATTTGTGGCAAATTTCGGGCAGGCCGACACCGGGCTTGCGCGCCGCAGGTGGATGACGCAGGCTCGGCGAGGCGCCCTGCTTGTGAGGGCAACACAAAACCCTAGGAGAGCCGAATGGCCCGCGCCATCGCGATCGTCGAGGACGAACCTTCCATCCGCGCCAACTATGTCGAGGCGTTGTCGCGCTTCGGCTATGACGTGCACGGGTTTGCCTCGCGCAAGGAGGCTTCGGGCGCCTTCGCCAACCGCATGCCGGAGCTGGTGATCATCGACATCGGTCTGGGTGACGAACCCGAGGGCGGCTTCGACCTGTGCCGCGAGTTGCGCGCGCGGTCGGCGACACTGCCGATCATCTTCCTGACCGCGCGCGATTCCGACTTCGACGTGATTTCGGGTCTGCGTCTCGGTGCCGACGATTACCTCTCCAAGGACATCAGTTTCCACCAGCTCGCGGCGCGCATCGGTGCGCTGTTCCGCCGCGCCGAATCCCAGAAGGCGCCGGCCACGGCCGAGACGGTCGTCGAGCACGGCCCGTTGAAACTGGAAGCCGAGCGCATGCGCGTCACCTGGAACGACGCCGAGGTGCCGCTGACCGTCACCGAGTTCTGGATGGTGCACACGCTGGTGCGTTTCCCCGGCCACGTGAAAAACCGCGACCAGTTGATGCGCGACGCCGAACTGGTGGTGGACGACGCCACCATCACCTCGCACATCAAGCGCATCCGCAAGAAATTCCTGGCCATCGATCCGGAGTTCGACGCGATCGAAACGGTGCACGGGGTGGGGTATCGCTGGAAGCCGTAATTTGTGCGATCGTTCCTGATCGCTGCGTCGACCTGTCTGCTGGAAGATTCCAGACTACGGCACGGGTCACCCCGGAACGGCCATCCATGCCCTGACTTTCACAACAGCCGCTCGGTATGGTGTGAAGTCGGGCGTCCCGCCGAAAGATCAAACGTTTGATATTCGGCTGCGCCGCGTGTCTCATGCGTCCATGAGATTGCCGCTGCCGCTCTTTTGCTGGTTCCCGGTCCCTGGTCCCCGTTACCCGCCGCCATGACCCTCCGCCGCAAACTGCTGCTGGTCGCGCTGTCCACGCTGGCCTTGCCGTGGGCGGGCTGGTTGTACGTGCGCCAGATGGAGCATCTGCTGCGCAACAGCCAGGAACAGGCTTTGCTGGCGATCGCGTTCGCGCTGGATCGTGGATTGGTGGCGGTGGGTGCGCAACTGCCGCACGCCGACCAGGGCTGGTACGTGCAGGATGCCAGCCAACCGATCGTGATCGACGGCGATGATTCCGACTGGAAGCCGTTTGCGCGATGGGAGCAGCATCCGTGGTCCGGGGTGGATGTCCAGTTCGCGGCGGATTCGGCGTGGCTGTACATGCGCATCGAAGTGGCGGATGCCACGCACACCCGGGTCGGTGCGTTCGATCCGACGGCGGTCGAGTCGGATCACGTCGTCTTGCAACTGACCCGCGGCACGCGCCAGCGCAGTTATCTGCTCGCCAGTTCGAGTTCGGGCGCATTCCTGGCGCATCCGCTCGGCCTGCGTGAACATGGTTTGCCTGACGAGATCAGCGGGCAATGGCAGGATTCCGGCAACAGCTACCGCATAGAGTTGCGGATTCCGCGCGCGCAGGCACCGGATCAGTTGGGCATCGGCGTGTTCGACGCCGATGCGCCCACGCGATTCAACGGCGGCAAGCCGGATCTGCGTCCGCTGCTCAGCCTCTCACCCGCGCTCTCGAACGACCTCACCCAGCTCGCGCCCAGCGGCGTGCGCGGGCGCCTGTTGAGCGGCGATGGCTGGGTGATCGGCGAGGGCGGCAGCGTGCTGGACGTGCACGCGTCGCGGCGCAGCCGTTTCCCATGGTTGCAGCAAGTATTGTCGGACCTGCTGGTGGTGCCTTCGCTCGATCAGCGCCAGCGCCTGCCGCGAAACATTCCGCGCCTGTCGGAGCCGGACGTGCAGCAGGCGCTGGACGGGCAGGCCACCGCCAACTGGCGCGGCGGCAATGCCACTGGCAGCGTCGTGTTGACCGTGGCGGTGCCGCTGGACGTGCGCGGCCAGAATCGTGGCGCACTGGTGCTGGAACAGTCGAGCCAGGCGTTGCCGCTGCTGACCAATCGCGCACTGCTGGGGCTGATGCTGGCCAGCGTCGCCGTGCTGCTGATCGCGGGCGCAGTGCTGTTCGCATTCGCGACGTGGCTATCGGTGCGCATCGGGCGCCTGCGTGATGCGGCCGAGCAGGCGCAGCACCACGAAGGACTGGAACTGGCGAAACTGCCGTTGGTCGACGATCGCGATGAACTGGGCGACCTTGCGCGCAGCCTGTCGCGCCTCCTGGAATCCATCGGCACCTACACCGAATACCTGCGCAAGCTCGCGTCCAACCTGTCGCACGAACTCAACACGCCGTTGGCGATCGTGCGTTCGTCGCTGGAAAACCTGGAGCACGCGGAGTTGCCGCACGAAGCGATGTCCTATCTCGCGCGCGCCCGCGACGGCACCGCGCGCATCGGCACCATCGTGCGTGCGATGAGCGAAGCCAGCCGCATGGAGCGCGCGATGGCGTCGGCGGATGGCGAAGACATGGATCTCGCGCAGGTGGTGCGCGGCTGCGCCGATGCCTACAAATCGCTTGCCGCGCCGCGCGAACTCAAGTGCGACATTCCCGACCGGCGTGTACCGCTGTACGGCGCGCCTGAACTGATTGCGCAGGCACTGGACAAATTGTTCGACAACGCGCTGTCGTTCACGGCGCCGGATGGCTGGATCCGCATCGCACTGCAAACCGGCGAGGACGGCGAATCGCGCATCACGGTGGCCAACAACGGTTCGCATCTGCCCGACTCCATGCAGGGCCAGCTGTTCGATTCGCTGGTCAGCGTGCGCGGCGCGGGCGCGAAGGCGGGCGCACCGCACCTCGGGCTTGGTCTATACGTGGTGAGGCTGGTTGCGGAACTCCATCAAGGGCGTGCTTCCGGGCGCAACGAGGAAGATGGCGTGGTATTCGAGATGAGCCTGCGTGGCATGCGACGCCCCGAGAACGAATAGACGGCCAAACGTGCGGGTCTGGTATCTTGGCGTGCGTTTCTCATGCGATCATCCCTGATCGCTGCATTGTTGAATCGCCGGGCGGCCGGAATCGTTGCAGTTGCCCCGAGCATTACCACGGCCATCCATGGCCTGACTTTCAACAAAAGCCGCTCCACACGGAGCTATTAGGAAAGTCAAGGAACGCGAAGTGCTTGACCAGAACAAATTCGAAGCGCTCGTCCGCGAGGGCCACAACCGCATTCCGCTGGTGCGCGAGGTGCTGTCGGACCTCGACACGCCGCTGTCGGTGTACCTGAAACTCGCCGACGGTCCATACACCTTCCTCCTGGAATCGGTCGAAGGCGGCGCGAATTGGGGGCGCTATTCGATCATTGGATTGCCGGCGCGGCGCATCTTCAGTTTCCGCGCGCACACGCTTTCGGTGATCGAGGATGGCGCGGTCGTCGAAACCCGCGAAGTGGACGATCCGCTCGCCGAGGTCGAACGCCTGCGCGAGCACTATCGCGTGCCGCATTTGCCGGACCTGCCGGCTTTCACTGGCGGACTGGTCGGTTACTTCGGGTTCGAAACCGTCGGCTACGCCGAACCGCGCCTCGCGAACTGGGATCGCCCCGACGAACTCGGCACGCCCGACATTCTGCTGGTGCTGGCCGAGGAGGTCGCGGTATTCGACAACCTGATGGGCCGCCTGTACCTGATCGTGCATGCCGATCCGTCGCGTCCGCACGCGTATGCCCGTGCGCAGCGGCGGCTGGATGCGCTGGCGCACCATCTGCGCCAGGGCGGTGCGGCTTATCCGCAGCCCACGCACGGCGCGGTGCTGGACGAGCGCGACTTCAAATCGTCGTTCACGAAAGAAGCGTTCGAGGCGATGGTGGAACGCTGCAAGGAATACATCCGCGCCGGCGACGTGTTCCAGGTCGTGCCTTCGCAGCGTCTCAGCACCGGTTTCAACGCGAGGCCGGTGGACGTGTACCGCGCGTTGCGCGCATTGAATCCCTCGCCGTACATGTACTTCTTCGACCTAGGCGAAACCCAGATCGTCGGTTCGTCGCCGGAAATCCTGGCGCGATTGAAGGACGGCAAGGTCATCGTGCGTCCGCTTGCCGGCACCCGCAAACGCGGTGCGACGCCCGAGCAAGACGCGGCGCTGGAAAAGGAATTGCTGGCCGATCCCAAGGAACGCGCCGAGCACCTGATGCTGATCGACCTCGGCCGCAACGACATCGGTCGCATCAGCGAAACCGGCACGGTCGAAGTCAGCGATTCGTTCGCGATCGAACGCTACTCGCACGTGATGCACATCGTCTCGCAGGTGCAGGGCAAGGTACGCCCGGGCACCAGCTACATGGACGTGCTGCGCGCGACGTTCCCAGCCGGCACGCTGTCCGGCGCGCCCAAGATCCGCGCCATCGAGATCATCCAGCAATTGGAACCATTCAAGCGCAACATCTACGCCGGCGCGATCGGCTGGATCGGCTGGTGGGGCGACGCCGACACCGCCATTGCGATCCGCACCGCCGTGATCCAGGACGGCCGTCTGCACGTGCAGGCCGGCGCCGGCATCGTCTACGACTCCGATCCCGCCGCCGAGTGGGAAGAAACCATGAGCAAGGGGCGCGCGCTGTTCCGCGCGGTCGCGCAGGCGGTCAGGGGACTTTGACCCGCTGTGTATCAGCCCCGAGAAACGCATCGCGCTACTTGGCGGGTTCGTTGCCGATCCTGTGCACCGCGGCGTAGAAGCGCGTCCAGTCGCCGTCGCACTGCTTGAACAGTGCCGCGAACGCGGGCACGCCACGATCGTACAGTCCGAACGGCAGCAGCTTGGCGTTGTTGAGCGGCGTGTCGAACCAGTGGTCGTACTCCGCGTTGCCGTGCCATGCGGCGTCGCGCAGGTGTTGGTAGTCGCGCTGCATTTCCGCAAACGTTTGCGCCTTGCGCTTGCGCTTGACCGCATCTGGAAGATTGCTGGCGTACAACGTCTTCAGCTTGTGGCGCGTCGCCAGCACCAGTCGGGTGAACTGCCGGCGCCGCTCGGCTTCCGACGGGTCCGGCGGCGGTAGATGGTTGTCGGCGTGCCACTGGCGCAGGCCTTCGCGCTGCACGAAGGTCGCGAATGATTCGTTGAAGGCCGTGTCGCCCTTGACGTAGAACTGCTGGTGGGCGAGTTCGTGGAAGATCGTGCCGATCATCTCGTCTTCGTTCCAGCGGTCCATGGTGCTGAGCAGCGGATCGGCGAAATGGCCGAGCGTCGAATATGCCGGCACGCCGCCGATCCAGACGTCGTCGCCTTGTTGTCTCAGCCTGGCCGCCAAGGCCTCGGCACGATCATGTTGATAGAAACCCTGGTAGGCGACACAGCCCGCAAACAGGAAGCAATGCTCCACCGGTTGCAATGACAGCGCGGGCGTCGCGAACACGTTCCACATCACGAACGGGCGATGGATGTCGGCGTAGCTGGTGTAACTCTTGTTGCGCGGCAGTTTCAGCGTGTCGGAGGCGAACGCGCGGGCGCGCAGCGCCAGTTGCAGTCGCCTGCGCAATGCCGGATCGGCATGAGGATCTGCGATCACCCGCCCGATCGGAACCCTTGCGCGCAGCACGGCCATTTCGCCCGCGGCCAAGTGCGCGTAATAGCCGATCGTGGAGCAGCCAGAGAACGCAGTGCTGACGCCCGCCAGCGCCAGCGCGCGCGCGATCGTCTTGTAACGGCGGCGAGGCGCGTTCACACTTGCGCTTCTTTCCGGGCGAACCGGTTTCGAATGGACGGGCATGCTGCTGCTCATCGACAACTATGACAGCTTCACGTTCAATCTTGCACAGTATCTGGGCGAGCTCGGGCAGGACGTGAAGGTGCTGCGCAATGACGCCGTGGACGTCGCCGGCATCCGCGCGCTGAATCCCGAGCGCATCGTGATTTCGCCGGGACCGGGCACCCCAGACCAGGCGGGCATCTCACTGGAGCTGATCCGCGAACTTGCCGGTGCGATTCCGATCCTGGGCGTGTGCCTCGGCCATCAGGCGATCGGGCAGGCGTTCGGCGGCAAGGTGATCCGCGCGAAGGAAATCATGCACGGCAAGACCTCGCCGATCCGGCATCGCGGCGCCGGCGTGTTCGCAGGCCTTGCCGATCCGTTCGAGGCCACGCGTTACCACTCGCTGGTGATCGAGCGCGCGGGCCTGCCGGAATGCCTCGACATCACCGCATGGACCGAACACCCGGACGGTTCGTTCGACGAGATCATGGGTTTGCGGCACAAGGCGCTGGCGGTCGAGGGCGTGCAGTTCCATCCCGAATCGATCCTGACCCGCAGCGGCCACGACCTGCTGCGCAATTTCCTTGGGCAAGCCTTGCCGAAGGCGGCATGAACATGCCCATCACGCCGCACCAAGCGCTGCAGCGCACGATCGAGCATCGCGAGATCTTCCACGACGAGATGATCGACCTGATGCGCCAGATCATGCGCGGTGAAGTGTCGCCCGCGATGACGGCTGCGATCCTGACGGGGCTGCGTGTGAAGAAGGAAACCGTGGGCGAGATCGCGGGCGCCGCGACGGTGATGCGCGAGCTGGCCGAACGCGTCACGGTGTCCGCACATCCGCACATGCTGGACATCGTGGGCACCGGCGGCGACGGCGCGCACAGCTTCAACATTTCCACCGCGTCGATGTTCGTCGCGGCGGCTGTTGGTGCGCACATCGCCAAGCATGGCAATCGCGGCGTGTCGTCCTCGTCGGGCAGCGCGGACGTGCTGGAGGCTTTGGGCGCGAAGATCGATCTCGGTCCGCAACAGGTCGCGCGCTGCATCGATGAGACCGGGATCGGCTTCATGTTCGCGCCGCGCTTCCATCCCGCGATGAAGGCGGTGGCGCCGGTGCGCCGTGAGCTGGGCGTGCGCACGCTGTTCAACATCCTTGGGCCGCTCACCAATCCGGCGAATGCGCCAAATATCCTGATGGGTGTGTTCCATCCCGATCTCGTCGGCATCCAGGTGCGCGTGTTGCAGCGTTTGGGCGTCGAGCGCGCGCTGGTGGTGCACGGCAAGGATGGGCTGGACGAAATTTCGCTGGGCGGCGCCACGCTGGTCGGCGAATTGCGCGACGGCACCGTGCACGAATACGAAATCGAGCCGGAGCAGTTCGGCATTCCGATGGCGTCCAGCCGCAATCTGCGCGTCGCGGACGCCGGCGAATCCAAGGCGATGCTGCTGCACGTACTGGACGGAGCCGATGGTGTCGCGCGCAATATCGTGCTGCTGAATGCCGGCGCCGCGTTGTACGCGGCCGGTATCGCGGCATCGATCCCGGACGGCATCGGACGCGCCGGGCGCGCGATCGACGACGGTTCCGCGCGCCGCAAGCTCGATCGATTTGTCCAAGCTACGCAAGTGCTGGCCGCGCAACCGGCATGAACGACATCCTGCAAACCATCCTTGCGCGCAAGCGCGAGGAAATCGCGGATCGCAAGGCACGCGTGTCGGTTGCAGAATTGCGTGCACGCAATGCGGACGCGCCGCCAGCGCGTGGCTTCGCCGCGGCGCTGCGCAAGCGCACCGAGGCCGGTAAGGCAGCGGTGATTGCGGAAATCAAGAAAGCGAGCCCCTCCAAAGGGCTGATCCGGGCCGATTTCGATCCCGCAGCGATCGCGCGCAGCTACGAAAAGGGTGATGCGACCTGTTTGTCGGTGCTGACCGACGTGGATTTCTTCCAGGGCAGCGATGCATACGTGCGTGAAGCACGCGATGCATGTTCGCTGCCCGTGCTGCGCAAGGATTTCACCGTCGATGTGTACCAGGTGCAGGAGGCGCGCGCGATCGGCGCCGACGCGATCCTGCTGATTGCGGCGGCATTGGACAACGCCGCGCTGGTGAACCTGCACGCGCTGGCCATCGAATGCCAACTGGATGTATTGGTCGAGGTCCACAACGCGGTCGACCTGCAACGTGCGCTGATGCTGACGAACCCGCCGCGTACGTTGATCGGGATCAACAATCGCGATCTGCGCACCTTCGAGACCCGCATTGAAACCACGCTGCTGCTACGCGACGATGCGCCGCGCGATCGCCTACTGGTAACGGAAAGCGGCATTGCCACGCGCGAGGATGTCGCGCGCTTGCGGGCGGCCGGCGTGGATGCGTTCCTGGTCGGCGAAACCTGCATGCGAGCGGACGATCCGGGCGCGGAATTGGCGCGGTTGTTCGCCGGAGCGTGACGATGGAACAGGGGGCACCGAACGCAGCGCAGCGAATCGTGCTGTTCGATTTCGACGGCGTGTTGATACGCGGCGACACGTTCGCGATGTTCATGCGTGACCGTTACGGCCGGGATCGCTGGCGCAAGGGACTGGTCTTGCTGCTCGGACCATGGTTCCTGTTGATGTTGCCATTTTCGCACCGTCGCGTGCTGCGCTCGCTGGTGCATCTCGGCCTGCTCGGATTGAGCGAGGCGCGCTATCGGGATCAGGCGCAGGCGTTCGCGACGGCGCTGGTGCGCCAGCCCGGACGCTTCTGCCGGGAAGGCTTGGCCGTGCTGCGGCGGCATCAGGCAGCGGGCGACCGCATCGTGATCGTCACGGGTTGCGAGGAGTCGCTGGTGTGCCGCGTGCTGGCCGAGCTCCGTGTCACGAATGTCGAAGTGCTGGCGTCGCGGCTGCGCGCGAGCCGATTCGGCATGCGCACGGACTGGCACAACGTCGGCCGGCGCAAGGTGGAGTTGCTGGCACAGCACGGCATCGACGCGTGGCAATTGGCCTACAGCGATTCCTGCCAGGATATGCCCATGCTGGCGCTGGCCAGCGAAGCGGTGTTGGTCAACGCCACGCCCAAGCTGTGCAAGCGCGTGGAAAAAGCGTTGGGGCGGACCGTCGCGCGCGTGGAGTGGCACTGATGGTGGGCAAGCTCACCTCGTTCCTTTGACCACGATCGTTTTCCCGGCAACATCGATGCCGCCGTCGGTCTCGAGCTGTTTCAGCACGCGGCCCGCCATTTCGCGCGAGCAGCCCACGATACGCGAAAGCTCCTGCCGCGAGATGCGTATCTGCGTGCCGTCCGGGTGAGTCATCGCGTCGGGCTCCTGACAGAGGTCAAGCAGCGTGCGCGCGATCCGGTTGGTGACGTCCATGAAGGCCATCCGGCTGACCTGGCGCGACGTGCGCAGCAGCCGATGCGTCAATTGCAGGCCGATCGCGAACAACACGCGCGGGCAGTCTTCGCGCAGCGGGCCGGCAAACAACTGGAACAGCTTGTCGTAACCGATCTCGGCCAGCTCGCAGGTGCTGCGCGTGCGGATCAGCACTTCGCGCTGTGCCTGCTCGACGAACAGCCCCATTTCCCCGATGAACTCGCCGCGATTGATGTAGGCGAGGATCAGCTCGCGGCCCTGTTCGTCTTCGCTGCAAACGGTGACCGAACCATCGATCACATAGAACAAGGTATTGGCGGGATCGCCCGGCCGGAGGATGGCTGTCTTGCCGGGATAGCGGCGGCGATGACACTGTTCCAACAGCCGCTGCATCGCTGCGGGGTCGGGCGCAAGCATCGGAGGAGCCAGCGACCGTTCGTAGACTTGCTGGAGGAGGTAGCGCAATTCAGACATTGGGTCTTTGCACTGCGTCACACTTTTCGTGTGCGAGTCTAGCACCTTTGCGAGAATTTACACACATTACCAGAGAGAAAGCCCGAAAGGATGCGTCGGCAGCCACTTTCCCGCATACTTTGCGTTTTCCTGCCCGATGCGCGCGACGGGTGCCGGCCCGCCGCGCGTGAATTCGTTTCCACCTGTTTTCGAGGATACTGCCGTGGTCAAGCCGCTGCCCCGCTTGAAGCTGCAGGGGTTCAACAACCTCACCAAGGCACTCAGCTTCAATATCTACGACATCTGCTACGCGGTGACCAAGGACCAGCGCGACCGCTACATCGACTACATCGATGAAGCCTACGACGCCGATCGCCTGACCCAGATCCTCACCGACGTGGCCGACATCATCGGCGCGAACATCCTCAACATCGCGCGGCAGGACTACGACCCCGAGGGCGCGTCGGTGACGATGCTGATTTCCGAGCATCCGGTGGTCGACAGGCTCGGCAAGGACGTGATTTCCGACGCCGTCGTCGCGCACATGGACAAGTCGCACATCACCGTGCACACCTATCCGGAAACGCATCCGCACAACGGCATCGCAACCTTCCGCGCCGATATCGACGTCGCGACGTGCGGGGTGATTTCGCCGTTGAAAGCGTTGAATTACCTGATCGACAGCTTCGAATCGGACATCGTGACGATGGACTACCGTGTGCGCGGCTTCACCCGCGACATCCACGGCAAGAAGCACTACATCGACCACAAGATCAACTCGATCCAGGATTACCTGGCCAAGCACATCCGCCAGAAGTACGAGATGTTCGACGTCAACGTGTATCAGGAAAACATGTTCCACACCAAGATGCACGTGAAGGACTTCGATCTGGACACCTATCTGTTCGAGGCCCACGCGGACGATCTGTCATTCAAGGATCGCCAGCGCATTGAAGCGCTGCTGAAGCGGGAGATCGAGGAATTGTTCCACGGGCGGAATCTGATGTAGGGGTGCACCGTGCGCGACCGGCCGAGGTCGCGGGTGTGGCCCGCTCCTACAGGCGGTACGCCACGGTTTTCATCACCGCTGACGCGCCACGCATCAGGCGGGGGATCGGGAACGGAAGTCTTGCGCCGCCGCGCGCCCGCGCGTTGTCGGCGTGGCGCGCTTCGTCGGTTTGCATGGTTTCCAAGATGACGCGCGAGCGCGTGTCGGCCTTCGGCAACCGCTCGAGGTGTTCGCCGAGATGGGCCTCGACTTGGCGCTCGGTTTCGACCACGAAGCCAAGGCTCCAACGATCGCCGGCCAGGGCCGCCAACGCGCCGATCGCGAAACTGCCGGCGTACCACAGCGGATTGAACAGACTGGGGCGGTCGTCCAGTTCACGCAGCCGCTCCGCGCACCACGCCAGGTGATCGGTTTCCTCCGCGGCCGCGGCTTGCAGGTGCGTACGCGTGGCGGGGTCGCGCGCCAGCGCAGCCTGCCCGTCGTACAGTGCCTGCGCACAGACTTCACCCGTGTGGTTCACGCGCATCAGGCCGGCCGCGTGGCGACGCTGCGCGGCGTCCAGGTCGGGCAACGGCAACGGGCTGCCCGGCGAGGCGCGGGCCGCGACCGGGACTCCCGCGACCGTGTCCAAGGCGCGTTGCGCGCCGGCTAGGATGCGATCGACCGGAGAAGGATGGCGAATGTCCGTATGCATGGTGTCCATTGTGGCGGATGTGGCGAAAACCGGCATTGAACCGGATGATGTCCTGAGAAGCGGGTTGCGCCTGAATCCGTCGCTGATCTTCTGCCGCGATTCCTTTTCGCGGACAGGCGGACCTGCTTGCATGGGGCCCTTGAGGCCGGTATCCTAGGCGGTCTTTCGTTGCTGCCAACCCTTGTCGCGCCTCGTGGCGCGGCTCCGCCTCACGTGCGGATCAGACAATTTTACGGATCGTTCCCATGAAGACGTTCAGCGCCAAGGCCGAGACGGTCAAGCGTGACTGGCACATCGTCGACGCCAACGGCAAGACCCTCGGCCGGCTGTGTTCGGAAGTCGCGCGTCGCCTGCGCGGCAAGCACAAGCCCGAGTTCACGCCGCACGTGGACACCGGTGACTACATCGTCGTGGTCAACGCCGAAAAGATCACGGTGACCGGCAACAAGCTGGAAGCGAAGAACTACCACCGCTTCACCGGCTATGTCGGCAACCTCAAGACCACCAGTCTGAAGGACATGCTGGCTGCGCATCCCGAGCGCGCGATCGAGATCGCCGTCAAGGGCATGCTGCCGAAGAACCCGCTGGGCCGCGCGATGTTCCGCAAGCTCAAGGTCTACCGCGGCGCAGAACATCCGCATACCGCTCAGCAGCCCAAGGCGTTGGAGATCTGATCATGGTGACCCTGCAACAAAACACCGGCACCGGCCGCCGCAAGACTTCCGCCGCGCGTGTGTTCCTGCGCAAGGGCAGCGGTGCGATCATCGTCAATGGCAAGCCACTGGACGAATTTTTCGGACGTGAAACTTCGCGCATGATCGTGCGCCAGCCGTTGGAGCTGACCCAGATGGCCGACAAGTTCGACATCAAGGTCAACGTGGCCGGCGGCGGCATCACCGGCCAAGCCGGTGCGATCCGCCTCGGCATCGCGCGCGCGCTCGTCGAGTACGACGAAACCCTGAAATCGCCGCTGCGCCGCGCCGGCTTCATGACCCGCGACGCCCGCGCGGTGGAACGCAAGAAGGTCGGCCTGCACAAGGCACGTCGCGCGACGCAGTTCTCCAAACGCTGATTGTTCGATCGCTGCTTCGATGGGCTCTGCGGCAGATCGTGGAGCCCACGGCCCAGCGATCATCAGCGCGCCTGTTGGCGCCGCCAGCCATGGTAAAGAACTCCGCGGGTTGACTTTCCACAAAACTGCTTTGCTCGCGGCGCCTCGCGATTCGCTCTAAAATCTGAGTTTGCACAGCCCCGTCGCCAAGTGGTAAGGCACCTGACTCTGACTCAGGCATTCGGTGGTTCGAATCCATCCGGGGCTGCCAATTCCGTCGATCGCCTTCGGTGATCGTGCAGTGACGACAAGCCCGCCTTTGGCGGGCTTTTTGTTTTTGCGTGATGCCGGTTTTGCGATGAATGTCAAAATTTGTGTCTTCGTGTTGGACGTATCGTGCAGGGGTCGCCATTGGCGGCATCTCCCCCATACAGAACCCGGAGCACAATGATGAACGTCTCGATGGAGGCACCCCGCACGCCGCAACATGATCTGGTGGCCATGACGGCCGCTTTGCGCGGCGCCCTGATGCAGCGTGTGGAGCAAGGCATACAAGCCAGTGGACTGGCGACTTACTACATGTACCTCGTCGCCAAGAGGCTCACGTTCGCGGGTCCGCTGACGACTGCCTCAATTTCGGAACAGCTGCGCCAGAACCCGCGCATCATCGACGACACTCTGCACCAGATGCTCGAACAGGGACAGGTGACCCAGGACGGCGAAACATGGCAAATCACCGAGAGCGGCCGCAATGCATTGGCCTCGGCCAATGACAGCGGCACCGAGGTGCTGAACGAAATCCGCGAAGCCATCGGTGCATCCGCGTGCGACCAATTGGTAGCGGGGATGCGCGGCGCCTTGGCAGCGCTGCACAAGGCTGCCTGAGGCGAGACCGCCGAAGAAATGATGCTCCGGTGCCGGGTCCGGCTACAACCGGACCCGGCTTTTCCATCGCAGTGGCTCGCCAATCACCGGCGCGTACATCGCCGGAACGCTAGAACCGTCGGCCGTCGCCAACCAGCACGACATCCGCTGGCCGGTGCGCGAACAGGCCCACCGTGACCACACCGGTGATCTGGTTCCATTCCGATTCCAGGGTCGCCGGATCGGCAATGCGCAAGCCGTGCACGTCGAGGATCCAGTTGCCATTGTCGGTGACGCAATCCGTGCGCCACACCGGCATGCCGCCGCGCTGCTGGATTTCCCGCGCAACATAACTGCGTGCCATCGGGATCACCTCGACCGGCAACGGGAACGTGCCCAGCACATCGACGCATTTGTGCGCATCCACGATGCAGACGAATTTCCTTGAAGCCGCCGCGATGATCTTTTCGCGTGTCAGTGCGCCGCCGCCACCCTTGATCAGCCGGCGCGCCGGATCGCACTCATCGGCACCGTCCACGTAGATATCCAGCGTACCCACGGCGTTGAGATCCAGCACCTGGATGCCGTGTGCGCGCAACAATCGACTGGACTGCTCTGAACTCGAAACCGCAGCATCGATGCGATGCTTGATCCTCGCCAGCGCATCGATGAAGTACTTGACCGTGGAGCCGGTGCCGACACCGACCACGCTCCCGTCTTCGATGAACTCGATCGCGGCTTCGCCGGCCGCGCGCTTCTGTGCTTCGATATCCATGGTGTCCCCGGTTGCTCGCGCTGTTTATTCGAGCGCGAGGATCGCATGCCACTGGGGCTCCGTCACCGGCAGCACCGACAAGCGATTGCCGCGACGGGTCAGCGCGAAATCGCCCAGCCTGGGCAGGGCCTTGATCTCGTCCAGCGTAATCACGCGTTTCAGCTTGCGCACGAAGCGCACATCCACGAGTGTCCAGCGCGGATTGCCGCGATCGCTGCCTGCGTCGAAGTATTCATCTTTCGGGTCGAATTGACCCGGATCGGGATACGGCGCGCTCGCCACTTTCGCGAGGCCCGCTACGCCCGGCACTGCGCAGCTCGAGTGATAAATCATCACCTCGTCGCCGCGCTGCATCGTGCGGATGAAATTGCGCGCCTGATAGTTGCGCACGCCGTTCCAGGGTTCGATCTTGCGCGCGCGCAGGTCGTCGATCGAGAAGGTGTCCGGTTCGGTTTTCATCAACCAGTGCTGCATGGCGTCCCCTCAGGCCGTCGCGTCGACCGGGCCGCAGGCTATCAGTTCCGCGTCCGTGGCGATGTAGTCGAGGTCGACATCCCACGGTTCGGTTGGAATGGCTTCCACTTCCTGGAACGCGTAGCCAATGCCGACCAGCAGCGGCGTAGCCGGACGCGGGCCTTCGCGCAGGAACGCAAGGCTGGAGTCGTACCAGCCACCGCCGGTTCCGAGGCGGTGGCCCAGGCGATCGAATGCCAGCAGCGGCAGCAGGATGACGTCCACGTCCTGCGGCGCCAGGCGCCGGTCCGCGGGAACGGCGGGCTCGGGAATCCCGAAACGATTGTGGGTGACGGGTGTGCCCGTCGCATATTCGGCGAAAAAAAGTTGCCGGGTGGTGCCGAGCACCGGCAGGAAATAGTGCTGTTCGCGGCGCGCCAGCGATGCGACGGCGAGATTCAGCGGCAGCTCGCCGCGCACGGCCCAGTAACCCGCGATACGCGTGTCGACCATGAATTCGGGGAGCATCTCGAGACTGCGCAGTACGCCGGCTGCAGCGGTAATGCGCTGCTTGGCATCGAGCTCTTCACGCTGCACCGCCATGCGCGCACGCAACAAATCGCGGCCGTCATTCATGCGATAGGTGCCATTGGCAGGAAGGTTCCCGGATTGCGCTTCGCTTTATCCGGCTTATCGGATATCAATTCCCATGCGAAGCGGCTGTCGATCTCTTGGTCGAAGCGGCTGTTGTGAGAAGTCAGCCCATGGATGGGCGTCGTGGCGCAGCAGACAGCGACAACCGAGGGGAATCCGAACGCCAATCGACGAAGCGTTCATGGACGAACGCAAAAGCAAACCACGCAAAAAACAAACCAGCGTCCTCCGCGATGCCGATGCGCGCCGAGCGACCCTGATCCCGAGGATCAAGTGGGCAGGCTGGCCGGATTTTCAGGCTTTCCGCACGCGGCGGACTTGCACAAGGATCCGGTAACCACCGGCCCCAGGTCGTACATTAGGAACAAGGCACATTGCTGGGGGCGCGCTGTCGTTCATCGCAGGGGACGCCAGCACCGTCATTCTAGAGGTGCTGCGAGGGCATCTTCAAGCTTGCGCCGCAGCATCGCGATGTGCTCGCCTGCGCTGTCGGAGAGCGCGCTTTGGCTGCGCCGCAACGTCAACAGTTCATGCGTGATGTCGAGTGCCGCCAGCACGGCGATGCGGTCGTAGCCGGGACTGCGCGATGCATGCCGGATTTCGCGCATCTTCTGATTGAGATGTTCCACTGCGCCCAGCAGGCCCTCGCGTTCGCTGGGTTTGCAGCCGACCAGGAATTCACGGTCGAGCAGCTTCACGGTGACGGTGACGGATTCGTCGCTCATTTTTCAACCTGCGGCTTCGAGCGACTTGAGCCGCTCGATCATGGCTTCGACACGGGTGCGCGCCTGCTCGTTGCGTGCCATCAGCGCGGCGCGTTCGCCGGCCATCTGGTCGCGCCCGCGGCGCAGGCTGGCGTTTTCCTCGGCGAGCCGGCGCATGCGCTCGAGGGCTGCATCGAGGGTGCGCGACAACGCGGCAAGCTCTTCTTCGAAGTGTCGTGTGTCCATGGCCGTCGACTATAAGGCAAAAGGCGATGCGTGGCATGTCCCGTCAGGCGAAGTCGAAGCTGGTGGCGGCACGGCGATCCAGGAACTCCAGGCAGGCGTCGGCCGTCAGCGGACGCGAGAACCAGTAACCCTGGATTTCGTCGCAGTGCTGCGCGCGCAGGAACGCCAGCTGTTCGGCGGTTTCCACGCCCTCGGCGACCACCTTCAATTGCAGCGAGTGCGCCATGGTGATAATGGTGGAGGTGATCGCCGCATCGTCCGGATCGGTGGTGATGTCACCCACGAACTCCTGGTCGATCTTCAGCGTGTCGATGGGCAGCCGCTTGAGATAGGCCAGCGATGAATAGCCGGTGCCGAAATCGTCGATCGCGAGTCGCGCGCCGATGGATTTCAGTTCGCCCAGCAGGCGCACCGATTGTTCGGCGTTCGCCATCACCATGCTTTCAGTCAGCTCCAGTTCCACCTGGTTGGGCGCGACATCGTGCTCGGCCAGCATGTCGCAGATGTGCAGGGTGAGGTCGGGGCGGTTGAGTTGCGCTACCGAAAGATTGATCGCCATCGTCAGGTTGCGGTGGCCGCCTTCGCGGAAGCGGCGCAGGTCGGCGCAGGCGGTCGCGAACACGTACGCGCTGATGTCGTGGATCTGGCCGGTTTCCTCGGCCAGCGGAATGAAGACACTGGGCGGGACTTCGCCGAGTTCACGGCTGTGCCAGCGCAGCAGCGCTTCCATGCCGGTGATGCCCTGGTTGTTGCCATGGATCGCGAGCTTGGGCTGGTAGACCATGCTCAGTTCCTTGCGCTCCAGCGCGCGGCGCAGCGCGGTGACCAGCGTGGCGTGATCGCGCGCGCGCGCATCCATGCCGGCGTGATACACCGCCCAGGTGTTGCGGCCGCGTTCCTTGGCCTGGTACATCGCGGTGTCGGCGCATTTCAAAAGATCGGCGGGCGTCTGCCCATGATCCGGATACAGCGCAATGCCGATGGAGGGCGAGATCACCGCTTCCTGTGTGCCTGCGATGGGCAGCGGTCGTGCGAAGGCCTGGATCAGCCGCTGGGCCATTTCCTCGGCACCGCGCGCGTCTGCCAGGTCTTCCAGCACCACTGTGAATTCGTCGCCGCCAAGCCGCGCGACCACGTCGGTTTCCCGCACGCACTGGCGCAAGCGTGCGCCGGCCGCCTTGAGGGTGCGGTCGCCCGTGGTGTGGCCCATCGAGTCGTTGATGTGCTTGAAGCGATCGAGGTCGAGGAACAGCAGCCCGACTTTTTGCCCGGTGCGGCGCGCGCTGATCACGGCGGCGCCGAGACGCTCGCCAAGGAGCGCGCGGTTGGGCAGCCCCGTCAGCGTGTCGTAGTTGGCGAGGTAACGCAGTTCCTGTTCGGCGCGCTTGCGGTCGGTGATGTCGGTGAGCACGCCGATCATGTGCGTGCGCTGACCCGAGGCATCACAGACCTCGTTGAGTTCGACCCAGCACAGGAATTCCTCGCCGTCCTTGCGCCGCTGCCACAGCTCGCCGCGCCAGTGGCCGGATTCCGCGAGCGTCTGGCGCAACTGGTTGTAGCTGGCAGGCGCATGGCGGCTGCCGTTGAGCACGGACGCGTCACGTCCCAGCACCTCGTGCTCGGCATAACCGGTCATGCGGGTGAAGGCGGTGTTCACCGACACGAAACGGAAGTCGAGGTCCGTGACCGTCACCGCTTCGCTCATGTTGCGGATGACCTCCATGGCGATGCGGCGGTCGCGATCCGCAGCGCGCAGTGCACTGATGTCGCGTTCGGTACCGCATATCCGCAACGGCTTGCCGTCCGCCTCGCGCTCGACGATGCGGCCGCGAGAAATGACCCAGGTCCAGTCGCCATCACGCGCGCGCACCCGATGCTCGACCTCGAAATGTTCGGTATGACCGGCGATGTGCTCCGCAAGCGCGTGGTTGAGGTTGGCGAGGTCATCGGGATGCACCATGGTCGCGCGCCATTCGTCTGCGGCGATGGATTCCTCGTGGTGTCCGCCGGGTGCGCCTTCGGGGCCCAGGCGCAGGATCGTGCCGTGTTCCAGGTTCCAGTCCCAGAACTCGTCGCCGGACCCCCACAGGGCTTGACGCAGCCGGTTTTCACGCAGCCGCAGTTGCCGCCGGTGGCGCGTCTGCTCCTGGTAATGGCTGCGCCAGCCCAGCACCGCGATCAGCACCAGCAGCACCAACGCGGCTGCATAGACGATGCGCATGGGCCAGCTCCACCACCACGCGATCGGTATGTGGAACTGCAGGCTGGCGGTGCTTCCCGGGGTGCCGTCGCGCAGGACGGCCTGGACTTCGAGGCGATGAGTGCCGGGCGCGAGATCGCTGAATGCGGCGGTATGGTTGGGTGTTGGCGCGCTCCATTCCGGATGGGACGAGCCCAGCAATCGCACGCGAAAACGGTTGTGGGCAGGCGCGGAATAATCGAGCGCGCTGAACGTTGCGTGGACGCCACGGTCGGCGGCGGCCAAGGTGAGCGTTTGTTGCGGCGATTGCGGCAAGCGAACCCGGCTTTCGCCGGCATAAAAGGCAGTGAACACCACCGGTGCCGCTTGATTCGAGGAACGCAGGCGCTCCGGTTCAATGATGTCGAAACCGTGGCCTCCGAACAAAAGCGTTCCGCTGGTGGTGCGCAGACATGCGCCCGAGGTGTATTCGTTGCCCTGGATTCCATCGGCGACACCGAAACTGCGGATCGAGCCCGTCTTCGGATCGAGCAGGCCGAGACCGAGATTGGTGCTGAACCAGATGCGGCCCGCGAGTCCCTCGAGCAAGCAGTTGATTGTGGTATCGGGCAGTCCGCCGCCCACGCCGTAACGCCGGAACTGCGCGCCATGCGCGTCGATGCGTTCCAGCTGGCTGATGCCGGAGAGCGTGCCAATCCATACTCGCCCCTGATTGTCGACCAGCAAGCTGGCCACCGCATTTCCCGCCAAGGAATGTCGGTTGCCGGAAACTTCACGGAAGGTGCGAATCTTTCCACTGGCCGGGTCGATCATGGATACGCCATCGGTCGTGCCGGCCCAGATGTTGCCTGCATGATCTTGCGTGAGTGCGACGACGCTGTCGCTGGCGAGGCCAAGCTTGTTGTCGAAGCGATGTACCACCTGCCCGTCGTGGTAATGGATCAATCCGGCATCGTAGGGTGCGACCCAAAGGTCGCCGTTGCGGGCGCGAAACAGTGTCCGCACCGGCGTGGTCGCCGCCTCCCCGGCAAGCTGTGCATACGCAGCCGTTCCGGTACGCGGATCCAATTGCAGAACGCCGTAGTTGGACGGCAGCAATAGATGGCCGTCTGCGTCCTGCCAAATATCGTAAACCCGTATGTCACGCGAACTGACTGATCCGGGTGGATGCAATGAATTGTCGGCCTGCGTCGTCGACACGGGAGCAGTGGCGGGGCGCTTGACCGGGTGGGCGCCTGTCGTTCCGATTGCTTCCTCCAGTGCCGCCTTGTAGCTGGTGATTTCATGGCTCGCGGGATCGTAACGAACGAGACCAAGGCCACTCATCGCGACCCAGAACTGCCCACCTGGCGCGGTCTGGAGCGCACTGACGAAAGTCTTGACGCGCGGATCGCCGGTCAAATTCAGGACCGAGCTGATCGGGCTGTTGTCGGTGTGGGTCCACACCACGCCGGACGTGAGTGTACCGACCCACAGCAGTCCGGTCCGATCGACGAACAGGCTCGTAATGGGCGAATCCGGCAGCCCGCCGCCGATCCCGAGCGGAGCGGGTTCGACCCTGACCGTGGCGCCATCAGGCCCGATGCGCAACAAGGTATGGTCAGTCAGCCCCATCCACAGGCGATTGGCATCGTCGGCAACGATCGACACGACGCCGATCTCGCCCGCGCCACCGCCACCGTGCTGCCACAGCGGTGCGACGGATCCGTCGTTGCGGTTCACGCTGAAAAGGCCGGCCGCGTTGCCAAGCAGCAGTCTTCCGCCCGGATCACAGAGGAGCGCGTTGATGGGAGCGCCGGTGCTGGCGAGCACGCGGCCGCTGGCTTTTGCGTGGTCCAGCGCGATCACTTCGTTGCCGGCGGTGGCGTATACCGTGTTTCCGCAACGGGTCATGGACTGAACCCAGTCCTGTCCCGCGGGCTCGGCCCATATCGGCTTCAGCGATGGATGCGTTTCGCCATCCGTCAAAAGATCCACGCCCCGCGTGCTGCCGATCAGCAAGCCACCGCCGGGAAGCGCCATCAAATCGGTGACGGGAAGCATCTTCCGCTGCACCGATTGCGGCAAGGCAACGGTGGCGTTGTCGGCGGGATTGAACAAAATCAGCCCGCCACTGGTGGATCCGACCCACAGTCGCCCCTCGCCGGCGTCGGCCAGCGACGTCACCTTGTAGTCCTCCGGCAGGCTGTTCGCACGATTGGGATCGTGGGTGTAGCGGTTGAGGCTGTAACCGTCGTAACGGAACAGGCCGCCCTGCGTGGCGAACCACATGAATCCGGTGTGGTCCTGGAAAATCAGGGTGACGGAGTTTTGCGTGAGGCCGTCGCTATCGTCGAGCTGCTGGAAATGGAAGTTGCGCTGGTAGGCGCGCCATGTCGTTGCCGACGAAACCGCCGTTGCCGGCGCCGCGGCGCGCACCGCCGGTGTCGCCGCCAGCCAGAATCCCGCCGCCATGAACGCCAGCGCCGCGCAGGAGCGTCTTGGTCGCTGGATGGTCACGGGTGACCCCGAGTGATGCGGCTCATGATGATTGGGCGGCCCCTGTGAACGGATCGCCGGCTTCGGCTCGCGCGAATGGCCGAAGTGCCGGACTTCGCGCCAAGTTTACTCAAACCGTCAGCACGCGTCGCACGCAACCGCCACATCAGCGGCGTGCCCTAGAATGTGCGCGCATTCGGGAGACGCGCGGATGGATGGACCGAGCATGGCAGCGTGCAATGCCAGAGGGGGTGTGGTGATGCATCTGAGCGTCCGTCGCATGCACGTGGAGCGGGCATGATCGCGCCGGCGGAATTCGCGCGACGCCGCCGGGAGTTGATGCGCATGGCGGGCGACAGCGCGGCGCTGGTGGTGGCGGCCGCGCCACGGCGCATGCGCAACGCGGATGCCGCATGGCCTTACCGGCAGGATTCCGATTTCCACTACCTCACCGGATTTCCCGAGCCCGATGCCGTGCTGGCGTTGCTGCCGGGCCGCGACCGCGGGGAGGTGGTGCTGTTCTGCCGCGAACGCGATCGCGAACACGAACGCATCGACGGCGTGCGCGTTGGTCCGGACGAGGCGGTCGCCCGCTTCGGCGTCGACGACGCCTTTCCGGTCGAGGACATCGACGACATCCTGCCCGGCATGCTGGAGGGGCGCACGCGCCTGTACTGCCATTTCGGGCGCGAAAACGACTTCGATGCGCAGCTTCTGCGCTGGCTTCGTCGGCTGCGCAGCAGCCGCGGCGGCGCGGTGGTGCCGCGCGAGTTCGTGGCGCTCGGCCATTTGCTGCACGAATTGCGCTTGTACAAATCACCCGCCGAGCTGGCCTTGATGCGGCGCGCGGCCAGCATCGCCGCGGAAGCGCAGCAGGCCGCGGTGCGCGCGGCGCGGCCGGGTGCAGCCGAGTACGAAGTGGAAGCCGCGCTGTTGCAGGTCATGCGCGCGCGTGGCGCGGTGCCGTCGTATCCACCGACGGTGGCTGGTGGCGTCAACGCCTGCGTGTTGCACTACACCGCCAACCAGGGCCGGCTCGCGCGCGGCAGCTTGTTGCTGATCGACGCCGGTGCCGAAATGGCGTGCTACGCGTCGGATATCACGCGTACCTGGCCGGTCGGTGGCCGCTTCAGTGCGTCACAACGCGCCCTCTACGAAGTGACGCACGATGCGCAACACGCGGCGATCGACGAAGTGCGGGCGGGGCAGCCGTTCACCGCTGCGCACGATGCCGCGGTGCGCGTGATCGTCCGCGGCCTTTGTGCGCTGAAGTTGCTGGAGGGCGGCGCGCGCGCGGCATTGAAATCCGGGAAGTACAAGCGCTACTTCCCGCACAAGACCGGGCACTGGATCGGCCTCGATGTCCACGACGTCGGGGATTACCGCGTCGATGACCAGCCGCGCGTGCTCGAGCCCGGCATGGTGGTGACGGTCGAGCCGGGTATCTACATTCCGCCGGACGACACGACTGTGCCATCGAAATGGCGGGGAATCGGCGTGCGGATCGAGGATGTCGTCGCTGTTGCCGCGCGCGGCAACGAAGTGCTGACGGCCGGCCTCCCCAAGGACATCGACGCCGTGCAGGCGCTGTGCACAGCGTGATCGGCGCTACCCCCAGTCCGCTCGATCCGGTTTCATGTATGGTTCGCCAAAGGACGATCGATCGTCCGCGCCGTATCGACATCCATCGGAGATCCGCATGGCCGCAAGCAATTCGTGGAGCAAAGCCTCGCCTTATCTCTTGAGTCTCCTGCGCATCGTGGTCGCTTTCCTGTTCCTGTGCCACGGTGCCGACAAACTGTTCCATCTTCCAGGCGGGCCTTTCACGCTGATCTCCAGCGCGAAGTTGTTTACGCTGGTACCCGGGCTCGCGGGTATCCTGGAATTCGGCGGTGGCTTGCTGCTGCTGTTTGGCCTGTTCTCGCGTCCCGTGGCCTTCATCCTGTCCGGTGAAATGGCGTTTGCTTATTTCATGGCGCACTTTCCCGCCAATCACATCTTTCCTTACCTCAACCACGGCGAGAGTGCCGTGCTGTTCTGCTTCGTGTTCCTGTACCTGTCCGCGGCGGGCCCGGGTCCATTGAGCGCGGATCGCGCGCGCGGCCGCGCCTGAAGGAGCATCGCCATGCACCGCAGCCGCCTGTGCAGCATCGTCATCGATTGCAAGACCGATGATCTCGAAGCCGCCGCGCAATTCTGGTCGCGGGCGTTGGGTCGGCCGTACAAGCCCGACGACGATCCGAAATATGTCGACATCCAGACCGGTGACGACGAGCCGATCGTGCTGGTGCAGAAAGTCGACCATGAAAGCCGCGTGCACCTGGATATCGAGAGCGACGACATCGAGGCGGAAGTGAAACGACTCGAAACGCTCGGCGCAAAGCGCGTGGCTACGATCAAGACCTGGGTGGTGATGGAAGCGCCTACCGGCCAGCGCTTCTGCGTGGTTCGCCCGCAGCACAATGGCGAACTTGGACCTCACGCCAACACGTGGGAATGATCGAAGGCTTTCTCGCCAGGGCGCGGAGATCTTGGCCAGGGGTGATGATTCCAAAGGCCGTTCTGTCCACGATGGGAAAGCGACACCGGCTCGATGCGCTTCGTGCAACAGCGATCAGGACGATCGCAAAAACCTAGAACACCACGTTGACCATGATCAACGTGACGACCAGCATCACCAGTGTCAGCGGCAGGCCCACGCGCAGGAAGTCGCGCGACTTGTAACCGCCGGGACCGGCGACGATCAACAGCACCGGGCTCGCGCCCGGCATCAGGAAGGTGTTGGAGACCGACAGTGCGACGATCAGTGCGTACATGGCGGGATTGCCGCCCGAAGCCAGCGCGACGTTGATGGCCATCGGCACCATCATCACGGCTGCGCCGACGTTCGACATCACCTGCGAGGCGATCAACGCCAGGATTGCGATGAAGGCCTGCAGCAGCCACTGCGGCAGGCCGCCGAGGTGGCGCATGATCTCCTGCGCCATCCACGCCGCGGTGCCGGTCGAATCCATCGAGATGCCGAGCGGAATCAGCGAGGCCATCACGAAGATGGTCTTCCAGTTGATCGCGCCGTAGGCCTCGTCCATGTTGAGCACGCCGGCCAGCAGCATGCCGACCGCGCCGGTCAGCATTGCCACCGAAAGCCGCAAGTCCGTGAATAGCCCAAGCCCCATCGCCAGCGCGAAGAACACCAGCGCATAACGCACCTTGCCCGGCCGCTGTTCCTCGCTGGGAATGTCGGTGACGGGCACCAAATCGCGGCTTTCGGCGGCCAGCGAGAGATCACGCCAGTAGCTGTGCAGCACCAGCGAGTCGCCCGCGCGCAGGGTCATCTTGCGTACATCCTCGCCGCGTGTGACTTCGTCGCCGCGGTTCAATGCCAGCACCGAAATCCCATAGCGTTTGCGCAGTCGCAGCTCGCCGACCTGGTGCTTGACCCATTTCGAATTGGGCGGGATCACCACTTCGGAAATGCCGGCGCGGGTGGGATTGAACATGTCGGCCAGTGCCTGGATGCGGTTGCCGACGCGGCACTGCAACGCCTGCGCGAATGCGGTGACATCGGCGCGTGCGCCGAGCACGCCGAGCACGGTGCCGACCCAGATCATCTGGTCCGAAGGCGGCGCGAGGCGCGCTTCGTTGCCGTTCTTGACTGCGAGGATCAGCGGCGCCTTCTCCAGCGTTTCGGCTTCACCGATGCTCATGCCCACCAGCGGGCTGTCGGCGGTGACGGTAAGTTCCAGCACCTCGCCATCGATGCCGTAGGTATCGGCGAAGTAGCTCTCGGTGCGTCCCGGCGTCACCTTCGGCTTGTCGTCCTCGTCCGGCATCAGGCGTCGCGTGAACAGCGCGAAGTAACCGATGCCGACCAGCAGCAACGGAATGCCGATCGGCGTGATCGAGAACAGCGAAAACGGTTCGATGGTCTGCGCGCCGGGCGGCAGGTTGCGGTCGGCACTCGCGATCAGGTCGTTGAGCAGGATCAGCGGCGAATTGGAAATCAGCGTCATGCTGGTGCCGGCCAGGATGCAGAACGCCATCGGCAGCAGCAGGCGCTTCAGCGGCACGCCGGTGCGCGCGGAAATGCGGCTGGCGACCGGCAGGAACAACGCGGCCAGCGCCTGGCTCTGGATGATCGACGACAGGCTGCCGACCGTGCTGTTGAGCAGCAGTGACACCCGGCTTTCCACGCCGCCGGACAGGCGCAGGATGAACGACGCGGCCTTGTTGAGCATGCCGGTGCGATCGAGGCCGGCGCCCATGATCATGATGCCCATCAGCGACAACACGGCGTTGGACGCGAAGCCATCGAACAACTGCTGCACCGGCATCAGCCCGGTGATGCCGATCACCACCAGCACCAGCAGCGCCACGATGTCGGCGCGCACCCATTCCAGGATCAGCATGATCACCGTGAAGCCGACCAGCCCGAGCACCAGCAGCATGTCGGGGGTGAGGGTCAGCTCCATCGGGCCATGGTCCGGTCAGGTCAGTGGGTCGACTGGCAATCGTTACACACGGTCATACAACAAATCAGTAACCGGGTGGCCGAGATTGATCCCGCGTCGCTCGAAACGCGTTTCGATCCGCCACGCTGGACGCTTCGCTTCACCGCTTTCCCCTGTCCGCAATCGCCAGCCCGGTTGCATGGCCAGCACTTCCCGCATGTGCGAAGCATACTCGGGCCAGTCGGTGGCGAGGTGCAGCAGGCCGCCCGCTTTCATGCGCGTCATCAACAGTTCGACGAACGCCAGCTGGATCAGCCGCCGCTTGTGGTGGCGCTTCTTGGGCCATGGATCGGGAAACCAGATGCGGACTTCGTCGAGCGCGGCCTCGGGAATTTCGTTCCGCAGCACATCCCCCGCATCGTGGTTCCACAGGCGCACGTTGCGCACGTCGCGCGCGGCCAGCGCATTCATCAGCCGTCCGACGCCGGGGCGATGTACTTCGATGCCGAGATAATCCCGCGCCGGATCGTGTTCCGCCGCCCAGGCCAGCGCTTCGCCATTGCCGAAGCCGATCTCCAGCACGTGCGGCGCCGTTCGGCCGAACACTGCGTCGAGATCACGCAGCTCGCCCTGGTAGTCGATGCCGAAACGCGCCCAGTGTTCCGCGAACGCGCGCTGCTGCGCGGGGGTTATGCGTCCTTCACGCAGGACGAAGCTGCGGATGGTGCGGGGATGTTCGGATCGATCGTTGTCGCGCGAACCGGGGTTCAAGCGATCAATCCGTCGACGGGGCTGGATGCCGACGCGTAGCGCTTGCGCGGGATGCGTCCGGCGCGGAACGCGGCGCGCCCGGCTTCGATTGCGCACTTCATGGCGTGCGCCATCAGCACCGGATCCTTGGCGTGCGCGATCGCGGTGTTAATCAGCACGCCATCGCATCCGAGTTCCATCGCCAGCGCCGCGTCCGATGCGGTGCCGACGCCGGCATCGACGATCACCGGAATTTTCGCGTTCTCGACGATTTCCATGATCGTGTAGCGGTTCTGGATGCCGAGCCCCGAACCGATCGGCGCAGCCAGCGGCATCACGGCGACGCAACCCAGCTCCTCGAAACGGCGTGCGAGCAGCGGATCATCGGTGGTGTAGACCATCACGTCGAAGCCATCCTTCACCAGCATTTCGGCGGCGGCGAGCGTTTCGATGATGTCGGGGTACAGGGTTTTCTGATCGCCGATGGTTTCCAGCTTGACCAGCGAATGGCCGTCCAGCAGTTCGCGTGCGAGCCGGCAGGTGCGCAGGCATTCGTCGGCGGTGTGGCAACCCGCGGTGTTGGGCAGCAAGGTGTAGCACTCGGGCGGCAAGGCATCGAGCAGGTTCGGTTCGCCGGGTTTCTGCCCCAGGTTCATCCGCCGCACCGCGAAGGTGATGATTTCCGAGCCCGCCGCTTCGGTCGCGCGACGGGTTTCATCGAGGTCCTTGTACTTTCCGGTGCCGGTCAGCAGGCGCGAGCGATACGCGCGGCCGGCAATCATCAGCGGGTCGGGGATGTCGGGTGAAACGGTTTGCGGCAGGGCATTCATGGCAGGCGCATCTGGATGCAAAACGCAATTGTAGTGCGTCGTGCTTCAGCCGCCGCCCATGGCCTGCACGATCTCCACCCGATCGCCTTCGTGCAGCGCGTGTTCGGCGTGCCGGCTGCGCGGCACGATTTCGCGGTTCACTTCCACCGCAACGCGGCGATCGCCGTGCCCGGTTCCTTCGAGCAGCCGGGTTATCGTGGTGGCCGCGTCGCATTCGTGCGGCTCGCCGTTGAGAAAAATCTTCATGCGCGAAGTTTAATGCCCCGCGACTCGCGTCGCGGGGCGTCTTGCTGCGTGCCGCTCAGCGGACCGGGTTGCCGCTGCTTTCGGGAGGATGCTTCCTAGGCGGTGGCTCACGGCGTTGCGGCGGCGGATTGTTGCGCGGCTGTGGTGCACGCTGCATCTGGCGCTGCTGCACCTGTTGCTGACGCATTTGCATCTCGCGCTGTTGCTGCTGCATTTGCGTGGCGCGTTGCTGCTGGGCCTGTTGGTCCCTCGCGCGTTGTTGTTCCTGCATTTGCGCTTGACGCTGCTGTTGCATCTGCTGCTCGCGGGCCCGTTCCTGCTGTGCCTGTTGATCGCGCGCGCGTTGCTGCTCTTGCATCTGGCGTTGCTGCTGTGCTTGCTGGTCGCGTGCACGCTGCTGTGCCTGTGCCTGTGCTTGGCGTTGCTGTTGCGCTTGCTGCTCGCGTGCGCGTTGCTGCGCCTCGGCCTGTGCTTGCTGCTGTTGCTGCGCGGCGCGGTTGTCGACCTGTTGCGGTGCGCGTTCTACCGGCCGCACCACGGGCAGGCGGCCCGAAGTGGGCGCGCTGTTCCGTTGCGGTTCGCCCGCGGGACGGATCACGGGTGCGCGCGGCAACGTCGCGGGCTGATTGGGATGTGCGAAGCGCGCGGAGGGCAATTCATTGGGGCGCGAGGGGGCGTTCCGCACGGGGTTCACCGGCGCCTGGATCGGATGCACCGTGTTCTTGAACGGCTCGGTCGGACTGGGACGGCGCGCGGACGGTTCGCCTGGACGCGGTGCCACGACGGAGCGTGTCGGTTGGGTACGCGCCGCCGGTTCCGACGGTCGCGGCGGCGGCGTCGCACGAGGTGCTGCGCCGATCGCTGCAGCGCCGGTGGCTGCGCGAACCAGCTTCACGCGATCCTCGCGCGGCGCCGGCTGCGTCTTGCGCAGGTTCTGCAGCTGCGCCGGCGTCAACGGCTGGCCATGCTGGCTGGCGATGACTTTCTGGCGCGCCGCGAAATCGACCGGACGCGGCGGCGGCTGGTGGCGCGCGACCACCGGACGCGCGAACGGCTCGCGGCCCTTGATCGCGGTCGGCCGCGCCGTCGGGTGGCCCAAGCCCTGGCTGCTCCGGTCGGGGGTGGCAGTGGGGCGCACCGCAACTTCGGTGCGTGCGAGTTGGGTGCGGTTGAGCTTCAACACGGCGGGACGCACGGGACGCGCGCCGGTGAAGACGTTCTGCGGCACCGCCGTCACGGCGGCCGGCATCGTACGGTACGCATAGTCATGCCCGCCGCGCGGCGGCACCCGGCCCGCACGGTAATCGCCGTAGAAATTGTTGATGACCGTCTTGTTGACGTACACGTTGCGGATGTTGGTGACGTTGACGTTGGTGAAGTAATTGCGCGAGGCGTGGAACCACGGCACGTACACGTCGCGCGGGCCCAGCGGGAACCAGCCCACCGGGCCGCCACCGCCGATGTTGATCGAGAGCGACAGTCCCGAGCCGCCGACGAACGCGACCAGCGCCGGCGCGTACAACGGGCGCACGTGCACCGGCCCCGGCATCCAGCCCCAACGGCTGCGGACGTAAACCCAGCGGCCGTCATGGAAAGGCGCGAAACCCCACGGCTCATCGCCCACCCAGGTCCAGCCCCAGGGATCGATCCACGCCCAATGGCCGTTGCGGTAAGGCGCCCAGTCGGCCGGCACCGAACTCGGATACCACACGGTGCCGTAGTCGGGGGTGTTGTCCCATTGGCCGTATTGATCGAGATCATCGCCACCGATCATGTCGGGCGGCACGTATTGCTGCTGTTGCTGTGCATAGCGGTTGTAGTTCGCGTCGCGCGCCTCGCAGAAGCGATCGAAATCGTCGGGCTGCGGCAGGCTGTTGGTTTCGACGCTGGCGAGCGTCGAATCGTTGAAGCGATAGGACGTGCCCGCGGCCACCTGCCGGCTGACGCCGTTCTCACCGTAGACGGTGCCCGAGCCTTGGAACACGGTGACCATGCTGCCGGTGCCGGAGGGATCATCGTCGATGCGATAGGTTCCGGCGGTGGAGGCGACGAAGGCAACCGTCGGCGTGTCCACCTCGAAGTTTTCGCCTTGGGCAAGCTGGCGCACCGCGATGTTCAGCGTGCCCTGCGAAAGTTCGACCTGCACGTTGTCCTGGTCGAGGTTGAGGAAATCGAACGCGCTGTCGTTGTTGATGCGGAT
>JAZKBD010000003.1:62642-66987 GCA_040388785.1 Pseudomonadota bacterium
GATCGCGGCGTCGCCGAGTTCCAGCACGGCGCGGCCGTCGTCGCCGGTCAGCAGGCGATCGCCGATCACCATCGGGCGATTGACTTCCACCGAACCCCAGTCGGTTTCCCCGGCCGGCGCGAACTGCACCTGGCCGGACAGGTACGCGAGCCGCGCGACACGTCCGGGTGCCTGAGCGGAATCGTCGGGCGCCTGCGATTGATCGGAAGGCTGCGAATCGTCGTACTGCTGCGCCTGGACCGTGGCCGCGCCGAGCAGCAAGGCACAGACGCCGGCGGCGACGAGCAACTGACGCGAAAGGCGGAAACGGGACATGGGAAACCCCCGTGGCGAAACGGGCGCTCATGGATTGCGTCGGTGCGGCGCCCCTCGTCCGACGCGCTCATCTCAACCCAGCCGCGCTGAATGCGCGCCTGCTGCGCCGAGTATCCTAAGCATGGCCTAAGAAAACGTTTAGCCGGCGTTCGGTGGTCGTTGCATGCCCGCCGCGCGCATCGCTAACATCGCCTTCCCGGCGCGGGTGTAGCTCAATGGCAGAGCTGTAGCTTCCCAAGCTACTGACGAGGGTTCGATTCCCTTCACCCGCTTGGTTTTTGCGATCATCCATGATCGCTGCATCCCCGGTGATCTCGTAACCGAAAAAGATCTTGGCTTCGTCAACATCACGGCCTTTAGAGCCGCCATCCATGGCCAAGAGCTCCGTGGCCTGACTTTCAACAAAAGCGGCTTCGAGCGAAATACTTCTACAGAGCCTCTTTAGTGAAGCTTGCGATCCTGTCCCGCAATGCGAGGTTGTATTCGACGGCCCGGCTGGTCGCCGCTGCGCGCGCGCGCGGGCATCGCGTGCGCGTGCTCGATCCCTTGCGTTGCTACATGCGGATCGCCAATGACGGTTTTGTCGTGCATTACGGTGGCCGCGCGTTGAAAGGCATCGACGCGGTGATCCCGCGCATCGGCGCATCGGTGACGTTCTACGGCACCGCCGTGCTGCGCCAGTTCGAGATGATGGGCGTGTACACCCCGAGCTGTTCGGACGCGGTGCTGCGCGCGCGCGACAAGCTACGCAGCCTGCAGATACTCGCCAGCCATGGCATCGACCTGCCGGTGACGGTGTTCGGCGACAACCCGGACGACACGTCGGATCTTCTCAACATGCTCGGCCCGGCACCGCACGTGATCAAGCTCAATGAGGGCGCGCAGGGCAGCGGCGTGGTGCTGGCGGAGAAGGCCGCGGCGTCGCAAAGCGTGATCGAGGCGTTCCGTGGCCTGTACGCCAACTTCCTGGTCCAGCAATTCGTGCGCGAAGCCAATGGGCGCGACGTCCGCTGCTTCGTGGTCGGCGACCGCGTGGTCGCGGCGATGCAACGCGCCGCGGTCGACGGCGATTTCCGCGCCAACCTGCACCGCGGCGGCACCGGCAGCCCCGTCAGGTTGTCCGCAGCGGAACGCGGCATCGCGCTGCGCGCAGCCAAGGTGCTGGGCCTCGGCATCGCCGGCGTGGACCTGCTGCGTTCCGCGCGCGGACCGCTGGTGCTGGAGGTCAACGCTTCGCCCGGGCTGGAAGGCATCGAAACAGTATCCGGCGTGGATGTGGCGGATGCGGTGATCGGGCACCTCGAGGCTGCATTGGCGTGAGCAGGTGACAGCAGCGATGCCGCACGACCTCGAAATCGTAAGTACCAGTTCCGGGCAATTCGACACGGCCGCGCTGAAGGCCGTGGCGGATTGGCGATTCGCGCCGCCTGCGGTGCCCGGTCGACGCTATCGGCAAGCGTTCACCTTCCGGCTCGAAAATGACGCGGGTGGATGATGCCGCGATGGCCCAGCCCAGTACCGTCACGACCGGGACACATATCTGCCGCCACCTGCAGTGCCGATCAAGCGCAGGTATCGCGGCCGAATGGCTGAATGCGCCGCGCCGCGGCTGCAGCGCGAAAATCCGTTTCTCGCTAAGCTTGCGCAATGGCGCACGAATGCGCGTTAGCCGGGATATGCCATGCGCGTGCTGGTGATCGAGGACAACAATGACATCGCCACCAACATCGGTGATTACCTTGAGGATCGCGGCCACGTCGTCGATTTCGCCGGCGACGGCGTCACCGGCCTGCATCTGGCGGTGGTCAACGATTTCGACGTGATCGTGCTGGACCTGACCTTGCCGGGCATGGACGGCATCATGGTGTGCAAGAAATTGCGCGGCGAGGCGCACAAGCACACGCCGGTGCTGATGCTGACGGCGCGCGATGCGCTGGAACAGAAACTCACCGGCTTCGAGTCCGGCGCCGACGACTACATGACCAAACCGTTCGCGCTGCAGGAACTCGCGGCGCGGCTGGAGGTGCTGGCGCGGCGCGGCAAGGGACCGAAGAGCCGCGTGCTGAAGATCGCCGACCTCACCTACAACCTCGACACGCTGGTGGTCACGCGTGCGGGCGAGTCGATCCAGTTGAATCCGATCGGTCTGAAGCTGCTGCAGGCGCTGATGGAAGCCAGTCCGTCGGTGGTCACGCGCCAGGATCTCGAACAAAAAGTGTGGGGCGAGGAATTGCCCGATTCCGATTCGCTGCGCGTGCACATCCACGGCTTGCGCGCGGCCATCGACAAACCGTTCGACAAGCCGTTGATCCACACCCGCCACGGCATCGGCTACCGCATGGTCGATCCGGATGCAGTCCCGGCGTAAGCTCCGCTTCCGGCTGATCGTCACCTTCACGCTGTTCGGCTTCGGGCTGAGCGCGTTGTTCGCGGCCGCGTCGCTGTACGTGCGCGCCAAGGTGGAGAATCAGCTCATCAACCAGAGCCTCGAGGCCGATCTCCAGCAGGCGGTCGACAGCAAGCACCTGCATCCGGACGAACCGTTGCGGTTCCAGTTGATCGAAGCGTGGATGTGGAATGACCAGACGGTTTACCAGGCGCCGCTGGCCTGGCAGGGATTGAAGCCGGGCGTATACGACATGCAGGGCGGCACGGGCGGCCTGCCGCGCCAATACAAGCTGGTCGTGGCGCGCAAGTACGGCATCGATGCCTTCCTCACCTACGACACCAGCCGCGAGAGTCTCGGCAAGCGGCAACTGATCACCGGCCTGGTCGCGGCGGTGATCGTGTTCACGCTGTTGTCGCTCATGGTCGGCTATTGGCTTTCGCGGCGCGTGATGCGTCCGGTGACCGACCTGGCCCAGCGCCTGCGCGCGTTCCGCAGCGGCCGCAAGCTGGAACCGCTGGCGCCGCATTTCGCCGAGGACGAGGTCGGTGAGCTGGCCGCGGCGCTCGACGACTACGCGCAACGCCAGAGTGCATTGATCCAGCGCGACCGTGAGTTCAATGCCGACGTCAGCCACGAACTGCGCACGCCGCTGGCGGTGATCGCCAGTACGACCGAGCTGCTGATGACGACGCCCGACCTTCCGGAAAAGCTGCACACGCGTTTGCAGCGGATCGAACGCGCCGTGCGGCAGTCCACCGAACTGACCCAGGCCTTGCTGCTGTTGTCGCGCGCCGAACGCTCGGGGCCGGTGGATGGCGAAACCACCGACGTCGCCAGGGTGGTGGAGGAAGTCGTCGACACGCATCGTCCGGATCTCGGACGCAAGTCCATTGCGTTGCGCGCCGAAATCGAATCGCCGGTCACCGTGGAAGCGCCGTCTTCGGTGGTCGCGGTGGCGCTGGGCAATTTGGTGGGCAATGCCTGCAAATACACCCAGGAAGGCGAGATCGTGGTGCGCGTGCAAGCCGGGCGCGTGCGCATCGAGGACACCGGCCAGGGCATCAAGGCCGAAGAGGCCGAGCACCTGTTCGAGCGCGGCGTGCGTGGCGAGGGCGAGACGGTGAAGGGCGCCGGTCTGGGTCTCGCGATCGTACGTCGCTTGTGCGAGCTGTACGGCTGGCGGGTGTCATTGGCGCCGCGCGCCGAACGCGGCACTGTCGCGACCCTGGATTTCGCCGGCGGCGAAACCCACGCCTGAGCCGGACGGCGCCGGAACTGCCGCCTCCGGCGCGTTTGCGGAAACGGTGCTGGCGTATACTCGACGCGGCTCCTGCAGCGGCTTTGCTGGAACGGAATTTGCAGGATTCGTGGGAAGTGTTGGGGTACAGTGGGGCCGTCTGATGCCGATCCGGCCGGGCGGTGCGCGCATTCTTGGAGGGGGTTCATGGATATCGCCGAACTGTTGGCCTTTTCGGTCAAGAACAAGGCTTCGGACTTGCACTTGTCGGCGGGCCTGCCGCCGATGATCCGGGTCGACGGCGACATCCGCCGGATCAATCTCCCCGCGCTCGAGCACAAGCAGGTGCATGCGCTGGTGTACGACATCATGTCGGACAAGCAGCGCCGCGATTACGAGGAATT
>JAZKBD010000004.1:0-4003 GCA_040388785.1 Pseudomonadota bacterium
GTTAGGCATGCCGCCAGCGTTCAATCTGAGCCAGGATCAAACTCTTCACTTAAGGTTTCGACAACCCGAAGGCTGTCTATTTTGAGAAGAATCCAAACCCTGAACTCTGCAATTCATCGCTGAATCACTAAGGTTCAAAGGTTGGACGTCTTGCATCGATGAACTTTCATCCACCTGCAAGCCGCCCACACAAGTCACCTGTGCACACTGTCAAGGAGCTCTGCGGTGCGTCACCTTGCGGTTCCGCGTCACGGACATTTCGTCACGTGAGCCGCCCATTGTAGCCATGTTCCCGGGACTGTCAACCACTTTCGAGAAAGTTTTTGCAGACCGGAAACCGTCCCTGCGACGCTCTGCGTTACGCGGGCCGACAAGGATAGCGTGATCGATTCCGGTTTGGAAGTGGTCATGCGCAAAGCCGCGCTACACTTGGGTTTTGGCCCACCCGAGGCAAACCGATGCGAACCTTTCCCCTGCTTGGCGTACCGCTCTTCGTTGCAATGCTGGCGTGTCAGGCCTGCGCCGCTGCTCCGGCTGCGAACGCCCATCCCGCCGTGGCGCTGGAAGGACACGTTTTCACGGTGGAAATCGCCACCACGCCGGCCGAACAGGAGCACGGCCTGATGGACCGCACCTCGATGGCCGCCGATCACGGCATGCTGTTCGTGTTCCCGGACTCACAGCAGCGCACGTTCTGGATGAAGAACACGCTGATCCCGCTCGACATCCTGTTCTTCGACGCGGAGCGCCACCTGGTGACCATCCAGGCCGACGCGCAGCCGTGCAAGGCCGACCCGTGCCCAATCTACCCGAGCAATGTGCCCGCGCGTTACGTACTGGAGCTCAATGCCGGTACGGCGGCGAAGCTGGGCGCGCGCAAGGGCGACGTGATCACGTTCTCCGGCATGCCCTCCGGCACCCAGTGAAACACGCCGTCGGCATCGTGCATGCAGGTGAAATTCATGGGCAACGGAATCAGCCGGCCGGGAGGTTCGCTGTCGAACCAGCGATCATCGAATGGCACGAATTCCAGCATGCTTGCGTCTCCCCGCCCACGGTGACTCCATGCCAGCACACCGGCATGAACATGGCATGACGCAATTGGGGCAAGCCCGTGGCGCTTTCACATCCCCGTATCCGGATTCCGCCCATCCATGGTCGGATCACGACGACCATGGTCGCGAGCGCGACCTCAGGTCATCTCGATCATCTCGAAATCGTCCTTGGTGACGCCGCAATCCGGGCACGTCCACGTGTCCGGAATATCCTCCCAGCGCGTGCCCGGCTCGATGCCCTCTTCCGGAAGCCCGGCTTCCTCGTCGTAGATGAAACCACACACCACGCACATGAACTTGCGGTAGGTGACGGCGGTTTCGGCTGAAGCATTCATGGCGGCTGACGCAAGGGACGATATCCCGTATTGTCGCAAGATGCGCGCTGGCATGAAAGCGAACCCTTGACCCACGTCAACCTGCATTCAATGTCCATGTCGCCCGACCGTCCGGCCCGCCTGCCTTCGCGCGGTTTGTACGCCATCACCGACGGTCCGCGTGATGACCTGCTCGCGGCTGCGCGCGCAGCGCTCGAGGGCGGTGCGATGCTGCTGCAATACCGCGACAAAACGCGTGACGCAGCCCGGCGACTGCGTGAAGCGCGAAGTCTGGCTGAGCTATGCCGCAAGTTCGATGTACCGCTGGTCATCAACGACGATGCGGAACTTGCGGGCGCCAGCGGCGCCGCCGGCGTGCACCTGGGCGAGGACGATCTCGATGTCGCGATCGCGCGCGCGGCGCTCGGACCGGGCGCAATCATCGGCGTGTCGTGCTACGACTCCCTGCAACGGGCGGAAGCTGCGGCAGCGGCGGGTGCCGACTACCTTGCGTTCGGCGCCTTCTTCCCGTCCCTCAGCAAACCCGGTGCGCGCCGCGCAAATGCCGCGTTGTTGCGCGAAGCGCGTGAATTCGGCCTGCCGCTGGTGGCGATCGGCGGCATCACCGCCGAAAATGGCGGGTCGCTGATCGCGGCCGGCGCCGATTTCCTGGCCGTGATTTCGGCGCTGTTCGGCGCGCGCGACGTGCGTGCAGCTGCAAGCGGGTTCGCGGCATTGTTCCAGACCAGAGACCAGGCATGACCACCAATCACGAACTTTTCGAGCGCGCGCAGCGCGTGCTGCCCGGCGGCGTCGATTCGCCGGTGCGTGCATTCAAATCCGTGGGTGGCGAACCGTTCATCGCCGCGCGCGCCGACGGGCCGTACCTGTGGGACGTCGAGGGCAAGCGTTACATCGACTATGTCGGCTCGTGGGGTCCGATGATCGCCGGCCACAATCATCCGCACGTGCGCGAAGCGGTCGAACGCGTCGTGCGCGATGGGTTGTCGTTCGGCGCGCCCTGCGCCGCCGAAGCCGAACTGGCCGACGCGATCCATGCGCTGATGCCAGCGATCGAAATGGTCCGCTTCGTCAACTCCGGCACCGAAGCCACGATGTCGGCGCTGCGCCTTGCACGCGGCGCAACCGGACGCGAACGCTTCGTGAAGTTCGAAGGCTGTTATCACGGCCACGGCGACTCGTTCTTGGTGAAAGCAGGCTCCGGCGCATTGACGCTGGGCGTGCCGGATTCTCCGGGTGTGCCGAAATCCCTAGCCGACCTCACGATCACGCTGCCGTACAACGACATCGAAGCTGCGCGCGCACTCTTCGATGCGATGGGCAAGACGATCGCGGGCGTGATCGTGGAACCGGTCGCCGGCAACATGAACTGCGTGCCGCCGCGTCCGGGATTCCTGCATACGCTGCGCGAGCTGTGCACGCGCGACGGCGCGCTGCTGATCTTCGACGAAGTGATGACCGGTTTTCGCGTGGCCGACGGTGGCGCACAGTCGCTGTACGCGATCACGCCCGACCTCACCACGCTCGGCAAGATCATCGGCGGCGGCATGCCGGTGGGTGCCTACGGCGGCCGCCGCGATCTGATGGAACGGATGGCCCCGGCCGGTCCGATCTACCAGGCCGGCACGCTTTCGGGCAACCCGGTCGCGATGGCGGCGGGGCTTGCGATGCTGGATCTGGTGCGCGAGTCCGGCTTCCACGAGCGTCTGGCGTTGAAAACGCAATCGCTCACCGATGGCTTGCTGGCGGCGGCGCGCGCAACCGGCGTGCCGTTTTCCAGCAATCGCGTGGGCGGGATGTTCGGCTTGTTTTTCAGCGCCGAGAAGGTCGACACCTTCGCGCGGGCCATGGCCTGCGATCGCGAAGCCTTCAACCGCTTCTTCCATGCGATGCTGGAACGCGGCGTGTACTTCGCGCCCAGTGCGTTCGAGGCGGGCTTCATGTCGATGGCGCACAGCGACGAGGTGATCGCGGAAACACTCGAAGCCGCGCGCTCCGCCTTCACCTCGGTCGCACGCGGCTAGCCGCGAATCACCACGCGCCGACGTTCGCCATCGATGCCCAAGGTTCTTGCGACGGCAACGCATCGCCCGCCTGCAGCAACTCGATCGAGATCGAATCCGGCGAGCGCACGAACGCCATGTGGCCATCGCGCGGCGGGCGGTTGATCGCGACCCCCATCGCCTGCAGCCGCGCGCAGGTCGCATAGATGTCGTCGACGCGGAACGCGAGATGGCCGAAGTTGCGCGCCGAGCCGTAGTCCTCTTCGGAACCCCAGTTGTGCGTGAGTTCGATCTCGGCTTCGGGACTGTCCGGCGCCGACAGGAACACCAGCGTGTACTTGCCTTGCGGCACGTCCTTGCGGCGTACCTCGCGCAGACCCAAACCCCCGCAATAGAAGCGCAACGATGCATCCAGGTCGCGCACGCGCAGCATGCTGTGCAGGTATTTCATGTCTTCTCCTGCCGGCACCAACCGCTCGCCGACGATTCCATTATCTTGGCCGCATCGATTGGATCGACGCAAGTTCGGAGATGCCGGATGACCCAGAAGTTCGATACGCTTGCGGTCCACGCAGGCGCGGAACCCGACCGCGAAACCGGAGCGGTGGCG
>JAZKBD010000004.1:4013-8819 GCA_040388785.1 Pseudomonadota bacterium
CCACTTCTCCACCACCTTCGTGCACGCGCCGCCGGGCGAAGCGGAAGCGTTCACCTACCAACGCGACGGCAACCCGACCCAGCAACGCCTCGAAGCCGCGCTGGCCGCATTGGAAGGCGGCGAGCGTGCACTGGCGTACGCATCGGGCATGGCCGCGGTCGCCGCGGTGCTGGACACGCTGCAACGCGGCCAGCGCGTGATCGTGCCGGAAGACTGCTACGTCGGCACGCGCGGCTACGTGACCGAAGTGCTGCCCGAGCGCGGCGTCGAGGTCCTCACCATCGATACCACGGATCTCGACGCGGTGCGCGCCGCGTGCACGGGCGGCATCGCGCTGTTGTGGGCGGAATCGCCTTCCAATCCACGCCTGCGCATCAGCGATCTTGCCGGGCTGGCGAAGATCGCGCACGCCAGTGGCGCGCGCTTCGCGTGCGACAACACCTTCGCGACGCCGGTGCTGCAGCGTCCGCTGGAACTCGGCGCGGACGTGGTGATGCATTCGACCACCAAGTATTTCGGCGGCCACAGCGATGTACTCGGAGGCGCATTGATCTTCGCGAAGAACGACGATTTCGCCGAACGCATCGCAGAGCGCCGCCTGCTCACCGGCGCAATCCTCGCGCCCTTCAGCGCCTGGCTGACCCTGCGCGGCTGCCGCTCGCTGCCGGCCCGGATGGCGATGCATTGCGCGAACGCGCGCAAGGTGGCGGCGTTTCTCGCCAGGCATCCCGCCATCGAACGCGTGAACTGGCCTGGGCTGTCGGAGCATCCGGGACACGCGATCGCCAGCCGGCAGATGCGGGGTTTCGGCGCGATGCTCAGCGTCGAACTGCGCGGTGGTTACGATGCCGCCCTGCGCCTCGCGCGCGGCACGAAGATCTTCAGCAATGCGACCTCGCTCGGCGGCTGCGAGTCGCTGATCGAGCACCGCGCGTCGGCCGAGGGCGCGCACACGCATTCACCGCCCGGACTGGTGCGGATGTCGATCGGCCTGGAAGACGCGCAGGACCTGATCGACGATCTCGAGCAGGCATTGCGCTGAACAGCGGTTCGCGCGGTCGCCCAGAAACGGGTCAACCCGTGGTTTTCTTCTCGCCCGGCATCCCGACATGGAACCTGCATGCGGGCGCGCCATGCAGCATGCAGCGCGTCCGCTGCACCGGGCGCCCTGCCGCGGCACTCATGAACGCCAGGTCGAAGCTGCACACGTCGGGGTGTTTCCGCGCGAGCGAATGGAAAACGCAATTCCACGCTTCCACCTGCGTCTGTCCGCCCGCGTCGACGACCTGCGCTTCATAGCCCAGCGCATCGAGCTGCTCGGCGAGCAAGTGCGTCACTTCATTCGCGTCCGTGGCCGCGGCGATCCGTTCGGCGGCGTCCCGGCCCAGCTTCGCGCCCATCTCGGCCAGCATTGCCTGCACCGCCTGGGCGCCCGCATGCGCGTAGAGATATTCGAGCACGCCGCCCGCGATCAGCGCGTAATTGCGCGGGAACAGTTCGCGTCCTGCCGGCAGCAGCACGAAGCAGGCGCGCGGTCGGCCGCCGCTGGAGATCGACTCGCCGCGCGCGACGAACCCTTGCGCCATCAACGCGGTCAGGTGCTGCCTGACCGCATTGTGGGTGACGCCGAGTGCATGGCACAGCTCTTCCACGCTCGCACCCTGCGGCGACAGCAGCAGCTTGCGCAGCAATTTCTGCTGGGTGTCGCCGAGTTGGCGCAGGGCGCTCGTGTGTCGCATGGGATCAATGTGCCTTGTTCGGGAATTGCTTGGCGATGCCAGCGGCCAGCACGTCCGCGATCATGTTCATGTGCTGCTGCATTTCCGTCCACGCCTTCGCTTGTTGCGCCGCGGGTGCATTCGACATCATCTCGTCGATCTGGGTCTTGTGGTCGTTGACGTGCATCATCAGCGCGCCCTGCAGCGTGGCTTCGGGCCAGTTCGGATTGGCGCCGGCCAGGAACTTGGCGATGGCGGTCGCGTTGCTGGCGAGTTCATTCATGGCCTTCTGTTCACCCGCCGTATCGCCGGCCTTGGTGGTGTCGGTCAGCGCCTTCACGCCGCCCCAGTGTCCTGCCAGCAATTTCAGCAGGCCATCACCCGCGGGGGCGCCATAGAAACCGGCGACGGCATTGGCGATCTGCTTGGCATTGGCAACCACCGCGTCCGCGGTCTTGGTTGCGCCGGCGTTGTTGCCGGCATGCACTGCCAGCGCGTAATCATGCGTCGCCACGAGGTGGCCGTGCCACAACGAACGCATCGCGGCCTGCAATTGCGGGGCGGCGGGCGCGGAACTGGTCGCGGCGGCGGGCTCGGCGGATGCAGACGGCAGCGCGGCTGCAAATGCCAGCCCCAACGCCAGTGCGCAGGTGATCGAAAACAGTTTCATGCGGGTCTCCTGGGATATGTCGCCTGTTGCGACCCGCCCATCGTCGGCCTTTACGGCACATAGTAAAGGTGTGTATGTGTAAACGTGGCAATAGCGGATGTTCGAAGCAGCTGTTGTGGAAGTCAGGCCACGGAGTTTTTTGCCATGGATGGCGGCTTCAATGGCCGTGGTGATGTCGCTGCCGAAGACATACCCTTGATGCAAACAATGCGGTCGACGTCGCAGCGATCATGGACGATCGCAAAAATCATGCCTTCTGAAACCGCGGCATCGCATCGCGCAGCGCGGCCAGCCGCTCCAGCGGATCGGTGACTTCCAGCAGATGCTGGCGCTCGGCATCGCCGAGGGGCAACAGTTCCGCCAGCCGGAAGCCGACCCAACTGGCATCGTCGTAGCGCTCGCGCGGACCGTTGCGCCATGACAGGCCAGCCTGCTCGGCCAGCCGTTCGAGGATCGCCGGCAACAGCGCGAACTCGACCGGAATCGGAATCGCGGGTTCATCCGGCCAATGGCGCACTTCACCGGTCACCAGACCGTTGCCACGGATGCGCGACTTCTGCACGCGGAAACGCGTGCAGCCGGTGACGCTGATGCCCAGCAGTCCATCGGGCAAGGTGTCGAAATCGACGATCCGCGCCAGCGTGCCGACCGCGGCAGGCAATGCGGGCTCACCCGCTTCCTGTCCGCTCATGATCAGGCACACGCCGAACACGCCATCGCCGCGCGCGCATTCGCGGACCATGTCGAGGTAACGCAGTTCGAAAATGCGCAGGCCCAGCGTACTGCCGGGAAACAGCACGGCATTGAGCGGAAACAACGGCAGCTCGCGACGCTTCACGCCCCGAGTCTAACCGGCACGCAGTGCATCCAGAAAACGCCGCGGCGCATTGTCGAAGCCGCCGTTGGACATGAACACGACGTGGTCGCCCGCGCGTGCCTGCGCATGCAACGCGGCGACCAGTTCCGCGACCGATGGCGCGGTGATGCCGCGACCGGCCAGCGCGTCAGTCACCCCATGCGCGTCCCACGGCAACTCGGGCCGCTGCAGCAACACCACGGCATCCGCGTCGGCCAATGATGGCGCGAGCATCGCCGCGTGCGCACCCGCGCGCATGGAATTGGAGCGCGGCTCCAGCGCGACCAGGATGCGCGCGTTGCCGATTTTCGCGCGCAGTCCCGCGAGCGTGGTCGCGATGGCGGTGGGGTGATGCGCGAAATCGTCATACACGTGAATACCGTCCACCTCACCCAGCGATTCCATCCGGCGCTTGACGCTTTCGAAGCTTGCGAATGCTGGCAACAACGATTGAGTATCCACGCCCGCTGCGTGCGCCGCAGCCAACGCCGCCAGCGCGTTCATCACGCTGTGGCGCCCCGTGAGGTTCCAGTGGATGTTGCCGATCGATTCGCCCGCGTGCGTGACCGCGAAGGCGGAGCCGTCGGCTTCGAGCATCCGCGCGCGCCAGTCACCCGTGTCGATGCCGAAAGTCTCGACCGGCGTCCAGCAGCCCATCGCCAGCACCTCGGCCAGCCGCGCATCTTCGGCATTGACGATCAGGCGGCCATTGCCGGGCACCGTGCGCACGAGGTGATGGAATTGGCGCTGGATCGCCGCGACATCGGGAAAGATGTCGGCGTGGTCGTATTCGAGATTGTTGAGGATCGCGATGCGCGGTTGGTAATTCACGAACTTCGAACGCTTGTCGAAGAACGCGGTGTCGTATTCGTCCGCCTCCAGAACAAATGGAGCAGCCGCTGGCGACACCGACTTCCCTTCCCCCGCGCGGGGGGGACGGTGGCGCGCAGCGCCGGATGGGGGCTGCTCTCGCGAGATTTCCCCCATCCATCCTTCGGGCACCTTCCCCCGCGCGCGGGGGAAGGAACCGCCGCCCAATCTCGCCGATACCCCGAAATTCCCCGGCACGCCGCCGATCAGGAATCCGGGCGCGAGACCGGCGCTGTCGAGCAGGTGCGCGAGCAGGCTGGTCGTGGTGGTCTTGCCATGCGTGCCGGCGACCGCCAGCACGCAGCGATCGCGCAACACGTTCTCGCCCAGCCACTGCGGACCCGACGTGTAGCGCAAGCCTTCATTCAACATGTACTCGACCGACGGATTGCCGCGCGACAACGCGTTGCCCACCACCACTGTGTCCGGCGCGGGCTGCAGATGCCCGGCCGACCAGCCTTGCTGCAACGTGATGCCCAGCGCGCGCAACTGGTCGCTCATCGGCGGGTACACGTTCGCGTCCGAACCTTCCACTTCGATGCCCAGCTCGCGCGCCAGCGCCGCGATGCCGCCCATGAAGGTGCCGCAGACGCCGAGGATATGGATGCGCATGTGATTCAGACCGCGCCCATTGCAGACGCCACCAGGCTGGCGACGAACCAGTCGACCAGGAACAGCAGCAGGAACACCAG
>JAZKBD010000004.1:8829-9225 GCA_040388785.1 Pseudomonadota bacterium
CGACGGGGAGCTCCAGCGCGCGGCGCACGATGCCGACCAGCACGCAGAACTGCCAGACCACCAATGCGACCACGCCGGGAATCACCAGCGTCTGCAACGTGGTCAGCGCGGGCGGCTGGCCGGGATGCTTGAGGATTTCCTCGCTCAGCTGCGCCAGCGACAACCCGGAGATCAATGCATCGATGACGACGCCGAACAACAGGTACACCGCGGCCAGCGCAGTCGTCGTCTGCACGAACCGCAACGACTTGCCGCGACCGCGCAACAGCAGGTAGAGCGCACCGATGAAGGCGGCGCCACCGACCAGGAGCGCCGCCGCCACCCCCGGCGCGGCGCCGTTGTACACGTTGAAGCCCACCTGCAGCGCAGCGCAGCCGACCAGCAGCGCGATCAGCA
>JAZKBD010000004.1:9235-10124 GCA_040388785.1 Pseudomonadota bacterium
TACGGCATGTCCTCCGGACCGCGCCGGAACCGGCAGATGCCCAGCAGGACGGCAAGAAGCGAAGACAAGGTCACGTGCTGGCGGGTACCCGCGCCCGCAGCGCGGCGAGCACGCGATCGCCGATCGCTTCGATCGCGCCCACGCCATCGATTTCGGTGAGCAAGCCGCGGCGCGCGTAGAAATCCGCGACCGGCGCGGTCTGTTCGGCGTACACCGCGAGGCGCTTGCGCACGGTTTCGGGATTGTCGTCGGCGCGATGTTCCTGCTCGAAGCGGATCTCGCAACGCTTGACGATCGCGGCGTCCGGCACGTTCAACTTCACCACCGCATCCAACGGCTGGCCCACGCGCGCGAGCAGCGCATCCAGCGCGTTCGCCTGCGCAAGATTGCGCGGATAGCCATCGAGGATGAAACCGGACTTCGTGTCGGCTTGCGCGAGGCGCTCTTCCAGCAAGCCCAGCACGATCTCGTCGGAAACCAGTTGCCCCGCTTCCATCACCGCTTTCGCCTTCAACCCCAGTGGCGTGCCGGCCTTGACGGCAGCGCGCAGCAGGTCGCCCGTGGAAATGTGCGCCAGCCTGAGATCCGCCATCAGCCGCTTGGCCTGGGTGCCCTTGCCCGATCCGGGCGCGCCGAGCAATACGATGCGCATGCCTTTCCTTTCGGCCCGCAGTGCGCGGCGCCTTCATTGCAAATTGACTCGCGAGGGTTACGCTAGCGGCAGTGCAACCACCCCGTCAACGCCACGCCGGACGCCGAGCACCGATGAACGCCACCCCGGGAACCGCAGGCCCGAACTCGAAGGGCAAGTTATTGTACGCGCAGTCGGGCGGCGTCACCGCCGTGATCAACGCCAGTGCCGCGGCGGTGATCGAGACCTGCCGCAAGC
>JAZKBD010000004.1:10134-15815 GCA_040388785.1 Pseudomonadota bacterium
AGCACAAGGTCACCGTCTACGCCGCGCGCAACGGCATCCTCGGCGCGTTGCGCGAGGATTTGATCGACACCGCGAAAGAATCGCCGGCCGCGATTCGCGCATTGAAACACACGCCCGGCGGCGCGTTCGGCTCGTGCCGGGTGAAGCTGAAATCACTGGAAGACGATCGCGCGCGTTACGAACGCCTGATCGAAGTCTTCGGCGCGCACGACATCCGCTGGTTCCTCTACAACGGCGGCAACGATTCGGCCGACACCGCGCTGAAGCTGTCGAAACTCGGCAAGACCATGGGCTACGACATCCGCTGCATCGGCGTGCCCAAGACCGTAGACAACGATCTCGCGGTCACCGACTGCTGCCCGGGCTTCGGCTCGGTCGCGAAGTACACGGCGGTATCGTTGCGCGAATGCACACTCGACGTCATGTCGATGATGGACACCTCGACCAAGGTGTTCGTGATGGAGGTCATGGGCCGCCACGCGGGCTGGATCGCTGCGTCGGCGGGACTCGCGGGCGAAGGCCGCGACGACGCGCCGCACATCATCCTGTTTCCCGAGCTGACGTTCGACGAAGAAAAATTCCTTGCCCGCGTGCGCGAAACCGTGGACCGCGTCGGCTGCTGCGTCATCGCGGCCAGCGAAGGCATCCGCTATGCGGACGGCAAATTCGTCGCCGACGCGCACGCCGGCACGGATGCGTTCGGGCACACGCAGCTGGGCGGCGTCGCACCGGCGTTGGCCGGGATGGTCCGCGACAAGCTGCAGCTCAAAACCCACTGGGCGCTGCCGGATTACCTGCAGCGTTCGGCGCGGCACGTTGCGTCGAAAACCGACCTGGAACAGGCGCTGGCGGTCGGCAAAGCCGCGGTCGAACTGGCGCTGGCCGGCGAGAACGCGGTGATGCCGGTGATCACGCGCACGTCGGATGCGCCATATCGCTGGAAAATCGAAACGGCGAAACTCGACCAGATCGCCAACCGCGAGAAAAAACTGCCGAAGTCTTTCATCACGAAGGACGGCTACGGCATCACCGCCGCCGCACGCCAATACCTGTCGCCGTTGATCCGCGGCGAAGCGCCGCCGCCATATGGCAAGGATGGTTTGCCGGAATACGTCGCGCTGAAGAACGCCGCGGTGAAGAAAAAGCTGCCGGCCTTCGATATTTAATCGCCGAACAATGCATTCAATTCGGCGTGCGTGGCGTTGTCGGCGAAGCCGTCGAAGCGGCCTTCGGCCAATCCGCGCGCGGCGCGCAGGAAACCGCCCCACGCGGCACCCGCGAGCGCGCCACCCACGCTGACGCGTCGCACACCGAGTTTCGCGAGTTCCGCAAGCGTGTACGGCGCCGGACGGCCCACCAGCACGTTCACCGGTTTCGGCGCGACGGCCTCGACGATCGCGCGGATCTGTTCCGGCTGGCCCGCACCCGGCGCATACAGGCAATCCGCGCCGGCTTCGGCGTAGGCGCGCAGGCGCTTCAGCGCTTCATTCAACGGGTCGGCGTGGCCGGTGAGAAAACATTCGGCGCGGCCGATCAGCATCACGTCTTCACCGGTCGCAACGATGGCCGCGCGTGCGGCGCGGATGCGTGCGACCGCTTCAGCGAAGTCGTACAACGGCTGCGACGGATCGCCGGTGGAATCTTCGATCGACAAACCCGCCACTCCGGTTTCGATGCAACGACGGACGTTCTTTTTCAAACCATCGATGTCGCGCGCGTGACCATCTTCGAAATCCGCATTGACCGGCAATTCGGTGGCCTCGACGATTTCGCGGCAATGCACCAGCACCGCGTCGACATCCATCGCGTTGTCCGCGTGCGCGCGCGACCAGGCGAAACCGGAACTGGTCGTCGCCAGCGCCTCGAAACCTAACGCCGCCAGCGCGCGCGCGGAACCGGCATCCCAAGGATTCGGAATCAGGAAGCAGCCGGATTCATGCAACCGGCGAAACGCGGCACGACGCGCTGACCACTTCGATGCATTCATCGCGCCAGCGTAGTTTCAAGCCGCGCGGCGTGCAAGGCGCGCCGCGATCCTGAAACTACTGCGTGTACACCACATCGCGCAGCCAGTACGTGCCGTTGCTCCAGTCGATGCGATTGCCGTCGCGACTGAGATGGCCGTTGATGACGGTGCCGTTCCAGTTGGTGGTGATGTCGCGCCTGCGGACGAACGAGCCGTTCGCGGACTGGCCCGCTTCGTTCTGCAGGCTCAGCGAGCCTTGCTGCTGGCTGATCGAGCAGCGCCGCGAACGATCGCCATTGGCGAACCATGTGCCCGTGAGCTGCGGGACGTAACCCGGCCAACCCGGCCATGCTCCGCCGCTCGGACAACGTGCCCACATGGTGCCGTTCGACCAGTTGATCTGGCTGCCGTCGGGGCTCAGGCGGCCGACCACGAATTGCCATTCGGGCGCGATGATCTGGCCCGGCGCCTGCAGGTGTCCGTACGACGTGCTGCCGGCTTCGTTGGTCAGCGTCAGGAAGATGCCCTGTCCCGTGGCGATCGACGCCTGCTTCGAAGGATCGCCCTGCGCACACCAGGTGCCCAGGAACGCCGCCACATCCTGCGGCCCGTAGGGCGGGGAAGACGATTGGGCTCCGGCGCCGCCCGCAAGCAACGTCAGCAACGTCCCCAGCAGGAGCGGCGCGATGCGGGACTGGAACCTTCGTCGGAAGTCGGACATGGCCACACCCCGTTGCCAAGCGCCCGTTCCATGACAAGGAACGGCTGCGTCACCCGCGCCGGAGCATACTCCCGTTGCGCCGCCTCCGGGGTCTGTGCAAACGCGTCGGCGATCCGCAAATGCACGGCTGGCCGAAACCTGCCATGACGCTATACTCGCGGGAATGCCCGTCGCGGGTGTGCGCTGAAGGGGTTGTACAAATGCTCGAACAGTACGGTTTGTGGATCGCGCTGGGTTGCGCGGTCATCGCGATTCTCTACGGTGTGTTGTCGACCAGCTGGATCATGAAGCAGCCGGCCGGTAACGAGCGCATGCGCGAAATTGCGCTGGCGATCCAGGAAGGCGCCAAGGCTTATCTGAACCGCCAGTACCGCACCATCGCGCTCGCGGGCATCGTGTTGTTCCTGCTCATCGGTTTTCTGATCAGTTGGCCCGCCGCGATCGGCTTCGCGGTCGGCGCGATCCTGTCCGGCGCAGCCGGCTACATCGGCATGAACGTGTCGGTGCGCAGCAACGTGCGCACCGCGGAAGCGGCCCGCGGCGGCATTTCCAAGGCGCTGGGCGTGGCGTTCCGCGGCGGCGCGATCACCGGCATGCTGGTGGTCGGACTGGCGCTGCTGGGCGTCACCGCGTACTACATCGTCCTGACGCTGGGCTTCGGCTTCGCCCAAGAACCCGCGCTGCACGCGCTGGTCGGCCTCGCGTTCGGCTCGTCGCTGATTTCGATCTTCGCGCGCCTCGGCGGCGGCATCTTCACCAAGGGCGCGGACGTCGGCGCGGACCTCGTGGGCAAGGTCGAGGCCGGCATTCCGGAAGACGATCCGCGCAACCCGGCGGTGATCGCCGACAACGTGGGCGACAACGTGGGCGACTGCGCGGGCATGGCCGCCGACCTGTTCGAAACCTACGTGGTGACGCTGGTCGCGACGATGCTGATGGGTGGCGTACTCGCCACCGGCAATCTCACCGCCACGTTGTATCCGCTGGTCCTCGGCGGCGCCTCGATCATCGCCTCGGTGATCGGCACCTACTTCGTCCGTACCAGCGGCCGCAGCAAGATCATGAACGCGCTGTACAAGGGCGTATTCGTGTCGGCGGTGCTGGCCGCGCTGGCGTTCTGGTTCATAACCGCCAATATGTTCCCGCAAGGATTTGCGGTAGTAGAGAATGGCCTTTCCAAAGTCATTACCGGCGCCAGCCTGTTCGGTGCGGCGCTGACGGGGCTGATCCTGACCGCGCTGATGGTGGTGATCACCGAGTACTACACCGCGACCGAATACAAGCCGGTGCAGCACGTGGCACGCGCTTCCACCACCGGCCATGCGACCAACATCATCGCGGGCCTGGGCGTGTCGATGAAGGCTACCGCGCTGCCGGTCTTGGCGGTGTGCGCGGCGATCTACGCTTCGTACTGGATGGCGGGCCTGTACGGCATCGCCATCGCCGCGACCGCGATGCTGTCGATGACCGGCATGATCGTGGCGCTGGACGCGTACGGCCCGATCACCGACAACGCCGGCGGCATCGCCGAAATGGCGGGCCTACCGGATGACGTGCGCGGCGTGACCGACCCGCTGGACGCGGTCGGCAACACCACCAAGGCGGTGACCAAGGGTTACGCGATCGGTTCGGCCGGCCTCGCCGCGCTGGTGCTGTTCGCCGATTACACCCATAACCTGTCGCTGCAGCATCCCGGCGTGACCTTCGACTTCTCGCTGTCCAACCACATGGTCATCATCGGCCTGCTGATCGGCGGCCTGGTGCCGTTCCTGTTCGGTGCGATGGCGATGGAAGCGGTGGGCCGCGCCGCGGGTTCGGTGGTGGAAGAAGTCCGCCGCCAGTTCCGCGAGATCAAGGGCATCATGGAAGGCACCGGCAAGCCGGATTATTCGCGCGCGGTCGATTTGCTGACGAAATCCGCGATCAAGGAAATGATCATCCCGTCCTTGCTGCCGGTGGTGGTGCCGATCCTGGTCGGCTTCATCCTTGGGCCGGAAGCGCTCGGCGGTGTGCTGATCGGCACCATCGTCACGGGCCTGTTCGTCGCGATCTCGATGACTACCGGCGGCGGCGCCTGGGACAATGCCAAGAAGTACATCGAAGACGGCAACTTCGGCGGCAAGGGTTCCGAGGCGCACAAGGCCGCGGTCACCGGCGATACCGTCGGCGATCCCTACAAGGACACCGCGGGTCCGGCCGTGAATCCGCTGATCAAGATCATCAACATCGTGGCGCTGCTGATCATCCCGCTGCTGATGGTGCATTGATCGACGCGCAGCACTGAACGAAAAGCCCCGCCTGTGCGGGGCTTTTCGTTTTGCGACACCGTGCTATTCGTCACTTGCACTAGGGGCATGCCCAGCACGACACTCGCCGTCATCTTTTCGCAGCACTGGGGAGTCGCGCATGAAATCCGTTTGGTTGTTCCTGGCGCTGGGCGCCACGATGACAGGCATGGCAATGGCAAATACACCTTCCTCGTCCGCTGCACCCGCGACGGGTGCGGCCAGCGACGATCCGTACCTTTGGCTCGAAGACATCCGTGGCGCAAGGTCGATGGATTGGGTGCACGCGCAGAACGCGATCACGAAAAAAGTGTTCATGGAATCGCCGGAGTTCGACGAGACCCGCGGCGAAATCCTGGAAGTGCTCGATTCCGAAGCGCGCATTCCGTACGTGCAACGGATGGGCGATTACCTCTACAACTTCTGGCAGGACAAGACGCATCCGCGCGGCATCTGGCGGCGCACCACGCTGGCCGAGTTCGGGAAGTCCGCGCCCGAGTGGGAAACGGTGCTGGACATCGACGCGCTCAACAAGGCCGAAGGCAAGAAATGGGTGTTCAAGGGCACCGAGTGCATGAAGCCCGATTACGTGCATTGCCTGGTGTCGCTGTCGCCCGGCGGCGGCGACGCGGTGGAAGTGCGCGAGTTCGACCTGCCGTCGAAGTCCTTCATCAAGGGCGGCTTCTTCCTGCCGGTCGCGAAAACCGAA
>JAZKBD010000004.1:15825-27853 GCA_040388785.1 Pseudomonadota bacterium
ATTTGCCGAGATCGGCTGGATCGATGCCGACCACGTCTACGTCGGCACCGATTTCGGGCCGGGTTCGATGACCAAGTCCAGCTATCCGCGCATCGTCAAGGAATGGACGCGCGGCACGCCGTTGTCGTCCGCGAAGCTCGTGTACGAAGGCAAGCCCGAGGACCTGGCGATCGGCGCCTACCACGATCGCACCAAGGGTTTCGAGCGCGACTTCGTTTCCGTGCAGAAGGATTTCTTCCACGGCGACATGTATCAGTCGAAGGATGGCAAGCTGACGAAGGTCGATGTGCCGGAAGATGCCAACGTCGACGTGCATCGCCAGTGGCTGGTGGTGCAAACGAAATCGCCGTGGGCGGTGGGCGGCAAGACCTGGCCCGCGGGCGCGCTGATCGCGATGGACTTCGACGCCTTCATGTCGGGCAAGCGCGACTTCACCGCGCTGTTCACGCCCGACGCGCACGCCGCGCTCGCGGGTTATTCGTGGTCGCAGCACCACCTGATCCTCGATGTGCTCGACGATGTGAAAAGCCGCCTCGACGTGCTGACGCCGCCCGCCCCGGGCAATGGCGCGTGGACGCACGCCGCGCTGCCGGGTGCGCCGAAGTTCAGCACCGTCGCGGTGGTCGGCACCGATCCCGACCACTCCGATGAATACTGGCTCACCGTCACTGGCTTCCTCGATCCGCCGTCGCTGGAACGCGGCGTGCTGGGCAGCGAACCGGCGAAGAAGGTCAAGCAGGAACCGGCGTTCTTCGACGCCTCGAAATTCGAAGTCAGCCAGCACTTCGTGAATTCGAAAGACGGCACGCGCGTGCCCTACTTCGAGATCGCGCCGAAGGACATGCAGCTCGACGGCAGCAACCGTACGCTGGAATACGGCTACGGCGGCTTCGAGGTTTCGCTGCTGCCGCACTACTCCGGCTCGATCGGCCGTGCGTGGCTGCAACGCGGCGGCGTGTACGTGATCGCCAACATCCGCGGCGGCGGTGAATACGGCCCGTCGTGGCACCAGGCTGCCCTCATGGCCAATCGTCCGAAGGCGTATCAGGATTTCGCGGCAGTCGCGGAAGACCTGATCAAGCGCGGCGTGACCTCGCCCGGGCACCTCGGCGCCGAAGGCGGCAGCAACGGCGGCCTCTTGATGGGCAACATGCTGACGGAATATCCGCAGCTCTACGGCGCGATTTCCTGCGAGGTGCCGCTGCTCGACATGAAGCGTTACGTGCACCTGTCGGCGGGCGCGTCGTGGATCGCGGAATACGGCAACCCGGACGATCCGAAACAGTGGGCCTTCATCAAGATGTTCTCGCCTTACCAGAACGTCAAGGCCGGCACGCACTATCCCGACGTGCTGTTCTACACGACGACCAGCGATGACCGCGTCGGCCCGGTGCAGGCACGCAAGATGACCGCGAAGATGGAAGCCATGGGCTACAGGAACGTGTGGTTCTACGAGAACACCGAAGGTGGCCACGGCGCGGGCGCGGACAATTCGCAGGCCGCGACCATGCATGCGCTGGCCTACGATTTCCTGTGGGACAAGTTGAAGTAACGGCTTGGACGATGCTGAACCGGAAGCCCCGCCGCGTGCGGGGCTTTTCGTTGCGATCCCCGGCGGACGCGCGTGACTCGCGTAAAATGGCGGGTTTCTGCAAGGACATTCCCATGGGCCTGGACCTCGTCCCCGCCGGCCGCGACGTACCGGACGACATCAATGTCGTCATCGAAATCCCGAAAGACGCCGAACCCGTCAAGTACGAGGTGGACAAGGCGTCCGGCGCGATCTTCGTGGACCGCGTACTGTCGACGCCGATGCGTTACCCGTGCAACTACGGCTACATCCCGGGCACGCTTTCGGGCGATGGCGATCCGGTCGATGCGCTGGTACTGCTTCCGTTGCCGCTGATCGCGGGTTCGGTGGTGCGTTGCCGGCCGGTCGGCATGCTGAACATGGACGACGAAGCAGGCCACGACACCAAGTTGATCGTCGTGCCGGGCGACAAGGTGTTCCAGGGTTACGCGCACATCCGCGACATCAACGACGCGCCGCAGCACTGGCGTGACCGCATCGCGCACTTCTTCGAGCACTACAAGGACCTCGAACCCGGCAAGTGGGTGAAGGTGTCCGGCTGGGGCGACGTGGCCGCGGCGCGCGAAGAGATCCGCGAATCCGTGCAGCGCTACCAGAACGCGCCGGAAAAGCCGAAGTTCTGAGGGACACTCCGGTCCATCATCTTCGTCATTCCGGGGCCGTTCGCGATGAAACCGCGAACGGCCCCGGAATGACGACGGGATCGCAACGACGATTGCGCGTGCCACGCAACGCCATGCGCGCCCTTGTGCTAGCGTGTCAGGGATGAACAACAAGACCCGCCGCACCAGCATCGTCGCCACCCTCGGGCCCGCCACCGACGCGCCCGGCATGCTGGAAAAAATCCTGCGCGAGGGCGTGGCGGTGGTGCGCCTGAACCTGTCGCACGGCAAGCCCGAGGATCACCTGCGGCGCGCGCGCGAAGCGCATGCCGCCGCTGCCAAGCTCAATCGCGAAGTCGGCGTGCTGGCGGACCTGCAAGGTCCGAAGATCCGCATCGAGAAATTCGCCACCGGGCCGGTCGTGCTCCAGCCCGACGCCGAATTCACCCTCGATTGCAGCGTCGACGCACCGCCCGGCGGCGCCACGCGCGTGGGCGTGAGTTACCTCGGATTGCCGCAGGACGTGAACGTAGGCGACCGGCTGTTGCTGGACGACGGCCTCATTGAACTCGAAGTCGAAAAGATCGAGGGTGACCAGATCCATTGCCGCGTCGCGGTCGGCGGCACGTTGTCCGACCGCAAGGGTCTCAACCGCAAGGGCGGCGGCCTGGCGCTGGGCGCGCTGTCGGACAAGGACCGCGCCGACATCAAGCTCGCGGCGCAACTGCGCGCGGACTTCCTCGCGGTGTCGTTCGTGCGTTGCGCCGCCGATATCGAGGAAGCACGCACGTTGCTGCGCGAAGCCGGCGGCAACGCGTGGCTGGTCGCCAAGATCGAGCGCGCCGAAGCCATCGGGAAACTGGAAGAAATCATCGACGCCTCCGACGCGGTGATGGTCGCGCGCGGCGACCTCGGCGTCGAAATCGGCGACGCCGAATTGCCGGGCCTGCAGAAGAAGATCATCCGCGAATCGCTGGCGCGCAATCGTGCGGTGATCACCGCGACGCAGATGCTGCAATCGATGGTCGAATCGCCCATCCCGACGCGCGCCGAGGTGCTCGATGTCGCGAACGCGGTGCTGGACGGCACCGACGCGGTGATGCTTTCGCAGGAATCCGCGGCGGGCAAGCACCCCGATCTCGCCGTCGCCGCGATGAGCCGCATCTGCTTCGGCGCCGAACGCCAGTTCGAACCGACCGAAGACATCTCCAACCTCACCCATCGCCTCGACCGCACCGACCAGGCCATCGCGATGGCCGCGATGTTCCTGGCCACGCAGATGCCGATCCGCGCGATCGTCGCGCTGACCGAATCCGGCACCACCGCGCAATGGCTGTCGCGCTACCGCTCGTCGGTGCCGATCTACGCGCTGACGCCGAGCGCGGAAGCGCGCCGCCGCATGCTGCTGCTGCGCGATGTGCGGCCGATCCCGTTCGCCGGCCACGACACCTATCCCGCGCTGGTGGTGCGCGAAGCCGTGCGGCAACTGTTCCAGCGCGGCGACCTCGTCGAAGGCGACCGCGTGCTGCTCACCCACGGCGACCACACCGGCCGCGGCGGCGGTACCAACACGTTGAAGCTGCTGAGCGTGGGTGCGGACGGGATTGCCGAGAGCTTGAGGGATTTATAGCGAGTTGATCTGAAGCAGGGGAACGCCATGAAAACGTCGCTCTACACCATTCTCTGTATCGTCATCAGACTTGGCGCCGTCCTTCTGGCGGTGTGGACAGTGGTTGCAGTTCCGAATCTTTACTTCATTTCGCACACCAGCGGCGCCAGTGGGGTGGACACGTTGTTGATGGGATTGCTGTACGCAGCATTCATTGTTCTTGCATTTCTCCTTTGGCTGTACCCGGGCGTTCTCGCCAACGCCGCTGCCGGCAGGTCCACACGAGAGGCATTCGAAATGCCCCTGAGTGCAGGAAGCATCCAATACATTGCATTCTCGGTACTAGGCATGACGCTGGCGCTGAAAGGGCTAATCGTCTTGGTATTTGAAATTGCAAGATTGGCAACGCTTTCAATTCAGATGCCGCAAGGGAACCAAGCGTTCATTACCGTAATGCCAGAGTTCGCGGCTGACGTCGCTCAGATTGTCATTGGCGCTGCTCTGGTCGTTGGAGCAAAGGGTCTGACCGGACTTCTGCACCGCTTTCGCTATGGAAATCGATCATGGGAAGAATCGTAATTGGCATCGCGCTGTTCGCCATCGCATCCGGGTCCGGCGCCGCCGTCGGCCCCAACATCCAGGCCGTCCAGCCGGATCACCTGGGCGACTATTGGATGATGACCAACACGTCGCTCAACGTGGACGTGCCCAACAGCGGCGTGAACCTGAGCAAGCCGACGTGTTCGGCGGTCACCTACATGATCGGCTCCGACGGCGTGACCCGCGACATCGTGGTGCGCAAGACGATTCCGGCCGGTGACCTGAACACGGTCGCCGCGAGCGCGGTCAAGGACATGCACTACGTGCCGGGCGCAAACAATGCCGCGCGTTCGCCCGTGTTCACCTACATCGTCATTCCGTTCAATCTGCCCGCCGATCCCGCCGCGCGCAAGAAGATCACGGATGCCTGCGTGCTGAAGGATTTCCCGCAAGCGTATCGCTGAACGGGTCGCCGGCTACCGGCTTGCTGCATCCGAGGACGCAACAGCTGGTTGGTCGCTGCCTGAGACGGTCGCAAAGGGTGGTTCACGCAAGTCAGTGTTGCGTGGACGCCTGCGGCTTTCTTCCCGCACCCGGATCATTCGCCGGCGACAGCCCGTCCACGGTGACGCCTTGCATCTGACAATGCGGCTGGCGTTCCCGTTGGCGCGTCACCGCACGCCGGCGGGCGGCTGCACGTTGGCGTAATCGATGCGCAGCTCGCTGTGTGATTTGCCCAGCTTGCCGCCCACGTCCACATCGATGGTTTGCTTGATCGGCAAGCCCCGCGATTTGGAAATCCACAACTGTGATTTCACCGTCTCGCCGTCTTCCTGCTTTTCGAACGTATCGTACAGCGCGGTCGCTTCGCTACCCACGGATTCGTCACGCAAATATTTGCAGTTCATCGGTTTGGCATTGGCGGCTTGGCGCATTTCGGTCACAGCCTGCCGCGGGTTGTGTGCATCCCGATGCCAGGCGTCACCGGCCTTGATGTACATGGCATTCGTCGTGGCGATGATCTCGCCGCGGGTAGGAGCGGCGTGGTAAGCGGCCGTTTCGCTCAAGTATTGATGGTATGGCGTCCCGGCCATCTTGATCATGGCATCGAGCACCGGCTTGCAGGATGGGCCGGCAGCGAATGCGGGCGTGATCGTCGCGAAACCCGTCATCGCAATCGTTGCCAGCACGACAACTGAACGTTTTTCACAAGTGCGCATGAACTTCTCCGATTGACCTGTGGTTGTTGTTGTGGACGGACCTCAGCGCGCGGCGTAGACCTTGTTGCACAATGCGCCGAGCGAGTGCAGCAGTGCCGCGGTCGCGGGATGTCCGCCAGTGCCGCCGATCGCGCAGTAGTAATCCCCTTTTTTGCTCAGCAAATCGCCGTGTCCGAAGAAGGCCTGGTCGCCCACGCCCGGCACGCGCTCGTAATCGCCTTTTGCGTTCGCCGCGGCTTCTTTCCATTCGAGCTGATCGGTGAAGCCGTTGCCGCTGTACAAGTTGAACGTGGATCCGGCCGCGGATTCGAAATGGCAGGCGTTGTCGCGATACGGATAAACGCTGATGGTGACCTGCCCGTCCAGGATCCCTGCCACGTCGGCTGGGCTGAATATTTTCTCGCAATCGATATGCGTAATTGGCGCATCATCATCATCGGTGCTTTGCTTGTCGTCGCCGGGCGTCGATGCCGCGACCGAGGACATGGCATCGACGGACGAGGAAGCGGATTGAGCCGTTCCCGCGCCTTGTGTACACGCGCTGAGCACGGCCAGCAAAACCGTGATGCCGATTACCTGCACGGTTGAAATTTTCATGGCGTTGTTTCCAGTTGGCGTCCGTGTCCTGCCGGTTTTTCCACCGGCGCGCCCGGACGCGGAATGGGATGCAAGATATGTCCCGGCGGAATCGGTTGCGGGTTCAGCGCGGCTTTGCCGGGCGGCACCGGTTGCGAATTGATCGCGTTCTTGCCACCGACGAAAATGATGCCGCGCTGGTCCGAGGTGCCTGCGTGTTGTTCGATCGGCGCACCCGGCTGCGGTTTCAGCTTCGATCGGTCGATGGCCTTCGGCACGAGCGTGTGCGGCTGGGTGTGCCACGGCGAAACCCCGGCCGGCACGTGCACGTTCGACTTCGCCACATAGGGGCGGTGCGGCTGTGCCGGTCCCGGAATGCAGTGCCCGGCTTTGGAGCGGTAGCCGGGCGGACAACCCGCCATCGCGGTTTGCATGGTCAGTGCGCCGAGCAGGCAGGCGGCGATGATCTGGCCGCGACGATTCGATGGAACGTTCGAAGATTGCATGGTGATTCTCCTGGTCGACGGATGGTGGGCGCTACGGTTTTCTTCCCGAGGCGAAGTCGTCGGCCGACAGCACCGCGAAACTGCCGCCCCAGGCGTGCGCGTAGTCGGCGCTGCGGATGAAGTTCTGCATCGAGCCTGCGTAGCCGTCCCGGCCCGGCAGGATCTGGATCATCACGACGCCGCCGCGTTGCGCGTCGATCGCACCGGCATGCGCGGCGGCGGCGCAAATCGAGGATGCATCGGTGTAAACGCCGCTGCCGGTGACCGACTCCGGCGCGGGCTTGCCGGCGGGACAGCGGAACAGATAACTCTTGCCGTCCATGCCGCGCAGGTTCAGGTCGAGCGCACTGGTGTGCCAGTCGATCGCCGGCGGCGGCGACGCGGTGTGGGCGTGCCGGCACGACGCCGAAGCGATGCCGAACGCGGCGATGATGATGAGACGAAGGGCGGCGCGCATGGCATGGGTTCCGGTTGTTCATTGCGCCTGCGGATTGGCGTTCTTCATCGATTCGAGCTTGCCGAGATCAACCTGCGCCAAGGCATTCTTCAGTGCATCCATGTCCACGTTGTCGCCGGTGATGTCGACGCCAAAACGTTTGGCCACGATCAGCGACAGTTCGCCATGCCTGCCTTGCGCGTCCCACTTTTCGTGCACGTTGTGACCGGCGAGGATTTCGTTCCTCTCGTAGCTGTCGCCTTGTTCCGATTCGTTGGAGTTCGCCATCTCGGCCAAGCCGGCCAGCCCGGATACGGCCGCCGCATCCTTGATCGATACGCTGACCCGCGCATTCCTGCCGCCGTCGAAATCGACCTCGGCCGAGCTGGCCTTCATGCCCATCGCCCGATTGGCCTCGCCTCTTGGCGTGCCGCGTTGCAGGCCTGGCAGCGAGGGCGGCAGCAGCGCTTCCAGCGTGCGGAAATCCACCGGATCGTGCCGGTGCGCGCCGCCCAGCGAACCGGCGAGCGCACCGAGCAGGCCGCCCGCGGCACTCATCGCTTGCTGCGTATCTTGTGCATCCGGCGCGCCGTTGCTGTTGGCGGTGGCTTTGTCGTGTTGCTCGATCTGCTGGCCGGCTTGCGCCATGTTGCCGATGGCCTTGCCGATGTCGGACTTGCCTTTCGCATCCGTGCCGAGCACCGAACCGATCACGTTGCCGGTGGCCTGCGTGCCGGAATCGCTGGATGACGCATTGCTCGATTGTTCGGTGGTCTGCGTGCCGCCGCTCGCAAGCGCCCGCACCTTGCTGGCGACCATGTGGAATGCGGTGTAGATGCCGACCACGAACAGCAAGAGAATTCCGAAGATCACGCCCAGCACGATCAAGATGGTCTTGTTGCTGCCCGACGATTGCGCGGCAGGTGCAGCGGGGGTTTGCGTTGTCGCAGTCACCGGCGCAGCTTGAGCGAGCGTCGCGCCGCATTGCGCGCAGAAACGCGCATCTTCGGCGTTGGGATATTGGCATTTGGGACAGTTCATGACGTTTCTCCGATCGTGGTCGCGAGGCTGCACAGGCATCCGCCCGTTAGTGGCCGCACCTTCAATGACGCAATTCCTGATCTTTCACGCGACGCGAGATCGTTCGACGGGTTCATGACTCGGGTTAAAAGTCCGGATCGCCGGAAGCGGGGACGGTGCGCCAGCACAGATCCTCAACGCGTCGCAAAGAGCTTGTTGCACAGCGCGCCGAGCTTGCGCGCGAGTGTTTCGCCGCGATCCTTGGTAATCGAATCCATGGCGCCACTGTTGTCGTAACCCACCACATCGACGAAACAGGTCATATCGCTCTTGCGTGCGATCAGGGGCCTGCCACCGGCAAAGGCGTTGTACAACGCCTTGTCCCCGACACCAGCGAGAGGAACATTTGCTCCCTGGGAAGTGGTGGCGAGCGACCACCAGAAATTCGCGCCATCGCCTTGCGCGACGTTGATCGTGACCTGGCCTCTGGTCGCGGTCTCGTACATGCACGCGCCCGGATTCGCGCCATCCTTGCGTGTCGCGGGCGTGACGAGGATGCCGGCGACGTCGGCGGCGGTGATCACGTCACAAGGATTGCGGAGCGCGCTGCCAGCGGTGTCAGGCGCTTGTGCTGCAACCCCGGACGCAGCGTTCGCAGCGACACCGGGTTGCGATGATGCGCCATGCGAGCAGGCAGCCAGAAGACAGAGAGCAGCGGGAGCGAACGGATTGAGGATTTTCATGACGTCGCCGATGGTGGATGTCCGGGTGTCGTCTCAGGGTTTGGACGAACACGTGTACGAGATATGCCCCTTGCCTTTGCCGTTGATTTCGCCGTCCTGTTCCTCGCGCAGCAGCCAGCCATTGGATTTGGAAATCCAGATCGTGGCAGTCGTCGAGCCGGTGTCGCCTTTGTATTGCTCGCGATAGACCGCAGCCGGCTGGCCATCCACTGTCTCGTCGCGCAAGTAACTGCACGCGTGATCGCCAAGGCCGTAGAGTCGCGGCGTGTCTCCGGCAAAGTTGTAGCCAGGAATTTTCATGTGCCCACCCTGGCTGCCGGTCTTGATGTTGGCGGCCATGATCTTGTTGCAGGTCGTCTGATCGGCGTGCACGGCGATGCTCGACGCAAGCAGCAACAAAGCAAAGATTGGCACCAGGCTTTTCATGATCGACCTCTTCGTGCAACGAAATTGCAGAAGCACCGCAATCGGGCATTTACCGGATTGCGGTGCGCAGCCAGCGCTACGCCTTGTGGCAGGTTTCTTCGTCGGTCTTCACCCACTTGCCGGATTTGTCTTGCAACATGCCGGTGTGGCTCGACATGCCTGAATCACCATTGGTGAAGATGTCCCGGAACGCGATGTGCTTGCCCCCAGCCATCGGCACGGATTCATCGAGCGTGAAGGCGCCACCCTTCCAGCCGGTACTCGTGCCTGTGCTGTAAGGCGCACCGGTGTTGTCGAAAGCCACGCCCACGAAATGCTTCTTGCCTGCGTCATAGCCGATGTATTGCACGACGCTGAAAGGCTTGGGATTGGCCGCGGTCTGGTCTTCGTCGTAATGGATGACGACCCAGTTTCCATCCAGCGTCTTCTCGCCGTGATACTTGCCGGTGGTGGCGTGCGCGGGCGTCTTGCCCATCGCCATCATGCTGCCCGTGCAGGTGCCGTCGCCGATGAAGCCGTCGAGCTGATCGGATGCCGAAGATCCACCCGCCTGCTGAGCCGATGCCTGGCCGATGGCGAACGGCGCGGATGTGCAAACCAGTGCTGCGAAGATTGCGAGACTTGTGCGTTTCATGGGGTGTTCTCCGGTTGAGGGGATACAACGATGCAACGGCGCTGTCTGTTGCTCACAACGGTGGAATCTCCGATTGCTTGAACGGCATGACCCGCAGGATGCGCGGCGGAGCGTTTGAAGTCGCTTCCGCGGCGCTGGCATTTTTCTGGCAGAAATCCTGCCGCTCTGGAAACCGGCGCCTGCGCAGACTTCGGATGCAGTTCTTTCCCGTGGCGCAGTACGGTCATGGAAGATCCACCCCGAAACCGACGCCGCCCGAGACTTCCGAACTGCTCGCCGACGCTCCGACGTTGAACGTGGCGTGCGCACCCAGGCTTCTGGCGTAGCCCACCGACACCGCAGCCTGGTCGTTGTAAAAACCAACCCCTGCGGCCAGCCGGCCGTTTTCGCCGGCACCGGCCGCGCTCATCGCCATGTGCGAGGACGCTTCGCCCATGGCGCCCAGCCGATCGATGCGCCGGTCCTGTTCGTTGAAGCGCGCGTTGGTCTGCTGCTCGAACGCGGACAGGTCCGAGGCAACGTCAGCGACGGCGGCATCGGTGTACGCCTTGGCCGAGGAAAGCGTCTGCGCGCCCTGCGCATCGGTGTAGGTCTTGGCGGAAGACAAGGCTTCCTGGGTCTGCTGGTCGGTGTACGCGTTGGCTCCGGCGAGCGTGGCGGCATCGGCAGTGGGCGGCGCCGTGCCCGGCACGCTGCCGGCTTGTTGCGGTGCGGGCGGCGCGGCGGTGGTCATCGTTTGCGGCGATGAATCGAGCCCGGCGAGCTGGCCCTGCAATTGATTGATTTCGGCAAACAGCGACGAGACGTGCGTATTGAAATAGCCGAGCGTCATCGCGTCGTGCGCGCCGGTCGGATCGGCGACGTTGACGATGCGGCGGAAACTCGATGTCGTGCCCACGGAAACCGTGCTGGCCGCATCGGCGATCGAGCCATAACCGATTGCTACCGCGCTGCTGCCGGTCGCCTCGGCCAGACTGCCGAGCGCGGTGGCGCCGGCGCCGGTGGCCTGCGACAAGCCGCCGACGGCGGTGGCATTGGTTTGGGTGGCCTGCGCAGCCGAGCCCAGCGCCATCGACAAGCCGGCGCTGGCGAGAGTGTATTCCCCGGACTCGATCGTTCCATCACCGTTGAGGTCGATGGCGCCGCCGAGCGCGGTGGAATTGTCGGCGGATGCAACCGAACTCGAACCGAGGGCGAAGGCCTGGGTGCCACTGGTCGAGCTGCCCGCCGAGGCGCTGAAGCCGATCGCAACACTCTTTTTGCCCAGCGCGGCCGATCCCGCGCCGAGGCTGGTGGCATCGAGCCCGAACGCATTCGCGAAGCGACCCAGCGCCGTGCTGTTGCTGCCCGTCGCACTGGCGTTCACGCCCACGGCAGTCGCGTAGGTCGATGCAACCGACAGTGCGCCCAGCGCGGTGCCGAAGTCGCCCGACGAATCGGCCGAGAGGCCCAGCGCCATGCTGTCGGTGTGTGCCGCGGAGGCCTTGTAGCCGAAAGCCGTACTGCCGGCACCTGCTGCCGCCGCGTGGTATCCGGCGACGGTGCCATTCGCGCCTGCGGCGACGGAGTTCTCGCCCAGCGACGTGCTGTTGTTGCCGGAAGCGGTCGCGCCGAAACCGAGCGCGCTGCTGTTCGCGCCTGATGCGACCGCCGCACCGCCGAGCGCCGTCGCGTAATTGCCGGTGGCGTGGGCGAAGTAGCCGACAGCTGTGCCGTGATTGCCGGTCGCCAGTGCCTGCCCGCCCAGCTCTTGCCGAGCGCGACGCTGCCCATGCCCTTGGCATTGGCGACGTAGCCGACCGCCACGCTTCTCAATCCACTTGCAGTGCTGTTGTAGCCGAAGGCGCTGGAGTCGTTGCCCGATGCATAGGCATTGCCGCCCACCGCCGTGCTGTACCCACCTGCGGCCCTGGCGGCATGGCCGACTGCCGTGCCACCTTGCCCGCTGGCATTGGAATCTCCGCCGAACGCAGATGAATAATTGGCGTTCGCATAGGCAAAGTACCCGCACGCGGTGGCGGAGTTGCCAGCGGAAGATTCGAAGCCGAAGCCATCGCAGTTGCCGCTCAGCGAATCCAGCGGATGCACGCTTCCGGCGGGTTGAAGTTGCTGCGGCTCTTCATGG
>JAZKBD010000004.1:27863-36584 GCA_040388785.1 Pseudomonadota bacterium
GAATTGCAGGTCGAGGACGTCGTAACGCACCGCCGCGAGGCTTCCGTCTTGCGAAACGCGGGTGGCCGGCTCGCCCGCCATGGCCGATGGAGCGATCATCATCGCCAGGGCAATGGCCACGGCCAGCACCGCCAGCTTCGGGCCGCCGGCCGCCGATCCGCGCGCTGCCGCGACAGACTTTCCGCTTGCCAATTCCGACGCCACGACGACTTGGTTGCGGCTGCGATTCCAGATCAGGCTATAGATGCGCTTGTTCACGTTGGCTCCCTCATGAGTGGCGAATGCCCGCGGTGCGGGATGGCGGGAGCGTGGACGGGTGCGGCTGCGCAGTCGTTTCCGGGGCGCTGGCATTTTTCTGGCAGAATTGCTGCTCCTTTCCTGCCGCGGGCCAAGACCGTGTCAGTGCAGGAAAATCCGGTGTACCGCTTCGCCGATTGCGAACTGGATGTCCGCGAGCGCCGGCTGCAGGTGCGCGGCCAGCCGGTCACGCTGACGCCCAAGGTGTTCGACACGCTGGTGCTGCTGGTCGAGCGCGCGGGCCACGCGGTCAGCAAGGCTGAACTGATGGCCGCGCTGTGGCCGCGCGGCTTCGTGCACGAATCGAACCTCACCAAGCACATCTGGCTGATCCGCCGCGCGCTGGGCGATGGCGAGGACGAGAGCCGCTGCATCGAGACGGTGCCCAAGCTGGGCTACCGCTTCGTGGCGCCAGTGCAATGTGTGGCCGCGATCGATGCCGAGGCGGCAATCGTGGCGCCGTCGGCGCCGTCGACACCGGTACAGCCGGAGCAGCCCGGATCGCTGTTGCAGGCAACGCATCCATCCACGGCATCCGAACCGCACCAGGAGATCGCCACGGCGCGATCGAAACGCGCGCGCTGGCCTTTCGCGATCGCCAGCGCGCTCGCGATCATGATCGGAGCCGGCGGCTGGTTCGCCTGGCACGCATCACGGCCCGGCGCGCCCGCTGCCATCACGCAGGATCCGGGCGCAGTGGCGATCGTCGATTTCAACAATCTTTCCGGCAACGCCAAGGACGCATGGCTCGGCCCCGCGCTGGAGCAGATGCTGGCGACCGAAGTCGGCGCGGAAGGCAGGATGCATGCGATCTCCGAAGAACTGGTCGCCTCCGCGCGCAGGGATCTCGCCCCGCCGGGCGCGGGCGGTTACGCGCCGGCCAGCCTCGCCGTGCTGCAGCGCCGGCTGGGCGCGCGTTACGTACTCAGCGGCGCCTATCTCGTGTCGGGCGATGCCAATGCCCCGCAGTTGCGCGTGGACCTGGCTGCACAGGACGCCGGGACGGGCAAGATCGTGGCGACACTGTCGCGCACCGGACCGGTGAGCGGCCTGCCGCAACTGGTCGCGCAGGCCGGCGCCGGCTTGCGCGGCGGCTTCGGATTGCATCCGGCCACGGCCGAGACCTTGCGCCTGACCGCCAACGCACAGCCGCCGAGCGCGGAAGTCGCGCGGCACCTCGGCTTCGCGCTCGATGCGCTGGGCAGCTACGATGCGGCGCGCGCGCGTGACGAGTTGTTGCAGGCGGTCGCGCAGGCGCCCGGTTACGCAGCCGCCTACGTTTATCTGGCGCGGGCGTGGTCGATGCTGGGTTACCGCGCCAAGGCCATCGCGGCGTCGAAGCAGGCCTTGGCGAACGCGCATGGCCTGCCCGAGGAACAGCAATTGCAGATTCGCGCGCAACAGGCGGACCTGCAGGGTGACGACGCGCAGGCGATCGCCGCGTACCGGAGCCTCGTGGACCTTCGTCCCGGCGATCCGGATTACCGCTTGCAACTGGTGAAGGTGCTGATCGCAGGCGGCGACCACGCCCACGCAGATGCGGCGCTGGCGGCCGCCCGCAGCCTGCCCGCGCTCACCGGCGATCCGCGCATCGAACTGGCTGCGGTGTGGCTTGCGTCGGCCGAGGGCAATGCCGCGGCCTCCGTGGAAGTGCACGCACGACGCGCGCTGCAGCTCGCACGCGAGCGCGGCGAGGATGGGCTGGTTGCCGCCGCCCGCTTGCAACTCGGGATCGTGCTGGACAACACGCCGGAAGCCGATACCTTGCTGCGCCAGGCCGCGGCGGATTTCCGGCGCATCGGCAATCCGCATGGCGAAGCGCAGGCGTGGCAGAACGTGGGCAACCTGGAGTTCGCGCAGAACCAGATCGCCGCCGCGCGTGAAACCTATCAACGCGCGATGGCGATCTACCAGGGCATTGGCGATTTGGGTGGCGAGGCCGCCGTCTACGACGACTTGTCGCGCATGCTCTGGAGTTCCGGTGATCGCGACGGCACCGAAACTGCCCTGCGCGAGGCGCTGCGGATCGGACGCGAGACCGACGATCTGGCAAGGCAAGCCTGGAGCCTCACCGGTTTGGCCACCGTCGAGGCGGACGAGTCGGCCAGCGATCAGGTGGCGCAGCGATACCGGCAGGCGATCGCGCTTGACCGGCAAGCCGGGGCGCGGGCGCACCTTGCGTTCGCACTGTCCACTTACGCGGACCTCCTGCGCGTGCGCGGCCAACTCGACGAAGCGCAGGCCACCTGCGCGCAGGCGCGCGCGGCAGCGCAAGCTTCCGATCCCTCGCAGCAGACGGGTGCCGACTTCGAGTGCACCCAGGTCGCGCTGGATCGCGGCGATACGGACAAAGCCCTTGCGGACTTCCAGAAGATCGAGCGCAGCGCGGCGGCCGTGAACGACGGCTTCGTCGTCGCCAATGCGCAACTCGTGATCGGCCAGATCTGGATGGGCCGCTGGCAATGGGACAAGGCGCGCACGGCGTTGCAGGCGTCCGCGCGCGGCTGGAACACGCAAAAGGAAGCGCCGGGCGAAGCCACCGCCACCGGACTGCTGGCGCTGTGCGACGACGCGATCGGCAACACGGCGGAACGCGATGAAGCCATCTCACGCGCGCGCACCTTGCGCAGCCAGGTCACGGCGCGCCAGGAAGTCTTGGCGCTGGACATTGCGTTGGCGGAATTGCAGGCGCAATCCGGGTCCCCGGCCGAGGCGCTGGCCGCGCTGCGCGGGTATGCCGACGACGCGTCACGGCGACACTGGGTCGGCTATGCGTTCGACGCCCGGCTGGCCTCGCTGCACGTTCTGGAAGGACGCAACGGTACGGCGGCGGCCAGGTCCGCGCGCGACGCCCTGATCGCGGACGCGCGCAAGGCCGGCTTCGGCTGGGTTGGGCAACGTGTTGCGAAGCCGCAGCCGCGTGTGCGGACTTCGAAGGCGTAAGACGCGGATCGCGCGACGGCCCGGAACCGCTGCCAAAGGCAAAAACCCCCGTGTTCGCTATACTTGGCGGTCCACCGACTGCAGCGGAACACCGTCATGAGCATCGACCAAATGGAAGCCGTCGCGCAGGCCATGGTTGCGCCCGGCAAGGGCATCATCGCGATCGACGAATCCTCGGGCACCATCAAGAAACGCTTCGATGCGGTCGGCGTGCCGGACTCGGAAGAAAACCGCCGCGCCTACCGCGAAATGCTGCTGACCGCGCCGGGCCTCAGCCAGCACATCTCGGGCGCGATCCTTTACGACGAAACCATCCGCCAATCCACCAAGGCGGGCGTGCCGTTCACCAAGGTGATGAAGGACGCGGGCATCATTCCCGGCATCAAGGTGGACTTGGGCGCCAAGCCGCTGGCCGGTTTTCCCGGTGAACTCGTGACCGAAGGCCTCGATGGCCTGCGCGAGCGCCTTGCCGAATACGTGAAGCTGGGTGCCGAATTCGCCAAGTGGCGCGCGGTCATCACGATCGGCGACGACATGCCTTCGAGCACCTGCATCGACGCCAACACCCATGCCTTGGCGCGTTACGCCGCGCTGTGCCAGGAAGCCGGCATCGTGCCGATGGTCGAGCCCGAAGTGCTGATGGACGGCGACCACGACATCGAAACCTGCTACGAAGTCACCGAAGCCACGCTGCGTTCGCTGTTCTCGGCGCTGTACGAGCACAACGTGATGCTGGAAGGCACGATCCTGAAAGCCAGCATGGTCGTGTCGGGCAAGGATTGCGATGAACAGGCCGACGTCGAGGAAGTCGCCGAATCGACGATCCTGTGCCTGAAATCGGCCGTGCCGGCGGTGCTGCCCGGCATCGTGTTCCTGTCCGGCGGACAGAGCGACGAAGACGCGACCGCGCACTTGAACGCCATGAACCGGCTCGGCCCGCATCCGTGGCCGCTGTCGTTCTCCTACGGCCGCGCGATGCAACAGGCTGCGCTGCACCTGTGGGCACAGGACCTGATCGGCAACTTCGCCGCCGCGCAGAAAATCGTGGTCGAACGCGCGCGCGACAACGGCCTGGCTGCGCTGGGGCAGTGGAAGAAAGCGGCCTGAGCTTCTCGGCTCAATGAATCCGAACCGCCGGCGCAAGCCGGCGGTTTCGTTTTGTTCATTGCATCCGCGGACAATTCTCTCTATCTTGATAGAAAGATATATGGACGCCGATGCAATGATCCCGATTTCCCTCGAATTCTTCCCGCCCAAGACCGACGAGCAGCGTGCGCAGCTGGAACGCGCGGTGCCGAAACTGAAGGCGCTGGCGCCTGAATTCGTCAGTGTCACCTTCGGCGCGGGCGGCTCGACGCTCACGCACACACCGCGCACGGTGCGGCACCTGCGCGAAACCCATGCTTTCGAAGTGGCGCCGCACGTGTCGTGCATGGGCGGTTCGCGCGAGGAAATCGGCGCGCTGCTGGCGGACTATCGCGAACTCGGCTGCAAGCGCCTCGTCGCGCTGCGCGGCGACCTGCCCTCGGGCATGGCGTCACCGGGCGACTTCCGTTACGCCTCGGACCTGGTCGGTTTCATCCGCCGCGAACACGACGGCTGGTTCCATATCGAGGTCGCGTGCTATCCGGAATGCCATCCGCAATCGGATCATGCACAGGCCGATCTCAAGCATTTCAAGGCCAAGGTCGACGCCGGCGCCGATGGCGCGATCACGCAATACTTCTTCAACGCCGATGCGTATTTCCGTTTCGTCGATGATGCGCGCGCGGCCGGCGTCACGATCCCGATCGTGCCGGGCGTGATGCCGATCGCGAACTTCGCGCAACTGCGCCGCTTCTCGGAAATGTGCGGCGCGGAAATCCCGCGCTGGATCGGCAAGCGCATGGCCGCGTATGGCGATGATGCTGACGCGGTGCGTGAGTTCGGCGCCGACGTGGTCGCGGCGATGTGCCAACGGCTGCTCGATGGCGGCGCGCCAGGGTTGCACATCTACACGCTGAACCGCGCGCGCGCGACGATGGCGGTGCTGCAACGGCTCGATCACGCGCTCGCCTGATCGGGCGATCGTCCGTGATTGCGGCTTGACCGGAATCCACACGCGGCAGACGATCACGCATTGACCTTGTCCATAGAACTGTTCGCACTGGGCGTAGCGCCGCAGGCGCGAAGTCGAAGTGCCATCGATACGGAATTTTCGGTGTTTCGACTTCGAGAAGCTTCGCTTCGCTACGCTCAACACGAACGGTTTCTTGATTGGCAGGCAAGTTCTGACATGTCGTACATCTGGTCCATCCAGCTGTTGTGCCTGCTCGCGCTGCTCGCCTGTGCACCGCTCGCGCACGCGCAGCAGGCCCAGCCGGTTTATCGTTGCATCGGCGCGCACGGCGAACCGGTATTCTCCGGCCAGCCCTGCGGAACCCCTGCACCGGCGCCGGCAGCGAATGCACCGACCCAAGGCAACACTTTCAGCACGGTGTGCGCCGGATCGCCGCAAGCGCTGCGCCAGGCCATCGCCGGTGCTTTCGCAACACGTGACGTCAACCAACTCGCGGGCCTGATCCTGTGGAAGGGGATGGACCAGAACTCCGCACGTGCCACGTTGCGTGCATTGGCGGCATGGCTGAAGCAACCCCTCACCGGCATCGCGATCACGCGCGCGGCGGGACCGCCGATCGCGGAAAGCGACCCCAGCCCAGTGCCTGTTTCCAGCAGCGGTGCGCCTGCCAGCGCATCCAGCGTCGCAGCGTCGCCCCCGACCGGCTTCGATGTTTCCACCGGCGGCGTCGACGGCACGAGCCGCGATTTCGGGCTCGTCGAATCCGGCGGCTGCTGGTGGCTGACCTTCTGAGGGTCCAAGCCGCGCCACGGTTGCGGCCACGGCTGCGTGCTAGCATCGCGCCACGCATGCCGCGCCTTTCGCAGCAATCCACGAACACCATGTACAAACTTATTTGCGCGCTCGCACTGGGCCTGTTTGCAGTGAGCGCCTGCTCGTCTTCCCCGCAAGCTGCCAACACGAAAACTGCTGCGGCGCCGGCACCCGCAAGCTCCGTTACGCCGGCCGTGCGCAATGCGATCACCACGGCGATCGCGGAGATGTCCCCGCGCGCGAAGGTGCTGCAGATCACGCCGACGCCGATTGTTGGCCTCTATCAGGCGATCGCAAACGGACAGGTGCTGTACCTGACCGGCGACGGCCGCTATGTGATCCAGGGCGATGCCTTCGACATCAAGACCCGCACGCCGCTCAATGCGCTGACGATGGACCGCCTGCGTCGCGATGCGATCGCGAAGCTCGAGCCGGCGCAAATGATCCGCTACGCGCCGGCCAATCCGAAGTACACCGTCACCGTGTTCACCGACGTGGACTGTCCGTACTGTCGCGCGTTCCACGCCAACATCGCGGAGATCAACAAGCTCGGCATCGCGGTCGATTACCTGTTCTGGCCGCGCACCGGCCTCGGCACGCCGTCGGCGCAAAAGGCCGTGGACGTGTGGTGCTCCGCGGATCGCGAGTCTGCACTGACGCACGCGTTCGAAGGGCAGACGCCGCGTGGTGCGACTTGCCAGTCGCCGATCGCGCACGATTTCAACCTGGGCGTGGACCTCGGCGTCGATGGCACGCCGACCGTCATCGCGGACAACGGCGTGGTGCTGGGCGGCTACGTCGATCCGCAGGAACTGTTGCGGCGCCTGCAGACCGTGCATGCCGTGCCCACCGTCCAACCTTCACCTTGATCAGCGCAGCTTTCGTGGGAAGTCAGGCCATGGAAGGCCGCGGTAGCGCCTCTTGAGCGAAATGCCGCATGCTTGCGCGGGCGTGTCCATGCGGCGATCAGGGACGATCGCATCTATAATGCCCGGCTCTCTCAGGCCGTGGTCCCCATCGCCATGATCGTCCTCGACGGGCGCAGCGCCCTGTCGGATTTTCGTCTCGACCGGCTCAACCAGCGCCTCGGTGCCATCGCCAAAGGCATCCGCGTTCGGGGCGCCCGCCACGTGTACTTCGTTGCAGCGGAATCGCCGCTGACGCCGACGTTGCACAAACGCCTCGCCGAAGTCCTCGACGCCACCGAAGCGCCGCCCGCGGACGCATCGCTGTGGGTGGTCCCGCGGCTCGGCACGCTGTCGCCGTGGTCGTCGAAGGCCACCGACATCGTGCATCACGTCGGCATCCATGTCGCGCGCGTCGAGCGCGGCACTGCGTTCCTGATCGACAAATTGCCCGATCCGAATAATTCCGCGTTCACGGCGGTCGCCCACGCGCTGCACGATCCGATGACGCAATCGGTGTTGCTGAGACTCGCCGACGCGATGCGGATTTTTTCGACGGGCGGCGCCGGCGCGCTCGGCACAGTCGCGCTGGGCGACGACGCCAGGGCCGCGCTGCAGCGCGCGAACTCCGAACTCGGGCTGGCGCTGGCCGCGGACGAGATCGATTACCTCGCGAACGACTACGCGAAGCTCGGCCGCGATCCGACCGATGCCGAACTGGTGATGTTCGCGCAGGCCAATTCCGAACATTGCCGCCACAAGGTCTTCAACGCGGATTTCACCGTCGACGGACAAAAGCAGGACGCGACGCTGTTCGGGATGATCCGCCACACCGACAAAACCTCGCCTGCGCATACGTTGTCGGCCTACAGCGACAACGCGGCGGTGATCGAAGGTTCGCAGGGCGCGCGCTTCTTCGCCGATGCCGACGGCGTCTGGCGTGCGCACGTCGAACCGATTCCCTACGCAATCAAGGTCGAAACACACAACCACCCGACTGCGATTTCGCCGTGGCCGGGCGCAGCGACGGGTTCCGGCGGCGAAATCCGCGACGAAGGCGCGGTCGGACGCGGCGGCAAACCGAAAGCAGGATTGGTCGGCTTTTCCGTGTCGCACCTGCGCATTCCGAACCTGCCACGGCCCTGGGAAGCCGAACGTCCGCTGCCGCCGCGTGTCGCCAGTGCGTTCGAAATCATGCGTGAGGGGCCGTTGGGAGCTGCGGGCTTCAACAACGAATTCGGACGCCCGTGCCTGGCCGGCTACTTCCGCACGTTCGAACTGGAAACCGGCAAGCCGGGGATGCGCCATGGCTACGACAAGCCGATCATGCTGGCTGGCGGCGTCGCCAACGTGCGTCCGATGCTGGTGAAGAAAAACAAGCTCGCGCCCGGCGACGCGGTGATCGTGCTCGGTGGACCCGCGATGCTGATCGGCCTCGGCGGTGGCGCCGCGTCATCGATGGCGGCGGGCGCATCCAGCGAAGCGCTCGATTTCGCCTCGGTGCAACGCGACAACCCGGAAATGCAGCGGCGCTGCCAGGAAGTGATCGACACCTGTTGCGCGGCCGGCGACGCCAGCCCGATCGTCGCGATCCACGACGTCGGCGCGGGCGGTTTGTCGAACGCCATCCCCGAGCTGCTGCACGATTCGGGCGTCGGCGGCGAAATCGACCTCGACGCCGTGCCGCTGGACGATCCGAGATCG
>JAZKBD010000005.1:0-243 GCA_040388785.1 Pseudomonadota bacterium
CATAATTCGGCCGATTCGATCGGCGCCGCCAGCGTGGCCATGTCGGCGCCGTCTTCGACGAGCGCGCGCGCCACGGCGTCGATGCCCGCGGCAGGCGCGAACGGTTCGTCGCCCTGCAGGTTCACGATCACCGCATCATCGGGCCAGCCGAGCGTGGCCGCGCATTCGGCCAGCCGATCGCTGCCGCTGGCGTGGTCGGCGCGGGTCAGGCAGACCTCGATGTTCGAACCGGCAAGCGCCGCG
>JAZKBD010000005.1:253-15363 GCA_040388785.1 Pseudomonadota bacterium
CCACCACGCGCGCCGCGCCCGCATCGCGCGCGCGGCGCGCGACATGCATGATCAGGGGCTCGCCGCCAAGCAGGCGCAGTGGTTTGCCTGGCAGGCGGGTCGAACCGTAGCGCGCCGGAATCGCGACGATGAATCCTTCCGCGGTCACGCGTCACTCGCCCGCGGCCGCGGCCGCTTCACCAGTTCGCCACCGCAATTCGGACAGACGTGCTGCATGGACTCGGCGCAATCGGTGCAAAACGTGCACTCGTACACGCAAATCCAGGCGGAATCTTCCGGCGCGAGCTTCGCGCCGCAACGTTCGCACGCACCGCGCATTTCCAGTGTCATCGCGTCATCTCCGTTACAGCCGATGGCGCGGAATCGTCGCGCACGAGATTGACGCGCACGCACGCGTTGCCGATGACCTCGGCGCCATCGCAACGCCACACGCCGACCGCGGCGCCCGCGTGCCAGTCGGAAGCCAAGGCCGGAAGCACGACTTCGGCGGTCGCGGCGTTGCCGGGGAAATGATTGGTCACCAGCAAGGCAAGGCCATCCTGCGCCGCGTAGCCCGGCAACTCCACGGCACGCTGCGGCACCAGCGCCTCCCCACTCCTGGTCATGGGACGCACCCCCGCCGCACGCGCCGTGCGATGCAACAGTTCGATGCCGAGCAATTCGCGCTCGCCCTCCAGCCGCAGCCAGCGGATGATGCCGACCATCCAGTCGCGTTCGTCCTCGTCGTCGGCCGCCGGCGCAAGCCCGATGATTTCGCCGATCCGCAGGCGCGCGCTATCCGAAGCCTGCAGGCGCAAGCGGTAACCGCCCTCGCTCTGGTCGAGCACCTCGCCGCGCAGCATCTGCGGGCGCGCCGTGTCGCTGTTCGCCAGCCACGCCGAAGCGAGTTCATGCCGGCCGACGGTGATCGCCTCACCCTGCACCTGGCGGATGAACGTGCCGAAATCGAGGTTGCCCGCCAACGCATAATGCAGCGCGTGCATGCCGACCATCAGGTCGAGCACGTGCGACGCCGGCAACCGCGCGTGTCCACGCTCCGCGGTGACCCAGCTGGCCTGCAGCCGGCGGAGCAGCGCGACCTGCACGGTGACGACGCCACCGCCCGGCCGCGGCAGGTCGAGCACTTCGGTGCCCTTCGGCAACCGCGCGATGCGTTCGTCGAAGATCCGCACCACCGGCTGCACATCGAGCACCAGCACGCCGCCGCTGGCCGCGACTTGTTCTTCCGCGACATAGCCGGGGCCCGCATCGGCATCGGTGTCGACGCTGACGCCCGCCGCGCCGGCGCGCGCCAGTCCGCACTGGCCGCCCACGCAACGGATCACGACGCCCGCATCCTTCAACTCGCGCGCGGAAAAGCGATAGGGATTGCTGATCGCCAGCAACAGCGTTTGCGCATACGCGCTGCGCGCGGACAGCGGACCGCCTTCGATCAACGCATCCTCGACCGGCTGGTCCGCGAGCCCCAGCTCACCCGCGAATGCATACAAGGCATGCACGAGACGCCAAACCCAGGCGGGCGGCGTCCGGTACTGCCGATACGCCCAGGTCAGCACGCGGCTTGCGTGCAACAGCCCGGCCACGATCGCAGCCGCGGCGAGTTTGCCCTTGAACATCGGCAACTTGCCCGCGGGTGCGCACAATTCCTGCAAGCCGATGGCGTAACCGCACGCGAGTTGCCATTCGAGGCGCTGCGCCGCCGCGGCGCGCTCGGCGCTTGCCGCGGGCAGCGGATGCGAATCCGCCCCCAGTTGCTGCTCGATTCCACGGCACAGGCTTTCCACCGGCCCGCGCAGGTGCGGCAGCGCGGCGAGGCGTTCGCCGCCCGTCCATGCCGTAGCCAGCATGCCGTCCAGGATTTGCTCCACTTCGTGCAACGCCTGGGTGGGATTGGCCAAGGGCAAGCCCGCGACCACTTCGCGCGTGGCCTTCTCGCTGGCGCGCTGCGAACGCCCCGGCGGCAACCGCGCGGGCAGGTCTTCGGTCAGGCGTTGGTACGCGTCCATCCTGGCGGATCTCCCCCTGGCGGATCCCGCAGAAGTCGATGGTTCATGTGTTCTCCTTGCATTCTAGCCTCGAACCCGGAACATGGACGGATGAAACCCCGCATGCACGACCCGCGCCAGTTCCGCCACCCCAGCTTCCGGGCATTGGCTGAACAGGCATTGACGCGCGCGGCCGGCGCGCCGTTGTCGACGGGCAACCGCGTCGAACTGCTGATCGACGCTCAGGCGAACTTCGATGCATGGCTCGACGCCATCGCAAATGCGCGCGACAACATATTGTTCGGCAACTACATCTTCAAGGATGACGAGGTCGGCCGCAGGTTCATCTCGGCGCTCGCCGATCGCGCCCGCGCAGGCGTGCGCGTGTGCGTGCAGCACGACTGGCTGGGCTGCCTCGGCCAGTCACGATCGCGCTTCTGGCAACCCCTCCGCGACGCCGGCGGCGAGGTTCGCACCTTCAATCCGTTCGACCCGCTGAGTCCGTTCGGCTGGGTCAACCGCGACCATCGCAAGCTGCTCACGGTGGACGGCCGCGTCGGGTTCGTGTCCGGTGTGTGTGTCAGCGGCGCGTGGCTCGGCGATCCTGCGCATGGCCGCGAACCTTGGCGCGATACCGGCATCGCGCTGCACGGCGCCGCGGTCGCCGACCTCGAACGCGCCTTTGTCGACGTATGGGCAACGCTGGGGGAACCGTTGCCCGCCTCCGCGCTGGCCGATGCCGAGTCGATCGAACCCGCGGGCGACGTCGCCCTGCGCGTGATCGCGACGCAACCTTCCACCACCGGCACCTACCGGCTCGACCAGCTGATCGCCGCGCTTGCGCACGAACGGCTGTGGCTGACCGATGCGTACTTCATTGGCGTCGCGCCCTACCTCAGCGCGCTGACCAGTGCTTCGCAGGACGGCGTGGACGTGCGCCTGCTGGTGCCGGGCGCTTCCGACATTCCCGCGGTGGCGGCGTTGTCGCGCACCGGTTACCGCGCCTTGCTGGAGGCCGGCATCCGGATCTACGAATGGAAGGGAGCGATGCTGCACGCCAAGACCGCGGTGGCCGACGACCGCTGGGCACGCGTCGGCTCGACCAACCTCAACATCGCAAGCTGGATGGGCAATTGCGAAATAGACGTCGCAATCGAAAACGAACATATCGGCCGACAACTCGCCGAACAATACGAACGCGACCTGGAGAACGCGACGGAAATCGTGCTGTCGCGCCGCAATCGCGCGCGCCCGGCGACGCCACCGCCACGCCATGGCCTGCATGGCCACGGCAGTGCCGGTCGCAGCGCGGTCGGCGCGATGCGCATGGCCACCACGCTGGGCGCCGCACTCGGCAATCGGCGGGTGCTGAGCGATGCCGAAACCCGGCCGCTGCTGGGCGGCGCCGCCGTGCTGCTGGTGATCGCCGGCCTCGGTGCGTGGTGGCCGCGCGTGCTGGCGTGGCCGCTGGCCGCGTTCGCGCTGTGGATTGCGGTGAGCCTGGCGGTGCGCTGGGTGCGCATGCGGCGGCATGCGCGGCAGACCGCGCGTGCCGGTACGTCCGGCATTTCCGATCCTGTCGTGCCGCGCGAGTCGGACGATGGCCATTGACGTTTCCCCTCCCGATGCACGCAAGGTGCTGACACCCTCGGCACTGAACCGGCTGGTGCGCGAACTGATCGAAGACGTGTTGCCGCTGGTCTGGATCGAGGGCGAAATCTGCAACTTCGTGCGCGCGGGATCCGGACACTGGTATTTCTCGCTGAAAGATGCCGCCGCGGAAGTGCGTTGCGCGATGTTCGCGCGCGAGAACGCGCGGCTGCGGTTTTGCGCGGCCAATGGCGCGCGGGTGCTGGCGCGCGCACGGGTGACGGTGTACGAGGCGCGCGGCAGTTACCAGCTGATTGTCGAGCACATGGAAGACGCGGGCGAAGGCGCGCTGCGCCGCGCGTTCGAGCAACTGAAAGCCAAGCTGCAGGCGGAAGGCCTGTTCGACGAAGCGCGCAAGCGTCCGTTGCCCGCGTTTCCGCGCCGCGTCGGCGTGATCACCTCGGCCAGCGGCGCGGCGATCCGCGACGTGCTGTCGGTGGCGCGCCGGCGCTTCGCGTTGACCGAAATCGATGTGCTGCCGGTGCTGGTGCAAGGCTCCGAGGCCGCGGCGCAGATCGCGACAATGTTGCGCAAGGCCGCCCGGTCGGATCGCTACGACGTGTTGCTGGTGACGCGTGGCGGCGGTTCACTGAAAGACCTCGCGGCCTTCAACGACGAAGCCGTTGCGCGCGCGATCGTGGCCAGCCCGGTGCCGGTGGTTTCCGCGGTCGGGCACGAAGTCGATTTTTCGATCAGCGATTTCGTCGCAGACCTGCGCGCGCCGACGCCCTCGGCCGCGGCCGAACTGATGCTGCCCGACGGCGATGCCCTGCGGCGAACGCTCGCCCAATGCGAAGCACGCCTGCGCCACGCATGGCTGCGCCGCGCGCACAACGTCGTGCAACACCTCGACCACCTCGCGATTCGGCTGAACACGCAAAGCCCGCGCCAGCGCCTCGCCTCGGGCCGCGAACGTATGGACGGCGTGCGCGAACGCCTGCTGCGCGCGCGCGCGCTGGTGCACGAACGCGCGTGCTCGCGCATCGGGCAACTGCACGTCCGCCTGTTGCACCGGCATCCGCGCGCGCGGGCGGAACAGTTCGCGCGCGACACGAGCGAACTCCATCGCCGTCTCCGCACCGCGTGGACACGCGATACCGAACGACGCCGTTCGCAGCTTGCCGAATTCGCACGCGCCTTGAACGCGGTCAGTCCGCTGGATGTCCTGAAGCGCGGCTATGCGATCCTGTTCGACGAATCCGGCCGCGTGCTGCGTTCCGCAACCGGCGTGCACGCCGATGAGCGCGTGCGCGCGCGGCTCGCCGATGGCGAACTCGCGCTCAAGGTGGAAAACGCCGATACGCAACGTTGACGCGTCGCCCTGTAGCGTGGGCGGATCGCGTCCCGAGGAAATCTGCATGCCCGGCAAGCCCAAACTGAAAGCCCGCTATCCGTACTATCTCGCCAACCGCCCGGTCGAAGCCGGCGCGGATTTGCCGGTACTGGACAAATATTCGGGCAAGGTGGCGACGCGCGTGGCGATGGCGGACGCGAAAGCCATCGACGCCGCGATCGGCGCCGCCGCAAAAGCCGCCGTGCCGATGGCCGCGATGAGGCCGTACCAGCGGCGCGCCGTGCTCGAACATTGCGTCGAGGCCTTTGCCGAGCGCAAGGACGATCTCGCGTATGCACTGTGCGTCGAAGCGGGCAAGCCGATCAAGGATTCGCAAGGCGAAGCCGAGCGCCTGATCGATACCTTCCGCATCGCCGCCGACGCGTCCACGCGCATCGACGGCGAAATCGTGAACCTCGAAATTTCCGAGCGCACCAAAGGCTACCGCGGCTTCGTCAAGCGCGTGCCGCTGGGCCCGTGTTCCTTCATCACGCCGTTCAATTTCCCGTTGAACCTGGTCGCGCACAAGGTCGCGCCCGCGATCGCGGCGGGCTGTCCGTTCGTGCTGAAGCCCTCCGAACGCACGCCGATCGGCGCGCTGATCATCGGCGAAGTGCTGGTGGAAACCGATTTGCCGACCGGCGCGTTCTCGATCCTGCCCTGCCGCATCGAAGATGCCGACCCGTTCGTCACCGACGAGCGCCTGAAACTGCTGTCGTTCACCGGCGGCCAGATCGGGTGGGAACTCAAGGCGCGCGCGGGAAAAAAGAAGGTGGTGCTGGAACTCGGCGGCAACGCGGCCTGCATCGTCGATGCGGACCAGAAGCCGCGGCTGGATTTCGTGATCGGTCGCCTGATTTCCGGCAGCTTCTACCAGTCGGGGCAAAGCTGCATCGGCGTGCAGCGCATCCTGGTGCATGCGTCGCTGTACGAGGAGGTGAAGAAGCGCTTCGTCGCGGCCACGAAGAAATTGAAAGCCGGCGATCCCAAGGATCCGGAAACGTTCCTCGGGCCGATGATCGACGAAGCTGCCGCGCAACGGCTGGAAGGCTGGATTGCGGAGGCGAAGAAGGCCGGCGCCAGGGTCCTGTGCGGCGGCAAGCGCCGCGGCAACATGCTGGATGCGACGGTGCTGGAAGACGTGCCGCACGCCGCGAAACTCAATCGCATGGAAGCCTTCGGGCCGGTTGCGCTGCTGGAGCCGTTCGAGGATTTCGATGCCGCACTCGCCACGGTCAACAACTCCGATTACGGCCTGCAAGCCGGCCTGTTCACCGACAACCTCACCCACGCGATGCGCGCATGGGACGTGCTGGTCGAAGGCGGCGTGGTGGTCGGCGACATTCCGAGTTTCCGCGTCGACAACATGCCCTACGGCGGCGTGAAGTTCTCCGGCTTCGGCCGTGAAGGCATCCGCTACGCGATCGAGGACATGACCGAGCGCCGGTTGCTGGTGATCCGCGATCCCGCGTGACGCGCGCGTCGGTGCCAGCCGGGATTGAAGCGGTGCGCTGCGCCCCCACTTCGAACCGATGACCGAGCCAGCCGAAGCCGAGCCCAAGCGCCCCACCCGCCAACTTGCCGCGCTGGGGGCGCTGTGGCCGTACATGCGCCGGCACCGTGCGCTGGCGACAAGTTGGCTGGTGTTCCTCGCGTTGTCCTCGGCGGCCACCTTGTCGCTGCCGGTCGCGGCGCGCTACGTGATCGACTTCGGCTTCTCCAGCGGCAACGCCACGCTGGTGGATGAAACCTTCCTCGCGCTGTTCGTGGTCGCGTTGGTGCTGGCGATCGCCACGGCCGGGCGCTATTTCTGCATCAGCCTGCTCGGCGAGCGCGCGGTGGCCGCGCTGCGCGACGTGCTGTATTCGCGCCTGATCCGGCTCGACGTCGCGTTCTACGAACGCACGCGCGTCGGTGAACTCATCTCGCGGCTCGGCACCGATACCGAAGTGGTGCAGACCCTGATCGGCTCCAGCATTTCGATCGCGCTGCGCAGCGTGGTGACGGTGATCGCGGCGGCGGCGCTGATGGTGTGGACCAGCCCGCGCCTGGCCGGCCTGACCGGGTTGGTGATCCCGGTGGTGATCGTGCCAATCGCGCTGTACGGTCGCAAGTTGACCAAGCTCTCGCGAAGCAACCAGGACCGCATCGCCGACACCAGCGCGATCGCCAACGAAACCTTGAATGCCGTGCATGCGGTGAAGGCGTATGCGCGCGAGGGCATCGAAAGCGCGCGTTACGGCGAGGCGGTACTGCGCGCGCTGCGCGCGGCGCAGAAACGCATCACGGCGCGCGCGATCCTGACCGGCGGCGTGATCGTGCTGATCTTCGGCGCCATCACGCTGGTGCTGTGGGCGGGCGCGCGCGACGTGCTGGCCGGCAGGATGGACAAGGGCGTGCTGGTGCAATTCGTGCTGTACGCGGTGATGGCCGCTGGTTCGGTGGGTGCACTGGGCGGCGTGTGGGGCGACGTGCTGCGCGCTGCGGGTTCGATGGGGCGCATCAGCGAATTGCTGACCGAGCGCGCCGCGATCGCCGACCCCGCGCAACCGGAATCGCTGCCCGGGACGCTTCAAGGCGCGCTCGCGTTCGAGCATGTCGAATTCCATTATCCGTCACGGCCCGACACGCCCGCGCTGCACGATTTCACCCTGCGCATCGATCCCGGCGAAACGGTTGCGCTGGTCGGCCCGTCCGGCGCAGGCAAGAGCACCGTGTTCAATTTGCTGCTGCGCTTCCATGATCCGCAGCGCGGCCGCATCACGCTGGACGGCGTGGACCTGCGCGCACTGAAGCTCGACGACCTGCGCGGCGCGCTCGCGCTGGTGCCGCAGGAAACCGTGATCTTCGGCGCCAGCGCCGCCGACAACATCCGCTTCGGCCGCGCGGATGCCAGCGATGAAGATGTGTTCGCGGCGGCGCGCGCCGCCGAAGCGTTCGGTTTCCTGAGCGAGCAGCCGCAGGGCTTCGACACGCAACTGGGCGAACGCGGCGTGCGGCTTTCGGGCGGCCAGCGCCAGCGCATCGCGATCGCGCGCGCGATCCTCAAAGATACGCCGGTGCTGCTGCTGGACGAGGCGACGTCGAGCCTCGACGCGCAATCGGAAGCGGCGATCCAGGCCGCGCTGGAGCGTGCCGGCCGCGGCCGCACCACGCTGGTGATCGCGCACCGCCTGGCGACGGTGCAACGCGCCGACCGCATCGTGGTGATGGACCAGGGCCGCATCGTCGCCGATGGCAGCCATGATGCGCTGCTGCGCGAGGGCGGTCTGTATGCGGAATTGGCGCGGCTGCAATTCGCGGCGTGAGTGCCATCCGTGGCAAACCGCTCCGAGACGGTCCCGCGAATCCTTGCAACGAATGTTCGGGACGCCTGCCGCTACGCGACGGGCGCAGCCGTGGCCTGCACCTCTTCGGGCATCACTTCCGAGGCCTGCATGCCCTTGGGGCCCTGCACGATCTCGAACCTGACACGCTGGCCTTCCTTCAGGCTGCGAAACCCCTGCGCGCGTATCGCGGAAAAATGCACGAAAACGTCAGCGCCACTGCCATCGGGTGTGATGAATCCGAAACCCTTGGCGTCGTTGAACCACTTCACGGTACCCACTGCCATTTCGGAAGACCCCTCTTCGCAACGATCGTTTCGCGGCATGGACCTGCCGCGTGGTTGAGTATCAGCCGGGCTTTTGCCACGTGCAAGCGTCATTTCGTGACGCCGTTCGCTCAATCCGCGAGAAGTGCAGACACGATCGCCGGCACCTGCCCCGTGGCGGCCGCGAGATGCACGTGGATCTCGTCCAGGCTGATCGGAACATCTGGATCCGGGCCGCAGCCGGCCGCCCAGTTCGCGACCACGGCGATGCAGGCGTAGTCGATGCCGCGCTCGCGTGCCAGCGCGGCTTCCGGCATGCCGGTCATGCCGACCAGGTCGCAACCGTCGCGGCGCATGCGCGCGATTTCCGCGCGGGTTTCCAGCCGCGGCCCCTGCGTGGCTCCGTAACAGCCGCCGTCGATCACCGCAACGCTGGCGCGATGCGCGGCGTCCAGCAGGGCGCGCCGCAACGACTCCGTGTACGGCTCACCGAATTCGGCATGCAGCACCGCTTCGCCATCGGCATCGCAAAAACTGGAAGCGCGCCCCGCGGTGTAATCGATCAACTGGTCGGGAATCGCGAGCACCCGTGGGCCCATGTCGTCGCGAATGCCGCCCACCGCATTCACGCCGATCACGCGCCGCGCGCCGAGTTCGTGCAGGGCATCGACGTTGGCGCGATAGTTGATGCGATGCGGCGCGATCGTGTGCCCTTCGCCGTGGCGCGCGAGGAACGCGACGCGTTTGCCTTCCACTTCGCCCACGGCGATCGCCGCCGACGGCTCGCCCCAGCGCGTGGAAACTCGGTGATGCTGCACGTGTTGCAAGCCCGGAAACGCATACACGCCGGTGCCGCCGATGACGGCAAGCTCGATGGCCGATGGACTCATGCCTCGCCCTCCGGCAATGCATAGATGGCCGGCAGGTTGCGGCCCTGTCCGAAATAGTCGAGTCCGTAACCGAACACGTAGCGGTCGGGCACTTCCACGCCGACGAAATCCGCGCGCAGTTCCGGCACGCGGCGATCGTGGCGCTTTTCGCACAGCACCGCGATCAGTACTCGTTCGGCGCCCTCCGCGATGCACCAGTCGCGCAAGGCAGCAAGCGTGTGCCCCTCGTCCAGGATGTCGTCGGCAAGGATCACCGTGCGCTGCGCAAGCTGTGCCTGCGGGCGGCGGCGCCACTCGATTTCTCGACCCACCGTCGTGTTGCCGTAGCGCGTGGCGTGCACGTAGTCGAATTCGAGGTCGCAACCGATCGCCAGCGCGAGCGGCGCCGCGAAAAACATCCCGCCGTTCATCACGGTCAGGAACACCGCGCATTCGCCGTCCAGTGCGCGGGTAATGCCTGCCCCGATGCGCGCGATCGCCGCTTCCAGCGTGGCGCGATCGTGCAGGCGTTCGGCGCGCGGCAACGCCGCTGCCAACGGATGTTCGATCGCACTCATGCGCGGCTCGCTTCCGGCGCGGCGAGTGTCGCCAGCGCCGCGACGTAGCGCGCGTGCTGCGGATCGGTCGACAAGGCCTCCCAACCGGGCGCCACCGTGCCGCACAGCGTTGCGGTCCTTTCCTGCGGGCACGGCGCGCGGCCGCGCACGGACGCGATCGCCGCATCCACCATCGACGGATGGCATACCAGCACCAGGTCGCAACCGGCATCGAGATGCGCCGTGACGCGCTCACCGATGCCACCCGCCGATTCCGCCGCGGCCATCCCGACGTCGTCACTGAACACCACGCCGCTAAATCCCAGCTCGCCGCGCAACACGTCTTCGATCCACGTTCTCGAATAGCCCGCGGCGAGCGGATCGACCGCGGGATAGGTGACGTGCGCCACCATCACCGCTTCGGCGCCGGCCGCGAAACCTTCGATGAACGGAACCAGGTCGCTCGCACGGATCGCGTCCAGCGGGCGCGGATCGACCGCGGCCTCGAGGTGCGTGTCCTCGGGAATCGAACCATGCCCCGGGTAATGCTTCACCGTCGCGGCCATGCCCGCGAGCCGCATGCCGCGCACGTACGCGGCAGCGAGTTCGGCCACGACCTGCGGATCGGGATCGAATGCGCGTTCCGCGATCACGCGATTGCCGCGCGCGAGATCCACCACCGGCGCGAATGAAATGTCGATGTCGCAGGCACGCACTTCGCTCGCCATCACAATCGCGTGTTGTTCCGCCATCGCGACGCCGGCGGCGCGATCTCGGCGATACAGCTCGCCGATGCGCGCCAGCGGCGGCAAGCGCGTGAAGCCCTCGCGGAACCGCTGCACCGGGCCGCCTTCGTGGTCCACGCTCAACAGGAAACCGTCGCCCCGCAAGTCGCGGATCGAAGCAACCAGCCGCGCCAGTTGCTCGCGATTTTCGTAGTTGCGGGTGAACAGGATCGCGCCACTCACTTCCGGCGCCAGCAAACGCGCGCGCTCGTGGGCGGCGAGTTCCTTGCCTTCGATTCCAACGATCAACATGAAGAATGCTGTGGACTGCGGCAGCCGTGCCGAAGCTGGCGATGATAAAGCACCCGTTCGCGGCGCGAATCACGCGGCCGGCAGCACACGGCAGATGAACCCCTTCAGGTAATCGGTTTCTGGAATCGCGGGGTGCACCGGATGATCGGGCGCCTGCTGCAACGCTTGCAGCACCTGCACATTGCGATCGAGGTGGCGCGCCCCGCGCTGCACCGCGTCCAGCAAGGCGGCACGCGGCATGTGGTACGAACACGAACAGGTCACCAGGATGCCGTCGCGCGACAGCACCTGCATCGCCAGTTCGTTGATGCGGCGGTAGGCCAGCGCGCCTTCCTTCAGGTCCTTCTTGCGCTTCACGAACGCCGGCGGATCGAGGATCACCACGTCGAAATGCTCGCGGCGCTCGCGCAGGTCCTTCAGGAGTTCGAAAGCATCCGCGCGTTCCGCACGCACGCGGTCGGCCAGCCCGTTGCGCGTGGCGTTGTCGCCAACCAGCTTCACCGCCGACGCCGATGCATCCACGCACACCACTTCGTTCGCACCCATCGCGGCAGCGCGCAGCCCCCACGCGCCGAGGTAGGCAAACATGTCAAGCACCCGCGCACCTTTCACGTACGGCGCCAGCGCATCCCGATTGGCGCGCTGGTCGTAGAACCAGCCGGTCTTCTGTCCGCCAATCGCGTCCACGGCGAATTCCACACCGCCTTCGACGACGTGCAGCGCGCCGGGCGGATCGCCGAAGCCGACATCGGCGTAATCCATCAAACCTTCCAGCGCGCGGATGCCGGCATCGTTCTTCCAGATCAGCGCGCGCGGCTTGAGGACTTTCTGCACCGCGGCTTCGACCTGCGGCTTCAGGCATTCGATGCCGGCCGTGGTCGCCTGCGCGACGATCACGTCGTCGAACCGGTCCAGCGTCAGGCCCGGCACGCCATCGGATTCACCATAAAGCAACCGATAAAACGGCTGCACGTGCAGTCGTTCGCGCAGCGCTAACGCCACCTGCAGGCGATGTGTCAGCAGTGATGTATCCAGCGGATGTTCGATGCCGCGCGCCACCAGCCGCGCGCAAATCAGCGAGCGCGGATTGACGTAGCCGACGCCGATCGGCTTGTCGTTGGCCGCGACCACCACGCACGGCTCGCCCGGCTCGAAATCCGTCAGCGGCGAGCGCGCCACGTCGACCTCGTTGGAAAACACCCACAGGTGCCCCGCACGCAGGCGCGCGTCCTCGCCACGCTTCAGGTACAACGCGGGGTATTCGACGGGCTGGTCCACGGCAAAGTCCTTCGAGGTCAGCCCGCCACGCTATCGCATCCGCGCGGATTTCCACAAGCTGCGCGTGGCGTGGCCCGTGCGCGGCTGGCATACTTTTGCCGGGGATTTTCCAGAAAGGGGTCGATGATGCATTTGCCACGTCTTGCCTGCTGGCTGTTGATTGCCGGCACCCTGTCTTGCACCGCTGCGGTTGCAGCGGAATTGCCGGTGTCGGATTTCGTCAAGCATCCGACGCTGACCAACCCCGTGATCTCGCCAGACGGCAAATACCTCGCGGTCGTGGTCAACGAGAACACCAACAGCACCGACGCCGATTTCCAGCTGGCGGTGCTGCAACTGCCCGACCTGAAGCCGGTCAGCCGCCTCGACATGGCACCGCGTTACATGCCCTACGACGTGCACTGGGTCAGCAACACGCGCGTGATCATGGGGCTGGCGAACGAGACGGGCACGCTGGTGGCGCCCTCCGCCACGGGCGACATCATCGCGGTCGACTACGACGGCTCGCACAAGAAGTCCCTGTACAGCTGGCGGCATCGCGGCGGCACGTTCTCGGGCGTCAACTCGCTCGACATCCCGCTGGGCTGGCCCTCGATCGCCGGCATTCCGCACGAGCGTAACGGCCATTTCTATATCAGCCTGAGCCAGATGCCCGGCGGGTCGGAAGGCGACACCTGGCAAGACGGCACCACTTCGCTCTACAACGTCGATGCCGACAGCGGGCACGCGGCCAGGATCGCCGAGATCCGCCACGGCGACATGCAGATCCTGCAGCACGACAACGTCGCACGCATTGCGGTCGGTATGGACAATCACATGGACACCGTCGGCTTTTCCAGTACCGACGGCAAGACATGGACCCAGATGCCGGCAACCACCATCGGCAAATCCTTCGAGCCGCTGGCGATCAGCCGCGACGGCAAGCTGCTGTATGCCTTGTCGAGCATGGACGGCGGCCCCAACGCGCTGATTTCCTGCAACCTCGACGGCAGCGACCGCGAAGTGCTGGCGTCCGATCCATTCTCTTCCGTCACCGACGTGATGTGGAATCCCGAAAGCGGCGTGCCGATTGCGGCCGTGTTCGGGGCCGGCGGCCGTCCAACGGTGAAATACCTCAACAACGACGTGTACGCGCAGATCATGCGCGCGTTGTCCGCCGGCCAACCCGACGATCTCGTGTCGATGGAAGGCGCCAGCACCGATGGCGAGACGCTGCTGATCAGCATCAAGGGCGACCGCAATCCGGGCGACTACGCGTTGTTCGAGCGCAACGGCATGCGCGCGCGCCCGTTGTACCCGGAACTGCCATGGATCAAGCCGGCCGACATGCCATCGCGCATGCCGATCCGCTTCAAGGACCGCGCCGGCGTGGAACTGGCGGGTTACCTGACGCTGCCCAACGGCAGCAGCCAGAAGAACCTGCCGCTGGTACTGATTCCGCACGGCGGCCCGATCGGGCCCTCGGACGAATGGTTCTACGATCCGTGGGCGGCGCTGCTGGCCAACCGCGGCTACGCAACCCTGCAAGTCAATTACCGCGGGTCCGGCGGACGCGGCCACAACTTCGAGCGTTCGGGTTACAAGCAATTCGGCTCCGGCATCCAGGACGACCTGATCGACGGCGTCAAATGGGCCGTCGCGCAGGGCTATGTCGATCCTGATCGTGTCTGCGTGTTCGGCGGCAGCTTCGGCGGCTATTCGTCGCTGATGCAGCCGATCGTCGCACCAAAGCTGTACAAATGCGCGATCGACTATGCCGGCGTGTACGACTGGCGCATCGGCATGGACAAGAGCGATACGCGCCGGGTCAAGCTCGGCCGCACCTATTTCGACGAGGCCGTCGGCACGCGCGAGGATGCCTACGCGATCTCGCCCGTCAGCCTGATGGACAAGTTCAACGTGCCGGTGCTGATCGCGCACGGCAAGGACGATCCGCGCGTTCCTTACGAAAACGCCACCGACCTGCGCTCGGCACTGGACAAGGCCAACAAGCCGTACGAATGGCTGGCCGAGCCCAAGGAACTGCACGGTTTCGCCAGCGAAGCCCACAACGAGGAGCTGTGGAACATGATCCTGCCCTTCCTCGGCAAGTACATCGGTGCCGGCGACACGGCACCGGCCACAGGCGCAGTGTCGAAATAGCGGTTGCGCCGTTCCATGCAACAGCGGGAGCCCGGCGCAAGCCGGGCTTCTTTTTTGCGTCGCGTTAGCATGGCGGCATGAGCAGTGATGATTTCGCGCGCAACCGGCTGGCCGACGCGTCCAGTCCGTACCTCCGCCAGCACGCGGACAACCCGGTGCATTGGCAACCGTGGGAGGATGCGACACTCGCGCACGCGCGCAATACCGATACGCCTATCCTGCTCTCGATCGGCTACAGCGCCTGCCACTGGTGCCACGTGATGGCGCACGAATGTTTCGAGAACCCTGACATCGCGGCTGCGATGAATCGGTCGTTCGTCAACATAAAGCTCGATCGCGAGGAACGCCCCGACATCGACCGCGCGTACCAGCTTGCGCACCAGGCACTCAGCGGCCGCGGCGGCGGCTGGCCATTGACGGTATTCCTCGATCCGCAGGATCTCTCGCCGTTCTACATCGGCACGTATTTCCCGCCCTCACCGCGGCATGGGCTGCCCGGTTTCCCGGAAGTGCTGCAACGCGTGCGCGCCTATTTCGATACCCATCGCAGCGAGCTTCGCGCGCTGCTCATCCTTGGCGGCTCCGCCCTTGGGCTTGTTCTTCTCCGACTTGGAGCTTGGCTTCGGTTTGAACTCTGCTTTGCCGGACATCTTTGCGCTACGGAGAT
>JAZKBD010000005.1:15373-23127 GCA_040388785.1 Pseudomonadota bacterium
TCGATGCGGTGCAAGCAGCCGCGATGCAGCGCATCGCTGCATGCTTCGATCGACTGCACGGCGGCAACACCGGCGCACCCAAATTTCCGCGCGCAACGGAGCTTGAATGGCTGCTGGATTCCGCTTCTGAACCCCTCTCCCTCCGGGAGAGGCGGCGTGTAGCGCCGAGCGCGCAGCGCTGGGGTGAGGGTACGGCACCCCCGAACCCTCATCCGGCGCTCCGCGCCACCTTCTCCCGAGGGGAGAAGGAAGAGCACATGGCGCATCTCACGCTAGCGAACATGGCGACGCGCGGCTTGCAGGATCACCTCGGCGGCGGATTCTTCCGCTACTGCGTGGACGCGGACTGGACGGTTCCGCATTTCGAAAAGATGCTGTACGACAACGCGCAGTTGCTGCCTGTCTACGCACGCGCAGCTGTCGATCCCGCCGCGGATTCAGCGCTTCGTGAAGACGCAATCAGCGCCGCGCATGGCATCGTGGATTGGCTTGCCCGCGAGATGACCGCGCCGAGCGGCGCGTTCCACAGCTCGCTCGACGCGGACAGCGAACACGAAGAAGGCAAGTTCTACCTGTGGATGCGTGATGAAGTGCGCGCCGCGCTGGACGAAGCCGACTTCCCGCTGGCGGAGGCTGCGTTCGGGCTGGATGCACCGCCGAATTTCGAGGGTCGCGCATGGCATCTGTTGCGCGCGGCGCCGATTCAAAGCCTCGCCAACCGCTTCAAGCTGACACCAACGGAAACCGCGGATCGCCTCGATGCCATCCGCCGCCGCCTGCTCGATCTCCGCGCCACCCGCATACCGCCCGCGCGCGACGACAAGATCCTCACCGCATGGAACGCGCTCGCCATCTCAGGGCTGTCGCGCTGCGCGCGGCTTCTGGACGACAGGCGTTGCGCGGGCATGGCGCGCGGTGCGCTGGATGCATTGCGCGAAACGGTCTGGATCGACGGGCAGCGTTATGCCAACAGCGCGGAACCTCCCTGGCGTATCGCCGGTTTCCTCGACGACCACGCGTTCCTCCTGGATGCGTTGCTCGAAACCCTGCAAGTGGCATTCGACCCGCGTGACCTCGGCTGGGCCATCGAGCTCGCCGATGCGTTGCTGGACAAATTCGGTGACGAGGCATCCGGCGCATTCCGCTTCTCGACACCGCACCACGCGACGCCGCTGCTCCATGGCGAGAACTGGACGGACGATGCGCTGCCGAACGGCGGCGCCGTAGCGATCCGCTCGTTGCTGCGGCTGGGTCACCTGATCGGCGATACGCGCCATCTCGATCGCGCGGCGCATGCATTGCAGGCCGCAAGCGGCGCCATGAATCGTTACCCGGATGCGTGCCCGACGCTCCTGCGCGCCTCGAATGAATCGGCCCGTCCGCGCCCGCAAATCGTGATTCGCTGTCCCGCGGCGCGCGCAGCGACCTGGCAGGCAGCCCTCCATTCCGCGTTGCGCGATGCCGCCCTCATGCCCGGCGGCGATCGCCTCGATGCATTCGTGATTCCGGACGATGCAACGAACCTGCCCGGCGTGCTCGCCGCACGCGAGCCTCGCGGCAACGGTGTCGCCTACGTGTGTTCGGGACTGGTTTGCCAGGCGCCGGTCACTGCACCCGACGCACTCGCCGATTCATTGCGCGCGGCCATCGCGGGCTGACGACCGCGTTACAACACCACCGGCTTGTCCGGCAATTCGTTGCGACGGCCCGGACCGGGCGGCAAATACAACTCCAGCAGATTGTGCGTGGCGATGATGCCGTCCAGTGCGCCTTCCTTCCAGCGTTCCTGCCGGAACTGCTCGCTCATGAAACCGATGATGCGTTCCCACGACCCTTCCGGCACGCGCGCGGCGACGCCGCGATCGGGAATGATCTCGATGGTGTAATCACCCAGCAACACGTAGATCAGAATCCCCGTGCGACGCTCGGTATCCCACACTTTCAATTCGCCGAACACGCTTTCGGCGCGCGCGCGGATGCGGCGCCCGCCGAGCAGATAGCGCGCGGGCAGGCGTGCCTCGACCGCGAAACAGATTTCGCCGTCGTGCTTCACTTCGCCCGCTGCGATCGCCTCCTGGATTTCCTGCATCGCGGCAGGCGGAAACGCCCGGCTCGCCGGCGCGTGGAACCAGTGCCGCAACCATCGCATCGCATCCATCACCAACTCCCTGAAGCACCGCCGCCGCCGGTGCCGCCACCGCCGCCGGAAAATCCGCCGCCGCCACCGAAACCACCGCCGCCGAATCCGCCTCCCCCGAAACCGCCACCGCCAAAGCCGCCCCATCCGCCGGAGCCACCGCGCCGTGCGAACGTGCCGCCGGTTCCGCCGACGAAGCCGAATACCAGGCCGATCACGCCGAAGGCGAGCCCCAGCGGCCACAATCCGCTGAACACCCACGACAGCGCCCCGGTGAGCACACCGACGACACCCGCGCGCGGCACGCGCGGCAATCGCCCGAACATTCCGCGTGCCCAAACCAGCATGAAACCGGCGACCAGCAGGCCCGTGAACCAATCCTGCCCGTGCGCCACGCCGCCGCGGTTGCGTTGCGGGCCTTGCAGCGGCGGCGGCAACGGTTCGCCGTCGATCAATTTCGTCAGCGCGCCGATCGCGTCACTCAAGCCGCCGTAGAAATCGCCCACCCGGAATTTCGGCGACATGTATTCGCGGATGATGCGCGAAGCCGCGGCGTCGGGAATCGCGCCTTCGAGGCCGTAGCCGGTCTCGATCATCGCGCGATGGTCGTCCTTCGCCACCACCACCAGCACGCCGTCATCGACATTCTTGCGGCCGATCTTCCATTGGTCGAACACGCGCGTCGCGTAATCGGCAATGTCTTCGGGCTGCGTCGAAGGCAGCATCAGCACCACGATCTGCGCGCCCTTGCGCTGCTCCAGTGCGGCGAGTTGGCTTTCCAGTTGCTGCGTCTGTTGCGCGGAGAGCGTGCCGGTGAGATCGGTGACCCGCGATTTCAGTACCGGCACGGCCACATCGGCGTGCGCGACGCCCACGAGCGCGAACAACAGGCCCGCGAACAGCATCCAGCGATGGAATGCGTTCTTCACGCTGCGCTCAATGCGCGCTCGAAGCGGACGCGGATGGCGCGCCGAAATCCACCTTCGGCGCGGTCGAGATCGCAGCTTCGTTGTCGACCGTGAAGTTGGGTTTCACCTTGTAGCCAAAGGTCTTCGCCGTCAGGTTGACCGGAAATCCGCGGATGTAGCTGTTGTAGTCCTGCACCGCCTGCACGTAACGGTGGCGCGCCACGGTGATCCTGTTCTCGGTGCCTTCCAGTTGCGCCTGCAGGTTCTGGAACAAGCCATCGGCTTTCAGGTTCGGATAGTTTTCCGAGACCGCCATCAGGCGCGTCAGCGCGCTGGAAAGTTCGCCCTGCACGGCCTGGTACTTGGCGAGCGACGCAGCATCGTCGGCATTCACCGTCACCTGGCCCACTTTCGCGCGCGCCTCGGTGACTTCACGGAACACCTGTTCCTCGTGCGCGGCGTAGCCCTTCACCGTCGCGACGAGGTTCGGCACCAGGTCGGCGCGGCGCTGGTACTGGTTGATCACTTCCGACCATGCGGCCTTGACCGCTTCGTCTTTCGTCTGGATCTGGTTGTAGCCGCAGCCGGACAGCAGGCCGCACGCGAACATCAACACGAAGCACGAAACGGCGAAGCGGACAGCGCGCATGGGAGTTCTCCGTGCCAGTCTGGGGCGTGATTGCAGCATGCGCGGCAGGCGCGCGCAATGGCGATGCGGGCGTAGCTAGAACGCCCTGGGGATCAGGATGGCGCCCCAGATCACCAGCACGTTGATCATCAACAGGAACACCGCGGCCGAACCCATGTCCTTGGCGCGGCCAGCCGTTTCGTGGAGTTCGGGCCACAACTTGTCGACCGCCGCTTCGAGACCGGAATTCAGCATCTCTGCGGCCAGCACCGGCAACAGCGATCCGGCCAGCAGTGCCTTCTCGATCGCACCATGGCCCAGCCACAACCCGATCGGAAACAGGATCGCGAACAGGATCACTTCGAGGCGGAACGACGCCTCCACGCGCCAACCGGCGCGCAAGCCCTTGAGCGACCAGATCAGCGCCCGCCAGATCTGGCGCGGTCCGCGATTGATGTTGCTGGGCATCGACGCTCCCCGTGTCGCGCTGCGCAGTGCGCTCAGGATGCCAACCGCTTGTGCGGTTCGCTGATGATGTTGCTGATCGCCACGCTTCCCACCATCAACAGCCGCAGGTCGCGGACGACGTAGTCGGCCAGCGCTTCATTTGAAATGTCGTCGCCGTCGATGTCCAGCCGGAAATCCCAACCCTTGAGGCCGCCGCCATTGCTGAAGGCGATCTCGAAATTGAACTGGACGCGTTTCTGTTCCACGCATTCCGGACCGGCGGCGAAGGCGCGTATGATGCCACGGCCGCCAACGGACGTCCTGCCCCGCATCTTCTGGAGCACGCACCCATGCCGCGCAAATTCATGCCCTGGCTGTTGCTGATTCCCTTCATCGCGCTGCTGTGGGTGCCGTTCTACAACCGCACCCAGCCGACGGTCGCGGGCTTCCCGTTCTTCTATGTGTGGCAGTTCGCGTGGGTGGTGCTGGCCGCGCTGCTGACGTGGATCGTGCATCGCGGGTGGCGCGCATGACGAGCGGCATCCGCTTCGACGCCACCGCGCTCGGCGTGTTCGCGTTCTTCTTCGTGCTGGTCACGCTGCTGGGTTTCTTTGCGGCGCGCTGGCGGCGCGGCGATCTCTCGCAGTTGCACGAATGGGGGCTCGGCGGGCAACGGTTCGGCGCGTTCGTCACCTGGTTCCTGCTGGGCGGCGACCTCTACACCGCCTACACGCTGATCGCGGTGCCCGCACTGGTGTACGCGGTCGGCGCCTACGGTTTCTTCGCGATGCCGTACACGGTGTTCGTGTACCCGATCGTGTTCCTGACGATGCCGCGCCTGTGGAACGCGTGCCGCAAGCACGGCTGGATCACCTCGGCCGATTTCGTGGAAGGCCGCTACGGCAGTCGTGGTCTCGCGCTGGCGATCGCGGTCACCGGCGTACTCGCGACGATGCCGTACATCGCGCTGCAACTGGTGGGACTCGAAAAGGTTTTCGAGGCGATGGGCCTGGGCGCGCTCGGCATCGGCCGGGAAACGCCGCTGATCGTCGCGTTCGTGATCCTCGCGCTGTACACGTATTCGAGTGGGCTGCGCGCGCCGGCGCTGATTGCGTTCGTCAAGGATGCGATGCTCTACATCACCGTGATCGCGGCGGTGGTGGTCATCCCGATCAAGCTGGGGGGCTACGGCGCCGTGTTCGCCGCGGCCGGCAAAGCCTTCGCCGCGAAGGGCGGCGACACCGGCGTGCTGCTGAAGCCCGACCAGTACTGGTCGTTCGCGACGCTCGCGCTGGGTTCGGCGTTCGCGCTATTCCTGTATCCGCACGCGACCACCGCGACGCTGTCGGCCGACAGTCCGCAAACGATCCGGCGCAACGCGGTGTGGCTGCCCGCCTACAGCGTGCTGCTCGGCCTCGTCGCGCTGCTCGGCTACATGGCGCTGGCCGCGCACGTCGACGTCAAGGACGGTTCGATGGCGGTGCCCGCGCTGATCAACGCGAGCTTTCCGCCGTGGTTCGCGGGCTTCTGCTTCGCCGCGATCGCATTGGGCGCGCTGGTGCCCGCGGCGATCATGTCGATTGGCGCCGCGAACCTGTTCACCCGCAACATCTGGCGGCCGTACGTCAACGGCAATCTCTCCAACGCGCAGGAATCGCGGATCGCCAAGAACGTCTCGCTGCTGGTGAAGTTCGGTGCGCTGCTGGCGGTGTTGTACCTGCCGACGAAATTCGCGATCGACCTGCAACTGCTGGGCGGCATCTGGATGCTGCAGATTTTCCCGGCGGTGATCTGCGGCCTGTACACGCGCTGGCTGCGTGCATCGGCGCTGCTGGCCGGCTGGCTCGCCGGCATGGTCCTCGGCAGCGCGCTCGCCTGGCACCAAGGGCTGAAGCCTGTCTTCACGTTAGTGTTCGGCAACGCGCACTACGGCATCTACATCGGGCTGCTAGCACTGGCGCTCAACTTCGTCGTGTCGATTCTTGCAACACCGATCGCGACGAGGTTCAAGCGCGAAGGCCGACCGGATCGCACGCAGGCGATCGATTACCAGGATGCGACCGCCGGTTGAGCACGGCTGATCGGCAACGCTACTCAGTTCGTCATTCCCGCGAAGGCGGGAATCCAGTGTCTTTGGCGGTCCGGGTATGGCTGCACGGCTGCGTTTGCAGGATCGCAAATGCGAACGCCGAAGGCGGCGCGTAGCGCGAGCGCCATGGATGGCGCAAGTAATTCCAGGATGACCAGCAAAGCCGCTGGATTCCCGATAAGAGCACTCGGGAATGACGGCGAAAGGATTCGGCGGAATCCGCCCTTGCCGCACTACCCGCCTGCGTCGACCTTGATGCCGTCAGCACCCATGGCTTGATTGAACGCCGGCACGGTCGTGGTCTTCAGGTTCTCGAACGCCGTGCGCACCGTGGCGAGCTGTGCCTGCAGCTTGGCGAAATTGTTGCGTTGCGCGATGGTGGGTTCGTAATCCGAGCCGCCGGCGGTGTTCTGGATGCCTTGTCCGACGCGGCCGGCGAGCCAGCGAAGATTCCAGTACATCCGGAACGGCGTCGAATATTGCTTGTCGTCACTGAGCCGGGCTTCCGGGCTGACCAACTGATCTTCCACGGCCAGGATTTGCACATCGAGTTGTCGTAGCGCATCCGCCGCAGCCCCCGAAGCTTGCGTATTCAATTGGTCCTCGATCTGCTTGCGCCACTTCTCCATCGCATTGACCATGTCCGACGTCTCGCTGATCGCGTCGGCAATCTGAACCTGCAACGTGGTCGAATCGTTCAATACCGCATCGCTGGCCTTGATCTTCGGATCCTTCACGACCGCGAACGGCGCGGTGAAGGTATGGCCGTCCACCGTCAACCGCACCTGGTAATTCCCGGGCGCCGCAATCGGCGTGCCGGTATGCGGATCGACGCCCCAATGGATGATCGTGCGATACGTCTTGCCCTGGTAGCGCGGCTCGTCCCAGATGTGCGGGTTCTCGGGCGGCGTCGTGAGCAGCTTGACGTCGGTCGGCGTGTCGTAGAAGAGATCCCAATAGGCGCCATTAAGACCTTGATGTGCCTTAAGCTTCTCGGTACGGATCACCTTCCCCTGCGCATCCAGGATCTGCAACTGCACCGGTTCTTTCGGCGCCTTCGCAAGATAGAACTGGAACTGCGGGCGCGCCGGCTGGGCTGCGGTCGGATAGGCATCGCGCGCCTGACGATAGACCTCACCCGGCTTGAACAACCGCGTCGCTCCGCTGTCCGGCTGTTCCGGACTGCCGGTCTGCTCGAAGGTGGCGATGTTCGGCAGGATGTAATCGCCGCGGCCGTAGGTGGACACGTCCACGTCGTGCATGTGCGGCTGGATGTTGATCCAGGTGACCGGCGAAGGCGGCAGGCCCTTCCTGAAACGCGTCCAGTGTCGGCCGTCGTCCATCGTGTAGTAGAACGCATGCCCGGTGCCCGCGAACAGCATGCCTTCGCGGTTCGGGTTTTCGGCAACGCTGAGCGTGTAGTCCAAAGGATTGTCGGACGGAAGATTGCTGCTGATGTTCTTCCAGGTCTTGCCGTAATCGGTGGTCTCGAGAATGTAGGGCTTGTGGTTGTTTTCGCCCGCGAAGCGGAAATCCACCGCGATG
>JAZKBD010000005.1:23137-29919 GCA_040388785.1 Pseudomonadota bacterium
GATGTACGCGGTGCCCGCATCGAAATGCGACGGCGAAATCTGGTTGATGTTGCCGCGCGGCGGCAGATGCAGGTTCGCGCTGACGTCGATCCACTGCGGCTGGCCCTGCGACTCCGCGTCTTTCGTGTACCACACCTTGCCGTCGTTGGTGCCGGCCCACAGCAGGCCCTTCTCGATCGGCGAGTAGGCCAGCGACCACACCAGCGCGCCGAAATACTGGCCGAGGTTGTCCTGCATGATGCCGCCGCTCGGGACGATCAGCGACGGATCGCGCGTGGACAGGTCCGGGCTGAACTCCGTCCACGAATGACCCTTGTCCGTCGTGCGCAGCACCATCTGGCAGCCGTACAACACGCTGTCGGGATCGAACGGATCGATCGCCAGCGGTGGCGTCCAGTGGCAACGGTACTTGAGCTTGTCCGGCGGCGAATCCAGACCGACGATGGAAGGCGACACCGAATGCGGCGTGCCTTGCGTGAGGTCGAAGCGATACAGCTCGTTGCCGTAGCACGACGACCACACGATGTCCGGATTGCCTGGCTTCGGGATCGTGAATCCCGATTCGCAGGCATTCGGGAAATACTGGTAGGTCGGCGGCTCTTCGTTCGGTCCCTCGAAGCCGCTGCGATCCGGCGGTGTCTTCGGTTCGCCGTTCGGCCCGAACGCCCAGCCTTTCGGCGGCGACGCGGCTTTCGGATATTTTGCGAGCAGTTCCTTGTCGACCTTGGGTTTGCCGCCGAACCTTCCTTCGTCTTCGTCGAAGTACCGATTGAAGCCGTGACCCTCCGGCATGAATGCGTCCTCCGGCAACAGTCCGTTGCCGCTCGGCTGCGAAATGTCACTGGAAATGCGCCAGCCGCCATCATCCTGCCGGTTGCCGTAGAGCCAGTACGGAACCTGGTCGTCGCTCGCGACGTGATAGATCTGCCCGTTCGGCAGCGCGACTTGCATGGAAGTCCCTGCCCCGGTCGCGATGTTCGCGCCGCCGTCATCGGTCAGCACGTAATGCGCCGGATCGGTCGGATCGATCCAGCCGTCGTGGCAATCTCCGCAGGATGCGGCACCCAGCGGCTTCACCTTCTTGCCGCCCTCGCCCGAAAAGGTCTGGCCACCGTCGCTCGAATAATGGTCGCCGCTGTTCAAGACCAGCACGCCGTCGGCGTCCTTCGGATTGGCCTCGATGAAAATGTAGTAACCCGCGCGCATGATGAGGTTGCGGTCCCAGCTCACGACCTTCCAGTTGCTGCCGCCGTCGTCGCTGCGCCAGACCGAACCCTGGTCCTTGGTCTGGATCAATGCGTACATGCGCTGCGGATTGGACGGCGCGATGGTTACGTCGATCTTGCCGAGCGGCGGTTTCGGAAGTCCGTTCGCGGTCGTCAGATGCGTCCATGTCTGGCCGTTGTCGTGCGAGATGTACACGCCGCTGCCCGGGCCGCCGCTCAACTCGGCCCACGTGCGCACGCTGAATTGCCAGGTGCCGGCGAGCACGGTGTCGGGATTGCCTGGATCCATGCTGAGCCCGCTACAGCCGGTTTCCTCATTGACGAACAGCGTCTGCTTCCAGCTCCTGCCGCCATCGGTGGTGCGGAACACGCCGCGTTCGCGTTGCGGCGCCGCGCCGGAACCTTCGGCGCACACCAGCATGTTGTCGGTGTCCTTCGGGTTGATGAGGATGCGCGCGATGCGTCCCGTTTTCGGCAGGCCCATGTGCTTCCAGGTCGCGCCACCGTCGGTGGATTTGTACACCCCGTCGCCGACAATGTCGCTGGGGCGGATCGTCCACGGCTCGCCGGTGCCCACCCACACCGTATCGTGGTCGGCCGGCGCAACCGCGATGGTGCCAATCGCGGACGTGTCCTGCCCGTCGAAAATCGGTTTGAAGGTATGCCCGCCGTCGGTGGACTTCCACAAACCACCCGAGGCCGAACCGAGGTAATACGTCGAGTAGTCGCCGGGAATCCCCGCGACGGAAGCGACGCGTCCGCCGGCCGGCGGACCCACGTAGTGGAACTGCAGCGGCGGTGGCGTCGTCGTCTTTTGCGGATGCGCGGCATCGTGGAATTGCGCGAAAACCGGCGCGGTCATCGCGACACAGATCGCCGCCAGAAGAATCAAGGAAACGCTGCGCCCACTCGTTCGCATGTGCATCGATCGACTCCCCATTCTCGCCATCATCCCGAACGTACCAGCTTGCTACCCGCCAGGCATTCGCCACAGTGCCAGAAGTAGCAATCCACGTCGAAAATCGCGCCAATAAACGAATGGCCTATGGCGCCATCGGCACGGATCGCCGAAAGTAATCGATTGCGATTCGCGTTCACGGAATCCCGATGCAACCGTTGCGTCCCGCTGCCCTGCCCTTCGCCGTGTCGCTCGCCCTGTTCGCGCCGCTCGCCCTCGCGCAGCAAACCGACGACGCGCAATTCGCGCCGCCACAAGAGGCCCAGTCCACGCAAACGCTGCCAACGATCAACGTCAAGGGCACGAAGCCGTACGACTGGCGCAAATACCTCGCGGCCAAGCTGAAGCACCAGATGTCCGAAGTGTCGGACACCCAGATCACCGTGACCAAGAAGGCCACGGTCACGCACCTCGACCTGCAGCCCACGGCCGTCGGCAACAACCTGACGCAATTGTTCACGCGTTCGCCGGGCGTGCTGGTGTCGGAACAACCGACGCCCACGCAGTTCAACCTGAGCTACCGCGGCCTCGGTAATCCACAGGAATCGGAATACGTGCTGGTGATGCAGGATGGCATTCCGCTCGAATCGGACTGGATCGGCTTTCCCACGCTGTATGCGATGCCGTTCTCGCACAGCATTGCCGACATCCAGTTGATCCGCGGCGGCGCGAGCCTGTTGTACGGGCCGGAACCCGCGCCCGTCATCAACATGGTGTCGAAGCGCCCGAAACCCGGCGCGCCGTTTTCGATGAGCACCGAACAAGTCATCGGCGATCACGGCCTGTATTCCACCTACAACGTGCTGGAAGGCAGCGCCGGCAACTGGACGTATCGCGCCGATGCCGGCTACGTGCGCAGCGACGGCACGCGCGAGAACGCGCAGTCGCAGATGCGCCAAGCCGACCTGTATGTCGAATATCGTCCGAACGACCAGCAGTACACGTGGCTCGACCTGCACGCGATCGATGCCGATTCCGGTGACGCAGGCCGCATGAGTCAACCGCAATGGCTGGTGAATCCGGATGCGACACCGACGCCGTGGAACCGCGACTGGGTGGATCGCTACCAGATCGTGCTGGGCCACCAGCAGGAATGGGCCAACGGCTGGTTGTTCATCGGCAAGCTGTGGGCGGGTTACCAGGATCTCGCCAGCCGCGCCGCGAACGGCGCGTCGGCGCCGGACCTCGCGCCGCAACCACCGCCGTCCAATACCACGCTGCAGGACGACCAGTTCAGAACGCAAGGCCTCGACCTGCGCGTGCGCAAGAAATGGGGACAAGGCAACGCGTTCACCGCGGGCGTGGTCGCGTTCCACGGCAACGATCCGTTCCGGCAATGGACCGACACCGATCTTTACGTCGATCGCTACGATCGCGACGGCACGCCGCGCCTGCGCCAGAAACGGCAGTCGAACTACTACGCCGTGTTCGCCGAAAACGTGTTCCGCTTGCCGCACGAAGTCCACATCGTGCCCTCGATCCGGCTGGAAAAGGAACGCGTTGCGGTGGACGAAAGCGTGCGCCCGCCGTTCCTGACACGCCCGCTGATCAACGAATCCGATTCGCGCACGGTGCCGTTGTTCGGGCTCGGCATCGGCAACGATTTCGGCAAGGACAACGAAAGCTACTTCAACGTCTCCAAGGGTTGGCGCCCGCTGCGCTACTTCGACATGGCGTCGCCGTTCGCCAACGTGGTGCCGGGCCACGCGCCCGATCCCTCGAAGTCGCTGTCGTGGGAAGCCGGCGTGCACGGCGTGCCGGTGACCGGCCTGTACTACGACGTCAGCGTGTTCTGGATCGACTTCAAGAACCGCATCGAGGCGCAGCACATCAACGCCACCGATGTGCTCGAAGTGAACTCGGGCGACACCCGCAACCGCGGCCTGGAAGGACAGATCAATTACGACTTCCTCGCGCCGACCGCGCGCGCGTTGCGCGGCGAACACCTGGAAGGTTTCTTCAGCATCAGCCTGTTGAACGCGCGCTTCACCCACAGCGTGATCCCGGGCCAGGTGGGCAGGATTCCCGCGTACGCGCCGCGCTATCTCGCCAAGGCCGGTCTCACCTGGCGCGCGGACCAGAAATACAAGGCCAGCCTGACCGCGGTGTCGTCGGCCGCACAATATTGGCAGGATTCCAACCAGCCGTTCGGCAGCGGCGCGACTTCCATCCCCGCGAAGATTCCCGCCTACACCGTGGTCGATTTCGCGAGCGACTGGCAGCTCACGCCGTGGCTGAAACTGCTCGCCGGCATCAGCAACCTCACCGACCGCCAGTACTACGACCGCGTGTGGCAGACGGGACTCGAACCCGCGTACGGCCGCACGTGGTATGCGGGATTCGAGTTGAAGATGTAGGTGACGGGAAGCGGCTCGATCCTGACTTCATGCGTCGGCGTCGTATTGTCGGGTGCGTCGCCCTGTCAGGAAGGAACGCACGCCAACCTGATCATGTCCTCGAGATCACATCGCCGGCCACGACGCGGAGCTGCGGCCGAGGCCCCACGAAAATAGCAACGGAGGTTTCCTGTCTCAACAGGGAGGCTTGCGAGATTGATTCAAGGAGAACAGGTCCGGTTTGGGGGCCACCACAAGCCCGATGACCCATCCCAGGTAAAAGCGAAAGTCGATTGCATATTCAGTCCATGTGTAGGCACGCAATGCCTTGACTGCGAACAACGAGAGAAACGCCTGGAGGACTCCCGTCACAACCAGCCACACGATGGCAATCACCAACGTCAGCCTTGTACAGCGCGAAAATGCGGTGTCTTCGGGGTGCCTTCGCATCACATAATACCCACCGAAGAGCACGCAAACGCACGGTACGACTGTCGTAACTGTGTCGATTGCATTCCAATCGAATAAAGGGCCGACAAAGCCAATGGAAGCCAAAGCCATCAGCATGATCGGCCAGCGTATCCATCGCGACTGGCGCGCATAAACCCAGGCAAGCGTGACGACCAACGGAATCCATGACCACTGGAATACTTGTGAAATGGCGTAGACGAGACCGAGACTTTTGCCCGTTTGTCCTTCAGCTCCTCCTCCAGATGTAAAGGTGACGATCGCATCGTGGGCAAAGACCGCCAGAATAGCCAGGCTGAATGCCGACGCGGTCATGTGTATCGGCGTCCGGTGCTTGTGCACGATGTGGAGCCGCATCACTCTCAGCCGTTCTATCAATGGCTCCACGAAAAAAGCGACGATGGCGCCGACCAGCAAGGCGGATGCAACAGTGCTCCAACTGAAGTGCTGGGCTATTTGCAGGAAGCCTTGCCAGATGAATTCTGGCGCAACGGCGCAAATGGCTACCCAAGCTGCAAACAGCAGTGCGTGAATGATGATCGCATAGACGGCGGCACCGCCCGCCGCAGGCACGGCGTCGAATGAGTTCCCCCCGGCGCCGTCTTCGCGTTCGGGTAACGCGTGCTCTTTTCCGGCTGACGGCAGTTCCACTCCTGACGCCCTCCTCATTCTGCACGTTCGAAGGGTAGCTTTGCCGGGAAATCCACGATGTTGAGATTCAGTGGAAAACGATCCTGTTCCACGATGGGTTTCGCCGCGCGTTTTCCCCATTGCCCGGTCAGCACATCCGACTTGTCGAAAGCCTGCACGTCGATCTGTCCGGCCAGGTCGAAGCGGTCGATCACGTAGGGCAAGCCGTCCGATGCGAGCGCCGAGGGGCTGTCCATCACTTGGATGTGCAGGTGCGGCGCCGACGTGTTGCCGGAGTTGCCGAGCTCGCCGATCACTTCGCCGACCTTGACGCGATCGCCCCTGTGCACCCGGACCGTGCCTTTCTTGAGGTGCGCGTAGAACACGTACAGCCCGTGTCCCATGTCGAGGGTCACGTGATTGCCGTCGACCGTTCGCAGCGTGATTTTCGTCGGGTCGGGAAGTTTGCCTGGCGGCTGGTCGGGAAGATCGTCCAGGACATCGACGACCGTGCCGTCCGCCACTGCGTACACCTTCGCCCCGTAATCCACGTAGTGGTTCACGGCGGCGGAATCGCCTTGCACCAATTCGCCTTTCGCGTTCACTTGCATCCAGTCGATCGCGAAGCGCTGCGCGTCATGAAGACTGCCGTTGACGCCCTGGAACGAACCGCGGTGGGTAATGCCGCTGTTGCAACAACCGTTGACGACCACCCAGCCGGAACCGCGCAGAGGAGGCGCGAGCACCGGCAACGGCGCGCGGGCGATGTCGATCCTGCCCGCGTCATATTCCAGCGGCGTCGCCGGCGTCGTCGGCCCCGGATTGGCCGCGCCCAGCAAATGAAAGCGCTGGGTGATGGCGCGCGGCACCGCGTCGGGCTTGATCGCGAGTTCCACATAGAAAAGCCGGCTCGCCCCGAACGGAATCACCGCGGAATCGGCGGGCGCGGGTTTCAGCATGCGCAGGCTGGCGACCAGCGACGAGCCGGCATACGACGCCAGCACGCGCGAGGGCTGATCCGCGTCGAGCACGTCGATCTCGTCGGAGGCCGCGTCGTAACCGAGGTCGTAGGCCGCCGCACGCTCCCCGCCGATGGCGAAGCCCAGGGACAGGATCGGCACGACGATCCAGGCGAAAATGACGATCTCCAGCATGCCGGGCACG
>JAZKBD010000005.1:29929-41569 GCA_040388785.1 Pseudomonadota bacterium
TGATCCGCGTCGAGCACGTCGATCCGCTGCAACGTGGCCGCCGCGGGCTTGGTATTGGCGAGTTCCAGTTCGTACACCACGTGCACGAGCCCGTCGCTGCCGGGCACCGCGACGTGCCGCGTCCCGAGCGGTTGCACCACGACCGGCGTGAACGTGTCCTCGGGCACGGCGGAATGCGTGCGCATCGCCTGCGGCGTTCCCGCGACAGCCAAACCCGCAGCGATGATCAACGTCGCTGCAGACGCGCACCGCGACAGGGATGCACCTGATGGGGTCATCACAGGGCATTCCTTGCGCGCGTGAGTGCTTCGTTGATGGCGGCATAGAGCCGCTTCACCGTAAGAGGATCGTCCGCTTCCTTCGCATACCAGTTCAGGATGAAGGCGAAGTACACCCAACGATTGGCGCAGAACATGCCCCCGGCAAAAGCACGTGCGTGGAATCCGGGCGCATCCGCGTTGCCGCTCTTGGCATAGGCATTGACCCCGAGCGGAACCGGGATCAGGTAGATGAAGTCGCACAGCGTGAGGATGCGGCGGAACTCCTGCAGCGTTTCGGGGTGCTGGAAGAAGCGGCCCTGCAACGCTTGCGAGTAGTACGTGACGAAATCTTCCGCCGTCGATGCAAGCGTCTCCACGTCGTTGAGGAATGGATGCACGATCTGCCCTTCGCTGGCGAGCTGCAGCAACTCGTCCCAGGTGATCGTCATGTAGTTTTTCGCGCCGAACAGATAGCCCGCGAAGATTCGCGTGTTGTCCGGCACCCACGTCTGCATGAGCCCGGCCGACGCGATCAGCTTGCGGATGTTGTCCGCGCCGGCCAGGTTGAAGATCATGTCCGTGGCGGTGTTGTCACTCCGCAGGATCATCGCTTCCAGCGCCGTCCGCTCGGAAACGATGCCACTCACGTCGGGCGGATTGAAGATGGGACTGCCGAGCGACCAGACACTCGCATCCAGGTGCAGTTCCTTGGCTTCGAGTACGTGGTCGATATCGTCCGGAGTCTCCGCCTGCCGCTCTGCCTGCCGCAGCGCTTCGCAAAGCGCAAACGTCTTGATCGAGCTTGCCGCGAACAGCACCTTGTCCGGATTCATCTGCACGCTGAACCCGGGCCTGCCCCGCTGCGCCGGCGCCTCGATCTTGAATCCAAGATCGCCCGGCAGGCCATCAAAGAGCCTCGCGACGCCATGGGTCGAGCCCAAAGGCATTGCAGTGCCCAACGCTTGCACCGGAAGCGTGGCGGCGATCGCCGTCGTCGCTGCCGTCTTCAGGAATTCCCTTCTGGGGCGAATCATGGCGACCTCCTTCTTGGCGGGACCCTCAGCAACAAGAAAGCCTGGTATTCCGATACAACGATGCAACACCCTCGTACGCCCATCGAGGTCGATGGGGCTGCATGAACGTGCGTGTCAGGCGAGTGTCGATTTCCCCAAAGTGTGCGCGTGCGGGCCAGGGCCGTAGCAGCGAGCAAATACTACGCTCATTGCGCCTGGGCGGCGGAAATCGGCGCGAACGACGGTCGTCAGGCAATGCGCAAGCGCGGTGCGCAATCAAGCTGGAACGTACGTCAACCTGATCACGTCATCGACAATCAAATCGCTGGCCACGAGGCGGAGCCGCGGTCGAGGGCCGGCGAAGAATGGTTTGCCGTGACCGAGCACGACGGGATGGATATAGAGCCGATACTCATCGATGAGGCCAAGATCGGGCAGGCTTTGCGCCAGTTCCGGTCCGGCGACTTCGATCTCACCGTCGAGATCGGCCTTCAGTCCCCGTATCACCGCCCCGACGTCACCGGCGACAAGGGTGGCGTTCGGACCAACCGACTTCAGCGAGCGCGACACGACCCACTTCGGCCGACTCCGCCACACCGCTGCGTACTCGCGTTCGTCCGCGCCCCAGTCAGGAAGGTCTTCGTCCCAATAACGCATGACCTCGTACATGCCGCGTCCGTACAGCATGCCCGTCAGGCCGCGCACCCGCTCCGTGAAGTGGCGAAACAATGCCGGATCGGGAGGCCCGAATGCCTGGTGGTCGACGTAGCCATCCAGGGATTGGTTCAGTTCGAACACAAGCTTCGCCATCAATTACCTCGCTCCCTCTCCTTTGGGAAACCAATGGCCTCATTGTTCGCCCGAGCCGTCGTCAGACTTTTGCCTTTGACGCAATTCCCACCGAACTGAATCCAATGTTAGTCGGTAAAGATTAAAGATATACAATTTCAAATCCCAAATCAGGATAAATGCACCACCCGCCACAATCTCAAACAACGAAACTGCCAAAACGAAGCGCATCTGTCCGGGATAAGGGTAAAATACCACTAATCTGCTAAGTACAACATCAAGACCAACAGACAAAATCGTTCCCCAGCATATCAATATAAATACAAAATAATCTATCAAAGTTCCTATAAAAGCGAGCAAATTATATTTCAAAAAAGATATGTCTTTTGTGTGAAATTTCTTCAACCTCGCCATCTGCAATAGCATCTCAGGCTTGAGCACGGAAATAACTATCGCATACGCGGCGATCAAGAATCCGAGCACAGTTGTAGCAGCTCCTAACCATGCACTTACCAGCTCTCTAGCTAACTGAATAACCTGATGCGCGCTATAGCCAGAAAGCAGAACGAATGAAACAGGAACTAACAACATCACACAGATAAAAACACGAGAGGACCACTTGCGTGGGACACTCCGGGCTAATAAGTAACATTGGAGAAGTGACACTTCGGCGCCGAGGTCAGCGTCGAGAGTTTTGTCCCTCGCTATCATAATTTGCGCTCGCGAATGCCACGAACACGCTCTCTTACAGCGTCCATGGGATCGGGAACGGCAACGATCTTTTCGGCGATCGCCTTCGAGAACTCAGTCAATCCAATCTTAGCCTTCTCTACGTCAGATTCGGGCGGCTGTCCTGCAACTTGCAGCTTTACACCCACATCATTTTCGGTAATCTTGAGCTTTTCCTTGCTCGGACCGAGCCCATTAATCTGGAAGCCAACGTTCCCAAGTTTTGTTGCAGCCTCAGCGTGTTGCGCTACCCCACTTTCATCGAGTCCAGAATTATCTTTTTTGTCATAGTTAACTTTCGGTTTTGAATTTAGAATTCTTGCATTGCTATCTAACGTTTTGAAGAAGTCATCATTGTTTAATTCCTCATTGTTCGTAGGCAAAATTCGTATCGAAAGTGACCGAATAACGCTAAATGCTTCCAGTTGTTCCGCTAGCGCTCCTGGCATCGTAAGCGGCGTAATGCGCACAGTAGCCATTCCTAACTCTTTCTCAATTTCACCCAGCGTTTTCCTCCTGATATGTTTATCGACGCGATGTTGATGATGATTAAAATCCCTCTCCGCACGAATGTATTCATCGTTCGCGTCATTTATAAATTTTGCACAAGTCGTTTGAAACGCGCCGATATTCGGCGCATCACTTGTTTCGTTCATGTATATCAACCTATGATTTTCTAAAATTACTACGAAATAAGAACTTGGACAGCTGTGTAGTTCTTTTGGGTCATAAATCAGCTTTCCATCTATGTAATCTTGCTCTCGCTTTAGGAAGGTATCTTTAATTATTCTTCCACATAGCACACGCTGAGTCACATCGCCGAAGGTTACGTCTGCAACCATCGTGTTGTCGAAAAAATATTTTGTGTCTGCATACTGCCTCTCCCTTTGTTTGCTGGCGAACGCAGAGACAATTACTTCGCCAAATCTATCCAAGAAATTTACGTCGTCCTTAAATTTGCATACGAAGTTGGCAAACTCAATGTTATATTTTTCCATCTTCTCACCTCCCCATAGGTGTCAGGCGTTAGATCAGTCTCACGAATCCCGCAGCAAGCCGTGTCAACATGAAACGTTGACACGGTATACGTTCTTCTTGCGCATATGTCCCAAGCGCCACGTTACTCCACAGGATACGATCGCATCAAGACTTCGTGGAAGCTTCTAGGTTGATCGGCTTCTTGCCCGCAGCTTTCAGCTTTGCGTTCAATGCCACAAGTTCATTCGCTTTGAGTGCGCTCCACTTCTGCAGCGAGGCATCCAGCATGCCGCTCAGCTTGGTGTAGCCGTCGCGCGCGTCGGGTGACGGGGCGGCGTCGGCGCCGCCATCGACGGCCTGCATCAGCGAGCGCAGCGCGCCGTCGAGGTAGCGGAAGTTCTGGACGTTGTTGGGCGGGAAGGTCCAGGCGTTGTACGGGTTGGGCGCCTCGGTGATGTCGGCCGCGGCAACCACTTTCGCGTCGAACGCGTCGATGGATTGCTTGAGGTCGCCGTTGGCGTCCTTGCTCGCCTTCTGCAACGCCGCGTGCAACTTGTTCGCTTCGCCCATCGCGGTCGCGAGTTTCGCCTGTTCGGTTTCGACCTTGCGCGCCAGTTCGAACTGTTGCTGGTAGGCCGCTTCCGGAAGGGTGACGCGCGGGTCGTGCGCGACGGTCAGCGGCTGGCTGTAGGTCTTGCCATCGATGGTGAGCTTCACCGTGTATTGCCCGGGCGGCGCCCACACGCCATCCGCGTAGGCGTCGCCGTGCGCGAGCGCTGCGGGCGGCGCGTATTGCAGCGGCCACACGAAACGATTGAGGCCGGGCTTGGCTTTCAGTACCACCGGTTCGCGGAACCAGTCGGGCGTCATGTTGATCTTGGCGAGATCGGGCTTGGGCGCCTTGTCGGCGCTGGAGTAACTGCGCACCAGTTTCCCGTTCGCGTCGTAGATCGAAAGTTCGATCGGCTTCGCGGGAGTCGCAGCCAACGAATAATCGATGTACGCGCCCCACGGCGGGTTCTCGGCGATGGGCTCGTCCTTCGGCAATGGCGTGCCGGTGAACATCGGCGTGCGCACGCGATACGCGAGCGCGGGTTTGTACAGGCGCGTGGCCCAGCTTGCCGGATACACCGCCAACTGCCGCAGCGCCGAAACGTCGTCCATGATCCAGAAGCCGCGGCCGTGCGTGGCGATCACGAGATCATCGTTCTTGACGTCGATGTCGCGCACCGACACCGCCGGCAGGTTCTGCTGCAGCGAATGCCAATGGTCGCCGTTGTCGAACGACACGAAGATGCCGAAGTCGGTGCCGGCGTAGAGCAGCCCGCGCTTCACCGGATCCTCGCGCACCACGTCGACGAAATCGCCGTCGGGAATGCCATTGACGATCGCCGTCCAGGTCTTGCCGCCATCGGTCGTGCGGTAGATGTATGGCTTGCGGTCGTCCAGCCGGTGGCGATCGACCGACGCGAACGCGGTGTTCTGATCGAAGTGCGACGGCGAAAGGCTGCCGACCTTGGACCACGCGGCGAGCTGCTTCGGCGTGACGTTGTTCCAGTGCGCGCCGGCATCGTCGGTGCGCCAGATCAGGCCGTCGTCGGTGCCGGTCCACAACAGTTTCGGGTTCAGCGGCGACGAACCGATCGAATACACCACGCCGCGGCGCGCGCCTTGGTGCAGGTTGTCGGCGACCGTCGACGCGTCGAGATTGGAAGGCACCTCTGGATTCGGACGCGACAGGTCGGGGCTGATCGCGGTCCAGTGTTCGCCGCCGTCGCTGGTCTGCCACAACCGCTGGTTGCCGAAATACAGCGTCTTCCTGTCGGACGCGTTGAAGACCAGCGGCAACGTCCAGGTGCTGCGATAGATGTCGGGATCGGCCAGCGTGGGATCGACGCTGCGCGTCTGCTTGGTCTTGAGATCGAGTTTGTCGACCTTGTCGCCGTACACGATGTCGGGATCGTTCGGGTCGGGCGCGATCATGCCGCTCTCGCCACCGGCGGTAACCTCGTGGAACTGCATCATGTTGATCGTCGCTTCGTAGGTCGAGCGACTGGGCACGGCGGCCGCGCCGGAATCCTGCTGCGCGCCGTACACGCGATACGGGAAACGGTTGTCGGTGCTGACGTGGTACATCTGCGCGGTCGGCTGGTTGTACCAGCTCGACCAGGTCTTGCCGCCGTTCACGGTGATGATCGCGCCCTGGTCCACGCCCATGATCTGGCGATCCGGATCGTTCGGGTCGATCCACAACTCGTGGTAATCGTCACCGGTCGGATCGCCCTTCACCGGAAGAAACGTCTTGCCGCCATCGTCCGAACGCAGTTCGATGGTGTTCATCGCATAGACGCGGTCGGGGTTCTTCGGATCAGCCGTGATCTGCCCGAAATACCAGCCGCGCTGCCAGATGCGCGGATCGCCGCTGGTCTTCGTCCAGGTCTTGCCGGCGTCATCGGAACGGTACAGGCCACCCTGCTCCGCATCGACGATCGCGTAGATGCGATCCGGCGCCGCGGCGGAAATCGCGATGCCGATGCGTCCGAGTTTGTTCGACGGGAAACCGTTGCCTTCGATATGCGTCCAGGTGTTGCCGCCGTCGGTGGATTTGTACAAGCCGGAACCCGGCCCGCTCGACGGCGGGTAGATGTTCCATGGCGGACGCCGCGTCTGCCACAGCGACGCGTAGATCACGTTGGCATCGCCCGGCTTGAAGATGATGTCGATCGCGCCGGTGTCGGCGTTCGGACCCAGCACCTTCTTCCAGGTGTTGCCGCCGTCCAGCGAACGGAACACGCCGCGCTCGGCATTCGGACCATAAGGGTGCCCAAGCGCCGCGACGAACACGCGATTCTGGTTGTGCGGATCCACGCGGATCATCGCGATCTGCTGCGAATCCTTCAACCCGATATGCGTCCAGGTCTTGCCGGCATCGATGGACTTGTACATGCCGTCGCCCTGCACGATGTCCGAACGCATGTCGGATTCGCCGGTGCCAACGTAGATGACGTTCGGGTTCGACGGCGCCACCGCGATCGCACCGATCGACTGCACGGGCTGGCCGTCGAACAGCGGCTGCCAGGTGCGGCCGGTGTCGTGCGTTTCCCACACGCCGCCATCGACCGTACCCATGTAGAAGTGCGTCGGCTGGCCCGGCACGCCGGTGACCGCCAGCGTGCGGCCGGCGCGGAACGGGCCGATCAGGCGCCAGTGCAGGGCGCCCCAGGTTGATGCGCTTGTCGCGTTGTCGCGCGTGGCAGACGTCGCAGCGGATGCGGGCAACGCACCAGCGAGCGTGAGGGCGACAGCAGCGAACAACGCAGTCAGGCGGTGGTGCGCGGACATGAATGGCTCCTCACGACGCAGATGATCGTCGCATCATAGCGAGACCGCTGCGTCGTTCATGGGTAAGAAGGCATGGCTGCGCCGTACCGCATCACATCGCACCGCTCCAACGGCGTTTTGCTTTTGATCGTCATCCCGGAATCGCGAAGCGATATCCCGGACCCAGTGGCTTTCGCGCAGCACCCTGCTTTTGATCGCCATCCCGGCGCAGGGCGGGATCCATTGTGTTCTTTTCCAGCGACTTGCATCAAAGACACTGGATTCCCGCTTCCGCGGGAATGACGACAGAAGAATTTCCGCGGCCAACGCGGCTCCGGCATCAACAAGCCCTGCTCTTGCTCGTCATCCCGGCGCAGGCCGGGATCTGCGGTCTTTAAACCAAGATGGATTCCGGCCTTCGCCGGAATGACGGCAGGAGAATTTCCGCGGCCAGCGCGGCTCCGGCATCAAAAAGCCCTGCTCTTGATCGTCTTCCCGGCGCAGGCCGGGATCCATTTTGTTCTTGCAGGCAAAATCAACATGGATCCCGGGTTCCGCCCGCATAAAGCGCGGGCGGCCCCGGGATGACGACCTAAACAGAACGCTGCATCAGGTACCCTCCGCCGCCAGCAACTTCGGATCGCCGACCTTGACCGGCTCGCCGATGGGCAACGTCTGCACGCCGGCCTTTTTCGCTTCGGCGTTGAACTTCTCGATGGCCTCGCGCAGCGAACCGTTGAAGGTGTCGAGCTTCGGTTGCAACCCGGCCTCCTGCTTGGCGATGTATTCGCGCTGGCTCTCGTTGGGCGCCTGGTCCGGCCCCATCCGCGAGATCTCGCGATACAGCCCGAAGAAGCTCATGCCCCATGGCGAGAGTTCGTGCAGGTCGTCCTCCGGCACCTTGTACTGGATGTTCGGCAGCCAGAAATCCTTCGAGAAATCGCCGAGCGTTGCCTTCAACGTTTGCGCGCTCGCGTGCAGGTTGGCTTTCGCGCTGCCGGCCGCGGCATCCCTGGTCGAATCCAGCACCTTGTCGAGCGCCTGCATCATCGCGTAGCTGCGGCCGATCATCGCGACGTCCGCGGCGGCTTCGCCGCGCAGCCGCATTGCGGTGTCGAACGCCGCGCGCTGCACGTCCATCGGCGGATTGACGCGCGGATCGGCGACCACCTGCACGGCTTGCGTGGCGCTGCGGCCGTTCGCATCGACTTTCACCTGATACGAGCCGGGCAACGCGAGCGGACCCTTGGGCGCGTCACTCTCGTCGGGACGTTCTTCTTCTTCTGCGCGCAGCGCCTTCGGCAACTCGACGCCGGTGTAGCGCATGTTCCATGACGCCACGTTGATGCCGGCCTTGCCGGGTGCATGGAACGTCGCGACCGGTTTGCCGGCGCTGTCGGTCACGGTGACGACGACCGGGTTGCACTGCTCGAACGACGGCTTCTTCTTTTCCTTGGCGGATTTTTCGGCGCCCTTCTGCGCCTTGTCGCCACGCTGCTTCGATTGCGCGCTGGCCTGCTTCGCCTCGTCGTCGTTCTTGTTCTTGTTTTCTTCCTTCGCGCACGCCTTCGGCACGTCGATGGCCTTCGCGAGCGAATAGACGATCGTCGGTCCGCTCGGCGGATTCGGCGTCGTGAATTCGCCCGGCGCGGGGCTGATGTGGCGGCCGCCGAATTCGATCCACTCGGTGCCTTGCGCGCTCGGGAACACGTGGAACGCAGCACCGGCCAGCTTCGGCCGCCACTGCTCCAGCGCCTCGATGTTGTCGAGAATCCACAGGCCATAGCCGTGCGTCGCCAGCACGATGTCGTGCGGGGATTTCGTGAACTTGATATCCCACACCGCCATCGTCGGCAGGTTGCCGGTCATCGGCTGCCAGTGCGCGCCGTCATCGAACGAGAGGTACAAGCCACGCATGGTGCCGAGCGCCAGCAGGCCTTTCCTGTTCGGATCCTCGCGCACCACCACCGCGGCATGGTTGTCCGGCAAGCCGTTGGCGATGCTCGTCCAGTGCGCGCCGTAGTCGGTGGTCTTCAGCACGTATGGATGTTCATCGCCGAGCATGTGGCCATCCACCGCGATGTAGGCGGTGCCGGCGTCGAACGGCGACACGCCAATTTGGTAGATGCGGCCCAGCGACACGGCCTGCGGCAGGCCGGCGGAAACGTTCGTCCAGTTGGCGCCGCCATCCTTGCTGACCCACACCAGGCCGTCGTCGGTGCCCGCCCAGATCACGTTGCCGTTGGTGGGCGCGAGTGAAATCGAAATGATGGTGTCGGTGTTCTCCGCGCTGGAAATGTCATGGAACACGGGACCGCCCGCGACGGGCTGGTGTTCCTTGATGTCGCGGGTGAGGTCCTTCGAGATCGGCTGCCAGTTCGCGCCGCCATCGGTGGACTTGAACACCACGTTGCCGCCGATGTAGATGGTGTTGGGATCGGCCGCCGACACCGCGATCGGCGCGGCCCAGTTGAAGCGGTACTGCAGTTGCGAGATCGGTGTGTCGCCCATGCTGGTCATCACCGGACGGATGAACTTGCGCGTCCAGTTCTTGATGTCGATGCGCGAGGTGAAGCCGGTTTGCGACGCGGCATAGACGATGGACGGGTCCGAAGGCGCGGGCACCACATACGTGCCGTCGCCGCCCGACGGATTCCACCAGTCCGCGCCCCAGATGCCGTCGCGCGAAAGGCTGTTGGACGGACCGCACGCGGCATTGTCGTCCTGGATGCCTCCGCACACGCCGAACGGCACCGTGTTGGAAATCGCGACGGTATAGAACTCCTCGATCGGCATGTTGTTGAACGAGCGCCAGCTCTTGCCGCCGTCCACGCTTTCGAACGCGCCCCCGTCGTTGCCCTGGATGATGCGCTTCGGATTCTTCGGATCGATCCAGATCGAGTGGTGGTCCACGTGCACGTCGCGATCGATCACCTTGGCGGTCTTGCCGCCGTCGGTGGACTTCATCAGGTTGAAGGAACTGAAATAGAGCGTCTTCGGATCGTTCGGCGCGACCGCGAACGAACTGAAGTAGAACATCCGTACCGCCAGTTCGTGGTTGTTGCTGATGCACTTCCAGTTGTTGCCGGCATCGGTACTGCCCCACAGGATGCAGCTCTCGGTCGGCATCGTGGCGTACACGATGCTGGGCGACGACGGCGCGAAACCGATCCTGACGCGATCGGTCGGATCGGTGGTCGGCAGGCCGCCGCCGATCTTGTTCCAGGTGCGCCCGCCGTCGGTCGATTTGAAGATGCCGCCGTCCGTGCTGCCGTTCACCTGCGTCCATGGCTTGCGCTGCTCGGTCCACATGCCCGCGAGCAGCACGCTCGGATTGGACGGATCGATTTCGATGTCGCTGGCGCCAGTGGTGTCGTTGACGTACAGCACCTTTTTCCAGTTCTTGCCGCCGTCGGTGGTCATGAACACGCCGCGCGTTGCGCTGGGCTTCCACGGATTGCCGAGCACCGCGACCCAAACAGTGTTCGGATCGGCCGGATCGACGACGATATTGGAGATCAGTCCGGCGTCGGCGAGCCCCTTGAACTGCCAAGTCTTGCCGTCGTCCGGCGAGTAGTACACGCCGTTGCCGAGCAGAACATCGTTGCGCGGATTGGCCTCGCCGGTGCCGAGCCAGATCTTCTTGGGATCGGACGGCGCCAGCGCGACCGCGCCGATCGACGCGGCATCGCCGTGCTTGAACACGTTGTCCCACTTTATGCCGTCGTCGGTAGTCTTCCACAGACCCGCGCCCGCGGTGCCGACGTAATACACGCCGGGCTTGCCCGGCACGCCGACGGTCGCGCTCACGCGCCCACCCGAAACGGCGGGGCCGAGGTTGCGGAACTTCAGGTTCGCGAACGGGCCGGTGGGCTTGGTCGCGGCCAGCGCGGCTCCGGTGAAGGTCAGCATCAGCAGCGCTGCAGCGACTCGTGCTTTCACGGCGGTCTCCGGTCGAGGGAACAAATCCCCGTGACCGTAATCCTCCCGCGCAACATCGAGGGAGTGCCGGAAGTCAGGGCATGGGGTGAAGGTTGAGTCAATGGCGAACCCGAGCGCCGACGAAGGCCGTGGCGACAAGGGGCGTCAATTACCACGTCGTCATTCCGGGGCCGCCCGCGCTGTTTGCGGGCGGAACCCGGAATCCATGTTGATTTTCGTACCGGCAAAGCAAGTTCAAAATGGATTCCGGATCGCCGCTGCGCGGCGTCCGGAATGACGACAAATCATTGTCCAGGGGTAGTACGGTCCGGAAAGTTGCCCGGCCTCACTGCTCTTCCTGGTCGCGGTTGGTGGTGATCCAGCCGGCGTTCCAGTCGACCGGCGCAATGGCTTTCGCCAGCACCAGCGGCGGCTGGCTGTTTTCCTGCAGCGCATGGTTCAGCGCAGCCAGCGGTTGTCCTTTCAGCGCGTTCCAGCGATCGATCAGCGACTTCAATTCCGTGCTGGTCTTGTCGAGCGCCGCGACATCCGCCGCAGTCGGCGGTTGATCCGCGCCCTGCATGCGGGCCATCAGCATCTGCAGGTCGCCACCGACGCTGCCGAGGTTC
>JAZKBD010000005.1:41579-44128 GCA_040388785.1 Pseudomonadota bacterium
AAGTTAAGGGAGGCTAGAGCATGACGGCTGCTACCAAAACGCTACCAAACGGGCGGGTGAAGCTCAACCGCGACACGATGCCAAAGCTCACGACCGGGGAGTATTGGGACGCGACGCTGCCGAGGTTCGGCGGACCGTGGTGGAAGAAGAACTCGAATGGCGACGTTGCCTTCGGCCCCGACAGCGCTTCAAGCTGCTTTTCATACGCAGCAAGCTTGTCCGTCGACTTGCGCGCAGCGACCTGCTTCTCCATGTCGCGAACCTGGCCGAGCGCCCGACTCGCATCCATCGCTGCCTGATAGGCCTGCATGGATTTGTCGAATTGCTGCTGCAAATCCGCCGTCGAAGTCTTCACGCGCGGATCCATCCGCACCACCAAGGGCTGAGAGTAGGTCTTGCCGCCCACCGTCAGCTTGACCGTGTAGTTGCCCGGCATCACCCATGGTGAACTCGCCATCACCGGTGTTTCGTGCTTCACCGCCTGGTTGGCGTCGAGGAATTGCAACGCGCCGGGCATCGGTTGCCAATGCATGTCCCACACGAAGCGGTGCATGCCGGCTTGCGCGGAAAGGTTCATCGGCGGACGCGGCCACCAGTCGGGCACGTCGAGCTTGCCGGGATCCAGCGGCTTTTCGGGATCGGCGCTGGAATAGTGCCGCACCAGTTTGCCATCGGACGTATAGACGTCCAGTGTCACCGGGCCGCTCACGTTGTTCGCGAGGTGGTAGTCGATGATCGCGCCCGGCGGCGGATTCGGCAGCGAAGGCATGCGCCACGGCGTCGGCGGGTTCATGTCCCAGCGCACGCGCACCGCCTCTTGCGGCTTGTACAGCGTCACCTTCGCATTCGCGACCTGTGCGTCGAGCTGCCGCAGCGGCGTGATGTCGTCCAGGATCTGGAAACCACGGCCATGCGTGGCCGCGACCAGATCGTCGCCGTGCACCTGCAGGTCGCGCACCGAAACCGCCGGCATGTTGAGACGCAGCGATTGCCAGTGATCGCCGTTGTCGAACGACACCCAGGTCTGGGTTTCGGTGCCGGCAAACAACAATCCTTTCCGTTCCGGATCTTCGCGGATCACGTTGGTCGCGGCGTCGGCCGTGATGCCGTTGTCGATCTCGGTCCAGTGCTTGCCAGCATCTTCGGTGCGGAACAGGTGCGGCCGCATGTCGTCCAGCCACATGGTGTTGATCGCGGCATATGCGACGTTCGGATCGAAGTGGCTGGCCTCCATCGAGAACACCCGCCACCACGGTTTCAGTTGCGGCGGCGTGACGTTGTCCCAATGCGCGCCGCCGTCACGGGTCACCCAGATCAGGCCATCGTCGGTGCCGGCCCAGAGCAGGTTTCCGTTCATGGGCGATGGCGCGAGCGCGTACACCACGCCGCGATCCGTCGGCTTGGCGTCCTTGCTGCCTGCATATTTGCCGACGTTCGCCGGCACGGCCCAGGTCTTGCGCGTGAGGTCGGGACTGATCTGCTTCCAGTCCTGTCCGCCATCGTCGCTTTGCCACACGGTGTTGGACGTGAAGTACAGGCGATGCGGATCGGTCGGCGAAAACAGGATTGGCATGGTGCGCACGGTGCGGTAATCCGGATCGCGACCAGCCACCGGCCCGACGTCGGCGATCTGCCCCGTGTCGCGGTCATAGCGCGTGACGCCGCTGCGGGAACCGCCGTAAACCAGGTTCGGATGCAGCGGATCGATCGCCGCGCCGCCGTATTCCTCGATGCCGGCCGGATGCCAGTCGTGCGCGGTCAGCTCGCCATCATTGCCGCGCGACAGCACGCACGCCGAGCCCGAATCCTGCTGGCCGCCGCAGACGCGGTACGGCCAGCTGTTGTCGATGCCGACCTTGTACATCGCGGCGGTCGGCTGGTTGTACCAATTGCTCCACGTCTTGCCGCCGTTGACGGTGACGATTGCGCCCTGGTCGGAATTGACCGCGATGATGTCGGGGTTGTTCGGATTGATCCAGGTTTGCTGGTAATCGTCGCCGCCCGGCGCGCCGCGGAATCCGGTCCACGTCTTGCCGCCGTCGACGGACTTCCACAACACCGGCGTGTCGCTGTAAACGATGTCCGGATTTTTCGGATCGACCGCGAGTTGCGGCAGGTCGCCGCCACCGATGCGCGCGGCCGGCCGCGCATCCTTGGTCATCTTGTACCAGCTCGCGCCGGCGTCATCGGAACGATACAACGCGACTTCGCCTTCCTCGCCCGACGCGACCGCTGCGTACAACCGATCCGGCCGGCTCGGCGCGATCCTCAGCAACGCTTGCTGCACGTCCGGCAAACCCTTGGTGAGCTTGGTCCAGGTGTTGCCGCCGTCGGTCGACTTGTAGATGCCACCCTCGGTGCCCGCGAACGAGCCGTTCTCCCACGGCGCCTGCTGCTGTTGCCACAGCGTCGCGTAGACGATGTCGGGGTTCGAGGGATCGATGTCGACGTCCTTGCCGCCGGTGTTCTCGTCCACGAACAGGACACGCTCGAACGTCTTGCCGCCGTCGGTGGAGCGGAAGATGCCGCGTTGCTCGTTTGGTCCGTAC
>JAZKBD010000005.1:44138-58552 GCA_040388785.1 Pseudomonadota bacterium
ATAATCATTGACATACAAGACCTTCTTCCAGCTCTTGCCACCGTCCAGCGAGCGGAAAATCCCGCGCTCGGGGTTCGGCCCGTACACGTGTCCCATCGCCGCCGCGAACACGCGATTCGGATCGTGCGGATCCACCGCGATCATCGCGATGTCCTGCGTTTCCCTGAGACCGATGAACTGCCACGTCTTGCCCGCGTCGGTGGACTTGTACATGCCCATGCCGGTGGCCTGGTCGGGCCGGATCGTGCTTTCGCCGGTGCCGACGTAGACCACGTTCGGATCGGAATCCGCAACCGCGATCGCGCCGATCGAGCTGGTCGGCTGCTTGTCGAAGATCGGGTGCCAACTGTTGCCGTAGTCGGTGGACTTCCACACGCCGCCGTCATCGTTGCCGATGTAGAACACGTTCGGCTGGCTCGGCACGCCCGCGACCGCGCGACCGCGGCCGCCGCGCAGCGGCCCGATCGGGCGCCATTGCATCTGCGAGAACAGCCCCGCGTCGAACGTGCGCGCTTGCGCGCGGGTTCCCCACGCAAAGCCCGCCAGGGCCACGATTCCCGCCGCGAACAGAACGCCTTTCATCGCACACGCCTCCGAAACATGGATTGCTCCGGCTCCCGGGCGGAGTCAGGCAGCCGACCATAAATACCACGACGGGGCGTTCGGCTCATCTCCCATTGGTTGGGGACGAAGGTTGCGCGCGCAATTCAGCGATTCGCCGTTTCCACGATCGGCTTGCCATCCACGATCTTGAAGTGGAACACGTACCAAAGACTGAAGGGCTTGGCGATCAATTCGTAGGTGCCGTCGCCGTTGGGCTTCTGCATCCACAGCGGCGTGAAGGTCCACTGCGTCGCGGCGTGCTCGACCGCTGCCTCGAACAAGGGGCGTTCCGGATCCAAGGCCGTGTCGGAAACCGGATACACGCCTTGCACGCGGCCATCCCTGTTCATCACCAGTTGCGCGACCACCGTAACCGGCGCGGCGTTGGGGTGCACCAGCGAGGCCGGATAAACCGGCGCGACTTGCTGGTCCGGCATCGGCTGCACTGCCGTTTCGCCGGGCGCGAGCGTGTAGTGCAACACGCCTTTCGGCACGAGCATTTCGTAACTGGTCTGCGGCTGCGGATTCGGCTTCAGCATCGTTCGTGTGCTGCAAGCCGCCAGTGCAGCCAACCCCACCAGCAACGCGGCTTCTCCAGCACGGATGATCCGTTTCACCACGGCCCAGGATTCGCAAGACCGTCGTCAGTGCGCGGGTGCCGGCGGAACGAAATGGGGAGCATCGGCGATGCACTTCGAAGTCCGCACATCAAAAAGGTCGCCCGCCGGACAGGGGCTGGCGTTGTCCCGGCTCGCTTGCGTCCGGCTGAGCGAGAAGTTGACCGGAATCTGGATCATGCCGCCTGTCGGCTTTCCGTCCTCGCGGCCAGGATTGAACTTCCACTGCCATGCCGCAGCGACAGCTACCGTTTGCAGGTCGGACGGAGCGTCCGTCCCCCTCCGATCCACCTGGACGCGCGTCACCTTGCCGGCCGCATCGACCGCCACGTCGAGGATCACGGTCCCTTGTTGTCCTTTCTTGATGGCTTTGGCCGGATACTGCGGCGGATTGCGATCCTTGTAGCTGATGTCGACGGAAGGCGACGACGATGAAGACGCGCCCGCGGTCGGCTCCTCGCCCGTCAACGAAAAGTTGACCGGAATGCGCACGACACCACCCACCGCTTTTCCATGCTCGTGCCCGGGCGCATAGCGCCAATCCTTCGCTGCGTCCACCGCGGCGTCCTGCAGAATGGCCGGTGCCGTCGTGCCTTTCGGATCGACCGTTACGTTGGAAACATGACCGCGCGCATCGATGGTCACGTCCAGCACGACCATGCCCTGTTCGCCCTTGTGCAGCGCCTCGGCGGGATAGTGCGGCGGATGTTCGTTCTTCCAGCTCACATCCACCGACGGCGCCACGGCATTCGCGTGAACGGCGGCAAACACGGGCGCCTGTCCGCCGGCAACATACAAGCCGCCGGCGAGCAATGCAGCAATGGCGAGCAAGCCGGCACGGCGGCGCAGCGCGCCCGGCGGGATGCGGGAGATCATGGCGATGCGCTCCTTGAGTTGCGGCTCGGCGAGCCAGGGAATCAGCGCGGGCGCGGATTGCACGGCCACGCTGTCGAGCAGGGCCTGCGCATAACCAGAAATTTGTTCGGGCGACGCACGCAACGAGGCCGCATCGCAGGCCAGTTCCTGGTCGAGACGAAAACGCGAACGCGCAAGCCACGCCAGTGGATGGAACCACAACAGCGCGGACACGATTTCCATCGCGAGGCTCCAGCACGCGTCACCGCGGCGTGCATGCGCGAGTTCGTGGCGCAGCACCAGGGCACGCGTCGCCGCGGTGTCGAAGCGTTCGGCAAAATCGGTGGGCAACAGCAGCAACGATCGTGGCAGCGCCCACAGCACCGCGGGGCCGGCGTCGTGCAGGCGGACGTGACGCGTATCGAGTTCCGGAACCGCTTCGATCAGCATGCCTGCCCACGTTTGCGGCACGCGCCGCAAACCGCGCAGCAAGCGCATGTAGTGCACGACAAGTCGAAGCAGCGCACCCGCAGCGCCAATCATCCAGATCGCCGCCAGCCATTGCGCCCCATCGAGCGCAGCGCGTTGCGCCACAGCGGCCGCGGCGACGTGCGGCGTCACCGTCAATCCCGGCACCACGATCATCGCGCGCGGCGCAACCTGCTCCGGCAATAACGGTGCGAGCGCCAGCACCACGGGAAGCAGCCACAGCGTGAACGCCGCACCTGCACCGAACACGCGGCGCGCCGGACGGCGCACCAGCAACACCAGCGCGAGGCCCAGCGTCACACCCACCAGCATTCGCATCAGGAGTTCAGCCACGGCGGCGCTCCTTCTTTTCCATTTCATCGACCAGTTTGCGAAGTTCGGCCACGTCCTTCGCGCTCAGCTTCTCGTTGCGGCTGAAATGCACCAGCAGCGGCGCGATTTTTCCGCCGAACACGCGATCCAGCAGGCTGCGGCTTTCGTGCGCCTGCCACTGCTCGCGCGTCAGCACCGGCGAATACAAATAGCGCCGCCCTTCGCGCTCGGCGCGCACCGCGCCCTTGCGGATCAGGCGATTCAAAAGCGTGCGCACGGTGTTCTCGTGCCAGTTCATGGCGGGTTGCAGCGCCGCGGCCAACTCCTCTGAACCCTGCGGCGCCTCCCGCCACAGACGCTCCATGACCTGGCTTTCCGCTTCGCTGATCGCGGGATTGATGCGTTTGGGCATGCCGGCACCTGTTCACGACACCTGTAGTTGAATTAAAGACTACACCTGTCGTTTAATTTGTCAAGGCGCATGGCCATGGTCACTTGCGGCCGCAGGATGGATAGTCAGAGCACCGGAAACGAAATGCGCCCGCCCGTGACGCGCTCGCGCCCTTCCAGGTCGTCCTGGGTAAACACTTCCGCGAAGCCGCGTTCGAGCAGCAGGTCGCGCACGTCGGCGGCCTGATCGAAGCCGTGTTCGAGCAACAACCAGCCGCCGCTGCGCAAATGCCGGCGCGCGCCCTGCGCGATCGCGCGGATCGCGTCGAGCCCATCGGCGCCGGATGCCAGCGCGGCAGCGGGCTCGGAGCGCAGGTCGCCTTCCTGCAGGTGCGGATCGCCCTCCGGGATGTAAGGCGGATTGGAAACGATCACGTCGAAACGCTCGCCATCCAGGCCCGCATACCAGTCGCCCTGCCGGAACTCGACGTTGCCGATGCGAAGACGCGCGGCGTTTCCGCGCGCCACCTCCAGTGCCGTCGCGCTGACATCGGTGGCGACCACGCGCACCTGCGGGCGGGCGCGCGCGATGGCCAGCGCGATCGCACCCGAGCCCGTGCCGAGGTCGGCCACGTTGCAATCCGTGTCGGCCGGAATGCGCTGCACCGCGAGATCGACCAGTACTTCGGTTTCGGGCCGCGGGATCAGCACGCCGGGCGCCACCCGCAATTCGATATCGTGGAAGCCGCGGGTGCCGGTGAGATACGCGACGGGCTCGCCACGCGCGCGCCGCTCGATCAAACCACGAAACGCGGCCTCGTGCGCAACGTCTATCGTTTCATCCGGATGCGCGACGAGCCACGCATCGGATACGTTCAAAACGTGACGCAACAGCAGCGCGGCTTCGCGCCGCGCTTCGTCACCGGACAATGCGCGCGCGCCGTCGTCGAGCAACGCGCGCGCGGTGGTCATTGCGTGATCGATGCGGCGTTCTGGTGTGCTTTCGACGCGCTGCACAGCACGATCTCTTCGTTGGTCTGTGCGAGTCCGCGTTTCACGCCCGGCACTTGGTCCATCTTCGGCTTGAAGTAGTTCTCCACGCGTTGTGCTTCGGCATCCGAGCAGCCGCCGCCTGCCGCGAGGCCCGGCAGGTAGCCGCCGGAGAACACGCCGGTGCGCGCGACGATCTTGTCGTAGTGCGCGGTGAACCAGTTCCACAGGCCGTCGCGCTGCGCCACGGTGTCGCGGCCGCCGCGCAGGATCATCGCCATCTCGCCGACCTTCACCTGCGGCGACAACGCGAAGTCGCGCGCCACGTCGGCTTCGGCGCCCTGCGCGTGGCTGAGCGCGCCCAGCATCGCGTTGCGACGCACCGGATCGGTGGTCTTCGGAATCGCGGCGACAAGTTCATCGACCGCCGGCTTGCCCTGCTCTTCCACCGCCACCGACAGCGCGGTGCGCAGGAGATCGGGATTCGCCGCCATCAGATCCGGCAAGCCATCCTTGCCGGGCTTCAATGCGGCTTCGCCCTGCTTCAACAACGCCGCACGCACGGAAGGCACCTTGAACTCGAGACCCAGCGTGCCCGCGAGCGAGCTGCGCATCAACACGTCGTCGGCCGATTCACCGGCGCGGCGTTGGTAGCCGAGCGCTTCGAGGCGCGGCAGGTACGCTTTCGCCACCGCATCGCGCATGGCGGTTTTCTGTGCATCGATTTGCGCTTCGTGGTCGTAAATCCATTCGACAGTATCCAGCGGCGCCAGCGCAATCTGCCGCACTTTCGACGGAGCCAGTTCGCGCATGGCGGCCAGCACTTCGGAGGCATCCATGTCGCCGCGCTGGAACGCCGCATCGACGGAATCGGCAAACGCCAGTTGCTCGCCATCGCTGCGCTGCGCAATCACCTTGGTAAGCGCGGCGCGATCGGCCTTGGCCATTTCGTAGCGGTAGTAGCCGTCGCCGTTGGCATTCGGCATGTACCACGCCGGGCATTGGCCGCCGTCGATCTTCATGCTGGCCGTCCTGGTATCCAGCATCTGGCACTGCACGCCGTTCGGAAAACGCACGCACACGGGCACGCCCCACAGACGATTCGGATCACCCGACGAACCCAGCGGCAGATAGCGGCTCTGCGTGAGTGCCAGCACTGCGGCGCCTTTCGGTTTGCAATCGAGTTTGGTGGCGACCAGCGGCACACCATTCTGGTTCAAGAAACTCTTGAACGCCTTCTTGAAGGCATCGCCCTTGCCGGCTGCGGCCGCGATCGCATCCACCAGGTCATCCGCATTGGCATTACCGAACGCGTGTGCCTTGATGTACGCCTGCATGCCCTTCTGGAAGACTTGCGGGCCGACGAAGTTTTCGAACATGCCGATGACGGCCGCGCCTTTCTGGTAGGTGATGCCGTCGAACGCGGTCTCGATGTCGCCGTTGCCGGTGATCGGCTGGCGGATCATGCGCGCGCTGATCAGGCTGTCCTCCTGCATCGCGCCCTGCCCGCCTTCGATGCGGTTGAGGTGCGCGTGCCAATCCGGATGGATTTCGCCCTCGACCTTCTGCTGCATCCAGGTCGCGAAGGCTTCGTTCAACCAGATGTCGTTCCACCACGCCAGCGTGACCGTGTCACCGGTCCACTGGTGCGCCATCTCGTGCGCTTCGACGTTGAAGGTGCTGCGCACGGCGCTCGGCGCTGAATCCTTGTCGAGCAGCAGCAGCCAGTCGCGATAGGTGATGAGGCCCGCGTTCTCCATCGCGCCGGCGGAGAAGTCCGGCAGCGCGGCGAGATCGAGCTTGCCGAACGGATAACCGAAGCCGTAATACGCCTCTTCGTGCTCGATGATGTCCGGCGCCATCGCCAGCGCGCGCTGCATCTTCGGGCCGTTGCCCTTGGCCGCGATGCCACGCACCGGCACCGGCGTCGAACGCCACTGGTTCGGCGGAATGCTCGGGCCAGCCACGATGTCCCACGGACCCACCGCCCACGCATACAGATACGTCGGCAGCGGTTTGGTCTGCGCGAAGGTGATGGTTTTCCAGCCCGTGCCGGCCGGCTTGTCGCTGGTTTCCGCCGCGTTGGCGACCGCCTTGTCGGCATCGGGAATCGTGAGCGACAAGGTGAGCGGCGCCTTGAAACCGGGTTCGTCGAAACACGGGAACGCGAGGCGCGCACTGATCGGTTCCATCTGCGTCTGCAGATAGGCATCGCCCGCGAACACCACCTTGTAGTAGCCCTGCAGCGTGGCGTTGTACGGCGTGCTGAAAGCGAACTTCAGCTCGATCTTCTGTGGCTGCAGCGTCGCGCCGAAATCGACGCGCGCGACACCCGCCTGCTCGGCGTCTTTCGTCACGGCGCCGTCGTACTTGCCGGTGTGCGCCTTGCCGTGCGCATCGGTGATGGTGACGCTGGAAACCTTGAGGTCCTTGCCGTGCAGCCAGAGGTAATTCGACGCCTTCTTCAAGTCGACGGCAATGCTGACGGTACCGCTGTAGTCCGCCTGCTTCGGATCGCTCTTGATCGCGAGATCGTAGGACTGCGGCACCGCCCAATCGGGGAGGCGTGTCATCGGCGGTGTTTGCGCCGCGTCCGCGACTGCATGCCTCGGCGCCGTGCGCGGCGGTTTCGCCAGCGCCACCCCCGCGCAGGCCAGCAGGCCCACCATCGCTGCCTTGTAGATCGTCCGCATCACGTTGCACTCCTGTGCCGAAGGAATAACGCGGCAGTGCACCACGCCTGCGGGGCCATCGCAAGTGACGGAAGTCCCTGCGCCAGAACCCGCCGCGACGGACTCGCCATGATCCAAACTGATATTCAAATAACATTGACACGATTATGTGATTGCAGTAACAATCCGCCCAGCGGTTCGTCGCCAATGTTTCAGGAGGGGTGGTCCATGAACACCAGGCGCAACGGGTTGTCGCTTCTTTCCGCCGCGATTGCCGCGGCGCTGCTTTCGGCACCGCTGGCGCATGCGCAGAATGCATCGCCGGATCTACAGACGGCGAAGGCGTCACGCAATGGGACGGGCGTGACCACGCTGCCCACCATCATCGTCACCGCGAACAAGCGCGCGCAGGACATCCAGGACGTGCCGATGGCGGTCTCGGTGATGGATGGGTTCCAGCTCGAACGCATGAATGCGGCCAATTTCGGCGATTACCTGACCAAGATTCCCGGCGTGAACGTGATTTCGCAGGGCGAAGGCATGACCCAGATCGTGATGCGCGGCATCACCTCCGGATCGCGCCAACCCAACGCCAGCGTCGGCACCTACATCGACGACGCGCCATTCGGTTCCAGCACCGTGTACTCCGCCGGCGCCCTCCTCACGCCAGACATCGATCCGAGCGACCTGGAACGCGTCGAGGTGCTGCGCGGCCCACAGGGCACGCTTTATGGTTCCAACACGCTGGGCGGGCTGATCAAGTTCGTGACGCGGCCACCCGACACGACGGCCTCCTCGGGCCGCGCGCAAATCGATGGCAGCAGCCTCGACCACGGCGGCGGCGGCTTTGGCGCACGCGTGATGTTGAACGCGCCGCTGGTGACCGACAAGCTCGCGATACGCGTGGATGGCTTCAAGCGCCACGATCCCGGTTACATCGACGACATCGGCAAAGGCGTGAAGGACGCCAACGATGCCAAGGTCGACGGCGGCCGCGCGCAATTGCTGTGGACGCCGAACGATCGCGTGTCGCTGCGCGTGTCCGCGTTGTTCCAGAACTTGAACGGCGACGACCTCGCCAATGGCGGCGTCGATGTCGATCCGCACACGTTGCAACCGCTCTACGGGCCGTACACGTCCAAACATTCGCCGGGCACCGGCCAGTTCGATCTCGGCTACCGGATGTACGACGCCACGCTCACGGCCGACCTCGGCTGGGCCACGCTGGTCGCGACCAGCAGCTACAACCATCTCGATCTCGACCAGACCTTCGACCTGACCGACGCCTACGGTCCGATTCTGGGCCCGCTGTTCGGATTACCGAACCCCGGTTTCTCGGAACACACGCCGATCACGCAGAACAAATTCACGCAGGAAGTCCGGTTGCAGTCACCCGCGACCCAGCAACTGGAATGGCGCGTCGGCCTTTTCTATACCAACGAACGCAGCCGCTACGGCGAAACCGTGTTGAGCTTCGACTCGATCACCGGCGCGCCGATTCCACTACCGACGCTGGCCGATCTCAACCTCGGTCCCGCGACGTTCACCGAGTGGGCCGGCTACGGCGACATCACCTGGCACTTCACGCCGCGCTTCGACGTGCTGGTGGGTGTGCGCCAGACCCACGACAAGACGCAGTACACGCAGACCGGCGACGGCCTGCTCGTCGGCCCATCGAGCTTCACCACCACCGGCACCGATTCGCCCACCACTTATCTGGTCAGCCCTTCGTTCAAGCTCAACGACGACATGATGTTGTATGCGCGCGTTGCGTCCGGTTTTCGCCCCGGCGGCCCCAATGTCGGCGTACCGCCCGGTCTTGGCGCGCCGGTCACGTTCGGCCCGGACAGGCTGGTGAATTACGAAGTGGGCCTGAAAACGACGCTGTTGGAGCACACGATGACGTTCGACGTGGACGCGTTCTACATCGACTGGAGCCACATCCAGCTCGAATCGAACATCGCCGGCATCGGCTTCCTCAGCAACGGCGGCAAGGCCAAGAGCCAGGGCCTCGAGGCCGCGCTGGAATACCGTCCAGTCGCGGGGCTGACCCTGACCGCAAACGCATCGTGGACCGATGCCAAGCTGACCCAGGACACGCCAGCCGGACTGGTCGGATTCAAGGGTGATCGCCTGCCCTACGTGCCGCGCTGGAACGCGAACGTCGGAGCCGAATACAACTTCCCGATTGCGAACGGCTGGTCGGGCTACGTCGGCGCCAATTACGGTTACGTCGGTTCGCGCATCACCGATTTCCAGTCGGCGCCGGACGCACGCTATAACCTGCCGTCGTATCGCGTGCTGGATCTGCACGCAGGGGTGAACGTCGGCAAATGGAGTTTCGGCGCGTTCGTCAAGAACGCCACCGACAGCCGTGGCATCACCGTGCTGTCGTTCGAAACCACCGATCCGACCGCGGCACCCTTCTCGGCCACCTACGTCCAGCCGCGCCTGATCGGCGTGACCGCGAGCGTGGATTTCTAGGGCTTCGTCGTGACCTGAAATCGAATTGTTTTCCGTGCGATCGGCCCTCCACGATCGTTAAGCTGTAACTGAAACTCCATCCGCCGGAGAAGCATGATGATCCTTCGCACGTCCATCGCCACGCTGCTGCTGGCCGCCGGTCTATGCACCCCGTGCCTTGCACAAGTTCCTTCCGCCATCGCCACCCATCCGGCGCCGGCCACGTCGACGGCGCAGCCCGCGACAGCGGCGCCACCAGCGGAAACGTCCGGTTCGACGACAAACGGTACGACGCCCGCCCTCGACGCAGCGGATCTGCGCTCATTCTTCGACGGGCTGGTGCCGTACATGCTGAAGCGCAACGACATTGCCGGCGCCGTGCTTGTCGTGGTGAAGGACAGCAAGCCGATCTTCGCGCAGGGGTACGGCTACGCCGATGTCGCCAAGCGCACGCCGGTGATTCCTGACCAGACGCTGTTCCGGATCGGCTCGGTCTCCAAGCTGTTCACGTGGACGGCGGTGATGCAGCTCGTCGCGGCCGGCAAGATCGATCTCGATGCCGACGTCAACAAATATCTCGACTTCAAGATTCCGGAGAAATTCGGCAAGCCGATCACGATGCGCGACCTGATGACGATGACGCCCGGATTCGCCGAGGTGATCCGCGATCTGATCTTCGCCTCGCCGCGCAAGCCGTACCCGCTGCGCCAATACCTGGTCGAGCGGATGCCGCCGCGCATTTTCCCGCCGGGCAAGGTCGTCGCGTATTCGAACTACGGCGCCACACTGGCCGGCTACATCGTGCAGCGCGTGTCGGGCGAACCGTTCGACCAGTATGTCGAGGCGCACATCCTGAAGCCGTTGGCGATGTCGCATTCGACGTTCGTGCAACCGCTGCCGTCCGCGCTGGCTGGTGATTTCGCCACCGGCTACATCACCGCCACCGACAAGGACACCGTGCCGTTCGAGGTGATCGAGGCGTATCCCGCCGGCTCGTTCACGTCCAGCGCGACCGACATGGCGAAGTTCATGATCATGCAACTGCAGGGTGGCCGGTTCGACGGCAATACCATCCTGCCTGCCGCGACCGTGCAACTGATGCACAGCCCGCATTACAACGCGGCGCCGGACATGAACGGTTACGACTTCGGTTTCTATCGCGAGAACCGCAACGGCCTGAGCATCATCGGCCACGGCGGCGACACCCTCGCCTTCCATTCCGACCTGCACCTGCTGCTCGACAAGGACATCGGCGTGTTCATGTCGTTCAACAGCGCGGGCAAGGTGCCGAATGGCACCGCCGAAGGCGTGCGCACCGAACTGTTCCGCGCCTTCCTGGACCGCTACTTCCCCTACACATCGCCGGCGCAGCCGACCGTGGCGTCGGCGAAGACCGACGCGGCCCGTGTCGCGGGCTGGTATTGGGCGAGCCGCCGCGAGGACAGCGCGCTGCGGTTGATCTTCAGCCTGGGCCAGGCGCAAGTCGCTGCGCTGCCGAACGGCGAGATTACCGTCAGCATGCTGAAGGATCCTTCGGGCGCCGTGAAACACTGGCGCGAGATCGGCCCGCTGCTATACCAAGAAGTGAACGGGCAATCGAAGCTGCGCTTCGTCACCAATCAGGATGGCTCGATCAAGTGGTGGACCACCGATGATTTCCCGCCGGTGGAAGTGTTCCAGCCGGTGCACGGCCTGCAGCAACACGGCTGGTTCGTGTTGCTCACCGAAATCGCGATCGCGGTGTTCGTGCTGACCGTGCTGGTCTGGATCGGCGGCGCGATTGCGCGGCAGCGCTTCGGACGCAGGCCGCTGATGGCGACGACCGATCGATTCGCACTGAACCTTGCGTCGCGGATCGGCGTGTGCCTGATGCTGGCACTCCTGATCGGCTGGCTGCTGTTGCTGACGGCGTTCTCGAAGCCGATGGCGCTGATGTACAGCGACTTCACGAACTGGCTGGTGGTGCTGTACGTGCTGGGCGTGCTGGCGATCCTCGGCGGCATCGCGATCCTGATCGAAGCGATTTCGCGGATCGTGCGCGGACCGGGCGGCTGGCTGGTGCGCGCCAGCGAATTTGTGCTCGGGCTGTGCGCGCTGTACGGGATCTGGGCGATCGTCGCCTACGGCCTGGTCAACTTCAACACCCAGTTTTGACCGGCGGCCCTGACCGATGTCCGTGCCCGCGAACGGAAACGCCAGCGCCGAACTCGACGCGGCCGGCTACACCCAGCAGCTCGATCGCCGGCTGAAACTGCGGCACCTGCTGGTGTACGGCATGGTGTTCATCGTGCCGATCGCGCCGGTCGCGGTGTACGGATTCGTCGCGCACGCCAGCCAGGGCATGGTGCCGCTGGTGTACCTGGTCGGCATGGTCGCGATGTTCTTCACCGCGATGAGCTACAAGCAGTTGAGCGCGGAGTTCCCGTTCGCGGGCTCGGTGTACGCGTACGTGCGGCGCGGCATGAATCCATTCCTCGGATTCATCGCGGGCTGGATGATCCTCGCCGATTACCTGCTGGTGCCGGCGGTGATCTACATCTTCGTGTCGAACTGGATCGGCGGACTCGTGCCGGGCGTGCCGCACTGGGTGTGGATCGTCGGGCTGCTGTCGATCAACACCGCGATCAACGTGCTGGGTGTCCGCCTGCAGTCGCGCGCACATTTCGTGCTGCTGGCGCTCGAACTGGTCGCGCTGGCGGTGTTCGTGGTGCTGGCGATTCGCTTCGTGTTCGTGCTCGGCCACGGCACCGGCGGTTTTTCCTGGGCGCCGCTGTACCAGCCCGGTCGTTTGAGTCTGGGTTTCATCGCCACGGCCACCACCATTGCGGCATTGAGCTTCCTGGGCTTCGACGCGATCAGCACGCTGGCGGAAGAGTCACGTGAACCGCGGCGCGACATCGGCACCGCGACCGTGCTGACGCTGGTGGTGCTCGGCACGCTGTTCGTGCTGCAGACCTGGCTCGCTGCGCTGGCGCATCCGGACTACGCGAACCTCGACGACAACCTCGGCTTCTTCCAGATCGCGCGCGACGTCGGCGGCACCGCGCTGTTCGTGCTGTTCATCGTGGTGAAGGCCTTGGCGACCGGCGTGGCCAGCGCGCTGGCGGCGCAATCGGCGATTTCGCGCATCCTGTTCGCGATGGGGCGCGACCGCGCCCTGCCCTTCGGCGGATTTCTCGCCAAGGTCGACGCACGTTTCAAGACACCCACCAACGCGATCCTGTTCGTCGCCGTGCTGTCGCTGGTGCTCGCGCTGGGCGTGCCGATCGTGGTGCTGTTGCACCTCGTGAATTTCGGCGCGCTGACTTCGTTCCTGCTGCTCAACCTGTCGGTGCCCGCCTATTTCTGGTGGCATCGCGGCGAACGCACGCGTCCGCTGCGCCACCTGGTGCTGCCGATTTGCGGCCTGGTCGTGGTCGGCTTCATCTTCACCGGCTTCGATCGCATGACATTCCTGTTCGGCGGCGCATGGCTCGTGGTCGGACTTCTGATGGCGATCCTCAGGCGCAAAAGTTCGCTTCCGCTCGGAGTTTCGCCATGAAGCACGTTGTGCAGGTCTTGACGACATTCTTGCTCGCGTGCGCGGCAGGTTCGGGCATTGCGCAGGTACCGCAGCCTGCGCCACACGTGCAGGTCGCCACGACCACGCCATCACCGGCGCCGCATGCGCTGACTGCAGACGATCTTTCGACGTTTTTCGGGGGCATGGTTCCGTACATGCTGGCGCGCGGCGATATCGCAGGCGGCGCGATCGCGGTGGTGAAGGACGGCAAGGTGTTGTTCGTGCATGGTTACGGTTACGCCGATCTGAAAAGCCGCGCGCCTGTATCGACCGCCACGACATTGTTCCGGATCGGCTCGGTATCCAAGCTGTTCACCTGGACCGCGGTGATGCAACTGATCGAGCGGCACAAGCTCGATCTCGATCGCGACATCAACGACCACCTCGATTTCAAGATCCCGCCGCGCTTCGGCAAGCCGATCACCCTGCGCGACCTGATGACGCACACGCCGGGCTTCGAGGACACCGCGCGTGACTTGCTGCCCGAGACGGCAGCGGGTACCAATCTCGCGCATTACCTCAAGGCCCACATCCCCGCGCGCATCTTCCCGCCAAGCAAGGTCGTCGCGTATTCCAACTACGGCGCGGGACTTGCCGGTTACATCGTGCAGCGCGTGTCGGGCGAACCGTTCGACGCCTACATCCAGCGCCACATCCTCGAACCGCTGGACATGCGCCATTCCACGTTCGCGCAACCGCTGCCCGCAAACCTGGCGCCGCTGCTCGCGAAAGGTTATGCCACGGCCTCCGATGGTGACGCCAAACCCTTCGAGCTGGCCAATCCCGCGCCCGCCGGCGCAATGACGTCGTCCGCGCTGGACATGGCGAACTTCATGATCGCGCAGCTGCAGGACGGCCGCTTCGGCGACACGCAAATCCTGCAGCCGCAAACTGCCGAACTGATGCACAGCCCGCAACACACCTCGGCGCCGGGCCTCAACGGGTTCGATCTTGGCTTCTATCAGGAGAACCGCAACGGCCAACGCATTATCAGCCACGGCGGCGACACCATCGTGTTCCACAGCGACCTGCACCTGCTGCTGGACGCGAACGTCGGCCTGTTCATGAGTTTCAATTCCGCGGGCAAGAACGGCGCGGTCAACGACGTGCGCAGCGCGATCTTCCACGCGTTCCTCGATCGTTACTTCCCGTGGCACGTTGCGCCGGAACCGGCCTGGAAAGGTGCAAAGGCCGACGCCGCGCGCGTCGCGGGTTCCTACGAATCCAGCCGCCGCAACCAGAGCGCGCTGCGATTCCTGTATCTGCTGGGACAGGCCAGCGTCCAGGCGCTGCCCGACGGCACGATCACGGTGTCGGCGTTGACCAATGATGCGGGCGATGCGTTGCAATGGCGCGAGATCGGCCCGCTGCACTACCGCGAAGTCAATGGCCAGACGTTGCTGGATTTCGTCGCCGACGCTCACGGGCGCATTCTTTATTTCGCCATCAGCGAGAATCCGG
>JAZKBD010000005.1:58562-78934 GCA_040388785.1 Pseudomonadota bacterium
GGCATCGATCCTGCAGCGCATGCCGGCTCGCCTGAGCCCGGCTACCTTCGGGCCGTTGCTGGCCGTCACGCTCGTGATCCTGCTGGCCACGCTGCTGGTCTGGTTCGGCGGCTGGGGGATTCGCCGCCGCTATGGCGAAACGCTGGCGCTTTCTCGCGCGCAAAGCGCCACGCGGATGTTGTCGCGGCTCGGTGCGGCGGCGTGTGTCGCCGTGGTGCTCGGCTGGTTCCTGTTCGTCGCCGCGATTTCTGCCGACGAACTGTTGCTGGTGCGCGGCGGCCTGACCCCGTGGATGTACCTGCTCTATGCGCTGGGCGTACTCGCGTTGTGTGGCGTGCTGGCGGTGCTTGCGAATGCCGCGACCACGTGGTTCGCGCCGCGACGCAGCCGCTGGGTGCGCGCGGGCGAGATCGTCCTCGCGCTCGCAACGATTTACCTGGCGTGGTTCATCGTGACATTCGGGCTGGTCAGCTTCAACGTCCGGTTCTGATGACGATGCAACGCGAAGTCGCAAACAACAAGGAGACGACATGAGTGCCCCCCGATCCGTGAAGCTGCACGCCGCGATCGAGAAGCGGCCGATGAAGGCGCCGCTCCACATCACCGGCTACACCTTCACCGGCTTCGACGCGCTGGTGGTGACGCTGCACGAGGGCGGCTGGATCGGCCGCGGCGAGGCGCAGGGCGTGTACTACAAGCACGACAACCCGCCGGAAATGATGGCGCAGGTCGAGGCGCTGCGCGAACGCATCGAACACGGCATCACGCGCAATGAATTGCTGGCCTGCCTGCCGCCCGGCGGCGCGCGCCACGCGATCGACGCCGCATTGTGGGACTTGGAAGCCAAACGGAAGGGCATCCCGGTGTGGAAGCTGGCGGGCGCCGATCCGCCACGACCGCTCACGACTACTTTCACGATCGGTGCGGACGATCCCGCCACCATGGCCGGCCACGCGCGCGCCTTCGCCGATGCGCGCGCACTCAAGTTGAAATTGACCGACGACGATCTCAATGCCGAACGCGTGCGCGCGGTACGCGCGGCGCGGCCGGACGTCTGGATGATGGTCGACGCCAACCAGGGCTTCACCCGCGATTCCATGGCGCAACTGCTGCCGACGCTGCAGCAATGCCGAGTGTCGCTGATCGAGCAACCTTTTCCGCTCGGCAATGAGAATTGGCTGGACGATCTGGATTGCCCCATCCACCTTGCGGCCGATGAAAGCGTGCAGGACCACACCGACCTCGCGCGCCTCGCCGGCCGCGTCGACACCATCAACATCAAGCTGGACAAGTGCGGCGGCCTGACCGAAGCGCTGGCGATGGCGCAGCAGGCGCGCGCGATGGGGTTCGACTTGATGGTGGGCAACATGTCCGGCTCGTCGCTGGCGATGGCGCCCGCGTTCGTGCTGGGGCAGCAATGCGCGGTGGTCGACCTGGATGGCCCGCTGTACCTGCGCGAGGATTGTTCGCCCGGCGCACTTTATCGAGATGGCACGATCTGGTGTCCGGACGAACTTTGGGGCGGCCCGCTGCCGGCCGCGGCGTGATGCCCGGCGTTGCCCGATAATTCCATGGCAATGGCCAAAGACCTCCAAAAGAAGCTCAAGGGCCGGTGGGAAAGTTTCACGCCATCGGAACAGCGGCTCGCCGGTTACCTGCTGCAGAACCTCAAGAGCCTGCCGTTCGAAACGGCGGCGTCCCTGGGCCAGCGCGTCGGCGTCAGCGCCATGACCGTCGGTCGATTCCTGCGCAAGCTCGGCTACGCCGGCGTCGCCGAAATGAAGGAAGAACTGCGCGGCGACACGGCGTGGCTGAAGCTCTACCACAGCCCGGCGCCACCCGCGGAAGGTCCGGACGCCCGCGACGAAAACCTCGAAGCCGAAATCCGCACCGTATCCGCGATCCATGCGCTGGCACGCGGCGAAGAATGGAAAGCCATCGTGCACTTGCTGGCTTCGGCCGACCGCGTGTCGGTGGCGAGCTTCCAGTTGGGACGTTTTCTCGGCCTGATGTTTGCCACGCTGCTGCAGCAGATACGGCCGCAGGTCGCGTTTGCGACCGGCGTGGATGGCGCCTACACCGACGTGCTGATCGATTCCACCGAAAAAAGCTGCGTGGTGCTGATCGATGAGCGCCGCTACTCGCGGCACTTCAGGATTCTTGCCGAAGAAGTCGCGGCGCGCGGCATTCCGCTCGTGATACTCACCGACTCCGAATGCTATTGGGCGCGCCAGTTGACGCCGCACGTCGTGATGCTGCCCACCCAACCGGGGCGCGCATGGCACAGCTTCACCGCGTTCGGCACGCTGTTCAACGTGCTGCTTGGTGCGGTGATCCGCGCGCGCGGCAGTGACGCGGTGTACGGACGCATCGAGCAGATCACCGCGATGCGCCAGCAGTTCATCGGCTTCAGCGGACCTTCGCCCGAGCCTGCACGCGTGGCGTCTTCGCGCCGGACCCGCAAGCGTACTTCCGGTTAGGGGATCTCTGCTTTTGCTCGTCATTCCGGCGAAGGCCGGAATCCATCCTGATTTTCTTCCAATGAAATCAAGATCAAAGTGGACCCCGGCTTGCGCCGGGGTGACGAAAAAGGCGACCAATCAGCGTTTCCTTGGCCGATCCATAAGCGCTCACGCGGCGTGGACGGCCGGAACGCTGGCCGCCGCAGTTTGCTGCTCCAGCACCACGGCCACCGCGTGGATCACCGCCGCGATGCGCGCGGCACTCTGCACCGCTTGCGCCGAAACGTCGTGCTTGCGCAGGGTGCGTTCGTGCGAAGCCACGCAACTGCCGCAGCCGTTGATCGCCGACACCGCCACCGAGGCGAGATCGAAATCGATCTTGTCGCAACCGGGGTTCGCCATCGCGTTCATCCGCAGCCCGGCGCGCAGCGTTCCGTACTCGTCGTTGTCCACGAGATGCAGGAAGCGGTAATAAATGTTGGTCATGCCCATCAGCGCGGCGGCGGTGCGCACGCCATCGAGTTCCTTTTCGTCGGCAAGTTGCGAGGCGACGCGCGAAATCGCTTCGGTCAGCGGCGCGTGACGCGCTGCGATCGCGGACGCCAGCGCCACCAGCGCGATCTGCTTCTGCGAGAGGCCCGGCGCACCGCCTTCACTTAAGACCGATTCGAGGTTGAGGCGAAGGTCCTTGGCATAGTCGGGCAGGCCAGACTTGATGCGGTCCAGACTCATGATGTTCTCCGGTGGAAAGAAAGTGGCGGCGGGGTTGCTCCCGCCGCCTTGGGCGCCGCGCCGATGGAGGGGAATCGGCGCCGGCTGCACGGGAATGCCTTACGCGGCCTTCAGGGTCTCTTCGCCCTTGGTCCAGTTGCACGGGCACAGTTCGTCGGTCTGCAGCGCGTCGAGCACGCGCAGCACTTCCGACGGATTGCGGCCGACCGAACCTTCGGTCACGTAGACGAAGCGGATCACGCCTTCCGGATCGACCAGGAACGCGGCGCGCTTGGCGACGCCTTCGTCATCGAGGATGCCGAGCGCACGCGTCAGGTCCTTGTTGATGTCGGCCAGCATCGGGAACGGCAGGTCGCGCAGGTCCTTGTGGTCCTTGCGCCACGCCATGTGCACGAACTCGGAGTCGGTGCTGGCGGCGAGGATCTGGCAATCGCGGTCCTTGAACTGGGCGTCGAGATCGGCGAAGCCCTTGATCTCGGTCGGACACACGAAGGTGAAGTCCTTCGGGTAGAAGAACACGCAAAGCCATTTGCCCTTGTAGGTGCCGTTGTCGATCTGGGTGAAAGCCTCGTCGAGGTTTTCGATGGACACGGTGGCTTTCAGGTTGAAATGCGGGAAGTTGTTGCCGACGGTAAGCATGGGAAGCTCCTTTGGGGTTGCAGGGATTGGGTGAAAGGGTTGGACAGGCGGCGGGCGCCGCGGTTCAAGGACAAGATAGGGCCCGCCAATCAATTGTTCAAATTGATTGTTGCGATATTCACGATAGGCTATATATATTGATCATCCACCCGTGCCGGCGCCCGAGAGATGAACCTCCGTGATCTCCACTACCTGGCCGCGCTGGCCGACCACAAACACTTCGGCCGCGCCGCCGAGGCGTGCTTCGTCAGCCAGCCGACCTTGTCGACGCAAATCCGCAAGCTCGAGGAAGAACTGGGTGTCACGCTGGTCGAACGCAACCCCCGCAAGGTTTTGCTGACGGATGTCGGCCAGCAGATCGTCGCGCGCGCGCGCGACGTGTTGAACGAAGTCGAACAGATCAAGCACATCGCGCATCGCGACCACGATCCCGAATCCGGCAGCCTGCGCCTCGGCATCTTTCCCACCCTCGGTCCGTATCTCCTGCCGCACGTGCTTGGCACGATCCGCGAACGCTTTCCGCGCCTGGAGCTGCTGCTGGTCGAGGAGAAAACCCCCGAGCTGGTGCAACGCTTGCGCGAGGGCAAGCTGGATGCGGCGATCCTCGCGCTGCCGGTGCACGACGACACGCTGCACGCCGAATTCCTGTTCGAGGAACCGTTCCTGCTGGCCGCGCCCGACAAGCACCCGCTGGCCGCGCGGCGCGCGCTGAAACTGGCCGATCTGGAAAACGAGCACCTGCTGTTGCTGGAAGACGGCCATTGCCTGCGCGACCAGGCGCTGGAGGTTTGCCGGATGTCCGGGGCAGGCGAAAAGCACGGCTTCCGCGCGACCAGCCTCGAAACGCTGCGTCACATGGTTGCGGCCAATGTCGGCGTGACGCTGCTTCCCGTCCTCGCGGTGCAGCCGCCGATCGCGCATACCGGCAACGTGCACCTGACGCCGTTCCGTGGCCATGCGCCCAGCCGGCGCCTCGCGATGTTCTGGCGCAAGAGTTCGGCGATGCACGGTTTCCTGACGCAACTGGCGGACGTGTTCAAGAAATTGCCGCGCGAATTGCTCGATCCCGCCACCCTGCCCGCTGCCGGCGCGCCGGCCGTTGTCAACGCGCCGCGCCGTCACTATGGTGCAGGCAAGTCACACGCGAAACACTGACATGGAAAACCACGCACCAATCACCCTTTCGCGCCTCGACGTCGAGCGCATCGAAAGCCTGCTGGAGAATCCGGCACTGCACGATTCACCGGCGGCCGAACACCTGCGCGCAGAATTCGATCGCGCCGAGATCGTCGAACCGAAGGACATGCCCGCCGACGTGGTCAGCATGAATTCGTCGGCCGATTGCGTGGACGAGGCCAGCAACAAGCACCACACGCTGACGCTGGTCTATCCCAGGGACGCCGCCGCCGACGCGGGCCGCATCTCCGTGCTGGCGCCGGTCGGAAGCGCGCTGCTGGGACTGCGCGTCGGGCAGGCGATCGACTGGCTTGGCCACGGCGGGCGCACGCTGCGCCTCAAGGTGACGGCGATCCACTACCAGCCGGAAGCCGCGGGCGATCTGCATCGGTGATAGCTTAAGGCTATCGACATGATCGCTTCAATCAATTGGATGGAAGCTGTCGGGGAGTGCTAGCTTCGGGATTCCTGCACACCACTGGAGGCGCGACGACGATGGCCACACTCACCGAGAAAGAAGTCCGCAAGCTGGAAAAGGAATTCCATGGACCGCAGGCGCTGGGGCCATTGACGTGGCTGGTGGGCGAGTGGGAGGGCGACGGCGGCGTCGATGTTTCCTTCCACAACAAAGACGACGAAACGGGCGAAACGGGTTACTTCGAACGGTTCCGCTTCCACCCGATTCCGAAACAGGAAAACGGACAGCAGGAAATCGAAGGACTGAAGTACGAGAACACGGCCTGGCGTCATGGCGAGGAAGCCATGAATCCGTTCCACGACGAAGTGGGTTACATGCTTTGGGACAAGAAGCTCGGGCAGGTCAAGCGCGTGGTGGTGTTCGGCCGCGGCATCGCGATCCTCGCCGGAGGAGACGCCAAGCCGCGCGACAAGAGCCTGCACTTCAAGGCCACCGCAGGCGATCCCAACTACGGCATTCTGCAGAACAAATACCTTTCCGAACGGGCCGAGCTCAAGCGCTTCGAAGGCACGTTCAAGCTCAACGACGACGGCACCTTCAGCTACGAGCAGAACCTCGTGCTGAAATTGGCGGCGCTCGGCGGCAAGGAGCTGGACCACACGGACCGGAACACGCTGCACCTCGTCAAGCGTTACCACCCGAGCGTCGAAAACGTCTGATTGCCCGGTTGCCCTGTTGTCGGGAAAGGGCTGCCATCGGCAGCCCTTTTTCGTCGCCACAGTCAATCGCCCGCCGCTGAAGTATGCTTGCGCCTGTTTGGGGATGAGCACTCAATGCGGAACGGGCGTACCTGGTTGCTGGGCGCACTGCTGCTCCTGGCCGGCTGGCTGTGGTGGCACGGACGGCCGATCACGCGTGCGGATGGCATGCTGGCGCCCGATGATCCGGTGCAGACCGATTTCGATGCGCCGCAAATGGCGATTCAGTTCAAGGATGCGACGCTGCATCCGCTTGCGAAGTTCTCGCTGACCGCGCGCGTGTTGTCACGAGACGATTATCATCTCGACGCGGAATCCGACCTGTCTCCCACCGATCTTGCGTTCGGCTGGGGCCGGATGTCCGACAGCGCGGTGCTGCGCGGCATCGACATCAGCCAGAGCGGGCGCTTCTATTACTGGCAGACCAAAGCGTTTCCGATTCCGCGACGGGAAATCGAGACGCACAGCGCCAACATGCATATGATTCCGGCCGATGCTGCGGTCGCGTACGAGTTGAAGCGCGTGCGCGTCGGCGAGGTGGTTTCGCTCGGCGGCATGCTGGTCGAAGCCGACAAGGCCAACGGCTGGCGCTGGCGCAGTTCGCTGACGCGTGACGACACCGGCGATGGCGCCTGCGAGCTGGTCTACGTGCAGTCGCTCACCATCCAGCCGCGCTAGCGCGTGAGGATGCGCTTGGGCCTGATCGGCAACTTGCCGCGCCAGTACTGCAGCAGCAGGAAACCACCGATGGCGCCGCCGAGATGCGCAAAATGCGCGACGCCTTCCTGCGTGCCGGTGACGCCGAGGAACAGTTCCAGCAGGATGTAGCCGATCACGAACACCCACGCCGGCATCGGGATCGGCAGGAAGATCAGGAACATCTTCAGGCGCGGATACATCACGCCGAACGCGACCAGCAATCCGAAGATCGCGCCGGACGCGCCCAGCGTCGGGTAAAAGCCCTGCGTGAAGTATTGCGCGACCAGCATGTGCGCGACCGCTGCGGTCACCGCGCAGAAGAAGTAGTAGAACGTGTAGTGCTTTGCGCCCAGCAGATGCTCGATGGGACCACCAAACATCCACAGCGCGAACATGTTGAAGAAGATGTGCATCCAGTTGCCGTGCAGGAACGCATAGGTGACGACCTGCCAGAAATGGAAACCGACCAGCACCACCCCGCCCGATCCATTGAACATCGGGTGGGCGGCCCCGACGGGCCACAGCGCGCCCCAGGCGATCATCAGCGGTTGCAGCGACGGAATCTGCTCCAGCAGGAAGACCACCACGTTGGCGATCAGCAATGCGCGTGTGACGGGAGGCAGGTCGTAGAGCATGGGTGTTGGACAGGTGGCAAACGCCCAAGGGTAGCTGCACGCGCGTCCGGCGTCAGGTGGAACGCTCGTATCAGAGTTGCTTCAGGAAAACGGCTTGCCGCTTTTTCTCGACGTAGCCTTCGCGCAGGTAGAAGCGATGCGCGCGCTCACGGATCACATTGGAACGCACGCGCATGTGCGCGAAGCCCTGCTCCCGCGCCCAACCCTCGGCGGCCGCCAGCAAGGCGCTGCCGACGTGTTGCCCGCGTGCTGTTTCCGACACGACCAATGCAGCGAGTTCGGCGAACGGCTCCGCGATCAACGGGCGGCGTGGTTCGATGTGCGCAAATCCCGCCGGGCCGCCTTGCGGATCGACCGCCACCAGCACCACGCCGGCCTGGTGTGACGTTACGCCGTCCAGCCGCCGCAGCACGGTGGCCGCGTCGGCGGGATAGCCGAGTTGGCCGGAGAGCTTCGCCAGTTCTTCCGCATCGGCGGGCATCGCCACACGAATCGTCGTCATCGTGATCTTGACCTTTGTGCGCGCGACCGGTTATCCAGCGCGCTTCAGGTCAGTCCCCTTGCACTCGCTTGCGCGTGCGCGGCGATCACGCCCGCGACCACCTGCGAAACCTTCTTGCCGGTCGGGATGTGCAGGAACTCGTTCGGACCGTGCGCGTTGGAATGCGGGCCCAGCACGCCGGTGATGAGGAATTGCGCCTTCGGGAATTTTTCGCCCAGCATGCCCATGAACGGGATGCTGCCGCCCTCGCCCATGTACGCGGGCGGAGCGCCGAACGCGTCCTGCGAAGCCTGCGACACCGCGCCGTCCAGCCAGTCGGAAAGTTTCGGCGCATTCCAGCCGCTGCCGTCCTTTTCCAGCTTGAACGTGACCTTCGCGCCGTACGGCGGATCCTTTTCCAGCAGGCGCTTCACGAACTCGCTGGCCTTGCTGCCGTTGGCCGTTGGTGGCACGCGCAGGCTCAGTTTCAGCGAGGTGAGCGGCCGCAGCACGTTGCCCGCGCTTTCCAGCGGCGGCAGTCCGGCCACGCCGGTGATCGCGAGTTGCGGACGCCAGGTGCGGTTCAAGATCAATTCGACGCGATCCGTGCTGACCGGCTGCATGCCGTCCTTCCACGGGAATTTGGAAAACACCTCGTCGCCGAGAATCGCCGCGCATTGCTTCGCCTGCTCGATGCGTTCGGCCGGCACGTCCACGTAGAGTTCCTTCGGCACGATCGTGCCCGTGGCCGGATCTTCCAGCCGCGACAGCAGGTCGCGGACGATGCGGAAGCTGTCGGGCACCACGCCCGACGCATCGCCCGAATGCACGCCCTCGCTCAGCACCTCGACCGTCAATTCGCCGCCGGTCATGCCGCGCAGCGACGTGGTCAGCCACAACTGGTCGTAATTCGCGCAGCCGGAATCAAGGCACACCACCAGCGAGGGCTGGCCGATGCGCGGCGCGAGGTGATCGACGTAATGCGGCAGGTCGTAGCTGCCCGATTCCTCGCAGGCTTCGATCATCACCACGCAGCGCGCGTGCGGCACGCCCTGCTCGTGCAGCGCCAGCAGCGCCGACAACGAGCCGAAAATCGCATAGCCATCGTCGGCGCCACCACGGCCGTACAGACGATCGCCCTTGAGGACGGGCGTCCATGGACCCAGGCCTTCGTTCCAGCCGGTCATCTCCGGCTGCTTGTCGAGGTGGCCGTACAGCAGCACGCAATCATCGGCGCGCGCTTCGTTTCCGGATGCGGGTACGTCGACGAAGATCAGCGGCGTGCGGTTCGGCAGGCGCACCACTTCCAGCGTCGCACCCGGCATGGATTCCAGCTTCGCGCGCGCCCACTTCTCCATCAACGCCACCGCCGCATCCATGTAGCCGTGCGCGGCCCAATCCTTGTCGAACATCGGCGACTTGTTGGGGATCCGGATGTAGTCGGTGATCCGGGGCACCACCTCGTCGTCCCAGATCTTTCCGATGAACGCGCGGGCCTTGCTGGCATCCATGGACAACTCCTGCGAATGGCAATTCGCCCAGTCTAACAGCCGCCCGATCGGCGCATTCCCACACGCGCCGTGCGAATCGGCCGACATGCGCGCGCTCCGCTGGCCGACTGTGTCGCCGGCGCGGCGGCGGCATCCTGCTTGCACGCGCCGCACCGCCGGCGCGATCCATCCACCAGGGAGAATCGACATGTTCAAGCAAATCCTCTGCGCGCTCGCGCTCTGTCTCGCCATGGCGCTGCCGGCGTTCGCCGCGACGCCGGTCAACGTCAACAAGGCCGATGCACAAACCATCGCGACCTCGCTCGACGGGGTCGGCCTCAGCAAGGCCCAGGCCATCGTCGCCTACCGCGACGCGCACGGCCCGTTCAAGAGCGTCGATGATCTCGGCAACGTCAAGGGCATCGGCGCGAAGACGCTCGACCGCAATCGCGATGCCATTCGCCTCAATGGCGGCGCGGCATCGACCAAGGCAGCGGCGTCGAAGCCCGCACGGAAATCGCGCAAGCACTGATCCAGCATCACCGATGCCGCGGATTGCGATCCGCGGCATCGTCTCCGCGGCGCGGCGGCACGCATTACACTGGCGCGCCCTTTCACCGCCTGTGCGACCACCGTGATCCTGCCCCGCTACCGCATCGCCGCTTCCACCATTCCCGGCGCGGGCAAGGGCCTGTTCCTCGAAGAACCGCTGCGGCATGGCCGGATCGCCATCGCCCCCGACGCGATCGACCGCACCTGGTCGTTCGCCGAAATCCTGTCCGATCCGGAACGCGCGAAATTGCTGCACACTTCGGTGCGCTGGTTCGAGGACCGCTACACGCTTTCACCCGATTGGCCCGACGAGTGCTACGTCAACCACAGCTTCGAACCTAACGGCCTGTGGCTGCTCGGCTTCATCTTCGCTGCACGCGACCTCGAGGCCGGCGAAGAGCTGACGGTGGATTACCGCCACCTGCTGGCGCCCGCACAGGAAGAGGAATTCAATGACGCGCATACGGGACAAGCGATCGTCGGCTACGCGTGGGAAGAAAGCCTGCGCTCGGGCCTCGACGCGCTGCGCAAGCTGATCGACTGAACCTGCGCGCGGCTTCTCGCTATCATCGCGCGATGCCTTCCGTCCAACCTATTCCACGCGGCGTCCAGCGCGATGAACCCTGGGCCAACGGCGCCGGCGTCACCACCGTGATCCTGCGCGAACCCGACGACGCGGACTGGACGATTCGCATCAGTGTCGCGAGGGTGGAACAGGAAGGACCGTTTTCCGAACTCCCCGGTACCCGCCGCATGCTGGTCCCGCTGGACGCACCAATGACGCTGCGCTTCCCCGACGGCAGAGAATGCGGCGGCGCCCGGCTGGACGTGCTGCAATTCGACGGAACGCCCGCGCCGGCCGGACTGTTGCCGGAAGGCGCGACGCGCGACTTCAACCTGATGCTGCGTGGCGGCGCGCGCGGCGAGGTGCTCGCACGCACGCTGGTCGATTCGATGCTGCTGCCCGCCGAACCCGGACTCCGCTGGCTGGTGTACCTCGCTTCCGGCCACGCGCGCCTGGGCGCGGACGCCGACGAACCCGTGGCATTGGACCCGCAAGACGCCGCGCTGGTCATACCGGAAGGCGGGCCCGAACGATGGCTGGTCGAGGGGGCAGGCGAAGTCGTGCTGGCCAAGCTGTACGCTTGATATCCTTTCCGTCTGGAAAGTGCAGCAAGCACTCTCCTGACACACTTGACTCCATCCCGGCGGGGCGCGACATGCGGATACTGGTAGTCGAAGACGATGCCGCCATCGCGGATGCGGTCTGCGCATCGCTCGAACGCGCGGGCCACGCCGTGGATCATCTCGCCAACGGCAAGGCCGCGATCAGCGCGCTGCAGGAACACGCGTTCGCGCTGGTCGTGCTCGACCTCGGCCTGCCGGGCGAGGAAGGCAGCGAGGTGCTGCGCAAGCTGCGCGCCGCGCACGATGGCGTTCCCGTATTGGTCATCACCGCGCGCGAAGAAGTGGACCTGCGCGTGCGCACGCTCGATCTCGGCGCCGACGACTACCTGGTGAAGCCCTTCAGCCTGGCGGAATTCGACGCGCGCGTGCGCGCGCTGCTGCGCCGCCAGAGCAACCGCGGCGTACCCATCCTGAAACTCGGGCAGCTTTCCATCGACCTCGCCGGGCGGCGGGTGATGCTGGGCAACCAGCCGCTGGATCTCACGGCGCGCGAGTTCGCGCTGCTGGAAGTGCTGGCATCGCGCCATAACCGCGTGACATCGCGCGAGCACGTGATTGAAGCGCTGTGCACGTGGAACGACGCGCTCACCGACAACGGCCTGGACATCGCGGTGCACCGCCTGCGCCGCAAGCTCGAAGACACCGGCGTGCGCCTGCGCACGGTGCGCGGTCTCGGCTACCTGCTCGAGGCCGACGATGATCCGTAACCCGAGCCTGCGCCGGCGCCTGCTGCTGTTCGTTTCGGTACCGCTGCTGGCGGTGCTTGTTTGCGGCGGCATCATCAATTACGTGATCGGCCTGCACTACGCCAACAAGGTGTACGACCGCTGGCTGCTGGACAGCGCGGAGGCGATGGGCGACCTGGTCAACAGCGACGCCGGCCGCAACGAGCTCTCCGACCAGGCGCGCATCCTGTTGCAGTTCTCGATCAAGGAACGCAACGAGTTCGCGGTGCGCAGCCTGCACTACGGCGTGCTGGCCGGCGACGACGACCTGCCCCAGCCCAATCCGAAAGCCAGCCGGGGCAGCCCGGTCTTCACCAATTTCGTCGACCGCGGACAGCCGATGCGCATGGCGTCGGTGTTTCTCGCCAACAAGGCCGATCCCGGCGATACGCTGGTGATTTCGACGGCGGAAACCGTCAACAAGCGTGGCGCGCTCGCGCGCGAGTTGCTGGTTTCGACCGTGCCGATCGAACTGCTGCTGATCGGCGTCGCGATGGCGCTGGTGTGGCTGGGCATCAACCGCGGCCTGCGCGTGCTCGATCCGCTGGCGCATGAAATCCGGATGCGCGAGGCCGGCGACCTGTCACCGCTGCGCACCATCGACGCGCCGCTGGAGGTGCAGCCGCTGGTCGCCACCATCGATGCGTTGCTGGGGCGGCTCGACCGGATGCTGCGCCAGCAGCAGCGCTTCATCGCCGACGCCGCGCACCAGTTGCGCACGCCGCTGGCCGGATTGCGCCTGCAGGCCGAACGCGCCCTTGCCGATCCGCGCCCCGAAACCATCCGCGAAGCACTGGCGCACGTGGAACGGCTGTCCGCCGGCACCGCGCGCGCGGCCGGACAACTGCTGGCGCTCGCGCGGGCGCAGGCGCCCGATGAATCGCTCGGTGCCGCCGCGCCGCTGGAGATGGCCAAGCTGGTGCGCGCCGAAGTCGCCGCGCGGGTGCCCGACGCGCTCGCCAGGGGCATCGATCTCGGCTACCGCGGCCCGGAACATGGCATCACCGTGATCGGCGATGCCGTGTTGCTGCGCGAACTGCTCGGGAATCTGATCGACAATGCGGCCCGTTACGGCGCGCGCGGCAGCGCGGTCATCACGGTCGAACTGCAACCCTCGGAAAACGGCGGCTGCACGATGGCCGTGCAGGACAACGGTCCCGGCGTCGCGCCGGAATTGATTCCGCGCCTCGGCGAGCGCTTCTTCCGCGCGATGGGCAACGGCCACGAGGGCACCGGACTGGGCCTCGCGATCGTGCGCGAAATCGCCGAACGCCATGGCGCGGAGCTGGCGATCGCCAACCACGACGATCCGCATGGGCTGCGGGTGGAGATCAGGTTTCCGCCGCTAGCTGCGGTGTAGACGCGATCAACGATCATCGCGCGTGAAGATCATGCCGTCTTCGATGCGCACCGGAAAACTCGCGACCGGCTCCGTCGCCGGCGCTTCCCTGACTTCGCCGGTGCGCACGTCGAAGCGCGCGCCGTGGCGCGGACACTCGACTTCGAAGCCGCGCACTTCGCCGCCGGCCAGCTCGCCGCCATCGTGCGTGCACACGTCTTCGATGGCATACAGGTTGCCTTCGATGTTGTACACCGCGATCGCGGTGTCGTCGTCCCACACGACCTTGAATTCGCCCGGCAGCAATTCATCCTGCGCGCAGACTTTCACCCATCCATCCGGCATGCAACGCTCCGTCATTCCGGCGCAAGCTCCTTGACCAGCCACTCGAAGCGCAAGTCATCGCGCTTGGGAACGCCGAAACGCGCGTCGCCATACGGAAACGGCCGGTACTCGCCGGTGCGGCGATAACCGCGCCGTTCGTACCATGCGATCAGTTCGGCGCGCACGTCGATCACCGTCATGCGCATCGCCTTCGCATGCCATTCCTCGCGCGCAACGCGCTCGGCCTCGGCCAGCAGCGCGCGGCCGATGCCGTTGCCCTGCGCGTCCGGTCGCACCGAGAACATTCCAAAATAACCGTCGCCCGCGTGTTCGCCCGACAATCGCTCGACGACGCAGCTTGCGAGAAGTTGTCCGTCGCGTTCGGCAAGCAGCAGCTTCACGTCATCGCCTGCGATGAGCGCGGCGACTTCATCGGGATCGGTGCGCTGGCCATCGAGCAGATCGGCTTCGGTCGTCCAGCCCACGCGGCTGGCATCGCCGCGGTATGCCGACTGGGTCAAGGCGACGATGGCCTCGATGTCCGATGCGATGGCGGCACGGAACCGCAGTTCCGCCGCGCTCATGCCAGCAACTTCCGCACGCGGCCGATCGCCTCGACGAACGCGTCGATCTCGGCTTCGGTGTTCCAGAACGCGAGCGACGCGCGGCAGGTGCCGGCGACGCCGTAGAACTGCATCAGCGGATGCGCGCAATGATGGCCCGAACGCACCGCGACGCCTTCCTGGTCGAGCAGCGTTGCGAGATCGTGCGCGTGCACGCCGTCGATGAGGAACGAGATCACAGCGGCCTTGTGCGGCGCCGTGCCGAAGATGCGCAATCCCGGCACGGCTTCCATGCGCGGTGTCGCATAGTCCAGCAAGGCCCGCTCTCGCGCGGCGATGTTCGCCATGCCGATGCCGCCGAGGTAATCGATCGCGGCGCCAAGCCCCGCGAATCCCGCAGCGTTCGGGGTGCCCGCTTCGAACCTGTGGGGCGAATCGGCGAAGGTGGTGCCGTCGAACGACACCGTCTTGATCATCTCGCCGCCGCCAAAGAACGGCGGCATCGCTTCCAGCGTTTCGCGGCGCGCCCACAGCGCTCCCGTGCCGGTGGGGCCGCACATCTTGTGGCCGGTGACGCAATAGAAATCGCAGCCGATCGACTTCACGTCCAGCGGCAGGTGCGGCGCGGCCTGCGAACCATCCACCAGCAGCGGAATGCCGCGCTTGCGGCATTCGCGCGCCAATTCCTTCACCGGATTGACGGTGCCGAGCACGTTGGAAACGTGTACCACGCCGGCAAACTTGACCTCCGGTGTCAACGCGGCGATGAATTGCTCGACGATCAATTCGCCGGATGCGGTGATCGGCGCAACCTTCAAATGCGCGCCGGTCAATTTGCAGATCAGTTGCCACGGCACGATGTCGGCATGGTGCTCCATCGCCGTCACCAGCACTGCGTCGCCCGGCTTCAATCGCGGCAACAGGTAGCTGTACGCGACCAGGTTGGTCGCCATCGTGGTGCCGGAAGTCAACACGATCTCGTCGCGATGGTCGGCGCCGAGGAATGCCGCGAGCCTGTCGCGCGCGCCTTCGTACAGCGAGGTCGCCTCTTCACCCAACTGGTGCACCGCGCGCGAAACATTCGCATTGTGCCTGCGATAGAAATCGTCGACCGCCTCGATCACCTGGCGCGGCTTCTGCGAGGTATTGGCGCTGTCGAGATAGATCAGCGGCTTGCCGTGCACCTTGCGCTGGAGGATCGGAAAATCGCGGCGAACCGCGGCCCAATCGATGGCCTGCATGGACGCTTGCGCGGATTTGGCGAATGCGTTCATGCGGAAACCTCCGGCAACTGTTCGGCCAGCAGCGCCGCGCAATGTTCGCGCAACGGCGCCGGCTCCATGCCGTCCAGCGCAACGGAACAGAATGCGTGCACCAGCATGTGCCGCGCGACATCCAGCGGAATGCCGCGCGAGCGCAGGTAGAACAACACGTTGTCGTCGAGCTGGCCGACCGTGGCGCCGTGGTTGGCCTTGACCTCGTCGGCGTAGATTTCGAGCGCTGGGCGCGTGTCGATTTCGGCATCGGGCGACAGCAGCAGGTTCTTGTTGTAGAAACTGCCGTCGGCGCCATCGGCGCCGGGCTGTACCAGGATGCGCCCGTGCACCACGCCACGTGCGCGATCATCGGCCACGCCATGCCACACGGCATTGCTGACGGAATCTCGCCCGCGATGGGTCACCAGCACTTCCATGTCGGCATGCTGGCGTCCGTGCAGCACGAAGGCACCGCGGCTTTCGAAACGCGAACGCACGCCCGTGAGTTCGGCCCGAATTTCGTGGCGCACCAGCTTGCCGCCGAGTTCCAGCGCATGCAGGTCGAGTGCCGCATTGTCGTGCAGGCGCACCTTGCTCCGGCGCAACAGCGTGGCGTCCGCGCCGGCCCGCTGGATGATGGTCCAGTCGAGATGCGCATTTTCATGCACGCCGATGTCGCGCACGATGTTGGTGAGATGTCCGGCCTGCGCTTCGCCCACGTGGTGCTCGACGATCCGCAGCCGCGCCGCCTCGCCCACTTCGACGAGGCTGCGCAGGTGGAACGCCGCCGCGGCTCCGGCGGCGACGCCGACGTGCACGATGTGCAGCGGCTCGCGAACGTCCACGCCGGGCGCGATCTTCAGGATCAATCCGTCTGCCGTCAGCGCGCGGTTGAGCAGCGTGAATCCGTCGTCCTCATCGTCCGCGTGCTTGTCCAGCAGGAAACGCAATGGCTCGGGAGTCTCGTGCAGCGCGGCTGCGAGCGATTGCACGGTAACGCCCTGCGGCAGGTCATCGAGGCGCGACAGGCTCGCACTGAAAGCGCCATTGACGAACACCGCACATGGTTCGTGCAACGCGGGAGCCGGCAACCGCGCCGAATCGACGGCGCGACTGGACGCCTGCGGGTCGCCTGCCGCATAAGTTTTCTGCGCCAATGCGCGCAGCGAGGTGTATTTCCAGAGCTCGTTGCGCTGGTCGGGCAGACCACGCGCGACAAAAGCCTGCAAGGCCTCGGCACGCGCGGCATCCAGCCACCCGAGGCCGCTGCCGGGCAGTCGCCACTGCGCAGCGGCCTCCTGCATGGACTGCATGAAAGGCAGGGACGCGGTCACGCATGCGCCTCCGCCGGCGTGCGCTCGCGCACCCATGCGTAACCGTGGGCTTCCAGTTCGCGTGCGAGTTGCGCGTCGCCGCTTTCGACAATGCGGCCGTCGGCGAGTACGTGCACGAAGTCGGGCACGATGTAATCCAGCAGGCGCTGGTAATGCGTGATCACGAGGAACGCGCGCTCCGGCGAGCGCAGCGCATTCACGCCCGCCGCGACCTGCTTCAGCGCGTCGATGTCGAGTCCGGAATCGGTCTCGTCGAGGATCGCGAGGCGCGGCTCCAGCACCGCCATCTGAAACACCTCGTTGCGCTTTTTCTCGCCGCCCGAAAAGCCTTCGTTGACTGCGCGATTCAGGAGATCGGGCGTCATGCCCATTTCCTTGATCCTCTCGCGCACCAGCTTCAGGAACTGCACCGAATCGAGTTCGGCTTCGCCACGCGTCTTGCGTTGTGCGTTGAGGGCCGCACGCAGGAAATACGTGTTGTTGACGCCGGGAATCTCGACCGGGTACTGGAATGCGAGGAACAGACCCGCCGCGGCACGCGCTTCCGGTTCCATCTCCAGCAGATTGCTGCCGTCGAACATGACGCTGCCCTGCGTCACTTCGTAACCCGAGCGGCCCGCCAGCACGTTGCCAAGCGTGGACTTGCCCGCGCCATTCGGACCCATGATCGCGTGCACTTCGCCCGGCTTCACTTCCAGCGAGAGTCCTTTCAGGATTTCCTTGCCGGCGACGCGGGCATGGAGATTTTCGATTTGCAGCATCATCCAATGGCTCCCTCGAGCGAAACTTCCAGCAGCTTCTTCGCCTCCACCGCGAACTCCATGGGCAGTTCGCGGAACACCTGCTTGCAGAAACCGTCGACGATCAGCGACACCGCGTCTTCCTCGCTGATCCCGCGCGAGCGGCAATAGAACATCTGGTCGTCGGAAATCTTCGAGGTCGTAGCCTCGTGCTCGACGATCGCGGTCGGATTCCTGATCTCCATGTACGGGAACGTGTGCGAACCGCACTGCTTGCCGATCAGGATGGAGTCGCAGCGGGTGTGGTTGCGCGCATTGACGGCGCCCTTCTCCACCTTCACGAGGCCGCGATAGCTGTTCTGGCTCTTGCCCGCACTGATGCCCTTGGACACGATCTTCGACTTGGTGTCGCGACCGATGTGGATCATCTTGGTGCCGGTGTCGGCCTGCTGGTAATGATGCGTCAGTGCAACCGAATGGAACTCGCCGACCGAACGGTCGCCGCGCAACACGCAGCTCGGATATTTCCAGGTGATCGCGGAACCCGTCTCGACCTGCGTCCAGCTGATGCGCGAATCGTCACCGCGACACTCGCCGCGCTTGGTGACGAAGTTGTAGATGCCGCCCTTGCCGTTTTCGTCGCCGGGATACCAGTTCTGCACCGTCGAATACTTGATGCTGGCGCGCTCCAGCGCGACCAGTTCGACGACCGCCGCGTGCAACTGGTTGTCGTCGCGCATCGGCGCGGTGCAGCCTTCCAGATACGACACCACTGAATCTTCTTCCGCGATGATCAGCGTGCGCTCGAATTGTCCGGTGTGTCCCGCGTTGATGCGGAAGTACGTGGACAATTCCATCGGGCAGCGCACGCCCTTCGGAATGAACACGAAGGAACCATCGGAGAACACCGCCGAATTCAGCGCCGCAAAATAGTTGTCGCCCTGCGGCACCACCGTGCCGAGATACTGGCGCACTAGATCGCCGTGCTCGCGGATCGCTTCGCTCATCGAGCAGAAGATCACGCCGACCTTGGCGAGTTGATCGCGCGCGGTGTTGGCCACCGACACCGAGTCGAACACCGCGTCCACGGCGACGCCGGCGAGCCTGGCGCGCTCGTGCAGCGGCACGCCCAGCTTGTCGTAGGTTTCCAGCAGTTTCGGATCGACTTCGGCCAGCGACTTCGGCTTGTTCTTCGGCGCCGAGTAGTAGCTGATCGCCTGGAAGTCGATGGGGCTGAGTTTCAGATGCGCCCAATGCGGCGGCGTCATTTTCAGCCAGTGGCGATACGCCGCGAGCCGCCAATCGGTCATCCACTCGGGCTCTTCCTTGATCGCGGAAAGCGCGCGGATGGTGTCCTCGTCGAGGCCGGGCGGCAGGCTGTGCGATTCGATGTCGGTAACGAAGCCGGCGTCGTAACGACGCGACAACGCCGACCGGAGTTCTTCGGGTTGGGTTGCCATGTCCCGCTTCCTCACGTTGCCCGCGCACCGCGCGCACCCGCGCGACGATGCAGCATGTCGGCGAGGCTCACGCCGCGCAGCGCGTTGTCGATCGCGGCGCCGATGCCCTGCCAGTCGCGCGACACCGCGCAAAACGATTGGCGCGCGCAACCCGCGTGGCCGAGACTGCATTCGGTCAGGCCGATCGGACCATCCAGCGCCTCGACGATTTCCGCCAGCGAAATGTCCTTGGCCGAACGCGCGAGGCGATAGCCGCCGGTGGCGCCACGGAACGAATCCACCAGCCCCGCCTGCGCGAGGCGCTTCAGCAGCTTGCTGACCGTCGGCGCTTCGAGATGCGTTTCCGTACCCACCTGCGCCGCGGGCAACACTTCGCCGGGATGGCGCGCAAGGCAGGCCATCACCACGGAGGCATAATCGGCAAGGCGGCTGACGCGAAGCATGCGGTCGACGGGCTTCGAATAGGTACCAATATGGTACTGATTACGCCGCGCGCCCGCAAGAACGCTTGTTTTACGCGGGCTTCACGCGAACGTGCGCTGCAAACGAAACGGGCGCCGAAAGGCGCCCGTTCCCTCAACCACACGCGAACCGTCACGCACCCGCGACGACGTGCACCTTCACCGGCGCCTTCACGTCGGCGTGCAGCGACACTTCGACGTCGTAATCGCCGAGATTGTGGATCGCGCCTTCCGGCATGATCACTTCGCTCTTCTCCAGCGCGATGCCCTGCGCGGTGAACGCTTCGGCGATGTCGCGCGGACCGATCGAGCCGAACAGCTTGCCCTCGGGGCTGGCGTTGGCGGTGATGGTGGCCTCGGCGTTTTCGAACCTGGCGCCGCGTGCCTGCGCATCGGCCAGCAGCTTGTCGGCCTTGGCCTGGTACTCGGTGCGCTTCTGTTCGAACGCTTCGAGGTTGGCCTTGGTGGCCGCCACGGCCTTGCCGTGCGGAACCAGGTAGTTGCGGCCGTAGCCCGGCTTCACGCGAACCTTGTCGCCCAACGCGCCGAGGTTCTTCACTTTTTCGAGCAGGATGACTTCCATGAAACTCTCCGATTCGTTAGCGCCGGCACTGCCGACGCAACCTTGTGGTTGTCCGAAGGAATAACGCCACTTCGTTCGAAGCGGCTTCTGGTGAAAAGTCAGGCCATGGATGGCCGTGGTGGAGTTTGCGCCACCGAAAGCTCCCGGATCGCATTGCGTTCTGCCGTGCAGCGATCAGGGACGATCGCATCAAACAAAATGGTTGTCGCTGTACGGCAACAGCGCCAGGAACCGCGCGCGCTGCACGGCCTTGGTCAGCTGGCGCTGGTAACGCGCCTTGGTGCCGGTGATGCGGCTGGGCACGATCTTGCCGGTTTCGGTGACGTACTGCTTCAGCATGGCGAGATCCTTGTAATC
>JAZKBD010000005.1:78944-79390 GCA_040388785.1 Pseudomonadota bacterium
ACGGCAGAATTTGCGGCGGCGGAAAAACTTGGACATGTTGGAGTCTCCAGGTTTTTTCTTGCTGGTCGGGCGCGGCATCAGGCGGCCTCCTCTCGGTCATCATCGACATCGTCATCGCGGCGGCGCGACGGCTTCTCGTCCTTGTCCTTGGTCTTCAGGATCAGGGACGGCTCGGTTTCGGGACCATGCCACTGCATGATCAGGTGACGCAGCACCGCATCGTTGAAGCGGAAACCCGACTTCAGCTCGGTGATCGCCTTGGGACCGCACTCGATGTTGAGCAGCGCATAGTGCGCCTTGGCCAGGTGCTGGATCGGATAGGCGAGCGGACGGCGTCCCCAGTCTTCGACGCGGTGGACCTTGCCGCCTTCGGCCTCGACGAGCGCCTTGTAGCGCTCCAGCATGCCGGGCACCTGCTCGCTCTGGTCCGGATGGACCAGGAACAC
>JAZKBD010000005.1:79400-94083 GCA_040388785.1 Pseudomonadota bacterium
ACTTCATAGTGACGCATTGTGTTTTCCTCGTGGGTGTCGCCACGGCAATGGCGCCGCGGCGGGTCAGCCTCCCGATCCGGCCAGCCGGCGGTGAGGCGAGGTTTCGCCAAAACAGGTTCAGCGAACCGGCAATGTTAGCGTGATCAGTGCAGATGCACAACCGGGAACGGCAGGGCCGGCTTGCCTTTCACCGGCTCGGGCTGGATCCGGGAAACCGCGTTGACGGGCAGGATCATCGCCTGTTTGGCCACGTGGTCGTAGACAAACACGTAATTGGACACGGCGCCGAGATAGGTCCAGGTCGGAGCCCCGCTCGCGCGCAGGTCGGCAGCCTCGCCGTTCAGGCGCAACGCGACCGGCGCGCTTCAGCCCTTGGCCGCGACGGTGAAACTTTCTCCGCAGCCGCATTCGCCGGTCGCGTTGGGATTGTGGAACACGAAGGCCGTGTTCATGCCTTCGCGCGCGTAATCGATGCGGGTGCCATCGACGAACGGCAGCGCCTTGGCGTCGACCACCAGCCTGACGCCGTCGAGGTCGAACACCTTGTCGGCCTCCGTCACTTCGCTGGCGAGGTCGACCGTGTAGCCGAAGCCCGAACAGCCGGTGCGCTTGATGCCGAAGCGCACACCGGGCGCTTGCGGGCTCTTCGCAAGAAAGTCGCGCATGCGCGCGGAAGCTGCGGGAGTGAGTTCGATGGCCATGTCGTATCGGTTTGCGGGGCGTGCTGCGTTATTATCGCGCGTTCGCCTTTCCCATACATGGCCCATCGGGGGCACGGTTTCAAGCCATGGCAACATTGAGCGTCAAACAGGCACTGGCCGGCGCTGCGCCGGAAGGTTCGTCCGTCGAAGTGCGCGGCTGGGTGCGCACGCGCCGCGATTCCAAGGCCGGCTTGTCTTTCGTGAACCTGAGCGACGGCTCGTGCTTCGCGCCGTTGCAGGTCGTCGCGCCTGCGGCACTGCCGAACTACGCGAGCGACGTACAGAAGCTTTCTGCCGGCTGCGCGATCGTCGCGCGCGGCAAACTGGTGCCTTCGCAGGGCAAGGGCCAGGCCTTCGAATTGCAGGCCGACGCGATCGAGGTACTCGGCTTCGTGGACGATCCCGAAACCTACCCGATCCAGCCCAAGCAGCACACGCCGGAATTCCTGCGCGAAGTGGCGCACCTGCGCCCGCGCACCAACCTGTTCGGCGCGATCTCGCGCGTGCGCCACACCATGATGATGGCGCTGCACCGGCACCTGACGTCGGAAGGCTTTTACTGGGTCAACACGCCGATCATCACCGCCTCCGACGCCGAGGGCGCGGGCGACATGTTCCGCGTCTCGACCTTGGATCTCGCCAACCTGCCGCGCGACGACAAGGGCGCGGTCGATTTCAAGCGCGACTTCTTCGCACGCGAAGCGTTCCTCACCGTGTCGGGACAGTTGAATGTCGAGGCGTATTGCCTGGCGCTCGGCAAGGTCTACACCTTCGGCCCGACCTTCCGCGCCGAGAACTCCAATACGCCGCGGCATCTCGCCGAATTCTGGATGTGCGAGCCCGAGATCGCGTTCGCCAATCTCGACGACAATGCCGACTGCGCGGAAGCGTTCCTGAAGGCCATCTTCAAGGCCGTGGTCGAAGAACGCGCCGACGACATGGCTTTCTTCGCCGAGCGCGTCCAGAAGGATGCCATCACCCGTCTCGAGAAGTTCATTGCAGCGCCGTTCGAACGCATCGACTACACCGGTGCCATCACGGCCTTGCAGAAATCCGGGCAGAAATTCGAGTTCCCGGTCGAATGGGGCGTAGACCTGCAGACCGAACACGAACGCTGGCTGGCCGAAACCCATGTCGGGCGGCCGGTGGTGGTGATGAACTATCCCGAGAAGATCAAGGCGTTCTACATGCGCCTCAACGACGACGGCAAGACCGTCGCGGCGATGGACGTGCTGGCGCCCGGCATCGGCGAAATCATCGGCGGCTCGCAGCGCGAGGAGCGCCTGGACTACCTTGATCGCCGCATGGCGCAGTTCGGCATCGATCCCGCGCACTACCAGTGGTATCGCGACCTGCGCCGCTACGGCACCGTGCCGCACTCGGGTTTCGGGCTGGGCTTCGAAAGATTGCTCGTCTACGTGTGCGGGCTTTCGAACATTCGCGACGCGATTCCGTATCCGCGCACGCCGGGGCACGCGGAATTCTGACCTTTTCGGGCAACTTGTCTGCGCTTGCGCTGTCAGTTGTCCGGATCAGGACTTTTGACCCGTTCATCACCGCGCATCGGTCGGTAAACTTGCCCGGATCACGCGCCCCGCGACCGGCAGGAGGCCACCGCAGCGCATTTCCTTCACAACGCAATCCGTTTCATCATCAAGCCGCCGTGCCTCGTTCTATTCGCTTCGCGACGTCCGCTCTCGCTCTCGTCCTGCTCGCGGGCTGCAGCCACGCGGTCAAGCTGCCGCTGATCGGAAGCCTCGACACCGCGCCGCCGCCCTCCCGCGACGCGGCGATGCAGAACCTCAAGGACGCGACGCCCTGCTGCCATGTGTGGTCGGACCTGCCCTATCACGACCCGCTGCCCGCCGAACCGCGCGCATTCAAGCTGGACAAAGCCAGTCCGGTCGCGGATGTCGACGGCGACCGCACGCACTTCCTCGCTTTCGTGCTGCCCAGGTACACGAAACCCTACCGGGTCGTGTTCCAGTCGCAGCCGAGCGCGCGCCGCCTCGGCAGCAGTTTCCTGCTGGCGCCGACGGTCACGCTGCTCGATGCCGATTACAAGCCGATCTCCAGCACCGACGTGCCGTTGTGCGTCTACATCAACTGGCGGCCCAGCATGTCGGGCGGATTCGGCGCGGTGAAGGTGGACGATCCGAATGCGCAATACCTGGTCGTCACCACCTCGCAAAAACAACTTGCGGCGACGACTTATTGGGCGCAGTCGCCGACCAGCTTCAGCGACGTGAACATGCCCTCCACTTCGCCGCTCGCCGGCATCAGCCAGGCGACGCCCGTGACCAGCGGCAGTTTCAACGTCGCGCACGGCCCGGAAGGCACGCTGTTGCTGGGCAAGATGACGCCTCCGTACGCGAGCGCGGTGGACAACGGCTTGTGCGGGAAGCCTTCGACCGGTAGCGGGCTGTTGCCGGAGATCAGGCACGCGTTGCAGAATCGCTGAAATGCATCTGTGCGATCATCCCTGATCGCTGCACCGTCAGGCGATTCGACAGCTTGAGCCTTGCGTTGCCCCGAGCACCAGAACGTCCTTCCATGGACTGACTTTCGCAAAAGCCGCTTCGAACACGGCGCGGGTCAAAAACCACGAAGTCCCAATTCAAGGAGAGGCACATGGATCTGGATCTGGTCGGCCGCCACGCGCTGGTGTGCGGCGCTTCGCAGGGCATCGGACGCGCGTGTGCGATTGAACTCGCGGAGTTGGGCGCGAACGTCACCGCGCTCGCCCGCCGCGAGGACGTGCTGAAGCAACTCGTTGCGGAACTGCCGCGCATGCATGCATCGCAGGCGCATGATTTCCTTGTCGCGGATTCGGGCGATACCGAACGCTTGCGCGCCGCGGCGGAAAAATTGGTGGCCGCGCAGCCCGTGCACATCCTCATCAACAATTCCGGCGGTCCGCCGCCCGGCCCGGTGCACGGTGCGAAGGCCGATGCCTTTCTCGACGCCTACCGCAAGCATCTCATTGCCAACCACGTGTTGGCGGAAACCGTGATCCCCGGCATGCAGGCGGCGCGCTTCGGCCGCATCGTCAACATCATTTCCACCTCGGTGAAGGAACCGATTGGGGGGCTCGGCGTGTCCAACACCACGCGCTGGGCGGTGGCGAGCTGGTCCAAGACCCTGGCGACCGAACTCGCGCCCGACGGCATCACCGTCAACAACGTGCTGCCGGGTTCGACGAAAACACCGCGCATCGAACAGATCGTCGAGACGCGCGCGCAGAAATCCGGCGCAAGCGTCGAAGACACGCAGCATGCGATGGAACAGGAAATCCCGATGCGCCGTTTCGCCGATCCTTTGGAAATCGCCGCCGCCGTCGCATTCCTGTGTTCGCCCGCAGCCAGTTACATCACCGGCATCAACGTGCCCGTGGACGGCGGACGCACGCGTTCGCTGTGAGTCCCCGGAGCCATCCATGCAGCGTATTCCTCGCAGCCTTCCCGTTTTCGCAGTAGCCACGCTGCTGGCCACTGCGTGTCCCTGGGCACGCGCCCAGCTTCCACCCGCATCACCCACGGCGCCGACCGCGATTCCTCCACCACCTGCTCCGTTGCCACCTGCTCCACCGCCACCGATGGACGTCATGCCCTCGGTCAATGTCAGCAGCCGGGTGTCACCGAAATTCCCCGGATACGATGCGATCTACTCGCTCGGCGGTCGGGTGGTGCTCGATGTGACGATTGCCAGCAATGGCTCGATCGTCGATGTGCACATCGAGAAGTCGAGCGGGCACCGCGAACTCGACGAATCCGCGCTGGATGCCGTTCGTCAATGGCAATTCACGCCTGGAAGCCGGCAAGGCACACCCGTGGGCGGTGTCGTGCGCGTTCCCGTCAACTTCAATCCGCTGCCTTCCGGTTACGTACCGCACAATCGCCTGTGGCCCGAGGCCTACGCGCACCCGCGCTACATTCCCGATCCCTCGCCAATCGCCTATGCCTCGGTGGATGCCGCATTCGAGCAAGTCCCGGCGGACGTCCATCGGCCGCTCCAGGACGCGTACCCGATCGAGCAGCTTCTGGTGCATGACGCGCACGGCCGGCTTGTCCAATGGTGGATCTTCACCGACCTCCACACGCCCGATGCGATGGCGACTCGGCTGGTGTTTGGCGGTACCCCCAGCGATCCTGTCGTCGCGGTGACATCGCTATACACCCGTGCAGCGGTATGTGCAGCACGCAAAGCCGAAACACTGCGAGGTCCCTCTTTCGCCCGCTCGCCTTGATCGGCTCAAGGACCGCGAAGGGAAGCTACACTTCGTGGATGGAAAACCTCACGCTCGCCAATCTGGTCGACGGTGAACTGCGCGAGCCCGGCACGGGTGCGTATCTCGACGTATTCGAGCCGGCGGCCGGCAAGGTTTATGCGCGCTGTCCGGATTCCGATGCGGACGACGTGGAAGCCGCGGTCGCCGCGGCCGGACGCGCGGCGCCGGCGTGGGCGGCGTTGCCGGCAGGTGAACGCGCGAAGCATCTGCATCGGCTCGCGGATGCGATCGAAGCGCGACTCGACGAACTGGCGCGCGAGGAATCCCGCGACAGCGGCAAGCCGGTGAAACTCGCGCGCAGCGTGGACATTCCGCGCGCGGTCGCGAACCTGCGTTTTTTCGCCGAGGCGATCACGCAATGGCCGGGCGAATCGCATGTCGATGCACGCGCGATCAACATCACGTTGCGCCAGCCGCTGGGCGTGGTTGGCTGCATCTCGCCGTGGAACCTGCCGCTTTATCTCTTCACCTGGAAAATCGCGCCCGCGTTGGCGGCCGGCAACACGGTCGTAGCCAAACCTTCCGAGATCACGCCATTCACTGCGTTCCGGCTGTCCGAATTCGCGATCGAATGCGGCTTGCCGCCGGGCGTGCTGAACATCGTCCACGGCTTGGGGCCGAAAGTCGGCCAGGCGATCGTCGAGCATCCGAAGGTCAAGGCGGTGTCGTTCACGGGTTCGACGCGCACCGGCGCGTTCATCGCGGAAGCCGCGGCGAAGCAATTCAAGAAGGTATCGCTGGAAATGGGCGGCAAGAATCCCGCCATCGTGTTCGCAGACACCGATCTGAACGATGCGAACCTCGACACCATCGTGCGCTCGGGTTTCTCCAACCAGGGCGAAATCTGCCTGTGCGGATCGCGACTGCTGGTCGAACGCTCGATCCATGATGATTTCAAGCGGCGCTATCTCGAAAAGGTGAATGCGCTGCGCGTCAGCGATCCGAACGACGCCACCAGCGACCTCGGCGCGCTGGTATCGAAGCCGCATTTCGAAAAAGTGATGGGCTGCATCGAACGCGCAAGGCAGGAAGGCGGCAAGGTATTGACCGGCGGCAACGCCGTGAATCCCGGCGGCCGCTGCGCCGACGGCTGGTTCGTCGCACCCACGGTGATCGAAGGGCTGTCGCAGGATTGCGCCACCAATCGCGAGGAAATCTTCGGGCCGGTGGTGACGCTGATTCCTTTCGATTCGGAAGACGAAGCGATCGCGATCGCCAATGGCACCGATTACGGTCTCGCCGCATCGCTGTGGACGCGCGATCTCGCGCGCGCGCATCGCGTGGCGGAACGCATCGACTTCGGCATCGTCTGGGTGAATTGCTGGATGCTGCGCGACCTGCGCACGCCGTTCGGCGGCGTCAAGCATTCCGGCATGGGCCGCGAAGGCGGGGCCGACGCATTGCGGTTTTTCACCGAGCCAAAGAATGTTTGCATAGCAAGGTAAGACGCTCGCTGCGCTCGCTGGAAGTCACGCCTGCGGCGCTGCAAAGAGTCAGTGGAAGCCCGCCGAACCAGACTCGTACCGCCGCTTTTCCCTTTACCCTTTGCAGGCGGCGCAGCCGCCGACTTACTGGACCCCCAATGCCATCACCACGGGAATTGCTCGAGAACAATCGTCGCTGGTCGGAAGCGATCCGCGCGCAGGATCCCGGCTTCTTCGAGCGGCTTTCCAAGCAGCAGACACCGAGGTTCCTGTGGATCGGCTGCTCGGATTCGCGCGTGCCGGCCAACCAAATCCTCGGCATCGATCCCGGCGAGGTATTCGTGCACCGGAACATCTCCAACCTGGTGCTGCACTCGGACATGAATTGCCTGTCGGTGATGCAGTTCGCGGTGGACGTGCTGAAGGTCGAGCACATCATGATCACCGGCCATTACGGCTGTGGCGGCGTCGGCGCGGCCCTGAAGGGCGATCGGCTGGGCCTCGTCGACAACTGGCTGCGTTACATCGGCGACACGCTGGGACGGCATCGATCCGAAATCGACGCGCTGCCGGAAGGCCGCCGCCACGATCGCCTGTGCGAACTCAACGTGATCGAACAGGTCGCGAACGCCTGCCAGACCACCATCGTGCGCGATGCGTGGGATCGCGGCCAGCCACTGACCGTGCACGGCTGGTGCTATGGTTTGTCCGACGGCTGCATCCACGATCTCGGAATGAAGGTCGCGCGGTTCGACGCGCTCGGGCCGGCGTACGAGAATGCGCTGGCGCGGCGGGAACCGGCGGCCGTCTGAACGTTTCGATGCGGATCGAAGCATCGAGGTTGTCGTTGACGTAGCGTTTGCCATCGCCCACGCACACGGTCGCATGAACCCATGAAGAACCTGCGCACGATCTGCCTCATGTTGCTGCTGGCCGGCCTCGCGTCCACGGCGTCTGCGCAGATTCCATCGGTGTGGCGCGACCAGCAGATCGAGGCGATGAACAAGTCGGACGCGATCATGAAACGCGCGCACGACCGCAAGGACCTGCTGGCGCAGTACCAGGTGCTGCGCCGTGCCTACGCGTCGGACGGCAAGCCCGCGTTCCGCGCGATTTTCGGACAGTATCTGTCGTGGTACCAGAGCTTCATCGGCGACTACAAGGACGCCGAGCTGGGCTTTTCCATCGAGCAGAAGCCGCTCGCCGACGACAATCCTTCGCCGCTGACGCAACCCGGCTGGCATGCCGTGCCAGCGCTGGATTACATCCCGCAACTGGCGAAGAACTACCGCGTGGTGTTCCTCAACGAAGCGCACAACATCGCGTTGACCCGCACCCTCACGGTTCGCCTGCTGAAGCCGCTGCGTGAGGAAGGCTTCAACGTGTTCGCGGTGGAAACCCTGTACCCGGCCGACATCTCGGCACTGAACAAGCGCGGCTATCCGATCGCCGACAGCGGCTTCTACACCCGCGAACCGATCTACGCGGAAATGGTTCGCACCGCGTTGAAGCTGGGCTACAGGGTGATCGCGTACGAAGCCGACGCAGACCACACCGGCGACGCCCGCGAAGCGCAGCAGGCGGAAAACCTCTGGAAGATATTGAAGGCCGACCCGAACGCGAAAATCGTGGTCAACGCAGGCTACGCGCACATACAGAAGGCGGGCCGGTTCCTCGGCGCGGAATCGATGGCCGAGCACTTCGTCAAGGATTCCGGCATCACGCCGCTGTCAATCGAACAGACGATCCTGATTCCGCACCAGGACTCCGGGATGGACCATCCCGATTACCGTCCGATCGTCGACAGCCTGCATTCCGCGCAGCCGATGATCTTCATCAACAAGGATGCCAAGCCCTGGTCGGTGCGCCCCGGTTACGACGCCAGCGTGATTTTCCCTGAAGAACATTTCATGTCCGACCGGCCGACCTGGCTAGGCCTGTGGGGCGCGCGCGTGCCTTTCAGCGTCGACGGCAACGTGTGCCAGCGGCATTGGCCCTGCATGGTCGCGGCGCGCTACGCCGATGAAGGCGACGACGCGATTCCCGCGGACCGCATGGTGCTTGACCCGATACCGCTGACCACCATCAATGACATCAAGATCACACAAGGCGATTACAGCATTCCGACCGGGCAGTTGTACCTGCGTCCCGGCCAGCGCTACCGGCTCACGATCACCGATGAACGCGGCCAGCGAATCGGCAGCCAGGTGATCACCGTCAACGCGCCCAACGAATCCCTGACGAGCTTGCCGCAGGAGCCGTCGACTTCCCAAACCTGCAGCCACGGCGTGGCCGGACAATCGACCCGCGGGATCAAACCGTGCCAGAGCCGATGAACGACAGTACCTCGACCGATTCCGCGCCCGCGCCGGTCGGCGCGTATCCGCACGCGTGCCGCGTCGACGATCTGCTGTTCCTCTCGGGCATCGGTCCGCGCACGCCCGGCAGCGACGAGATCCCCGGCAACGTCTTCAATCCGCGCGGCACGCTGGTCGCCCACGACATCGCGGCGCAAACGCGACAGGTGTTCGCGAACGTGCGCGCGGTGCTGGAAGCCGCGGGCGCGCACTGGGAGGATCTCGTCGACGTGACGGTATTCCTCACCGACATGGCGCTGGATTTCAAGACCTATAACGCCGTGTGGACCGAATACTTCCCCGATCCGACCAGCGCACCGTGCCGCACCACGCTCGGCATCACCGCCTTGCCGACGCCGATCGCGATCGAATTGAAGTGCATCGCGCGGCTGCGCCGCTGACGCCTCACATCAGTCCAGCGCGATTTCGAACACCGCCATCAACACGCCGACCACCATCGCCGCCACCGCGGCGAGGAACCAGCGCACCGTGACGCAATACACGCGGGGCTGCACGTCTTCCAGCCGCAGCGCGCGAAACAGCGCGACCAATTGCAACAGGACGGACATCGTCACGCGCAGCGGGTTCGTTCATGGCCCGCATCCCTGAAGCAGCACCGCGGCAGACTACCCGATCACGGCGCCGGCACACGTCCCCACTTGATGTTTTCAATGGTTAGTTTACACTAACCGTTAGTGAAAACTAACCTTAAAATCCGCGTGCAGGCGTTGGGCGATCCCACCCGCATGGCGATCTTCGAGCGCCTCGAGCGCGGGCCGCTCCCGGTCGGCGAAATCGCACGCGGGCTGCCCGTCACGCGCCCGGCCGTGTCCCAGCATCTGAAGGTGCTCAAGGACGTCGGCCTGGTGACCAGCCAGCGCGCGGCCAATCGCCAGATCTACCGGATCGATGCGGATGGCGTCGCCGGGTTGCGCGACTACTTCGACCGGTTCTGGAAGGAATCCCTGCAGTCGTTCAAACACGCCGCGGAAAAATCCTTCAAGGAGAAATCGCGATGAACGAGCTCGCCACCATCCCGTCCGTGCGCCACACGATCGTCGTGGAAGCGCCGCGCGAGCACGCGTTCGAGGTGTTCACGCGCGGCATCGACACGTGGTGGTTTCGCGACCATTCGATCGGCACGGAACAGCTGAAGGAAGTCGTGATGGAGCCGCGCGAAGGTGGCCGCGTGTTCGAGCGCGGCATTCATGGCGCGGAATGCGATTGGGGCCGCGTGCTGATCTGGGAGCCGCCCACGCGCATGGTGGTCGCGTGGCAGATCGGCGGCGACTGGCAATTCGATCCGGATCTTTCGCACGCCAGCGAATACGAGGTGCGTTTCATCGAAGAAGCCCCGGCGCGCACTCGCGTGGAATTCGAGCATCGCCAGTTCGAGCGCCACGGCGAAGCGGGCGGGAATATCCGCGACAGCGTCGAAAAGGGCTGGCCGAAGCTGCTGGCCGCGTACGCGGTCGCCGCGAAGGCGACCTGAGCAGCTTGGGCAATGAATGGTTCGTGCGGGACTTTCCCGGAGGAGATCACCCATGCTTCGCAAGTTCATTTCGGCACTGCTCGCGTTGACCGGTTTGTTGATCGGCCTCGGCGCTTTCGGTCACAGCTTCATGGGCCGAAAGTCACTCGACATCGGGCTCGCTGGATTGCCCATCGACGGGCACACCGACAAGCTGATCTACCTCGTTTGGTATTTCTGCGGCGGTTGCATGCTGGTGTTCGGCGTGCTGGTGATCTGGAGCGCCTGGCGTGCCATGCGCGGCGCAAGGGGCGCACTTTTCGCGTCCAGCCTGGTCGGCATTTTCTACCTGCTCGCGGGCGTGGTTTCGCTCGCCTACATGCGTGAACCCTTCTGGGGCGTATTCGTGGTGCTGGGCGGACTCGCATTGAGCCTGTCAGCGCTGCTCGGCTTCGCCTCGGTCGGGCAGCGCGCAACGCGGATCGATCAGCCCGCGTAATCCAGACAGGTTTCCAGCAGCGCGCGGATCACCGCCTGCACCGGCATTGCGCGCTCGGGCAGGTATTCGAAACTGTCCTCGTCCATGTAGGTGTGCTGGGCCAGTTCCAGCTGCACGGCTTCGACACCCGTTTCCGGACGGCCGTAGTTGCGCGTGATGTAGCCGCCCTTAAAGCGGCCGTTGGCGACATGGCTGTAATAGCCGTCGCTGCCCACCGCGCGTTCGCGCAACACGCCGATCAGGGCCGCCTGCAAGGATGGCGAACAACTCGCGCCATCCCCGGTGCCGAGGTTGAAATCCGGCAGCTGGCCGTCGAAGAACATCGGCACCCGGCTCCTGATGGAATGCCCGTCCCACAACACCACGCGCGGATGCCGCGCGCGCATGCGCTTGAGTTCAGCCGCTAGCGCTTCGTGGTAGGGCTCCCAATACATCGCCTTGCGCAGCGCGATTTCCTTGTCGCCGGGTTCGTCGCCGGGTGCATAGATCGGCTCCCCCGCGAAGGTCGTGACCGGCACCAGCGCGGTTTCGGCGCGTCCCGGGTACAGCTTGTGTCCCTCGGGATCGCGGTTGAGGTCGGCCACGTACCGTGACCAGTGCGGCGTGATCACCGACGCGCCCAGTTCGTGCGCGAACGCGTACAGCTTGCCCACGTGCCAATCCGTGTCCGGCACCCGTTTTCCCGCGGTGCTGGCGCGCGCCTCGATGGCCGCCGGCAACGCGCTGCCATCGTGCGGCAGGCTGACCAGCAACGGAGCTGTTCCCTCGTGTAGCGTGAAGTCCGGCATGACCGGATTTTACCCTTGCGCGGGTGCGAAGCGGCTGTTGTGAAAACAAGGTCATGGATGGCCAAGGTGGTGCTCCATGACTTGAAGTCCTCGGGCGCACGGTGGTCCCGGCGAGGCAGCGATCAGGGACGATCGCACAGATAATCAATTTTCAAAATCTTCAGGCCTGCACCTTTAACCTTGCGCGGTTTTCAGCCGCATCGATCGACCGGGAATCCCTTTTGAGCCCACCGCTGGCCATCGACGTGCCGCCGCGCCGCGCCACCACCTTCGTGGTGGCGTTGCTGCTTGCCGTGCTGGTGGCAGCGCTGAACTTCGCGCTGTGGGCCGCTGCAGACCAGCCGAAGGCCGTGGTGGCGTGGAATGGCCAGGCCGACGGTTTCGCGTATAGCCCGCTGCAGCGTTACCAGAGTCCGCTGTCGGGCACGTTCCCGACCGACGAGCAAGTCGATGGCGACCTCGCCCTGCTGGCCAAGCATACCCACCGCATACGCTTCTACTCGGTATTGCAGTACCCGGAGATTCCGCGGGTGGCGATGAAGTACCACCTCGACGTGCTGGCCGGCGCATGGCTTGACCGGCGCACCGACAACAATGAGAAGGAAATCGACGCCCTGATCGCGCAGGCGCGACGTTGGCCCGACATCAAGCGCGTTGAAGTCGGAAACGAGGTGCTGCTGCGCAACGACATGCCGGTGGAAAAACTGATCGGCTATATCGACCGCGTGCGTGCGGCGGTGCACCAGCCGGTTTCGACCGCCGAACCGTGGAGTTTCTGGGAGGAATACCCGGAACTGGTCGAGCATGTCGATTTCATTACCGTGCACCTGCTGCCCTACTGGGACAGGGTGCCGCGCAAGGACGCGGTGGGTGACGCCCTGATGCGTTACCAGCGTCTGCAGCAGTTGTACCCGAACAAGCACATCGTGATCGGCGAGGTCGGCTGGCCATCCAATGGCAACCGCCTGGATTTCGCCAAACCGTCGATCGAGAACGAAGCGATCTTCCTGCGTGAATGGTTCCAGGTCGCACGCGCCCAACATCTCGACTATTACGTTATGGAGGCGTTCGACCAGCCGTGGAAGCAACAGGTATCCGGACTGGTCGAGGCGTACTGGGGCGTGTTCAACGCCGACCGGCAACTGAAATTCCCGCTGACCGGCCCGGTGCTGGAAGATTCGACGTGGCCGTGGAAGGCGCTGGCGTCCGGCCTGCTCGCGCTGATCCCGATGATCTGGTTCGCGTGGAGGTTCGCGCGTTTCAGGCTGACCGGACGCTTCGTGTACCTGTGCCTGATCCAGCTCGCAGCGGGACTGCTGGTGTGGTCGGCGACAGTGCCGTTCCAGTTCTACCTGGACGTCGTCGACTGGGCGATGCTGATCGTGCTGTTCCCGGCGCAATTGGCGATCCTCGCGATCCTGCTGATCAACGGTTTCGAATTCGTCGAAGTGTTGTGGCGCAGGAAATGGATCAGGCATTTCGGGCTGCTGAAGCCTGACTCGCCGGAACAACAGCCGTTCGTCTCGATCCACCTCGCCTGCTACAACGAACCGCCGGACATGGTGATCGCCACGCTCGATTCATTGGCGGAACTCGATTACCGCAACTTCGAAGTGCTGGTGATCGACAACAACACCAAGCGCGAGGACGTGTGGAAGCCGGTCGAGGCGCGTTGCGAACAACTCGGCGAACGCTTCCGCTTCTTCCATCTCGATCCGTGGCCGGGCTTCAAGGCCGGCGCGCTGAACTACGGTTTGAAACAGACCGATCCGCGCGCCGACATCATCGCGGTGGTCGATGCCGATTACGTGGTGCGCAAGGATTGGCTTGCGGCGCTGACCGGCTACTTCCACGACCGCAACGTCGCGGTGGTGCAGTGCCCGCAGGCGCACCGCGATTACATGGCCAATGCGTTCCGGCGCATGACCAACTGGGAGTTCGACGGCTTCTTCCGCATCGGGATGCACCACCGCAACGAACGCAACGCGATCATCCAGCACGGCACCATGACGATGGTGCGACGCGTCGCGCTGGAAGGCACCGGCGGCTGGTCGGAATGGACGATCTGCGAAGACGCCGAACTCGGCCTGCGCCTGATGCACGCGGGCTACGAAACCGTGTACGTGGACGCGTTGATGGGCGAGGGCCTCACGCCCGCCGACTTCCGCGCGTACAAGAGCCAGCGCTACCGCTGGGCTTTCGGCGCGATGCAGATATTGAAGGGCCGCTGGAACTGGATGGTGCACAAGGGCCCGCTCTCCGCGGGCCAGCGCTTCCACTTCCTCACCGGCTGGTTCTCGTGGTTCGCCGACGCGCTGCACATGGTGTTCACGCTGATGGCATTGACCTGGACCGCCGGCATGCTGCTCGCGCCGACGATCTTCAGCCTGCCGATGCGGCTGTTCCTGATTCCGGTGATGGGCTTCTTCTTCGCCAAGGCGCTGTTCGGCATCGTGCTGTATCGCGCGCGCGTGCCGTGCGGCTGGCGCGACACGCTGATGGCTTCGATCGCCAGCATGGGTTTGTCGCACGCCATTGCGCGCGGCATCTGGATGGGCCTGATCAAGCAGAAGACCGCGTTCGTGCGCACCGCGAAAAGCCGGCGCCTGTCGGGCGGCGCGGCCGGTGCGCTCGGGCCCGTGCGCGAGGAATTGCTGATGTCGATCGCGCTGGTCCTCGCGATCATCGGCATGGGCATCAACTTCGGCTCGCATTACATCGAGGGCGAATTGTGGATGGTGATCCTGGGCGCGCAGGCGATCCCGTACCTGTCCGCCCTGGTGGGCGCGCTGGTGGCGCACTATGCGAAGGATCATCCGGCTGCGGCGACGCAGGACGTCGCTGCAGCGACCCGCGCGCCCGTGTCACACACGCCGGAAACGGTCGAGGCGCAAGCTGCCGCCACCTGAAGGATCGACGTGCACGCGCGCATACGCACACTGACCGGAGCGCCCTGGCTGATTTTCGTAGCGCGCGTGCGTGCGCTGGTTACGCAGGTCTTCTCTTTCTTGCGTGTGCTGGATGACATCCCTGTCTTTTTTCCGCCCGCCTCCCGGGCGGGCGGGCCACCTTTCTTTGCGTGGCCACAGAAAGGTGGCCCAAAGAAAGGCCACCCCGGTGCTGCGTTTTTCGTCCATCCATGGACGAAAAATCCG
>JAZKBD010000006.1:0-16092 GCA_040388785.1 Pseudomonadota bacterium
CCTCGGACTCCCCGAAGGCCGTGATCTGCACGCAACGCCGTCTGCTCGTCACCGATTCCCGATTCCCCATTCCCGATTCCCGGCACCACCCGATCGATCTCCCGCTGGATGTCTTGTTCGGCAAACCGCCGCGCATGCAGCGCGACGCAACGCGCGTCAAACCGCAGCTCGACATCATTCCCGATCTCACCGGCATCGGCCTCGATGAGGCAATCGAGCGCGTGCTGCGCATGCCCGCCGTCGCCGACAAGTCCTTCCTGATCCACATCGGCGATCGCAGCGTCGGCGGCTTGTGCGCGCGCGACCAGATGGTCGGTCCGTGGCAGGTGCCGGTGGCCGATTGCGCGCTGACGTTGGCCGATTTCGAAGGCTACGCCGGCGAAGCGATGGCAATGGGCGAACGCTCGCCGGTCGCGGTGCTGGATGGCGCGGCCTCGGCACGCATGGCGCTAGGCGAAGCCATCACCAACCTGATCGCGGCGCCCGTCGCAAGCCTCGAAGAAATCCGCCTCTCTGCCAACTGGATGGCCGCGATCGGCCATGCCGGCGAGGACGCGGCGCTGTTCGACGCCGTGCAGGCGGTGTCCCTGCAACTGTGTCCCGCGCTCGGCATTTCGATCCCGGTCGGCAAGGATTCGTTGTCGATGCGCACGCTGTGGCGCGACGGCGAGCGCGAGCAGCGCACCATCGCGCCGGTGTCGCTGATCGTCAGCGCGTTCGCGCGGGTCGGCGACGTGCGCGATGCGCTGACACCGCAACTGCGGACCGACGCGGGCGACACCGAGCTGTGGCTCATCGACCTCGGCGCCGGCCGCGACCGCCTCGGCGGCTCGGTATTGACGCAAGCTTACGAACGCGGCGGCGGCATGCCGCCCGATTTCGAAAATCCCGAACGTTTGCGCAGCCTGTTCGACACGATCCGCGCCGCGCGCGACAAGAACCTGTTGCTCGCCTATCACGACCGCTCAGACGGCGGCGCGATCGTGACGCTGCTGGAAATGGCATTCGCGGGTCATTGCGGACTGGAAGTGTTCCTTGATGGCTGGGCCGAAAGCGCATTGCGCGCGTTGTTCAACGAGGAACTCGGCGCGGTAGTGCAGGTGCGCGTGGACGACCACGACGCGTTCGCCGCCATCGCCGAAGCACATGGTCTCGCGGCGATGACGCGCGTGATCGCGCGCCCGAAGGCGAAGCTCGGCATCAAGCTGTACGGCGGCGACGAGACCGTCGCCAAGTGGAACTGGCAGAAGCTGATCGGCGCGTGGCACGAAACCAGTCATGCGATGCAGCGCCTGCGCGACAACCCGGCCAGCGCCGACGCCGAGCGCGACTGGCGTTGCGACGACAACGATCCCGGCGTGAATGCGAGGCTGACGTTCGATCCCGCCGAAGACATCGCCGCGCCGTACATCGCGGAAGGCGCGCGCCCGCGCGTCGCGGTGCTGCGCGAACAGGGCGTCAACGGCCAGGTCGAAATGGCTGCCGCGTTCACACGTGCAGGCTTCGACGCGATCGACGTGCACATGAGCGACCTGGTCGCGGGCCGCCACAAGCTCGCGGAGTTCTCGGGCTTCGCCGCCTGCGGCGGTTTTTCCTACGGCGACGTGCTGGGCGCGGGCCGTGGCTGGGCCGCGTCGATCCTGTACCACGACGATCTGCGCGAACAGTTCGCCGCATTCTTTGCGGACCCGTCGAAGTTCGCGGTCGGCATGTGCAACGGCTGCCAGATGCTGGCGCACCTCAAGTCCATCATTCCGGGCGCCGCGCACTGGCCGACGTTCCAGCGCAACGCATCGGAGCAATACGAAGCGCGGCTGGTGACGCTGGAAGTGCTGGATGCCGGGTCGATCCTGTTCCGCGGCATGGCGGGTTCACGCATCCCTGTCGTCACCGCGCACGGCGAAGGCCGCGCCGTCTTCGCCGAAGGCAGCAAGTCGGGCAAGGCCACGGCCTGCGTGCGCTTCGTGGACAACCGCGGCAAGCCGACCGAAACGTTTCCGTACAACCCCAACGGTTCGCCAGACGGCGTGGCGGGCTTCACCGCCGCGTCCGGTCGCGTCACCATCCTGATGCCGCACCCGGAACGCGTGTTCCGCACCGCGCAGATGAGCTGGCACCCCCGCGAATGGGAAGAGGATTCGCCGTGGATGCGGATGTTCCGCAACGCGCGCGTGTTCGTAGGGTAAGCACGGACTTCAGGCGCGTGACACCCTTCCCTCGCGCACCTGCACGCGCACCGCGACCAGGGATTGGCCGCGACACGGGCCGGCCACGCAGAGGCCGGATTCGCGCAGCGCGAATGTCGCGCCATGCACCGCGCAGGTCAGCTTGTCGTCCTTGACCAGGAACAGCCCGGGTGCGTAATCCATGCGGCGGCCCGAGTGCGGACACACGTTCAGCCACGCCTGCACGGCGTTGCCCTGTCGCGCCAGCAGCAGCGGCTCGCCTTCGGGATCGGGCGGATCCACGCCCAGCACGCCGCCGTCGGGGATGTCCGCGAGGCGGCACAAATACGGATCAGGGACGGCGTTGTCCATTACTGCTCCCGGCACTTGTATCCACGGCCGCGTGGCCGCATGGTTGAGTGGTCATTCTGCCACGCGGGTTCACACCATGCGCGCACGCTTCATCCATCCACCGCTGCCCCGCCATCCGCTGTTGCGCGTGCTGGCGGTCGTGGGCGCGGCCATCGTGCTGACGGCGTTGGTGGCCACGGGACTGGTGATCGGCGCATTCGCGCTCGCGGCGGCCGCGCTGGTGCTGATCGCGCGCCGATGGCTGGCGCGACGCGCGCCACGCACCACCGATCCATCGATCATCGAGGGCGAATTCACCGTGGTGCCCACGCACCCGCGCGCCGGCTTGCCGCATCCTGAATAAGCATTCGACCCCATGACAAGAACCGGATAGCGGCGCTGCGCGGATCGCGCCACCATGCGCGCATGAACGCACAACCCGACACCATGCCACGCCGCAATCCGCTCGAACATGCACGCGAGCTGCTCGATCGCAGCGCGCAACCGCCGTCGCTGAACCAGCTCGCTGCGCAGGTCGGATTGTCACCTGCCTACCTGCAGCGCAGCTTCCGCCATCGCTTCGGCGTATCGCCGGCCGAGTACGCGCGCGCGCAGCGCTTCGCGCAACTCAAGACCGCGCTGCGCGAAGGCGCCAATGTCACAGATGCCGTGTACACCGCGGGCTTCGGCTCGGCCAGCCGCGTGTACGAGAACGCCAATCGCCTGCTGGGCATGCCGCCGGCGCGTTACCGCGACGGTGGCACGGGCGTCGCGATCCGCTACACCACGGCGCGCACCCCGCTGGGGCGCGTGCTGATCGCGGCCACCGCGCGCGGCATCTGCGCGGTGGCGCTGGGCGACGACGACGCAAAACTGCTGGACGAACTGCGTGCGGAATTTCCCAAGGCCGAACTGACCCGCGTCGACGCCGGCCGCGACGAATGGCTCGCGATCGTGCTCGATCGCGTCGCGGCCGGATTCTCGGGCAACGCCGCGCGGCATCCGAATGCCGCGCTGCCGCCCGTGGACGTCACCGCCACCGCCTTCCAGTGGCGCGTGTGGCAGGAACTGACGCGCATCCCTGCGGGCGAAACCCGCAGCTACGCCGACATTGCCCGCGCGATCGGCGAACCCAAGGCTGCGCGCGCCGTCGGCCACGCCTGCGGCAGCAACAAACTCGCGTTCATCGTGCCCTGCCATCGCGTGGTGCGCGCCGACGGAACGCCGGGCGGCTGGCGCTGGGGCATCGCGCGCAAGCAGGAGTTGCTGAAAAGCGAAGCGCGACCACCTGCGCCATGATCTAAAAGAGCCTGGCACTGATACCCGCTGCGACCGCCGCCTGAACCTGCACCTTGTCGAGAGACAACAATCGCTCGCCACGATTCGCCACGACGGCGAGATGCAATGCGTCGCCCGCACGCAGACCAGATTGATGCAGGTCGGCAAGCCGTGCCGCCTCGCGAAAGTCATTGCGATCCAGCGGAAGAACCGTAAACGTCTCCCGTACCAAACGGGTAAACGCGGCCAGCACGTCACCACGAACCGCAACGTCCAGCTGCCGCATGCGCACCTTCATGGATAGCGCCGCGGAAAGTTCGGTAGCCACCCAATCACTGATCACCAGTTTTTCCGGCGCCTGTTTGGCGAGCCAACGCTGTATCTCCGTAGTGCGGCGCTCATGCGTCAAAGCCGCCACAATCAGGCTGGTGTCCAGGTAAGGCACGCTCAATCAATACCGCGTCGCGTCACGCAGCCTGCGCACGGCCTTGGCGGCGCTTTCGGGCTGTCGCTGCTGAGAGTCGGTCAGCTCACGCAACATTGCCAAATCCACTCGCTTGCGCGAAGCGAGTGCAGCGGTCAAGCGGGCGGCTGGCCTGCCGTGCTTCGCAATCACAGTATCGACACCACTTGCGGCGCGTTCGGCCAGCTCGCTGAGCTGTGCCTTTGCTTTCCGCAACGACACGATCTCATCGTTCATGACACTCTCCATGTAACCACTATTGTGGTCACAATACGAAGCATACAGACCGACGTCAAGAGCAGCGACCCTGCTCGCAAGCCAAGTCTGCTGACAAACGAAGCGCGCAGCGCTCCGAAAAGCTGAAGCGGTGCAGGTGGTTCAGAAAAAAATCCCCCTCTGCAAAGAAGGGGATTGGGTCAACCCGGATGGACTGTCACGCCTACCAGCAATTGCCGTTGGTTTGGCTGCCGGTATAGCCCTTGAGGCCGGTGTTGTCGATGGTGAGTTTCTTGCACTGGTCGCCCACCTGCGCCCCCCCCGGGACCGGTGTTGCCGTAGCGATGTAGCCTTGGCCGGCAGAACTCGCCGGGTTCGCCGCCAAGCCTACGGTGTAATAGCCGTTTTCACTGGTGGGCGTGCCGGTGAACCCAAGCGACGTCGCGGTAAGCGGGTAGGTGTTGAAGTTGGTGTAGTAGCGTTCTTCCGCCTGCGCCACATGCATGAGCAGGTTCTGGCCGTCGCCGCGGCGCGCGCGGTAGGCATACCGTCCCCACCACGGTATCGCGATGGCGGCGAGGATGGCGATGATCGCCACCACGATCATCAGCTCGATCAAGGTGAAACCACGTTTGCGCATCATCGTCATCGCCCCTGTCACACCTACTGGATTTGGTTGATCTCGCTCCACGAGCGGCGCCGCCAGATCGGCGAGTCACCCGTGAACGGCCCCTGGTTCTTGGCGTTGGAGAGCGTCACGCCCGGAATGTAGAACTGGCCGCCACCCAATGCAGACACCACCGGCAAGCTGCCACTGGTGCGCGCGTTGTTGATGCGCCCACCCACCACCGGTGCGCCACCGAGGGAAGACACGCCGGTACCCGGCCCGCCGTTGTTGGTGTTGAACACCATCACGGCGCCCTGCGTCGTCGGGTTGCACGGATCACTGCCGGCCGCGCCCGCGATCAGCGTCTGCACGATGACCATGTTGCTGGAGAAGACCGCGCCGGGCGTGACCACCACGCGCTCGCCGGAATTCACCTGCGTCGTGCCGGAACTGTCCATGATCTTGAGCGGGATGTACCAGCCACCGTAGCTGACCGGCGCCGCAATGTTGGTGTCGGTGCGGACCGTTGCGCCCTGGTAGGGATTGGGCGGATTGACGGTCTGCTCACCCAGCGTTTGCTGCACCAGTTGGCCCTGATTCGTCGCACAACCCCCCGCGGTTCCGCACGCGCCGGTATCGCGAATGCCGTAGATGCCCTGCACGGCGTTGCTGCTGTTGTCGCCCGCGCCGAGGTACTTGCCGGTGCCGAACACCACCATGAAACTGCCGGTCGCCGGATCCGGGAACAGGCGCGGCATCGTGGTGATCGGCTGCAGCCCCTGGTTGCCGCCGGCGTCAGCGATTCCGACGTAAGCCAGGGTCACCTTCCAATTGGACGGACTCGGGTCGGACAGGTCAAAGCGCCACAGGTTGCCCTGCAGGTCGCCCGCAAACGCCACGTCATCAATCTGGTCGGAGTTGTAGTCGCCCAACACTGCCGTCGCAAGCCCGAAGCTGGTCACTTTGATCCCGTTGACCGTGAGACCGGTCGGCGTTTTCAATTCCGCGACCATCTTGCCGGTTTGCGCGTCCAGCACGAACAACGCACTGTACGGATTGCCCGAAGCGTCCTTTGGTGCCTGCGCAGCAACCGCCGCACACGTCGTCTTGTCAGGGGTGGGAATGTCTGGCTGAGAGCAGTCGGGGAAATAGCCGTTCGATACCAACGTCACCCATTCGCCATTGTTGAGGCGCCCAACGTTGGGCTGCGACACGGTGTAACCCAGATCACTACCTCTGCAGGTACCGAAGTTGGTGACGCAAGTTCCCGCCACCGTCATGTCGGAATCGAACTCCCACAAGACCTTGTCCGGCGCGGTGGCGGGCATGGAAGAATTCGCAGCGCCGGTGATATCCAGTGCGTACACACCGCGCCCACCAAGGCCTACCCCACCCGCGAGGATGGTGTGCCAATTTTGATCGCTGAAGAACACGTCGCGCGTCACCGGTGTCGCGTCCACGGTCGGACGAAACTGGAAGTTGTTCACGCTGGTGAGATTGCCGAGATTGGCATACACCGCGCGAGGAATGAACGCCCAGTCTTCCTGTCCCGGATTCGAGCCCGTGTTGTAAGCCGAACACACCCCGGTCGCCACGTCGTAAGAGGTGCACTTCGGCACCGGCGCGTTGAAGGCGTGCAGCATGCCGTCGTTCGCGCCCACATAGGCTGTGCCCGCGCGCTTGGCATGCGCCGCGACGAATGCGGAGTACTTCTGTGCGCCGGCTGCGGCTTCCGGCGAGCTGACAGGCCAGCTGTCGTAGTAATTGCTGCTCGGATAGGACACATACACCGGCTGCGAGTTTATGATGGCGCCAAGCAAGGTGGTGCGCTTGCGATAGGTGCCGTCAGCTTCATGGGTCTGGTCGCCGCGCAGATAATCGATGCGGTTCGCAACGCTGTCGGGACTGGCTCCGAGCGTGGGCGACTGCAGCCCCACGCCCGCGCTGTTCTGGGTGCTATCGAACGAACCGACATTCGCTGTCGTGAAGGCGAACGACGCGAAGGTGCTCGCTTTGTAAGAATCGGTGTAAACATTGCGGCCGGATGCCGCCGGAATCGCGGCCGACCACAGGCTGGCACCCGTGGTGCCGTCGGGGTTCAAGGTCACGGCATTCAGCGTGCCGCTCCAATCCAGGCTGCTGTAGCTGGTGCTGAAACTCACCGCACCAATGGTAGCCACGCTGGCATTGACCGCCCCCGTCGCTGCGTTGCCGGCGCGCGCCGAAATGGAGGTGAGAATGTTGCTCAGCTGGTTGACCAGATCCTGTGGGTTGCCGGCGCTGAAATAGTCACCGCGGCTGTTCACCGTTGCGTTCCACGTGTCATCGATGCCCGTGGGGTTGTTGTTGAGAGGTTTTGGCCAGCCTTTGCTGCCATCGGACGTGGTCTTGCCCGTGCGCAAGGCACACGCGTCATTGGGTGTACCAGCGCTGTAGGTCTTGCAGTCGTAGTCGCTGGAATGAACCAGGTCGCCCGCCACGCCCAGCGTGACCATGTATTCCACCATGTGTGGCCAGGTGGCGGGGTCGTTTTCGGGATTGAAATACTCTTCAACCGGGATGTTCTTGGTGGCTCCGTTGCCGCCCGTCACATTGCCCCCACCAAAAAGTCCCGTGTACGTATCCGGCAGATATGGCGGTACGAACTTGCCGTTTGTGGGATCGTACAGGTCGGGTCGCAAGTTGGTGGCCCAGAAATTGAAGCCGATGTCGGCCTGTGACGGCGTATACGCGCTGGTCGCCCTTACGTTCCAGAAGATTTGCGTGCTCGCCGCCGAACTGGAGTAGTTCACGCCATCCGGAAACGTGGAGTTCGTTGCCGGGCTCACGTAACCGGTCGTGGAGTAATTGGAGCTCTCGTTCCAGTAACCATCCGTTACCAGCATGTGGAAGTTCTGGCGGCAATACAGCTCGTTGCCGGGATTGGCAGAGGGGTCGTAGGCGCCGTTCGGCGGCGGCTGCCAGTAAGGGTCGTGCAAATCGCCGGCCGCAACACCGTTGGGGTCAAGTGAACCGCCCCTTTCGAAAAACTGGCCAGCACGAATGCTCGCGGCGCGTGCCGGTGTGTCGTTGGTCGCGTTGACGGAAAAGACCCAGTTGAAGAAGGCGCTGCGATAGCAGGGCGGAGGTGTTGTCGTCGTGCTTGCCTGAAGCGCGATGTTCGGGCTGCTGGTAGCGCTGTTGGATGCGCTGCAGCCAGCTGCGTCCGTCAAGTTGCTGATGACGGCAGCTTTCTGCAATCGAAACGTATCGGACGTATAGAGATTCTGCCAGGCGACCCTGAAATTGCCGCCATAGCCGCCGTCCGCCGTCTTGGCCGACAGATTCGGCGAACCGAAGGCCCGCGAAATGGCGGTGCGCGCCATCTGGTTGCGCGTGCGGTAGTAAGCCCACCAGTTGGCCCAATTCTGGTACTGGCTGGGCGGAACGGCCACGGCTTCCCAGTTGCTGGAGTTGTACAACGTACTCAGCCCGGCGGTGGTGGGGTTGCCATACGCGTCCACTTGGCCTTGCAACGTTGCAAGCGCGGAGGCCTTGAGCTGGTAGTAATAGGGACCACCGCTGCCGCCCGCAACGCGAAGTGAACCGTAGTGGTCACCGTCCTGTCCGAGATTACCGGTGTAGGTATTGCCGTTGTAGTCCTTGTCGGAATAGCACTGCCAGTAATACGTTTTTCTTGAAATGGTTTGATTGGTGAAATCGGTGGTGTCGTTTTGCCCCTGCGGGTTCAACGGCCGATTCGCAGCCACACCGTCGTTCCATACGCTGTCCAGGTAGTTGATGCTTGTTGGCGCAAAGGAAGAATCCCCGGCGTTCGGAAATGACGTGCCATCGGCATACAGGGGCGGAAGATAGATGACGTCAGGGTTGTAATACACGCCGTTCATCGCTTGCGCGCCGATGCCGGACGCCGCCGTCGGGTTGATGACGCCAGCGCAACGCCACTGGCTGCCCCACCCCTTGTTGTCGAAAGGTCGATTGTCCCCCAGGAATGCACTGGCCATCGATCCCGAATCGTCGAAGGTCACGGCGATATTGGGTGGCACGGCCTTGGTCTGGTTGACGGGCGTCGCACTGAGTTCGGTGGTGCCGGCGGGCACTACGTAAGCCGCGTGCACGGGTGGCAGCACCAGGAAAGGCGCTGACAAACCACCGACCAGTGATAGCGCCAGCACCATCGCGGCGGGACGGGATGCAAGAAGCGTTTGTCTGTGGTTGGACATGGCGGTTTTTCCCGCGTGTACCTTCAGTTGGTCGGCGCTTGCGCGTCGAAAGTGCTCTGGACCACGCGCACGGTGTTGTTGGTCCCGCCCGTGGCGCGTGCGGTGACGCGATAAACATCCAGAACGATGTTGCCACCGGGGGCGCCACTGCTCGGGCCGGTAACGCCGGATTCGTGCAGCAAGCCGGCGCCGGGAGCGCGTAGCATGCCCATGTCTTCGATGACGTATTGCGGGTTCTGGGCAACGTTGGACGTCTTCAGGCTGAGCAACGCCAAGGTGCCTGTCTGATTGGTGTAACCAGCGCCCCCGGCACCCTTGTACGTAATGCCGGTGCCAGTGAGCCAGCCATTGTTGCCGGTGCGAAACTGCGTGATCGTGCCGGCCGTGCCGTACAACGCCGCGATGGACGGGTCGTAGTAAACGCAACCATTGGTGGCATCGATGCTGCCGCGGGCGCAGAAGCTGCCACCCTGCACCTGCGAGAAATAGTTCCAGATGTTCCACTCGGCGCCGCGCAACGCGGTATCGCCGCTCATCGTGGCGAGCTGTGCGCTGCGGGTGGCGCTGACCATGCGCTGCTGCAACAGCGAGCCCGACGAGGCCCCAATCGCAAGCAGGGTGAGCAGGATCAGGAAAACCAGCGCCACCAGCAGCACCGCACCGCGTTCGCGTGCGCGCTGCGGAAAACGGGGTTGTGTGGATCGTACGAGCATGGCGGCTTACCCAATCACGGATTGAAATTGCGCAACGCGACGAGGGTGGTGAATTCGCGCCGCAGCAACTGGTTCGGGAAACCCTGCGCACTCGGCTGGATGTTGCGCGTTGCTTCGGTAGGCGGTCCCGGCGTGGTATCGCCGTCGATGCTGTAGATGTAAGCCATCTCGGGCGTCGTCAGCGTGTACAGCGGCGTTTGGCCGTCCATCAGGATGTTTGCCTGGATGGATGTCACGGCCCGCCACAGGCAGCCTTGATTGGGGCTGCCGCCGCCGGTCGTCGCGGTGTAGCCGACATTCGAGGCCAACTGCACGCCGGGCGGGCACGCAATGGTGCCGCCGCCGTTGGTGTCGACCCCCATCGCGGTAAGGAATTGGGTATTGCCGTTGGCGTCGATGATGCCGTAGCGGAAATCCAGGCGTTCGATGCCGCGCACGATGGGCTGATCCGCGCCATTGACCCGGCGTTCGAGTTCGCCGGTGGTCGGACCACCGGGACACACCGCGGCCCCGTTGACGCACACCACCTTCACGTAATAGGTGATGGTCTGGAAATCCTTGTTGAAATCGAACAGGCGTGGTGCGGCCCCGCCGGTCAAATTGGCAATCTTCGGCTTGGCGTAATTGGCGCCGGATACCGTGATCGTGTTGCTTCCTTGCCCGGCGGCCCCGAATACATACGCCGCGGAACAATCCGCGAGCATTCCGAGGTCACCAGCGCCGAAGTACGTAACCGGCTGCTCAGTGCCCGTCGGGACAAGATTGATCGTGTTGACGCTGCCATCGCTGTTGGCGGCGATGGTGCTGCCCGTACCGCCGACCGGCACGATCGACCAACCCGCATTGGGCTTCAGGTAACGCATGGTCAGCACCGAGGTGCCGCTCAGGTGACTGTTGGCGGCAATGCCCATCGCGGGCAAAGGATTCGTTACGGCCGTCTTCGGATCGACCGGCGTGCAGGCGGCGGCCGTGCAGTCATAGCCGCGCAGGAACACGAACGAGGGCAGTGCGAACGCGTTGCCGGGATCGTCCAGCGGCGTCGTGTCGTCGGCGAGCGCGCCGTTGACCGAACCAATGACATTCGACGTCACCGTCGGCGCATTCAACGAATCCAGGCTGATGCCCGACGCGACCAGGCTGGCGTTGCCGCCCGAATTGGCGCAGTAGGCGCCATTGGCGTTGCCGAGGTCCTCACGCAGGCTCTGGATCGCGAAGCGGCCCTCCTCCTGCAACGCCGCCATCTGTTGCTGCACCTTGTTGCTGCTGGAGGTCGAAGCAAACACCGTGATGATGCCGGCGGCGACGATCAGCGCCATCACCAGCGCGATCATCATTTCGATCAGCGACAGGCCCGCCATGCGGCGACGCGTTGGGCGGAAGCAATGGATGTTCTTCATGGCTGGAACGTCCATGCGAAGATGTTGGGATTCTGGGCAGCGTTGTTGCCGGCACTCGCTTCGTTCCACTGCAGCACCATCTGGCAAGTGCCGCCATACGGCGGCCGGTTGGCGACCTGCGGCGCGGTCGGCTGGTACGTCAGGTTCGCGGCGCTGCAGTTGATGGCGCCCTTGGCATTCGGCAGGAAGGTGTTGAGCTGCTGGCTCCACACCTGGATGTCATGGGTAGCAAGGTCGGCGGGAGAGCAGCCTGCCGCGCAAGTCATGGTGATGCCGGCGCCCGGCGCAAGGATCGAAGTGATGTTGTAGGAGCTGGTGCCGCCGGTGCCCCACAACCCTGCGGGATTCGCGGCCATACGATTGGCCATGTTGTGCGCGAGGAAGGTTGCCTGGGTGCGCAGGTAGCCGACATGGTTGGACTGGATCGCGAAGATCATCAGTCCGGCAAGGCCGATCATGCCGAGGCTGAACACCAGAACGGCGATCAGCACTTCCAGCATCGAGAAGCCTTGTTGGCGAGGATGGGCACGGTGAAGGGTCATGGTGCGGGAGCCGGGCAACCGGGGGGAGTGGTACTGCTGGTGGTTTGCTGCAACATGCCGGCCGCGAGCACCTGCAGGAACCGCGGCTGGTTGTTGGCAGCACCATTGGGTGCGGAAACAGTGAAGCAGTTGAGGGCGCTGGTGCCCTGCGGCTGGAACGTCACCGGCGTGGCCGCTCCGCTCAGCACGTAGGGGGTCGGAATGGCGGCGTGCGTACGCAGCACCGTTGCTGTCCCGGTGCTGCTGGCCGGTGGAACCTGTACCGTCCAGCCGTTCTGCCAGCTACCGGTTGCCGCGACCTGCACGCTCACCTGCCGCGACACCGCTTCGGTACGCGCGTACTGCAGGTCGCCCGCGAGATCGTTGTTGATATTCGACAGATTCGTAGAAATGAGGATGTGCCGGAAACTCGGCACGGCGATCATCGCGAGGATGGCCGCCACCGCGAGCGTGATCATCAGTTCGACCAGCGTGAAGCCGCGGACGCGGCAATATGCGCGCAGGCGAGCCGCGAAACGGGTACGCATGATTGCTTGTTTCCCCAGCACGACGGTTTTGCCCCTGTTGAAGCCGACGATGCAGGGTGGATCATGCTGCCCGGCGGACGGCTTGCCAAGCACGCGCCGACGAACGGCGCGGTTGGGCCGATGAGCGGTCAGCGACCATTCCTCTCCCGCCGGGAGAGGCTCAAGAACGCGAGCCTGCGAGTTCCCTCATCACGCCATTCAGCCCGGTCTGCCAATCGGGCAGCGTGACGCCGAACACTTCGCGCAGCCTGGTCGTGTCGAGCACCGAAAACGCGGGGCGTTTTGCCTTGGTCGGATAATCGGCAGTGTTGATCGCATGCACCACCGGCACGCGCTCGATCACTCCTGCGTGTTGCGCACGTTCGAAGATCGCGCGCGCGAAGTTGCACCAACTGGTCTGACCGGAAGCCACGAGGTTGTAGATGCCGTCGCGTGCTTGGGCGTCGTCCTTGCTCCATTGCGCGATGACTCGTGCAGTCACATCCGTAATCAATTGCGTTGGCGTGGGCGCACCGATCTGATCGTTCACCACGCGCAGTTCTTCGCGTTCGGCGCCAAGGCGCAGCATGGTCCGCAGGAAGTTGTTCCCGCGCGCGGCATACACCCACGCCGTGCGCAGGATCAGGTGACGCGCGCGGCTGTCGCGCAATGCAATCTCGCCGGAGAGTTTGGAGCGGCCGTAGGCGCTGACGGGATGGGTGGCGTCGGTCTCGCGATACGGCCGGGTTGCGGTGCCATCGAACACGTAGTCGGTGGAGTAATGCACCACGCGCGCACCGCACTGCTTCGCCCAGGCGCCGAGTACGCCGGGCGCATCGCCATTGATGCGTTCCGCGATGGCTGGTTCATCTTCCGCGCTATCGACCGCGGTATAGGCGGCAGCGTTGACGATGATGTCCGGCGCGATGCGATCCAGCGCTCGGGTCAGCGCATCGAAATCCGCGAGGTCGATGGCTTCGCAACGCGTGCCAGTTTCGAGCGTGCCGCTGCGGGTGGCCACAATGATTTCGTCTTCCACGGCAGAACCTGCAAACGCGCGCAGCAGTTCATGCCCTACTTGGCCGTTCGCGCCGGTTATCAGAACGCGCATCGACATCTTCCCCGTCATCCCGGCGCAAGCCGGGATCCAGCCTTCCAGGCAAGGCAGCAACTGGATTCCGGCTTGCGCCGGAATGACGAGCAAAAGCAGCAAGCCGGCAACAGAAAAGTCATGCGATGTACACCGGCAGCTCGTCGGCCGAAACATCGGCGAGAAACGGCGCTACTTCATCTTTCGCCGAAAGCACCGGCTCGGCGACGGGCCAGTCGATGCCGATCGCGGCATCGTTCCAGCGCACGCCGGCGTCGGACGCTGCGTCGTACAGCGCAGTGCATTGATACATGAAAGTCGCAGCCTCGCTGACGACGCAAAAGCCGTGTGCGAAACCTTCCGGAATCCACAATTGCCGGTGATTGGCCGCCGTCAACATCGCCGCTTCCCATTGCCCGAAGGTGGGCGAGCCGCGGCGGATGTCGACCGCGACGTCGTAGACCTCGCCTTCCAGCACCGACACCAGCTTGCCTTGCGGATTCGGCCACTGGTAATGCAAGCCACGCAGGACGCCGCGTGCCGAGCGCGATACATTCGATTGCACGAAACGCGCGTCGATGCCGAGTTCCGCATATTTCTTCGCGTGGAAACTTTCGAAGAAATAGCCGCGCGCATCGCCGTGCACCATGGGTTCGATGACGTACACGCCGGGCAGATTGGTGTCGATGCGCTTGAGGCGGGGGTGTTGGGTCATGCTAGGCGATCCTCATACTGTTTCTCTCCCTTCTCCCCTCGGGAGAAGGTGCCCCGGAGGGGCGGATGAGGGTGCGGGTCTTGCTCAAAAACCGCTGCGTGACCGGTGCTCAGGCACAGCCGGACCCTCATCCGGCGCTGCGCGCCACCTTCTCCCGGAGGGAGAAGGATTAAAAAAACTAACCGTCAATCAACCGCAACAGATACTGCCCATACCCCGTCTTGACCAGCGGCGCCGCGAGCTCGCGCACACGCGCGTCGTCGATCCAGCGCTGCTGGTAGGCGATTTCCTCGGGGCAGCACACCTTCAGGCCTTGACGGTTTTCGACCGTGGCAATGTAGTTCGCCGCGTCCATCATCGATTCGTGGGTGCCGGTGTCGAGCCATGCGTAACCGCGCCCGAGTGGCTCCAGCATCAGCGAACCATCGTCGAGATAGCAGCGGTTGAGATCGGTGATTTCCAGCTCGCCGCGCGACGACGGCTTCAGTTGCGCGGCGAAATCGCACACGCGCCCGTCGTAGAAATACAGGCCCGTTACCGCGTAGCTCGATTTCGGCTTCGCCGGTTTTTCCTCCAGCCCGACCACGCGCCCGGACTTGTCGAATTCCGCGACGCCATAGCGTTCCGGATCGCGCACCAGATAACCGAACACCGTGGCGCCGTGATCGCGCGTCGAGGCGCGCTTCAGCAGTTCGGTGAAGCCGTGGCCGAAGAAAATGTTGTCACCCAGCACCAGCGCGCACGGCTCGCCCGCGATGAATTCGCGCCCGATCAAAAACGCCTGCGCCAGGCCATCGGGCGACGGCTGCACCGCATAGCTGATCTTGATGCCCCACTGCGAACCGTCGCCCAAAAGATTCTTGAACAACGCCTGCTCGTGCGGCGTGTTGATCACCAGCACTTCGCGGATGCCGGCCAGCATCAGCACCGACAGCGGGTAATAGATCATCGGCTTGTCGTACACCGGCAGCAGTTGCTTGCTGATGGCCTGCGTCACCGGGTACAGCCGCGTGCCGGAGCCGCCGGCCAGGATGATGCCTTTTTGGGTCGTCATGCGAAGGCTCCCAGCCGTTCCATCCGGTAGCTGCCGTCCAGCACGCGCTGCACCCACGGCTGGTTGGCAAGGTACCAGTCCACGGTGCGGGCGATGCCGGTTTCGAAATCGACGGAGGGTTTCCAGCCGAGTTCGCGTTGCAACTTGGACGAGTCGATCGCGTAGCGGCGGTCGTGGCCCGGGCGATCCTTCACGAATTCGATCAACGATTCGCGCTTGCGGCCATCGGCCAAGGGACGCTTCGCGTCCAGCAACGCGCAGATGGTTTTCACCACATGGATGTTCTCGCGCTCGGAGTCGCCGCCGACGTTGTAGGTTTCACCCACCCTGCCCGCTTCCAGTACCCGGCGGATCGCGCGGCAGTGGTCCAGCACGAACAGCCAGTCGCGCACGTTCCTGCCGTCGCCGTATACCGGCAGCGGCGCGCCGTTCAGCGCGCGCGCGATGATCAACGGGATCAACTTCTCGGGAAACTGGTACGGCCCGTAATTGTTCGAACAGTTCGTCGTCAGCACCGGCAAGCCGTAGGTATGGTGGAACGCGCGCACCAGATGATCGCTCGACGCCTTGGATGCCGAGTACGGCGAGTTCGGCGCGTACGGCGTTGTTTCAGTGAACTTGCCGGTTGCGCCGAGCGAGCCGTACACCTCGTCAGTGGAGACGTGCAGGAAGCGGAATCCATCTTTCGCGGAACCGTCCTGTGCTTTCCAGTAATCGCGCGCGGCTTCCAACAACGCCAGCGTGCCGACCACGTTGGTTTCGATGAAAGCGG
>JAZKBD010000007.1:0-2816 GCA_040388785.1 Pseudomonadota bacterium
GTCGCCGGGCTTCAGGTCCGAGGAAAGCGGCAGGTTCGGCACCACCAGTTCATCCGGATCGCCGGTGCCGTGCGCGATGCCGCGCAGGCCATTGCGCGAGAGCATGACCGGCACCGCATGGTCGGGATCGATCACCAGCATCGCCACCGACGCGTGCGGCAGCGTTTCGATGATCTGGCCCATCACGCCGTGCGAATCGATGATGACCTGGCCGACGCGCACGCCCTCGTCGGCACCCACATTCAACATCACGTGGTCGCGGGTCGGGCCCAATTGCACGTCGATCAGCCTCGCCAGTTGCGCCTGCATGCCGAGCAGGTGCTGGGTGTCCAGCAATTGCTTCAGGCGTTCGTTCTGGTGCGCCACCGCGTCCATTCGATTGAGCCGCGCCTCCGCCAGCAGCAGCGTTTCGCGCAGCTGCTGGTTTTCGTCGATCAGCGCGCTGCGCTGCGCGAACGCGGTGCTGGCCTCATGCACCCAGTCGGCCGGCGCCGCCGCCATCTTGTAGATCGGCACGATCGCGGCAGCGGTGAGATAACGCGCCCGGTGCAGCCAGCCGTTGCGGTGGTCCAGCACCATCAAGATCGCGGCCAGCGCGAGATAGGCGATCAGGCGCAGCGTGCCCGCGGTCGCATCCGAGAAGATCGGAGAGGATTCCTTTTGCGGAAGCGCCATGGCTGGGGAGTGAGTCGGCGGCTGCGCCGCCTGTAAATGGTAAAGAGTAAGTCGTCTGCTGCGCAGACTGTACAGAGCGAGTCGAGCAACACCTTACTCTTTACGATTTACCCCTTACAGCGAACGCGGTGAGCGACTTTACTCTTTCCAGCGAGCGCAGCGAGCGACTTACAGCGAACGAAGTGAGCGGCTCACTCGGACGCAAAAAAATCGCTGCCATGCATGTCGATCAGCTCCAGCGCGCGTCCGCCGCCGCGCGCGACGCAGGTCAGCGGATCCTCGGCCACTTGCACGTACAGGCCGGTTTCCTCGCTGATCAGCTTGTCGATGTCGCGCAGCAGCGCGCCGCCGCCGGTCAGCACGATGCCGCGTTCGTGCACGTCAGAGCACAGTTCCGGCGGGGTCTGCTCCAGCGCCGCCTTCACCGCCGCGACGATGCCGTGCAGCGGCTCGTGCAGTGCTTCCAGCACTTCGTTGCAGTTGATGGTGAACATGCGCGGCACGCCCTCGGCGAGGTTGCGGCCTGACACTTCCATCTCGCGAATCTCTTTCTGCGGATAGGCGCAGCCGATCTCGATCTTGATGCGCTCGGCGGTCGGCTCGCCGATCAGCGTGCCGTTGCTGCGGCGCACGTAATTGATGATGGCTTCGTCGAAACGGTCGCCGCCGATGCGCACGGATTGCGAATAGACGATGCCGTTGAGCGACATCACCGCGACTTCGGACGTGCCGCCGCCGATGTCCAGCACCATCGAACCGCGCGCCTCGTGCACCGGGATGCCGGCACCGATCGCGGCCGCCATCGGTTCTTCGATCAGGAACACGTCGCGCGCGCCGGCGCCTTCGGCGGATTCCTTGATCGCGCGGCGCTCGACCTGGGTCGAGCCGCACGGCACGCACACCAGCACGCGCGGGCTGGGGCGCAGGAAGCGGTTCTTGTGCACCTGCTTGATGAAATGCTGCAGCATCGCCTCGGTCATGGTGAAGTCGGCGATCACGCCGTCCTTCATCGGCCGCACCGTGACGATGTTGCCGGGCGTGCGGCCCAGCATCATCTTCGCGTCGTTGCCGACCGCCGCCACCGAACGCGGGCCGCCCGCACCGCGGTCCTGGCGGATCGCGACCACGGACGGTTCGTTGAGCACGATGCCCTGGTCGCGCACGTAAATCAGCGTGTTCGCGGTACCGAGGTCGATGGAAATGTCGTTGGAAAAGATGCCGCGGAACAGTTTGAACATGCGCGAACCCAGGGTGCGGGCCTGGTCGACAGGCGGGTCAGGAGGGAACGCGCCAGTCTAGTTACAGCGGACCGCTGGCGCAAGGACGAAATGCTGGCAAATCGCCGTCCGGGCGCGGTTTTCCGGCGGGCGGCTCGAAAGCGCGCGGCGCAACCGCTACGATCGGCGGCTTGTGTCTCGCGAATGAGGAAAAACGATGCCCGCTGCCCTGATCTGCGGCTCCATGGCCTACGACACCATCATGGTGTTCGAGGACCGCTTCAAGAACCACATCCTGCCGGACAAGGTGCACATGTTGAACGTGTCGTTCCTGGTGCCGCAAATGCGCCGCGAGTTCGGCGGCTGCGCCGGCAACATCGCCTACAACCTGAAATTGCTGGGCGGCCAGCCCATCCCGATGGCGACGGTGGGGCAGGATTTCGCGCCATACCGTGCCTGGTTCGATGAACTCGGCATTCGCCTCGACCGGGTGCGCGAGGTGCAAGGCACCTTCACCGCGCAGGCCTTCATCACCACCGACCAGGACAACAACCAGATCACGGCTTTCCATCCGGGCGCGATGATGCAGAGCCAGTTGAACCGCGTCGCCGACGTGGCCGATGCCGCGATCGGCATCGTGGCACCGGATGGCCGCGACGGCATGCTGCAGCATGCGGCCGAATTCGCCGCGCGCGGCATTCCCTTCATCTTCGATCCGGGCCAGGCGATGCCGCTGTTCTCGGGCGAGGAATTCCGTGCGTTCATCGAGCAGGCCGATTACGTGGCGGTCAACAGCTACGAAGCGAGCCTGCTGTCCGAACGCACCGGCTGGTCCGAGGCCGGGATCGCCAAGCGGGTCAAGGCCTACATCGTCACGCACGGCGGCGATGGATCGGTAATCCACGCAGGGGGCACCACGCACGA
>JAZKBD010000007.1:2826-9387 GCA_040388785.1 Pseudomonadota bacterium
CGCCGGCCTGTTGCATGGATTGCTGCGCGGCTTCGATTGGCCGACCACCGGCCGGATCGCGTCGCTGATGGGCGCCATGAAAATCGCGCAGCCCGGCACCCAGAACCACCGTTTCAGTGCGGAAGAATTCGCGGCCGGGTTCAAGCGCCAGTTCGGGCATGCCGTGGCCTGACCGCGCCACGCTAGCTTTTGGGCGGAATTCCGCCAAGCATCTGGCGCCGTTCATGATTGCAGGCAACAATGATTTCCGCGGTACCTGACTACCTCCAAAGGAGACCATCATGCCTCTCGCACGCAATGTCGTTCTTGCCGCGCTGCTCGCCGGCGCGCCACTCGTGTACGCCGGCAACGCGCATGCCGCCGGCGGTGAAATCAGTTGCAGGATGCATTTCGAGATCCACGGCTGGTCGGCGTTCTACAAGACCGCCAGCGGCAGCGGCGATGTCACCTGCAGCAACGGCCAGCACATGCACGTCCATCTGCGCAGCAAGGGCGGCGGCCTGACCTTCGGCAAGCAGCAGATCGACGGCGTCGGCAAGTTCTCCGGCATCTTCCACATCGACGAGATCCTCGGAACCTACGCGACCGGCGGTGCGCACGCCGGCGCCGCGGCATCGGCCAACGGCACCGTGATGACCAAGGGCAATGTCTCGCTGGCGCTGAGCGGTACCGGCAAGGGCTGGAACCTGGGCGTCGATTTCGGCAAGTTCACCATCAGTAAATAGCGATCCGTGCGCTACCATGCCGCTTCCGGGAAGGGGGCGGCATGGCGATTCCAATCCTGATGTACCACAACGTGGCCGAAGTGCCCGACGCGCTGCATCCGGACGGCCGCTGCCTGTATGTCACACCCGCGGCATTTGCCGCGCAGATGCGGCTGCTGGATCGCCTCGGCTGGCGCGGCGTGTCGATGAGTGAAGCAATGCCGTACCTGCGCGGCGAGCAACGCGGGCGGATCGTCGCCATCACGTTCGACGATGGCTATCTCGACAATCTCGAGAACGCGATGCCGGTGCTGCAGCGGCATGGCTTCGGTGCAACGTGTTATGTCGTCAACAGCTGCATCGGCAAGCACAATCTGTGGGACGCCGATCGGCTCGGTGTGAGGAAGCCGATGATGACCGTCGGGCAATTGCACGCCTGGCGCGCGGGCGGCATGGAGATCGGCGCGCACACCCGCCACCACTTGCATCTGACGCAGTGCGATGAAGCGCAGCTGTACGATGAAATCGCCGGAGGCAAGGCCGAACTCGAAAGCATGCTCGGCTTCGAGGTTCCGCAGTTCTGTTATCCCTTCGGTGATGCCGATGCGCGGGTGGCGAAGGCCGCGCGCGACGCCGGCCATGTCGCGTCGCCGACCGTGCGGCGTGGACGGGCGCGACGCGGCATGGACCTCTTCATGCTGCCGCGCGTCGCCATCGACAATGCCGATTCGCTGGCCAAGTTCGCGCTGCGCGTTTTCACGCCTCTCGAAGATGTCCGGACGCGCATGGCAGCGTAAGCGCGGATTCACCCGCGCCCACGCTGCGTGCTTCAGCGCGCCTGGTGCGCCGGAATGAACTGCTTGTCGACGGCTTCCGCGAGTTGATCCGGCGGCAGCAGGCCCTGCGACAGGAGGAAGTCGTTGAACTGTTGCAGGTTGAACTTGCTGCCCAGCGCGATCTCGGTGCGGGCGCGCAATTGCAGGATGCGCGAGTAGCCGTAGAAATACGCGGTGGCCTGGCCCGGCGAGCGAAACATGAAGCGGTCCAGTTCCTCGCGCGCGAACGCTTCGGAAAGGCCGACGTCGTTGACCAGGATGTCGTGTGCGCGCTGACGATCGATCAGGCCGAGGTTCAACATCGGGTCGAGGAACGCACGCGCGGCGCGCAGCAGGCGCAACTGCAGCGCGATCATCTGGCCGCCCGCGGGTTCGTACGGCACCATCATCCATTCGGCATAAAGCGCCCAGCCTTCCACGTTGACGCTGTTGAACGCGAACAGCGAGCGCGCCAGCGACACGCCATGCTCGACCATCGCGGAGAACTGCAACTCGTGCCCCGGCCGACCTTCGTGCGCGGTCAGCGTCCACGCGCAGGCCTTGCAGGTGAAGTCATCGTAGGCTTCGTTCTTGCCATTGCCCGATGGCGGATTGCCGAGCGGCAGCACGAAACTGCCGCGCTCGCCGTGATTGTTGATCAGCGGCGGCGGATCCATGTGCGGCGCGGGTTGCGCGGCGCTCTCGGCTTCGGACGCGAGGCGCATGATCATCTTGCGCTTGGGCAGCGTGACGATGTGCTGGTCGCGGATGATTGCCTCGATCTTGTCGATCACTGTCTGGTAATACGGCTCGATGTTGTTGCGATCGAGTTGCTGCTTCTTCAGATCCTTGATGACGGCGCGGTAATCGGTGGTGGGCGCGAAACCTTCCGCCTTGGCGACGTAGGGCGCCAAGGTTTCCATCTCCGACTGGATTTCCATGAAGGACTGTTCGGACTGCCTGATCAGCTCCTGCGGTGGAATGTCGATGCCGACGTTCTTCAGATTGTCCGCGTAGATCGGCTCGGGCAGGCGCGCATCGCTGCGTGCGCGCGGCAACACCGTCGATTTCACCCATGCTGTGTAGTCGTCCAGTTGCTTCTGCAACGCATCCAGCGCGGTGCCGGCGTCCTCGATCTTGTATTTCGCGTACAGCTTGCGGATGCCATCGACATAGCGCTTGGTATTGGCCAGGTTCTGTTCCACCTCGGCCTTGTACGGGCCCAGCAGTCTCTTGTTGGCGGCCTTGGCTTCGAACAGAGCCTCGGCCTCTTTCGTCACCGGCGAGCAGCCGGGCGCCATGCCGACGTAGCACTTGAGGCGCGCCAGCGCATGCGGGCGGCGCGCGGGTGCGACCTGGTCCTGCAGCAGGGTGAACTCGCCCTGGAAAATCGTCTGGCCCACGTCGGTGTAGGGCAGCATGTACTGGTCCTGCAGCTTGCTGCTTTCGATGAAGCGGCCGGCCGCGTCGATCATGATCTCCAGGTCTTCGCGGACATTCGCGTCGGTGGTCTTTGCAAGGTCCGCCTTCAGCGTGTCGCGTGCCTGGGTCAGCGCCTCGCGCGACCGCACGTCGACGTTGGGCTTGAGGTCGACGACCTTGTCGTCGTAACCCGGCAGGCCGAACTGCGAGGCGAACTCGGGATTGAATTCGGCCAGCGTTTTCAGCAGCACCTGTGCGTAGCGATTGCTCTGCACCACCCATGCGGGCGGCGGCACCGGCGCATTGTCCGGACGCAGGTCTGGTTTCGAAGGCGGGGGCGCGGCGAACGCCACGGGTGCGGACAGGACGAACGCCGCAACGGCGGCGAAGGTGCGGTGGCTCATGGCGAACTCTCCCGTGGGATGCGCCACGCTAGCACGCCGGGAGCATCGCAGGATGGGCCGAAAGTCAGCCCGTCATTGCGCCGCGAAATCGCCTTGGTAGGCCGGCTTCAGGAACTTCGCGAAGACATTCGCGGGCACCTCCACCGTCTGCGTACCGAACACGTAAGGCGCAACTTGGTACGGCGGGAAAACCAGCGCGAGTCCGGGGCTCGGCGCGTCCGGTGTAGCGCCGGCCCGCACCACGAACACCGAATAGTTGACCGTGGTCGGCTTGGTGCCGCCGTCCAGCATCTGCAGCATGTTGGCCTTCCATTCCCGGATCGCATCGGGCGAACCCTGGCCGGGCTTGGGCGCATCCGCCATGAATTTTTTCAGCAGCGTGTCGTGCGCGAAATTGGCCAGCGCCTTGCGGGCGCTGTCGGGATCGGTGAACAAATCATCGAGTGTGACCAGCTTGCCGGCCTTGCGATCGAACACGAACGCCGCCTGCACCGGGTTGGGATGCGCGCCGCCGGTGTCCTGCATGCCGGTCTCGCGCACGCTGATGAAGGCCGGCGTTTGCGCCTCGACCCTGAAGTCCAGCAGCAGGTCGAACTGCCGGTTGGCGAACTCCGGCAAGGTCTTCGGATCCGGCAGCGCTTGCAGGAAATCGCGCTTGGCGGTGTCGGCGGTGGTGCGCATCGCGTCGGCCAACGGCTTGGCGTTGGCGGGCAGCGAAGGCAACGTGATCGCAATCTTGTAATGCCTGGTGACGGCGTGGTCGCCGGGCAAGGGTGCCGAGCTCGCGGACGCCGGCGCAGTCGCCGGTGCAGGAATCACCGGTGCGGATGTGCTGGCCACCGGCGCGGAAGCCGGGGTCGTTGCGGGCTGCTGCTGGCATGCGGCGAGCGCGAGGGCGGCGAAGGCGGCGCAGAGGATCGTGGACGCTTTCATCGGGGCGTTTCTTGCGGGCGTGGCGCGAGTCTAGGCGACGGCTTGTTAAGCAATTGCTGAGGTGGCGCGGCCGCCGTCTTATCATTGGCGGCATGCAATCGACGAATGCAAACGCGTGGCGCCTGTGCGTTGCGCCGATGATGGACTGGACCGACAAGCACTGCCGGTATTTCCATCGCCTGCTCAGTCCGCACGCGCGCCTGTACACCGAAATGGTGACCGCGGCGGCGCTGGCACACGGCGATCACGCGCGCCTGCTGGCGCACAATCCCGAAGAGCATCCCGTCGCGTTGCAGCTGGGCGGCGCCGAGCCGCGCGAACTGGCGCAGGCGGCGCGGCTGGGTGAAGACGCGGGTTACGACGAGATCAACCTCAACGTCGGTTGCCCGTCCGATCGTGTGCAATCCGGCCGCTTTGGCGCGTGCCTGATGCGCGAACCCGCACTGGTCGCCGATTGCGTGCGCGCGATGCGCGATGCCGTGCGCGTGCCGGTGACGGTGAAGTGCCGGATTGGCGTGGACGACCAGGACGAAGACGAGGACCTGTTCGCGTTCGCTTCGTGCATGATCGAGGCGGGTGTGGAAGTGCTGATCGTGCATGCGCGCAAGGCGTGGCTGCAGGGTCTGTCGCCGAAGCAGAACCGCGAAGTGCCGCCGCTCAATTACGCGCGGGTCCATCGCCTGAAGCGCGAATTTCCCGCGTTGACGGTGGTGATCAACGGCGGCATCGACGGGTTGGCCGCCGTGCAGGCGCATCTGCCGCACGTCAATGGCGTGATGCTGGGGCGGCTCGCCTATCACGATCCTTACGCCCTCGCGTGCATCGATGCGGCATTGACGGGTGGCGCTCCACCCTCGCGCGAAGCGGTGATGCTGCGCATGCGTGCCTACATCGAGCGCCAGCGCGCGAGCGGTGTCCGGCTTGCGGCGATTACGCGACACGTGCTCGGGCTGTACCACGGCCAGGCCGGCGGCAAGGCGTTCCGGCGGGTCCTTTCGGAGCGGACACACACGGCCGATGCGGGCTGGGAAGCCATCGTGGCCGCGCTGGATGAAGTTCGATCACAGGCCGAGCGCCGCGCCGCCTGACGCTGCATGTCCGCGGCGCAATGCCGTGTTCAGCACGAATTCAATGGGTGACCGGATGATCGGGGAACTGAAGTCTTGCGCGAGAACCGCGTCGGCCATGAAATCCCGCATTCTTTCCATGCCGCTGGCTGGCGTTCTGATGGCGTGCGCCATCGGCGCCGCCGCAGCACCGCCACGTTCGGCAGCCGCGCCTCCACCGCCTTCGCATCCGGCCAGCCTGGAGCAGGCCGTCCGGCAGGTGCAGCACCAGACGCGCGGGCATATCCTTGCGGCCGATACAGTGTCGCGCGGCCAGACCAACGTATATCGGATCAAGGTATTGACGCCGCAGGGCAAGGTGCAGGTGATGCAGTTGCATTCGAACCCGCCGGCACAAGGCCACTCGAAGTCCAAATCCGATCAAGGAGGACACTGATGCGTATCCTGCTGGTGGAAGACGAAGCGCCCCTGCGTGAAACGCTGGCGGCGCGCCTGAAGCGCGACGGCTTCGCGGTCGATGCCGCGGCCGATGGCGAGGAAGGGCTTTACCTCGGGCGCGAAGTGCCGTTCGACCTTGCGATCGTGGACCTGGGCCTGCCCAAGCTCTCGGGCATGGAACTGATCGAGATCCTGCGCAAGGAAGGCCACAGCTATCCGGTGCTGATCCTCACCGCGCGTTCCTCATGGCAGGACAAGGTCGAAGGGCTGAAATTCGGCGCCGACGATTACCTCGTCAAACCCTTCCACGTCGAGGAATTGCTGGCGCGCATCAATGCGCTGGTGCGGCGCGCCTCGGGCTGGGCCAAGCCGGTGCTGTCGTGCGGGCCGATCCGGCTCGACACCACCGCGCAGACGGTTACGGTCGAAGGCAGACCCACCGACCTCACCAGCTACGAATACAAGGTGCTGGAATACCTGATGCTGCACGCTGGCGAGCTGGTTTCCAAGGCCGACCTCACCGAGCACATCTACCAGCAGGATTTCGACCGCGATTCGAACGTGCTGGAAGTCTTCATCGGCCGCCTGCGCCGCAAGCTCGATCCGGAAAGCAGCCTGAAACCGATCGAGACGGTGCGCGGGCGCGGCTACCGCTTCGCGATCGCGCGCGACGAAAATCCCGTCGAATGAGGCCTCGTCGGTGGCGCCGCCGGCAGTTGCGCGTGCCCGGTTCGCGCGGTGATGATGGTGGTCCTTGCGGTCGGGTGTGACTGCACGA
>JAZKBD010000007.1:9480-15770 GCA_040388785.1 Pseudomonadota bacterium
GGATGGCTGAGGACACCGCCTCGCGCAGGCCGCTGTCGCTGGTCTCGCGTTCCACCATTGCCACCTTGCTGGTGCTGGTCGGCTTCCTCGGCATCACCGGTTTCGCGCTGGACCGCGCGTACAAGCATGCCGCCTTGGAAGCGCTGCGCGCGCAGCTGCAAAGCTACGCCTACACGTATCTTTCCGGTATCGATGTCAGCAGTCGCTCGGAGCGGGTGATCCCGCCGGACGTGACGCCGCCCAATCCGGATTTCGGACGGCCGGGTTCCGGCTTGTACGCGGTGATCGTCGGGCAGGGCGGTTTCCATTGGGAAGCCCAATCGGCGCTCGGCCGCGACCTTCCCTTCGATGAATTGCTGCCGCCGGGGCCCGCGAAGTTCGAGGGACCGGTCGAGACTTCGGCGGGGCCGTTGTACGTCCTGAGCCAGGGCATCGACTGGGTGCCCCTGCAAAGCGGGACGGGTTACCACCTGACCATCTACATCGCCGAAAACGACGGCTTGTTCCACACCGGCCTAGCGGCCTACCGGCGCACGCTGTTCGGCTGGCTGGCTGCATTGGGCCTGGCGCTGCTGGTGCTGCAGCAGATCCTGTTGCGCTGGAGCTTTTCGCCGCTGCGGCGCGTGGCGCGCGACATCACGCGGATCGAACGCGGCAGCGCCGAACGCCTGGTCGGACCGTACCCGCGCGAGGTCGAAGCGCTGACGCGCGGACTCAACCGCTTCATCGAAAGCGAGCGCGAACACCTGAAGCGCTACCGCAATACCCTTGACGATCTGGCGCACAGCCTGAAGACGCCGTTGGCGGTGGCGCGCTCGCGGCTGGAATCGCCCGATCCGGAAGCCGGGTTGCGCCGCGACCTGCTCGACCAGGTCCAGCACATGGACCAGATCGTCGCCTACCAGCTCGCGCGCGCCAAGGCCTCGGGGCACACGACTTTTTCCGCGCCGATCGCGGTGCAGGCCCATGCGGAAGCGGTGGTGCGCAGCCTGGAGCGTGTCTACGCATCCAGGAACATCCTGTGCGAATTCGACATCGACGAAGGTGCGCGCTTCTATGGCGAGGAAGGCGACCTGCTGGAACTGCTGGGCAACCTGCTCGAGAACGCCTTCAAGTGGGCCAACCGCCAGGTGTTGCTGCGCGTGGTGCGCATTCCGCCCGTCGATCCGCGTTCATGGCGCGCGGGATTGGACGTCCGCGTGGAAGACGACGGCCCCGGCATTCCGCCGGAAAAACTCGACAAGGTCCTGCAACGCGGCGTGCGCGGTGACGAGCGCGTACAGGGCCACGGCATCGGCCTGGCGATCGTGGACGATATCGTGCGCGGTTATCGCGGCGTGTTGCACGTCGATCGTTCGACCGAACTGGGTGGTGCGTGCTTCCACGTCAGCTTCGCGGAAATGTGAGGAACCGGAAAGTTGGCGACGAAGCGGCTGTCGTGAAAGGTCAGGCCAGGGATGGCCGTGGTGATGTCTGTGACTTGGGGACTGTGTGCTCGCCAGGTTAGCCCGTGGAGCGGCGATCATGGACGATCGCATCCTATTGAATGGAGCCAGGCAGCAGCGATTGCCACGAAGCGGTCGGTGTCGGGGCCGGATGGCTCGCGGGCGCAGACGGCTTGTTGCGGGCAGCCGTGCCGTGCGCGGGGGCGGCGTGCGGTGACGAGGAGGAAGGCGTCATGCGTTGCGGCGCGGCGGAAGGTCCCGGTGCGGAATCGCCACCATCTTCGCTGTCTGCCATGACGTCGGGTTTCTCGCCGCGAGCGGTCGCATTCCCCTGCGAACCGGGCAGTTGCGGGGCATTGCTGTCGGCGGCAAGCAGGGGCGCATTCGGGCCATAATCGACCGCCGCGGCCGTCAGCGGCACGCCGCCGATCAGCAACACTGTCAACCACAATGACGAGCGTTTCATGCAGCCCCCGAATCAGCGCATGTCCAAATCCCATATTGACACAACCCGCAGGCATGTGCCAGCGAGTCGGAAAGTCCCCCGTGGCGCGGCCGAAATCCCTGCCGTGCTGGCGTTGCTGGCCTCGGGTGATCGCCATGCAGGCCCCGACATGGCGCGGCGGCTGGGCATCTCGCGGGCGGCGGTGTGGAAACAGATCGAAGCATTGCGTGCGGCTGGTTTGGACGTCCAAACCAGCGAATCGGGTTACCGCCTGGAGCCGCCGCTGGAGTGGCTCGATCCCGTCGCGATCCACGCGGCCCTGCCTGCCGCGATCCGGCGCCGCGTCGGCAGGATCGAAAACCATTGGCGCCTCGATTCGACCTCGAGCGAATGCCTGCGCCGCGCCAACGAACTGCCGGATCGTTCCTTCGTGTTCGCCGACTGGCAGGATGCGGGGCGCGGTCGGCGCGGCCGGCAGTGGGTTTCACCGCCGGCGACGAACCTGCAATTCTCCTGCCTGAAATCTTTTTCGTGCGGTTACGCTGCGCTGTCGGGATTGTCGCTGGCGGTCGGCGTCGCGGCGGCGGACGCGCTGGAAGATTGCGGTGCGCGCGGCATCGGCCTGAAGTGGCCCAACGACCTGGTGCACGGCGATGCCAAACTCGGCGGCATCCTGATCGAACTGGGCGGCGAATTCATGGGGCCGTGTCACGCCGTCATCGGCGTCGGCATCAACCTGCACGTGCCGCAGGCGATACGCCGCGCGCTCGATCGGCCCTGCACCGATTTGAAAGACGTTTGCGGCGGCAACGCGCCGTCGCGCAACGCGCTGGCGATCGCGCTGGTCGCGCGGCTGGTCGAAGCGCTCGATGTATTCGGGGATTCGGGTTTTGCCGCTTTCATCGACGCGTGGAAGGCGCGCGATGCGCTGGATGGCCGCGCGATCCGCGTCGACGGCGCGCGCGGCGTGTACGAAGGCACCGCGGTGGGCGTGGATGCGCGCGGTGCCTTGCGCGTGCGCCACGCCGGCGCCGTGGAAAGCCTCGACAGCGCTGAAGTCACGGTGCGCGCGAAGTGAGTGCCGCGCATCCGGAAACCTGGCTGTTCGATCTTGGCAATTCGCGCGCGAAAGCAGCGCGGCTCGATCACGGCGAGCCCGCGGACATTCTGGCGCTGGAATGGCAGCGGCCGGATTTCGTCGCGGCACTGCGCGATGCGCTCGTGCGTTGGCCACGTCCCGAGCGGATATGGATCGCATCGGTCGCATCCGCCGAACGCGCGGAAAAAATCCGGGACGCACTCGATTCGATTCGAACCGAACACGTCGAATGGCTGCACGCGCCGCGCAGCGCGGGCGGCCTCGTCAACCGTTATGCGAAACCCGAGCGGCTCGGGATCGATCGCTTTCTTGCAATGCTCGCTGCGCATCGGCGCGCGAATGGCGGCTGCGTGGTGGTGGGCTGCGGCACCGCGCTCACGCTGGATGCCGTGACCGTCGACGGCAGCCACGCCGAGGGCATGATCGCCTTGTCGCCCGAGCGCATGCTGCAGACGTTGCATGCAGCCACCGCCATCGCCGATCGCAATCCCGATGCCTTCGCGACGGACGCGCGCGATGACACCGCAATCGCGTTGCAGGCGGGCTGCTGGGCTTCTGCCGGCGCATTGGTGGAATGGTTCGTGGCACGCTCCCGGAAAAACGCTGGCGCGGAGCACGTCTGGTTGCACGGCGGCTGGGCGGGGCAATTAACCGATTGGCTTGCGCGAGATGGCTTCGCGGCGGAACTGCTCGACGATGCGGTATTGCGCGGCCTCGCCGCGTGGGCCGAGGAGTTGAACACTTGAGACTCACGAAGAAAACTCCCTCTCCCCCAACGGCTGCATCGTTGGGAAGAGTTGGGGTGAGGGGACGCCGCCACTGGAAGTTTGACGGCTTCGGGATCAACGTAAAATCACCCGCTCGCGGCCGGTGATACGCATGTTCCTCCGACTCCTGTTCCTGTTGCTGCTGGCACTGAACCTCGGCGCGGGCGCATGGCTGCTGTTCGGGCGCGCGCCGGCGCGCGCGTTGCCGCCGCCGACGGACCCGGGCGTCACCGAGTTGCGCCTGCTGTCGGAGCATCCGGCCACGCTCCCGGCGCGCGCTGCCGCGTCTTCCGCCGCTGCGCCGAAAACTGCGGAAACCTGCAGCACGCTCGGCGCTTTCACGACATCCGTCGACATGCGCGCGGCGATGCAGGCGCTGTCGCCGCACGTCGCGAGAATCCAGTACCGCGAGGAACAGGTCAGCCATTCGCACGGCTTCTGGGTCTACCTTCCGGCCACCGCCGATCGCGAAGGCGCGCTGGACGAAGCGCGCAAGCTCGCCACCAAGGGCATCAACGATTACTACGTCGTGACCGCCGGCGATTCGCAGAACACGGTTTCGCTGGGCCTGTTCGACAGCGAATCGAACGCGCAGAACCGCGTGACTGCATTGAAGCAGCTGGGCTTCCCGGCACTGGTGAAACAGCGCATCGACAGCGAGCCCGCGTATTGGGTGGATTACGCGGTGCGGCCGGCCCAGGCGTTCGACTGGACGACATGGCTCCCGGGACGCAACGACCTGCAGGCCAAGCCGATCGATTGCTTCTGAAAGCGGTCGCGGGTTGGTGGCGTGCCTGCGATAATGCGACGCATGCGCCGGCATAGCTCAGTTGGTAGAGCAACCGCCTTGTAAGCGGTAGGTCGTCTGTTCGAGTCAGACTGTCGGCACCAACGTGTTTGCAAGGCGCCACGCGAAGAGGCGAGTGATGGCAGCGGAATGGGATCCCCGCGAAGCCGAATTCCAGGCGCAGTTCGAGGCGCTGCGCCGGCATTTCATGCAGGAACTTCCCGACCGCAGGGCCGCGCTGGTTTCCGCCTGGCGCGAATGCGCGGATGATCGCGACGATGCGCCGTGGCTGCGCCTGCGCGATGTCGCGCACAAGTTGTCGGGATCGGCGCCGAACTATGGCCTCGAGGCCGTGGGCGCCATCGCGCGCGCGCTCGACAGGCTGCTTTCCGGGCGCAAGCCGTGCCGAACCCGCGCCGCCGCGGAAGGCGTGGTCGCGGACTTGACCGCGGCGCTGGACGACGCCATCGCGGCGGCCTGATGCGCCGATGGTTCCCGCTGCGGCTGGCCGGTATGCTTTGAAATCCAGTGCAAGCGGCAGGTGACGGCGCGTGGCGAGCAAAACGAAAGCGGTATCCCTGTTCGGCGTTCCCACCGATATCGGTGCGGGTTCGCGCGGCGCCTCGATGGGCCCCGAGGCTTTGCGCGTGGCGGGCCTGCCACAGGCGCTCAGCGCCCGCGGGCTCGAGGTCGTCGATCGTGGCAACCTCGCCGGGCCGTTCAATCCATGGCAGCCGCCGCACGAGGGCTATCGCCATTTTGCGGAAGTGGTGGCCTGGAATCGCGCGGTGTTCGACGCGGAAACGGCCGAGCTCGAAGCCGGACGCGTGCCGATCATGATGGGTGGCGATCATTGCCTCGCGATCGGTTCGATCGGCGCGGTGGCACGCCATTGCCGCCAACGCGGCCGCAAGCTGCGGGTGCTGTGGCTGGATGCGCACTCCGACTTCAATACCGCGGAAATCACGCCGTCCGGCAACATCCACGGCATGCCGGTCGCCTGCCTGTGCGGGCTCGGTCCGCGCGCGTTGACGGAAATCAGCGGCGAGAGGCCGGCGGTCGTCGCCAGCGAGGTGCGCCAAATCGGCATCCGCTCGGTCGATCCCAACGAAAAGAAGCTGGTGCACGACGCCGGCCTCGAAATCTTCGACATGCGCTACATCGACGAGGTCGGCATGCGCGGCGTGATGCAGCAGGCGCTGGACCGGCTGGACGACGACACCCACCTGCACGTCAGTTTCGACATCGATTTCCTCGACCCATCGATCGCGCCCGCGGTCGGCACCACCGTGCCAGGCGGACCGACCTACCGCGAAGCCCAGTTGTGCATGGAAATGATCGCGGACACAGGGTTGGCGGCCTCGCTGGACATCGTGGAACTGAACCCGGCGCTGGACGAGCACAACCGCACCGCCGAGCTGGTGGTGGACCTGGTCGAAAGCCTGTTCGGCAAGTCCACCTTGATGCGCGCCTGAAGCCGAACGCGTTTCGCCGGAGTGGCTTTTGTGAGAGTCAGGCCATGGAGCTTTGCCATAGCGGGCGGCTTCAATGGCCGTGGTGATGTTCAGGTGGCCAAAACCGGATGCTGTCGCGTGATCCGGGATCGCGGCGATCCAGGGACGATCGCACGATAAAACGAGACGCGTATCATTCTTTCGCGGTCCTCGCGTCAACAAGTGTTTCAATGGTGGGGCCGCCGCTGGCGTGAGCATGGCTCTTGCAGTGGGTTGGCTCGACGTCGCGCTGC
>JAZKBD010000007.1:15879-18198 GCA_040388785.1 Pseudomonadota bacterium
ACCGCAATGCCGGCGGCTCGATCCTGATCTGGGCCCTGGTCTTCGCCGGCTTGCTGGCGCTCGCGGCAGCGGGCTATGCGATGGTCCTGGTGCTCTCGAGTTTGCGGCGGATGACCGAACTGGCGCAGGTCCTGTGCGAGCGGAGCAACGGGCCGGTGTTCGTGAAAGACGCCACGCATCGCTACCGTTTCGCCAATGCCGAAGCCGCCGCGCTGGTCGGACGCCAGCCCGCCGACATCCTCGGCCAGAGCGACACCGAGCTCGATCCCGGTCCCGTCGCGCTGGCGTTCGAGGAAAACGACCGGGTTTGCCTGGAGCGCGACCTGCCGACGCTGTTCCGCGAAACGCAGCAGACGCCGGAAGGCGAGCGCTCCTTCCTGGTCGGCAAGTATCCGTTGCACAACGCGCGCGGACGCATCGCCGGGCTGCTCGGCGTGGCGCGCGACGTTTCCGATGAGCTGGGCCTGCAGAGCGTCATCCGCCGCCGCGCCGATGAAGCGCGCGTGTGGTTCGACCTCAATCCGTTGCCGGTAGTGGTCTTCGCCGGCACGGAGTTGCGCATCCTCAAAGCCAATCCGGCCGCCTTGCAGTGCTATGGCCACGACCGCGAACACATGTTGCGCCTGCGCTTGCCGGATCTGTTCGCCGAGGAAGAAGCAACCCGCCTGCAGGCCTACCTGCGCAAGGAGGGCCGCGCGCTTCCGCCCGGCAGCGTTGCGTGGAAACACCGCAGGGCCAGCGGCGAATTGTTCGACGTGATCACCGACATGGGCAATCTGCCGCACGAGCCGGTGCCGTCACACATGATGCTGGTGCGCGACGTGTCCGGCGAGCAGGCGGCGAAGGGCGCGCTGGATGAAGCCGAGACACGCTACGAGGATTTGATCGAATCCGGCCTGGCGATGGTGTGGATGCACGATCCCGAGGGTCGCCTGCTGTGGGTGAATGCCGCGATGGCCGACGCGCTCGGCTACGAGCGCGAAAGCATGGCCGGCCGCGCGTTGTCGGAGTTCGTCGCCGAGGAAGCGCACGAACACTGGGACGACTACCTCGACCGCACCCGCAGCCTGAAGCGCGACACCGGCTTGCTGCATTTCGTGTCGCGCAACGGCGAGCGGCGCGTGTGGCAATACCACTTCGTGTGCTATCCCGATGCCGAACCGGAACCTTACGTGCTGTGCTCGGCGCAGGACGTCACCCTGCGCCACCGCTACGAGTTGCGCGTGCGCGAGCAGAACCGCCGCGACCCGCTGACCGGTTTCCATACCCGTCGCTATCTCGATGCGTTCTCGTTGCAGGCGACCGTCGACCAGGAGTGGGGCTGCGTGGTGGTGGACGTGGACTACTTCCGCCAGTTGAACGCCAGCGAAGGCCGCGCACGCGGCGACGCGGTGCTGCGCGACCTCGCACACCTGCTGAAGAACCACGCCGGCTCGGACGACGAACTGGTGCGGCTGGGCGGCGACGAATTCGCGATCGTGCTGCCCCGCGCAACCGCCGACACGGTGCGCGAACTGGCGGACCGGCTGGCTGCGGCGTCACGCGACGGCATGCCGGCGGTGTTCTCGCTGGGCTGGGCGGTGCGCGAAGCGGGCGAACCGCTGGAATCGACCCTGCGCCGCGCCGACAAGGTGCTGCTGCGCAACCGCGCGCGCGAACGTTCCTGAATGCACGTAGTGCGAGGTCGGAAATCGTTCCGTTCGTCCCCGGATCAAGTCCGGGGCAGGCTCTGAGCGCAGGCGCGCCGCGCCGACACGGGGAACGGCCAAGGATCGCCGCGTTTTGAGGAGTGAGGAAGTCGAAGGATGGCTTCGCACTTCGACTTCGCGGCCTGACGGCCGCTCCGCTCGGCGCGAACGGAAACTGGCGAAGCGCTTCCTGATTGCGCGCAGCCCGCGGCCCGCTTAGCATTCCCCGTTTGCCTTGCCGGCCTGCCCGGCGTGCGGAGAGTGTGGGTGATGCGCAGCCATTATTGCGGTCTGATCGGCGAAGCCGAAGTCGGCAAGCACGTCACCTTGTGCGGCTGGGCCGATGCGCGCCGTGACCATGGCGGCGTGGTGTTCATCGATTTGCGTGACCACGAAGGGATCGTCCAGATCGTGGCGGACCCCGATCGCGCGGACGTGTTCGCGATCGCATCGAAGATTGGTTACGAGGATTGCCTGCGCGTCACCGGCAGCGTGCGCGTGCGCTCGAACATCAACGAGAAGATCCCGACCGGCCGCTACGAAGTGGTCGCCGAATCGATCGAGTTGTTGAATGCCGCGCGCGACCTGCCGTTCGCGTTGCACGAAAACCCCAACGAGGAAATGCGGTTGA
>JAZKBD010000007.1:18208-18559 GCA_040388785.1 Pseudomonadota bacterium
ATACCGCTACCTCGACCTGCGCCGCCCGGACATGCAGAAGCTGATGCGTACCCGCATCAGGCTGGTGCAGGCGTTGCGCCGCTGGCTGGATGCGCGCGGCTTCCAGGACATCGAAACACCCATCCTCACGAAAGCCACGCCGGAAGGTGCGCGCGATTACCTGGTGCCCTCGCGCGTGCACGCAGGACAGTTCTACGCGCTGCCGCAATCGCCGCAGTTGTTCAAGCAGCTTCTGATGATCGCGGGCTTCGACCGCTACTACCAGATCGCGCGTTGCTTCCGCGACGAGGATCTGCGCGCCGACCGCCAGCCGGAATTCACCCAGCTCGACATGGAGTTCGCGTTCGTCGA
>JAZKBD010000007.1:18569-39536 GCA_040388785.1 Pseudomonadota bacterium
CGAGGAACGCGACGTGCAGGATACGGTCGAGGCGCTGATCCGCGATGTGTTCCGCGAAGTCGGCGGCATCGAACTGGCCGATCCGTTTCCGCGGATGACATGGCTGGAGGCGATGACGCGCTACGGTTCGGACAAGCCAGACTTGCGCATCGATTCGGAATTGGTCGACATCGCCGAGGCGGTGAAGCACCTCGAATTCAAGGTGTTCTCGGGACCGGCGAACGATCCCGACGGTCGCGTAGCCGCGCTGCGCATTGCGGGCGGTGCGGAGCTTTCGCGCAAGCAGCTCGACGACTACGCCGCGCACGCGGCGAAGTTCGGCGCGAAAGGGCTGGCGTGGCTGAAGGTCACCGATACCGCGAAAGGACTGGAAGGCATCAACTCTCCGGTCGCGAAATTCCTGGACGAGGAAACGCTCAAGTCGATCCTGCAAAAGACCGGCGCGCAGGATGGCGACGCGCTGCTGTTCGGCGCCGGCAAATGGACCACCGTCAGCACCTTCATGGGCGCGCTGCGGCTCAAGGTCGCGCAGGACCGTGGTCTGGTCGCGAAGAGCTGGAAGCCGCTGTGGGTCACCGACTTTCCAATGTTCGAATACGACGAAGCCGAGCAACGCTACGTCGCGCTGCATCACCCGTTCACCGCGCCCAAGGTCGACGATGCCGCGGCGCTCGCGGCCGATCCGGCGCGCGCGGTCAGCCGTGGCTACGACATGGTGTTGAACGGCGCCGAGATCGGCGGCGGCTCGATCCGCATCCATCGTCCGGAAATGCAGAGCGCGGTGTTCCGCCTGCTCGGCATCGGCGAGGACGAGGCGCGCGCCAAGTTCGGCTTCCTGCTGGACGCGCTGAAAATGGGCGCGCCGCCGCACGGCGGCATCGCCTTCGGCATCGACCGCCTGGCGATGCTGATCGGCGGCACCGACGCGATCCGCGACGTGATCGCGTTCCCCAAGACCACCAGCGCGCAGGATCTGATGACCGACGCGCCGAGCCCCATCGACGCCAGGCAGCTTGCCGAGTTGCATGTGCAGGTGCGGGACTCCTAGAGCGAAGGGCAGATCGTGCTTGCGTGCCGCGTTGGTCGTGGCGCGTTGTTCCGTGTTTCCCTAGACTTTCCCACTTTCGATATCGACGGAGCGCCCCATGGGCCGTGGTCCTTCCATTGCCGGCCGCAAGAACGCGCAGGACGCCAAGCGCGGCCAAGCCTTCACCAAGCTGGTGCGCGAGATCATGGTTGCCGCGCGCACCGGCGGCGGCGACGTCAACGGCAATGCGCGCCTGCGCAGCGCGGTGGACAAGGCCATCGCCGCGTCGATGCCCAAGGACAACATCGAACGCGCGATCAAGAAGGCCACCGGTGAACTCGAAGGCGTGGTCTACGAGGAACTGCATTTCGAAGGCTACGCGCCGGGCGGCGTCGCGGTGCTGGTCGAATGCGTCACCGACAATCGCCAGCGCACCATCTCCGACGTGCGCCACGCCTTCACCAAGTTCGGTGGCAATCTCGGCACCGACGGTTCGGTCGCGTACTTGTTCAAGCGGATCGGCGTGCTGTCGTATGCCGGTGGCGCGGACGAGGAAAAAATCACCGATGCCGCCATCGAAGCCGGCGCCGACGACGTGAAGGTGTGGCCGGAGGACGGCCAGATCGACGTGATCACCACGCCCGATTCGTTCGAGGCCGTGCGCGAGGCAATGGAAAAAACCGGACTGAAGCCGGACCACGCCGAAGTGACGATGCGTGCGGAACTCGACGTGCCCGTCGCGGCCGACCAGGTCGAGGCGGTGCAGGGCCTGCTCGCGCGGCTGGACGAACTCGACGACGTGCAGGCCGTGCATTCCAACGCGGATCTGCCGGCGGGCTGATCGTGCATCCGGCGCGACCGCTGCGCATCCTCGGCATCGATCCCGGCAGCCAGCGCACCGGCGTTGGTGTCATCGAGGCCGATGCCACGGGAAAGCTGCATTGCGTGTTCCGCGCGACGCTGCAGGTGGCGGACGAGGAGACGTTCCCGTTGCGGCTTAAACGCATCTATGACGAACTCTCCGCCATCATCGAGGCACAGGCGCCTGCCGAGGCGGCGATCGAACGCGTGTTCATGGCCAAGAATGCCGATTCCGCATTGAAGCTCGGGCAGGCGCGCGGCGCCGCGATCTGTGCGGCGGTCGGATGCGGATTGCCGGTCAGCGAGTACGCGCCCAACGCCATCAAGCAGGCCGTGGTCGGCAAGGGCCATGCGGGCAAGGAGCAGGTGCAGCACATGGTCGGAATCCTGTTGAACGTACGCGATCCGTTGCAGGCCGACGCGGCCGACGCACTGGCGATCGCCATCACGCATGCGCACCTGCGTGCCAGCGAGGCGCGCACGGGCATCGCACTTGCGGCATGGAGGCGACGCCGATGATCGGCCGTCTGCGCGGCACGTTGATCACCAAGCGGCCGCCGTGGGTGCTGGTCGAAGTGGGCGGCGTCGGCTACGAGCTGGAAGTGCCGATGTCCACGCTGTACGACCTGCCCGACGTCGGCAAGGAAGTGATCCTGCTGACCCACTACGCGCACAAGGAAGACACCGTCGCGCTGTACGGCTTCCTGCGCGACGACGAACGCAGCCTGTTCCGCGACCTGCAGAAGGTGTCCGGCATCGGCGCGCGCATCGCGTTGGCGGTGCTGTCGGGCGTCTCCACCTCCGAATTCGCGCGGCTGGTGCAAGCTGGAGACATTGCCGCGCTGACGCGCATTCCCGGCATCGGCAAGAAAACCGCCGAGCGCATCGTGGTGGAATTGCGCGATCGCGTCGGCAATGTGATGGCCGCCGCCCCGGCCGGTGCCACGCCGGTTGCGCGCGATCCCCGCAGCGAAGCGGAGGCGGCGCTTCAGCAGCTCGGCTACAAGCAGGCCGAGGCCGCGCGGCTTGCCGCCGCGGCCGCGGCCGACGGCGACGACGCCGAGACGATCATCCGCAAGGCCTTGCGCGCGGCACTGGGACGATGACGGAAGCGCTCGCAAGCAAACCGGATCGCGACCCGGCCAGGCGGGCCATGCACGTGATGGTGCTGGGTGCGATCGGCGTGGTGTTCGGCGACATCGGCACCAGTCCGCTGTACACCTTCAGCGAAGCCTTCAGCGACCAGCACGGGATGCCGGTGACGACGTTCAACGTATTGGGCGTGTTGTCGCTGGTGCTGTGGACGCTGGTGATCGTGGTGGCGGTGAAATACATCACCTTCATCATGCGCGCCGACAACAAGGGCGAAGGCGGCATCATGGCGATGATGGCGCTGGCCCAGCGCGCCACGCGTAAGTACCCGCGCACGCGCCGGCTGGTGGTGCTGGCGGCGGTGCTGGGCGCCGCGCTGTTCTTCGGCGACGGCGTGATCACGCCGTCGATCACGGTGCTGTCGGCGGTGGAAGGCCTGGGAGTCGCCGCACCCGCGCTGTCGCATTGGGTGGTGTGGATCGCGGTGATCGTGCTGATCACGCTGTTCCTGTTCCAGAAGCGCGGGACCGGGCGCGTCGGCAGCGTGTTCGGGCCGGTGATGTGCGTGTGGTTCGTCGCGCTGGGCCTGATCGGCATCTACAACATCCTGCAGCACCCGCTGGTGCTGCGCGCGATCAATCCGTGGTACGGATTCAACTTCTTCGTCCATCATGGTGCCGGAGGATTCCTGGTGCTCGGCGCCGTGGTGCTGTGCGTGACGGGCGCGGAAGCCCTGTACGCCGACATGGGCCACTTCGGACGCAAGCCGATCACGGTGGCGTGGTATGGCTTCGTGATGCCCGGCCTGATGCTGAACTACTTCGGCCAGGGCGCGCTGCTGGTCCACAACCCCGCGGCCGCCAGCAATCCGTTCTACCTCGCCGTGCCGCAATGGGCGTTGTATCCGATGATCGCGCTGGCGACCGCCGCCGCGGTGATCGCTTCGCAGGCCGTGATCGCGGGCTCGTTCTCGATCATGCGCCAGGCGATCCAGCTCGGCTTCCTGCCGCGCATGCCGGTGGTGCACACGTCGAACGAGGAAATCGGGCAGATCTACCTGCCCTGGGTCAACCGCCTGCTGATGATCCTGGTGGTGCTGGTGGTGATCGGATTCGGATCGTCCAAGGCGCTGGCCGGTGCCTACGGCATCGCGGTGACGGGCACCATGATCATCGACACGACGCTGTTCCTGATCGTCGCCTGGCGCATGTGGAAATGGAATCCGCTCGTCATCGTCGGGCTCGGGCTGTTCTTCCTCACCATCGATCTTTCGTTCTTCGGCGCCAACACGCTGAAGGTCGAGGACGGCGGCTGGTTCCCGCTGGTGCTCGGGCTCGCGGTGTTCACGCTGCTGACCACCTGGCGGCGCGGGCGCGACCTGGTGCTGCGCCAACTCAAGCATGGTGGCCTTGCGCTGGCGCCGTTCATCGCCAACCTCGCCGAACATCCGCCGACGCGGGTGGAGGGCACCGCGATCTTCCTGGTCAGCGATCCCGATGCGGTGCCGCATGCCTTGCTGCACAACCTCAAGCACAACAAAGTGCTGCACAAGCGCAACGTGATCCTGACCGTCGAGACGCTGGAAACGCCGTACGCCGATTTCGACGAGCGCATGGAACTGAAGGATCTCGGCAACGATTTCTATCTGCTGAAGCTGCGCTTCGGTTTCGCCGACGATCCGAACGTGCCGGCCGCGCTGCACGAGTGCGCCAAGCTGGGCCTCGAAATCAAGATGATGGACACGACGTTTTTCCTGTCGCGCGAAACCATCGTCGCCACCGACCGCCCCGGCATGGCGTTGTGGCGCGACAAGCTGTTCGCGTTCCTCGCGCGCAACGCGTTGCCGGCGACGGCATTCTTCAGCATTCCCGGCAATCGCCTGATCGAGCTTGGCGCGCAAGTCGAGATCTAGGACCCGCGTTCGAATGAGCCGTTTGCACTGGGCGTAGCGGCCAAGGCGCGAAGTCGAAGTGCCGCGCATCTCGCGAACACCTGAACCGCGGGTTTCCGGACACCGCGCATCACAGCCCGCGCCACGCGGCGGCATTACACTTCGCGCCCTCCTTTGCGGCACCGGTGCGGGACATGCATGCCACGGGTTCGAAGCCGGAACTTTCGCCTCCGCTGCGCGCGCTGGCGTTCGGCGCGCTGGGCGTGGTGTTCGGCGACATCGGCACCAGCCCGCTGTACACGCTGCAGGAAATCTTCAGCAGCGACTACGGCTTGAACGTCAGCGGCGCCAGCGTGTTCGGCGTGTTGTCGCTGGTGTTCTGGTCGCTGGTGCTGGTGGTCACGGTGAAATACGTGGTGTTCGTCATGCGCGCCGACAACAAGGGCGAAGGCGGCATCATGGCGCTGATGGCGCTGGCGCAGCAGAGCGTGCGCGGGCTGCCGAAGCTGCGCTGGCTGGTCGCGGTGGTCGCGATCTTCGGCGCCGCGCTGTTCTATGGCGACGGCGTGATCACGCCCGCGATCTCGGTGTTGTCGGCGGTCGAGGGCGTGAAGGTGGCCGCGCCCGCGCTGACGCGCTGGGTGGTGCCGATCAGCGTGGTGATCCTGCTCGGCCTGTTCCTGCTGCAGAAGTTCGGCAGCGCGCGCGTGGGCGGATTGTTCGCGCCGGTGATGTGCGTATGGTTCACGGCCATCGCGTTGCTTGGCCTTCACATGATCGTGCGCGCGCCGGAAATCCTGCTGGCCCTGAATCCGTACTACGCGGTGCGCTTCTTCCATTCGCACGGCATCGCCGCGTTCCTCGCGCTGGGCGGCGTGGTGCTTGCGGTGACGGGCACCGAGGCGCTGTACGCCGACATGGGCCATTTCGGCAAGAAGCCCATTCGCATCGCGTGGTCGTGTTTCGTGTTTCCGGCGCTGCTGTGCAACTATTTCGGACAGGGCGCGCTGCTGTTGCGCCATCCCGAGGCATCGTCCAACCCGTTCTACCTGATGGTGCCGCACGCATTGCTGATCCCGATGATCGTGCTGGCGGCCGTCGCGACGGTGATCGCCTCGCAGGCGGTGATCTCGGGCGCGTATTCGATGACGCGCGAAGCGGTGCAGCTCGGCTTCTCGCCGCGCATGCGCGTGGTGCACACGTCGAGCCGCATGTCCGGTCAGATCTTCGTGCCGTGGATCAACGGCATGCTGCTGGTGCTGGTGATCGCCGCGGTCGTCGGGTTCCGCTCCTCGGCGAACCTGGGCGCGGCGTACGGCATCGCGGTCACCGGCACGATGGTGGCGACCACCTTGCTGGCCCTGCTGGTGGCCCTGCGCCTGTGGCACTGGAAGTGGCCGGCGGTGATCGCGCTGGGCGTGCCGCTGCTGATCGTCGACTGCGCGTTCTTCGGCGCCAACTTGCTGAAGGTCGAGCACGGCGGCTGGTTCCCGCTCATCCTGGGCATCCTGGTGTTTGTGGTGATGACGACGTGGCGGCGCGGCCGCGAACTGGTGCTGCGCCAGTTGAAGCATGGCGGCATTGCGCTGGCGCCGTTCGTCGAAAGCATCGCCGACCATCCACCGGCGCGGGTGCCCGGCACCGCCGTCTTCATGACTGCGAATCTCAACGCGGTACCGCACGCGATGCTGCACAGCCTGAAGCACTTCAAGGTGCTGCACGAACAGAACGTGCTGCTGAGCGTGGAAACGCTGGAGGCACCGTATGCGGACCAGGCCGAGCGCATCGAACTGCGCGACCTCGGCCATTCGTTCCACACGCTGTTGCTGCGTTTCGGTTTCATGGAAGATCCCGACGTGCCCTCGGCGCTGGCGGCCTGCACGCAAAAAGGATTGGGCTTCGACATGATGGACACGACGTTCTTCCTATCGCGCGAAACGGTCGTCGCCACCAAGCGTCCCGGCATGGCGCCGTGGCGCGACAGGCTGTTCGCGTTCATGACGCGCAACGCGATGCCGGCCACCGCGTTCTTCCACATCCCCGGCAACCGGCTGGTCGAGCTCGGCACGCAAGTGGAGATTTGACGGCCGCGCGCGCGCCACAACGCGCTGCGAAACATGAACCATTACTGGCTCGCGGTCGCGCGCGGGATGACATGCATGGTGGGCGCGCGCATGATGAAAGCCGGCGGGTCCGTGTGCAGGTCGCGCGTGGAGCGCCCGCGCAGCACAACGCTGACAAGGAGGTGCGACATGCCGGACAAGAAGACGATCGCGCGTGCGAAGAAGGACAAGCGCGAAGGCAAATCCGCAAGTACCCAGGCTGGCGAGTTCGTGCGCAAGGAAATCGAGCACGTGCGCGAGGGCAAGCATGGTGCGCGTTCAACCGAACAGGCGATCGCGATCGGGCTGTCGGAGGCGCGCCGCGCCGGCGTGAACGTGCCGAAAAAAGGCAAGGCGGCGAAGAAGTCGAAGTCGGGCAGGAAGACGGCGTCGAAAAAATCCGCCGCGAAGAAATCATCCTCGAAACGGACTTCCGCCAAGCGCGCACGCGCGAGCAGCAAGGCGCTGAAACGCGAAGGTCATTCCGCTGCATCGAAGAAGGCGCTTTCGAAACACGCCCGCAAGGCGGCGCGCAAGCGCACGTCCACTCAGCGTTCCGCGGCGGCGAAAAAGGCCGCGCGCACCAAGGGCGCAAGGGGCCGTTCCGCGGCAGCCCGCAAGGCCGCCCACACGCGCGCGAAGAAGAGCAAACGCTGAGGCGCAGCGCGCGACTTTCGTTACGCGTGGCTGGGCGGCGCGGGTGGTGGAGGCGGTGCGGGCGGCGCGACGGACGGTGCCGAGGGTGGCACTGGCGGCACCGGTGGCGGAGGCGGTGGCGGTGGCAGGATGTCCCAATCCGCCGGCACTTTCACTGTCAGCGTGACCGGCTTGCCGTGGCGACGCAGCGCCAAGGCGATGGATTGGTCTTTGCTGGCGTCGCGCAGCGCGCGCGTGGCATCCTCCGGCCGCGCGACGGTTTGGCTGCCGACCGCGGTGATCACGTCGCCCGGTTGCAGTTCCGGAAATTGCTTGCCGTCGCGCGACAACACCAGCGCGCCGCGATCGGTGCCGAAGTAACTGCCGAGACCGGGATTCAACGGCGCGAGGTTCAGGCCGAACCATGGCGCCGAGCGAAGCGCGATCCATGCGCGCTCGCGCGCCCGTCCGGCGGCCTCGCGTGCCGCGTCCGCGCCTTCGCGCGCGGCTTCGGCCTGTGCGCGCGCCGCATCCGCGCCGACACGCGCGGCCTCGGCGCCCTTCATCGCATCCTCGATGCTTTGCTGGATCTGCTTCTGGAATGCGGGCGAACGTACCTGCGCGGTGGCCTGGTCCGTGGCCAGTTGCGCCTGGCGCGCCATGGCCTCCCAGTCCGATGCTTGCAGACGTTCGGGGGTGACGTGCAGTTCGTGCAGCTTGCCGCCGCGGTCCACCGCCAGCGCGACGGATTTGCCGGCTTGTGCGTGCCAGAGCGCACTGTCGCCATGCGTGCCGACCGGCTTGCCGTCGATGCGCGTGATGGTGTCGCCGGCCTTGATGCCGGCGCGTTCGGCGGGACCGCCGGGCGTCACCGCGTCCACCCGCAAACCTTGGCTCGTGCTCATCACGGCCATCCCGAACATACCGCGCCGGCTGTCCGCGAGATAGTGCAGCGCGGTCGCGTTGGCCTCGTCGCCGAGCTTGGTGGAGAGCGCGGCCATCTGGCGCGCGAGGTCGTTCATGCGCGTTTGCAGCGCGGCCATCCGTTGCTGGTCGGCGGCGGCTGCGGCGCTTTGTGCGGACCCGGACGCCGCGGGCGAAGCGGCGAAGGCCGCGCCCGCGAACGGAAGCAGCAGGCAGAAGGCAAGTGTTCGTTGCATGACGGTTCTCCCGGTCACATGGAAATGAGGTGGTCGTTGCCCGCAGCGCGCTGCGTCGCGACGAGGTAGGGCTGCAGGTGCAGCAGGCCGAGCTGTTGCAACAGCGTGATGCGCTGCTGCCAGAGATCGGCGCTGGTCGAGGGATTGCGCGCGGCGGAAAGTTGCAGGTCCACCAGGCCGATCCGGTCCTGCAAGGCCACGGCCTGGGTCAGTTGCCGGCCGTCCAGCGGCGCGCCGTCATGGTCGAGCTTCTGCACCCAGGCCTGCCATTGCTGCGAACTGGCCTGCAAGGCATCGAGATTGTTCGCGCGTGGCGTCGCAGCGTGGCTGGATGCTTGCGTCGTGACGGGCGTGAAGGCCGGCGGTGTCGCATGCCTATGGAATTGCGGCCAGGCGAGCGTGAGCGCGATGCCGGCGGCGAATGCGGCCGGCAGCGTGAACCAGACGGCCTTGCGTGCGACGCTGCGACGCCGTACGCGCGCCGCCATCTCCGGCCAGAGGTCGCGGGGCGGCGTGCTGGCGGGCAGCGCGCGCAGCGCGTCGCCGAGCGCCGCCTCGTCCGGGTCGTGGTTGCGGGGATATTTCATGAAGTCGTGGTCGAGCCGATCGTGCATGGCGTAACCTCCACTTGCAGTTGCGGTTGCAGCAGTTCGCGCATTCGCCTGGTTGCGCGCGCGAGCTGGGATTTCGAAAAACTCACCGAGCGTCCGAACTGCTCGGCAATTTCAACGTGCGTGTAGCCTTCGACGTGGTAAAGCCACAGCACCGCGCGTGCCGCGTCGGGCAGGCGGTGCAGCGCGCGTTCCAGCGTGGCGGCGTCGGCGTGCATCCACGGCGCCGGCGATTCGTCGACGGCGAGCGTGTCGTCGAATACCTCGATGACGTGCAGCCGGTCGTGGCGCAACTGCATCAGCGCCTCGTTCACCACCAGCTTGCGCAGCCATGCGGCGAACGACGCCTCGCCGCGGTATTGGCGGGCGCGCTCGAAGGCCTTCAGCATCGCGTCCTGCAGCACCTCCTGCGCGATGTCGGCGCGGCCGGTCAGGCGCAGCGCCAGCGTCCACGCCGCGCGTTCGAAGCGCCGATAGATCAGCTCGAACGCCGCCAGTTCGCCGCGCTGCAGGCGCGCGACCAGGTCGGGTTCCACGGTTTGCTGGAAATTCGGCGTGTCCACGTTACAAGGATGCACCAGCGCGCCAAATGGTCGCAGTGCCGGTCGGGTGGTCTGTCATAATCGCGGCATGGAAGAAGTCCGCGTCGTCGACGCCTCCGAAAGCCCCGCCGAACAAGCCGTCGAAGCGAGCGTGCGGCCGCGCACGCTGGCCGAATACGTCGGCCAGGCGGCGATGCGCGAGCAGCTTTCGCTGTCGATCGAGGCGGCGCGCAAGCGCGGCGATGCGCTGGACCACGTGCTGGTGTTCGGTCCGCCGGGCCTCGGCAAGACCACCCTCTCGCACGTGATCGCGAACGAACTGGGCGTGAACCTGCGCAGCACCTCGGGGCCGGTGCTGGAGCGCGCGGGCGATCTCGCCGCGCTGCTCACCAACCTGCAGCCGCGCGACGTGCTGTTCATCGATGAAATCCATCGTCTGTCGCCGGTGGTCGAGGAAGTCCTGTATCCGGCGCTGGAGGATTTCCAGATCGACATCATGCTGGGCGAAGGCCCGGCCGCGCGTTCGATCAAGCTGGACCTGCCGCGCTTCACGCTGGTGGGCGCGACCACGCGCGCCGGCATGCTGACTTCGCCGCTGCGCGACCGCTTCGGCATCGTGCATCGGCTGGAGTTCTACACGGCCGCCGAACTCGCCGCGATCGTCGCGCGCTCGGCGCGGATTCTGGACATCGTCTGCGACGAAGACGGCGCCGCGGAAATCGCGCGGCGTGCGCGCGGCACGCCGCGCATCGCCAACCGCCTGCTGCGGCGCGTGCGCGATTACGCCGAAGTGCGCGCGCACGGACGCATCACGCGCGATGCGGCATCGGCGGCGCTGGAAATGCTGCAGGTGGATGCCGGCGGTTACGACGAACTCGATCGCCGCCTGCTGCGCCTGATCCTCGAACAATTCGACGGCGGCCCGGTGGGCGTGGAATCGCTGGCGGCGGCGCTGGCCGAGGATCGCGACACCATCGAGGACGTGCTGGAACCCTATCTGATCCAGCAAGGTTTGCTGGCGCGCACCGCGCGCGGGCGCATCGCCACCGCGAAGGCGTGGCGGCATTTCGGCTTGCAGCCGCCGCGCGGCGAAATGAACCTGTTCGAGCGGCAGGAGTCATAGATGGTCGACGTGACCGATCGTGCTCGATGGAATCAGGCTCAACGGGCGTTCAGGTGGCGGACAAGGGTCTACTGGGAAGATACCGATGCGGGCGGCGTGGTGTATCACGCAGGCTATTTGCGTTTTCTCGAACGTGCGCGCAGCGAATGGATGCGCACGGCGGCGATCGGCCAGGATGGGCTGCGCCAGTCGCACGGGATCGTGTTCGTGGTGCGCGAGTTGAGCATCGCCTATGACAAGCCGGCCCGGCTGGATGACGAACTCGATTCGACCGTTTGCGTCGAACGTCTGCGCGCGGCCAGTATCGGTTTCGCGCAAGCCATCACGCGCGTCGCGGACGGCGCCACGTTGGCGCGCGCGAAGGTGCGCGTGGCGTGCATCGACGCGGCCGGCTTCATGCCGTGCCGGATCCCGCAAGACATTGCCGCTTTGATTGAAGGAAACAGACAAGAATGAACGGTTCCATCAACATCCTCGATCTGGTCATCCACGCGAGCTGGCCGGTCATATTCGTGCTAGCGGTGCTGGTCGTCTTTTCCTTCACGTCGTGGGTGATCATCTTCCGCAAGAAGATGATGCTGGATGCCGCGACCCGCGACGCCGACGCTTTCGAGGAACGCTTCTGGTCGGGCGTGGATCTTGCCGCGCTGTTCCGCGAAGTCAGCAACCGCGCGGGCGAGGCGGGTGGCCTGGCCTCGGTATTCGAATCCGGTTTCCGCGAATTCGTGCGCCAGCGCCAGCGCGGCGGCGAGGACCGGCGCGCGGTGCTGGAATCGTCCGAACGCGCGATGCGCGTGGCCGGCACGCGCGAAGTGGAAAAGCTCGAACACAATCTCGAATATCTCGCCAACGTGGGTTCGATCAGCACCTATGTCGGCCTGTTCGGCACGGTGTGGGGCATCATGATCGCCTTCCAGGGCCTCGGCACCATGAAGCAGGCCACCATCGCCACCGTCGCGCCGGGCATTTCCGAGGCGCTGGTGGCCACCGCGATGGGCTTGGTCGCGGCGATCCCTGCGGTGTGGGCGTACAACCGCTATTCGACGCGCCTTGATCGCCTGACGATGCGCTACGACACCTTCCAGGAAGAATTCTCGTCGGTGCTGCAGCGCCAGATGCACGCCGACGACCAGCCTGCGGCGCCTGCGCCCGGCCGCGCGGAAGCCCGCGTGCGCTGAGGAGCGAAACCATGGCACTGCAACATCGCAGCAAGCGCCGCCGCCGCATGGCGGAGATCAACATCGTCCCGTACATCGACGTGATGCTGGTGCTGCTGATCATCTTCATGGTCACCGCGCCGATGCTGAACCTCGGCGCCGACATCCAGTTGCCGCAGTCCGCCGCCAAGGCGTTGCAGGATGAAAAGCAGCCGGTGCTGGTGTCGGTCGACCAGCAGGGCAACGTCTTCCTGACGCTCGGCAAGAGTCCGCGCGAGCAGGTCGACGATGACACGCTGGTGAAGGACGTGTCCGCATTCGTCAAGCAGGACCCCAAGGTTCCGGTGATGCTGGGCGGCGACAAGCGCGTCGATTACGGACGCGTCAACCAGGTGCTGAGCTTGTTGCAGCAGGCCGGTGTCGCCAAGGTCGGCCTGATGAGCCAGCCCGAGACCTCCGTGGTTCCGGCGAGCCATGGAAAGCGCTGACGCCACCCCGCGCGCGGTCGTCTATTCCGCGTTGCTGCACCTCGGCATCGTCGCGTTCCTCGCGCTGGCGATGCTCAACTGCACGCGCTGGGAAGGCGTGGCCGACGCGTTGCACCTGCCCGAAGCGCTGCGTCCGGTGACCTGCAATCGCATGCTGCAATTGCAGGGGCCGGTCATTGAGGCCACGCTGGTCGGACCGGTCGGCGCGCCGCCGCCGCCCACCGCGAAGCACGCGCAGAAGGCCTCACCCAAGCACGAGGAAAAGGCCGAGCCCAAGCCGAAACCGCCACCGCCCGCGCCGGTGCGCGTGTTGCCGACGCCGGTGCCGCAACCGAAATTGAAGGATCAGGAAAAGATCGCGCAGATTGCGGAGCAGAAGGCCGAGCAGGAAAAACAGGCGCAGGAAGAGGAACAGAAACAGCGCATGGCCGAGCTGACCAAGCAGCAGGAAGCCGAGCGGATCCTGAAGGAACTGGCCAAGGTCAAGGCGCAGAGCGAAGCGCAGCAGCGCCGGATCAACATGGAAACGCAGAAGGCCCAGCAGCTTGCCGACCTGCGCAAGGCCAGCGAAACCCAGAATGCCCAGAACGTGCCCGTCGCCAAGCAGGCCATGACGGGGCAGGCGGGCACCGACAATGCCGCGTACGCCGCGGCGCTCACCAACGTCATCACGCAGAACTGGCTACGGCCTGACAACATTCCGGATGGCACCATCTGCCCGGTGGAGATCACGCAGATCCCCGGCGGTCAGGTCATCGACGTGCATGTGTTGCCGAGTTGCCCCTTGAATGAAGTGGGGCAGCACTCGGTGGAAGCCGCGGTGCGGCGTTCTTCTCCGTTGCCGTACAAGGGCTTCGAGAAGGAGTTCCAGCGCGACATTTTGCTAAATTTCAGAGTGTCCTCGTCACAGTGAGGGAGATTTCATCCATGCGGACCGTCATGCGTACTCCAAGATTGCTGGTTGCCATCCTTTTCATGCTGTGTGCCGCGTTCTGCGCGAACGTCGCCGCCGCGCAGGGCCTGACGCTGCAGATCGTCAACGGCGTGCCTTCGGCGATACCGATCACGGTGGTGCCGTTCGGCCAGCAGGGGTCCGGGCCGGCCGCGCCGGTCGACGTGGCGCAGATCGTGGGCATGGATCTTGCGCGCTGCGGCAAATTCCGTCCGCTGCCGAACAGCGAGATCGTGCAGTCGCCCACCACCGGCGCACAGATCAAGTTCGCGACGTGGCAGCAGTTGAAGCAGGACTACATCGTGGTCGGCAGCGCGTCGTACGAGGGCGGCGTGCTCAAGGTCGACTACCAGCTTTGGGACGTCAACAAGCAGCAGATGCTGCTGCAGAACAGCGTGGCCAAGCAGGGCAGCGACCTGCGCCGCGTGGGGCATGAAATCGCCGACCAGATTTACCAGAAGATCATCGGCGTGCGCGGCGCGTTCGACACGCGCATCGCCTACGTCACGATGGTGGGCTTGGGCGACAACGCGCAGTACGCACTGGTGGTCGCCGATTCGGACGGCTACAACCCGCAGACCGTGGTGCGTTCGCACGAGGCGCTGTTGTCGCCGACGTGGTCGCCGAACGGCCAGGAAATCGCCTACGTCTCGTTCGAGAGCGGCAACTCCGCGATCTACATGCAGAACATCGCCACCGGCGCGCGCCGGCTGGTGTCGTCGCGGCCGGGCATCAACGGTGCGCCGCGCTTCTCGCCGGATGGCAAGCGGCTGGCGGTGAGCCTGTCGTTCCAGGGCAATCCGGAAATCTACGTCATGGATCTCGGCAGCGGCGCATTGACGCGCCTCACGCACAACCTCTCGATCGACACGGAACCGTCGTGGTCGCCGGACGGGCAGAGCATCATCTTCACCTCCGACCGCTCGGGCAAGCCGCAACTGTATGAAATTCCGGCCGGCGGCGGCTCGCCGCAGCGCATCACTTTCCAGGGTCAATACAACGCCGACGTGTCGGTGGACTATGACGGCAAGAAGCTGGCAATGGTGCAGGGCAACGGAAACGTGTATCGTATTGCAGTCATGGATCGTTCCACGGGCGGTCAGGAGATCTTCGTTTCGCCGGGCAACTTGGACGACTCCCCAAGCTGGGCACCCAACGCCAGCATGCTCCTCTACGCAGCCACCGAAGGCCCGCGCGGCGTCCTGTACTCCGTATCGGCCGACGGGCGGGTACGTCAGCGGCTCGTGTTGAGCGACGGTGACGTGCGTGAACCGGCCTGGGGACCCTATCGCACGCCTTGACGCGGTTTTGATCGACAGACTGTTCCAATCCAGACGTTCCACCCCACTCACCCACTCGTTCGAAAAAAGGATGGATTCGCCATGAACGCAACCGTTCGCGTCTCCGTAGTTGCATTGCTCTGCCTGGCCGCTGCGGCCTGTGCAAAGAAACAGGAAGTCAAACCCGCTCCTCCGCCGGAGGCGACCACGCCCACCCAGCAGGGCGCCACCACCGAAGGCGCGTTCACGCCGGCCGACCTGCAGACCAACGCCTGCCTGCGCACCCGCTTGATCTACTTCGACTTCGACAAGAGCGAGATCCAGTCGCAGTTCGACAACATCGTCGCCTGCCACGCCAAGTACCTGCGCGATCGTCCGATGGCGCGCATGACGATTGAAGGCAACACCGACGAACGCGGCACGCGCGAGTACAACCTCGGCCTCGGCGAGCGCCGCGGCAACGCGCTGGCTTCCGCGCTGGAAGCGGCCGGTGCTTCGGCCGACCAGATCAAGGTCGTCAGCTACGGCGAAGAGCGTCCGGTGTGCCAGGAGCACAACGAAAGCTGCTGGCACCAGAACCGCCGCGACAACATCGTGTACACCGCGGAGTAATCGTGGTGTCACGGTTGGCAGACAGGCGCGGCCGCATGTCGCGCAAAAGCCCACTGATCATGGCCGCTTCGGCGGCCATGATCGTTGCAGGGGTCTGTGCGTCCCCGGCATGGGCGCAGGAGGTGGGCGATGCCGCTTCCGCGCCGCCGCCGCCGTCCAACAGCCTCACGCTGCTCAACCAAGTCCAGGCCATGCGGGACCAGATGCAGCAGATGCAGGGGCAGATCGAAGTGCTGGAACACCAGCTGCACGATCTCCAGCAGACCAGCAAGGATCAGTACGTCGACCTCGATTCGCGCGTCGGCAAACTGGAACACGCGGGTACACCCGCGGCGTCTGCGCCGAGCGCAGCTTCATCGCCTCCGCCCGTTGCGTCGGCCACACCCGCGCCTGCAAATACGGCTCCCGCGGCGTCAGCCAAGCCCCCATCTTCGGCCGACACGGCTGCCGCGCAGGCGGCTTACGACGCGGCGTTCAAAGCCCTCCGCACCGGTAATTACGTCGATTCCGCACGCGGCTTTCGCGCGTTCACCGACAAGTATCCGGACAGCCCGCTGGTTTCCAACGCCTGGTACTGGCTGGGCGGTTCGTATTACGTCACCCAGAATTACAAGCTTGCGCTGGCGGCGTTCCAGACGCTGCTGCAGAAATATCCGAACAGTCCGAAAGCGCCGGAAGCGCAGCTTCGCATCGCCGATTGCCAGATCGGCATGAAGGACAACGCGGCCGCGCGCGCGACTTTGCAGGCCGTGATCAAGACGCATCCGGGCACGCCACTGGCCAAGCGCGCGCGGGAAAGGTTGCAGGACATTCCCGCTGATTCCGGCGCGAAGTGACGCGCGGACAGTGACGGTGGTCGATTCCGCGCCCAGGGCGGTCGTGCTGGTTTCCGGCGGCATGGATTCCGCGGTCACGCTGGCGATGGCGCGTGCGCAGGGATTCACGTGTTACGCGCTGTCCGTGGCTTACGGGCAGCGGCACGTTTCCGAACTGGCCGCTTCTGAACGCGTCGCGGCCATGCTGGGCGCCGTGGAACACAAGACAGTCGCGGTGGACCTGCGCAGCATCGGCGGCTCGGCGCTCACCGCGGACATCGCCGTGCCCGAACACGTCGATGCGCATCGCGAGGGCGAAATCCCCGTCACCTACGTGCCCGCGCGCAACACCATCATGCTTGCCATCGCGCTGGGCTGGGCCGAAACGCTGGGCGCGAACGACATCTTCTGCGGCGTCAACGCGGTCGATTACTCCGGCTATCCCGATTGCCGTCCCGCCTTCACCGAAGCCTTCGAGCGGCTGGCGAACCTGGCGACCAAGGCCGGCGTGGAAGGCCACGTCTTGCGCGTGCACGCGCCGCTCAGCGACATGAGCAAGGCCGACATCGTGCGCGAGGGCATGCGCTTGGGCGTGGACTTCGCGCAGACCGTGTCGTGCTATCGCGCCGATGCCGAAGGCCGCGCGTGCGGGCGCTGCGATGCCTGCGTGCTGCGCGCGCGCGGCTTCGCCGACGCCGGCGTGCCCGATCCGACACACTACGTTCCGGCGGCGTGACACGTTAGAATGCGCGGCTCGCTTCCGCGCTTCGCGCGATGCGACGTTCACAAGCGTGGGCCGTTAGCTCAGCGGTAGAGCAGTGGACTTTTAATCCATTGGTCGATGGTTCGATCCCATCACGGCCCACCAATTAAATCAATAGCTTGTGCAATTATAGTTTTCCGGTCGTTCTTGCGTTTCTCTCTTGGTTGCCATTCGGTTGCCGTTTCTACGCACGCTGTATCTGGATTACTGGAGACTCCGTGGCACATCGCGGAATGGAGCCGAACCAGTTGGCGCAGAGCATTCCTAGGGCGCTTTTCCTCAAACGGTGCGACGGCTCTTGGCGGCACCACTTCGCCTTGGCATGATTCTGACAAGTTTGGATGGGCGCAGAAAGGATTCCGATGTCGACGAGCGTCAAGAAGCGAATCACTGTGCAGGAATTGCGCGAGCACCCGGAACGCTATCCCCACATCACGCAAGCGGCGGAATCCTTCAAACCACTGGTTGCGCGTTTCCTGGCTGCGAAGAAGGAAGCGGAGCAGGTCTTCGAGAATCTGCGTGGCGCAGACATGGACGAAGCGGTGGCCTATTGCCGCGAGCACCCGCTCAGCCCGGAGGCCGTCGCGGTGTTGATCCATGTTGCGCGACGCGCGCAAGTACTGGAGAAAGCCAGGGCTGCTGCATCGACCAAGCTCGCCAACGATCCGAAGCAAGCCGCCATGCGCGAAACATACGAGCTCTGGCAGGCATGGCGTGCTGGCAAGTCGGTGCACAAATCCGCCGCCGCGTTCGCCCGCGCCATCGTCGCCAAACACCCTGTCATCCAGAGCCCGATGACCGTGCAGCGCTGGGTCACCGCCTGGTCCAGGCAAGCCAAGCCAAGCGTCAAAAGTATGCAGTGAGCTAGCTGCGTGTACATCGTGCCGGCTGCGTATATCTCGTGCTGGCTCAGGTGATGTATCCCGCGCGCAGATGTAGATAGTAGGCATCGCCTCGTTCAAAGGCCGCCCGCGCAATTCAGCGTGAGCGCATAAGGACAACGCGATGCAATCCAACACTATCTCTCAAATACCTGCCAACCTCGCTTTGCTCCGCCTGCCGCAGGTCAAGGCCCAAACCGGGCTGAGCCGCTCCGAGCTCTATCGGCGTATCGCCATTGGCTCCTTCCCGGCGCCGGTCAAGATCGGCGCGCGCGCGAGTGCGTGGAGCTCCTTGGAGATCGAACGCTGGATTGCCGAACGCATCGCGCAGCGCGATGCGAAGGCTGAGGCTTGAGCGTCCGAAGCAAAGTTCACGGGATCCGGTCGGGAACTCCGACGTGGACCTGCGAAATCCATTGATACTTGCTTGCGCCGGCGCGCTGATCCGTTAACGTGCGCTGCGCATGGGCAGAAGGAGAGCTTGTGAAACTTTCGCTTTGGTACGTGCCAGGGACCGACGAGCAGATTGCCACCGCGACGAAAGCTGCGGAAGAAGAACTGGAGAAGCGCCGGGTGACGGTCGAGGATGCCTTCAGCGCGACGGTCGATCTGAACGACCTCGATGATGAAGCGGAAATTGCGGAGATCATGCCGCAGGTGCTGGCAGTGAGTGCCTGGTATGCGGCCGAGGATGCGGCGTTCGAAACTCTGGCGCGCCTGACGGGTGAATGGCCTGTACAGGGATCGATGATCGCCATCGAGCCGACCCGCAAAAAAAGCTCCTCCCGATAACCCAACGCATTGCCGTTGATTGGCCGTCGCGTCCTCAGGGCGCGACGGCCGCCCTCGGCTGGAGCTCACCACGATGAAAACACTCGTCGTTGCCAATCAGAAAGGCGGCGTGGGAAAGACAACACTGCTGGTGCACATGGCGCACTATGCAGCCGAAGCAGGGAACCGGGTACTGGTCATCGATTTGGACCCGCAGCGCAACACCAGCAGCAGCCTGGAGGCGTTTGCGAGCGACGTTGTCGCGTCCGCATTGTTCGGGCCTCAATCTATCGACCTGAAGCAGACGCCCGATCACCGCATCACCTTGATCATAGCCGACGATGCTCTGCTCAATGTCGACCGCGCCAGATTGGACGCGACCCAGGTTTTTGGCGATCAGGTGCGTCATCTCGCGGGCTCAGGGCGATTTGATCTTTGCCTGATCGACACCGCTCCGGCATTGGGCTTGCGCATGGTGGCGGCGGTCACGGCGGCGAACTACGTCATCTCACCGATCGAGCTTGAGGCCTACAGCACCGACGGGATCGCTTCGATGCTGAAGACCATCTACGGCATCCGTCAGAAGTTGAATCCGGGTCTGCAGTTTCTGGGGATGTTGCCCAGCCGTGTGAATACCCACAGCCCTGCGCAAAAGGTCAACTTGGTCGATCTACTCAGGCGCTACCCCGATCTGGTCGTGCGCAAGGTGATCACGCAGCGATCCACCACGGGCGAGGCGGCGAGTGCCAAGAAGCCGGTGTGGGCCATTCGCAAGACATCCGCTCGCGAAGCAGGCCAGGAGATGAAGGTCGTGCTCGCGCACATCATCGAAAAAATGGGAGGACTCCCCTATGACGCTTGATCTTTCTTCGCTGGATGACATCAGTGCACTGATCAGGGGGCAGGATACGGGCAAAGGTATCCGCAAGGTCCGGGTCGATGCGATCCAGCCGGACCCGAAGCAGCCGCGCAAAACCTTCGATGAAGAGTCTTTGTCCGAGCTCGCCGCAAGCATCCAGTCAGTCGGCATCATCCAGCCGCCGGTCGTACGGGCTCACGACGGTGGATACCTGCTGATTTCCGGGGAACGGCGCTGGCGCGCCGCACGTCAGCTCGGCTGGGAGAAGATCGACGTGATCGTGCGCGATGATCTGAATGCGCATGCGCAGTTGGTCGAGAACATCCAGCGCGAGGCCTTGAGCCCTTGGGAAATCTATCGTGTCATCGCCGCGGAACTGGATGCCGGCACCACGCAGGCCGAACTGGCTCGGTCTATCGGAAAAAGCAGAACGTGGGTAACCGCGTACGCCGCCGTAAACCACATGCCTGAGCCTATCGTGTCCGTGCTACGAGAAGGCCGCATCACGGACATAACGGCCCTGACGCAACTGCATCGTTTGCACACAGAGATACCCGAGGCGGCACGGGTCCTTCTCAATGTGTCGACGCCGATCAGCAGGCCGATGATCGAACGAGCGCGAAGCGAAGCGGGATTGTGCAGACCGGCGCAGATGATCAGCGCTGCACAGCCGTCACAGCCGAATTCTGAGCACAGTGAGACGCCGCTACGGCAAGCGGAGGCCATCGCAGAAAGCGATAGCCAGTCCAATCCGGCTGATCACCTCGCGTCACTAAAGCCAGGTACACGTCTGCCAATCCGCATTTGCGCCTACTTTGAAAATGCGACCTGGGTTGTCGATTACCGCTGCCTACGCGAGATCGATGGAGCGCCTTCGGTAAGGCTCGATGGCGAGCAAGGCAGCTTTCGATTCGCCCCTCTTGGGGCGCTGCAGCTGCAATCGATCGAATGGCTTTGACGGTGCCACCGACACGTGCGCAATGTCAGCATGCTGACATTTTTTCGAGGAGGAATGAGCTAGTGCAGGATAGGGTTGCCGGTGACAATGTTAACCATTTTTGTCCTTCTCATTCCTCCTCCTGGTCTCAGTCATGACGGTTTTACACACCCGTTGCAGTGCAGAGATCAAGGAGCGTTTCCGCGCAATCGCTGCTGCCGAGGGTCTGACCGAATCGTTGTTGCTGCGGCGCATGGCAGCGGCTGTCGTTGCCAAGCATGGAAGCGGAAGCACTCCCGTGCCGAGGTCAGATACCCGCGGTGGGCGAGGGGGTTATGGCGGTCAGCTCAAACTTCGGCTGCGGCCTTCCGAGATTCAGGCCATCCGGGCACTGGCTGAGCCGGAGG
>JAZKBD010000007.1:39546-46003 GCA_040388785.1 Pseudomonadota bacterium
TCGCGCCGTCGGCAGGAACGAGCGAGGTGAGGGCGGGGAACTCGAAGTCTGCATCGACATCGAACTTGTCTTCGCGCTCGGTGTGTGACTCCATACCGACCATCCTGCCTCGAGGATGCGGTGCCGTTCGCCACGGCAGAGCTCGACGAATTGCGCGATGCCATCCGGGAGCTGGCCGCACTCGGCCGCAATCTGAATACCCTACTCCACGTCCTGCATCGAAGCGATCGCTTCGAGGAGGGCCGTCTGGATCTGCAGGCCTTGCAAGCCGGCGTCGACAAGTTGCGAAGGACCATCACCGCCACGATGACGCGTGCCACCCATCGGGGGTACCGTGGCGAGGCTTGATGATGATCCGCTGCTGGGTCCGGCGGGGTATGTCTTTCAGACCCCGGTGCGGAGCAAGAAGCAGAAGTCCCAAACCAAAGGCGGTCGTGGACGGGTGCGCCTGGCGAGCGCCCAGATCGGGCGTGTCACGCGTCGACGCCCGGAAGTGATGGTCAAGGTGACCGGCAGTGCGCGGGGCTTTCGCAGTCTGAAGGAGCATTTGGCCTACATCACGCGCAACGGCAAGATCGCTGCCGAACGTGACGGGGATGAGAGGATCGAGGGGGCCGTCAATGTGCGCGAACTGGCGGAACAATGGTGGGCGGACTGCGGCCGAGACCGCAAAGCAAGCGCGCGGGACACGATCAATCTGATCCTTTCGATGCCGCCCGGTACGGATCCGGCGGCAGTGGCAGCGGCCGCCAGTGCGTTCGCACAGAAGACCTTCGGCGGGGCGTACGACTATCTGCTTGCCCACCATAACAAGGACACCGATCCGAAGCGTCCGGAGAATCCCCATGCCCACCTCACGATCAAGACCCGCGGACGAAGCGGGCAGCGGCTGGATCCGAGGAAGCATGACTTGCAAGCGTGGCGTGAAACGTTCGCGGCGGAACTGCGAGAGCGCGGGAGCATTGCCGAAGCCACCCCTCGACGTGTGCGCGGGGTGGTTCGCAAGGGCCAGCGGCAAGCGATCTGGCACTTGGACGCGCGGCGCGCTTCGCGCGTGACCCAGTGGAAATTACAGCAAGCTATCAAGACCGTGGCGGCAGGCAAGGACTCACCAGATTCGGCGCCGTGGGCCAAAGCCGCGAAAGAGAAGCAGCGTAAAGTTCGTCGGGCGTGGAATACACTCGCCGCCGCGTTTGAGGTTTGTGGGCAGACGAAGCTGGCGCAGGAGATCAAGCAGTTCGTAAACGCGATGCCGCCGGAGTTGACCGAGCGCGACCAGATCCTCGTGCAGGCCAAGAAGTTGTTTGAAAAGCAGCAAGTACAAGATCGCGGGCGTAGTCGGTAAGTGCTGCGCGGTTCGACTCCGGCAGCGGCGTTGTGTTGTTGGCGAGCTGCACAGTTCTTGAAGACTCTGGATGCTGTCAGACAAGATCAATGGCTTTGAGCGACACGAGCGGCTCAGGACGACCCTCAGGCGAAACTCGGGGCCGTCCGCTATCGAGAAGTCCACCGTCCGGTGCCCGGCGGGCACGGATTCGATGCGCAACGCCAAAGGCGCTGCCCGCCCACTCTTGACATGACAGAGCATTCCAGCGACTTGGTGCGACAGGGGTTGTCGCAAGACGGTGGCATGATGGCTTTCGCCAGAGCGATGGAGGTCTCCATGGAAAATGCAGTGCGCGAAAGCCCATCATTGAAGCTAGTGGATGGCGATACCGATGAGAAACGCGTGGCGGCCCGCAAGCGCTGTGCGAAGCTGACCATCTCCCTCCAGCAGTTCTCAAGTGGGACCGAGAAATCCCTGCAACCCGGCATGCTGGTGCAGTGGAAGCCGGGCATGAAGAACCGCAGAACGCCGGATTACGACGCGCCGATGATCGTGGTGGAAGTGCTGGACCCAGCGATCATCGACAGCACGTTCGACTCGGGCTCGGTCTACTTCCGCGAGCGGTTGAACATCATCCTCGGCTTTGTGGATGAGGACGACGAGTTCTACATGCTCCACTATGACTCCCGCCGCTTCGAGCCCTATACCGGGATCGGTGCGGAATAATGCACAGTGGATTGGGTGTGGCGGTGCCCTCGGCCCACCGCGCCGGGGCGAGAGTAAAGTCGGTGACGGGGAACCCAACGATACGGTGGACGCCGATGGCTTCGCGTGCTGATGCCTTGAATCGCCAATGGCTGCTGCTGCAGCGGATTCCGCGCTACCCCCACAAGATCACCGCTGGGCAACTGACCGGGCAACTTCATGCGGAAGGCCACGATATCAGCAAGCGCACTGTCGAGCGGGACCTGCTGGCCTTGTCCGAGGTATTCCCGCTTGCGTCGGACGAGCGCGTCAAGCCCTTCGGGTGGAGTTGGCAGAAGGATGCGCCCCAGTTTTCCTTGCCTGGGATGTCGCCGCTGCAGGCGATGGTACTCAAACTTGCAAAGACGCATCTGAAACCCTTGTTGCCGGCGCACCTGCTGGCGCCGCTGAAACCGTATTTCGCGCAGGCCAATGCCACCCTGAAACAAATACTGGGCACACGTGGCGTAAACGAATGGGCCCAACGCGTTACCGTCGTCCAACCCAGCCAACCCCTCATGCCGCCGGAGGTTGATGAAAAGGAGTTGACGGTTGTCCACGAGGCGGTTGCGTTGCAACGCCAACTCGAATTGCGCTATCGAAGTCGCAGTGGCGGCAAGACGCTCAGCTACCGCGCGCATCCACTCGGGATCGTGTACCGCGGCACGCTCGGTTATCTCGTTTGCACCATCGCCGATTACACCGACCTGCGCTTCCTTGCGCTGCACCGCATCGAATCGGCGCGCTTGCTGGATGACGCGGCCAGCACGCCTCCGGGTTTCGATCTGGAAACCTACGCCCATTCCGGGGTATTCGGTTTCATGGACAACGGCCCGATCCGGATGGTGCTGCGAATGACGGCGCCCGCCGGCGAACACCTTTACGAAACACCGCTCAGCACCGACCAGCGCATCACGCCGGATTCCCGTGACGGCTGGGTACGCATCACCGCCACGGTTCATGACAACTCCCAGTTGCATTGGTGGCTCAGGGGTTTCGGCAAGGAAGTCGAAGTGGTGGAGCCCGAATCGCTGCGCACGCAGGTGGATGGCTGACGTTCATTGCAAATATCCGGGTACGACAGGGGCAAACGAATTGAACAGTCCAGTGAAAAGCCCGCACGGGCTCAGCAAGTCGCGCGTGATGGCGGGCATCCAATGTCACCGGCGCTTGTGGCTTGAGACTTTCCGACGCGAAGCCGCCAAGGTGGACGCCAGTGCGGAAGCACGGTTCGCCACCGGCTACGAGGTCGGCGACCTTGCGCGCGAACTGCTGGGGCCCGGAATCCTCATCGGCCACGTCAAGGAAATCGATTTGGCGCTCGCCGAAACGGGGCGCCTGATGGCTGCCCGGCCTGACGCGACCCTGTTCGAAGCGGCCTTCCGGCACGCAGGCGTGCTGGTGCGGGCGGACGTGGTGCGCCCGGTCGAAGGCGGCTACGACCTGATCGAAGTGAAGGCTTCCACCCAGGTCAAGGATTACCAGCTCGACGATTGCGCCGTCCAGGCATGGGTGATCACGAAAGCGGGCGTGCCCCTGCGCCGCGTCTGCATTGCGCACATCAACAACAACTTCATCTACCAGGGCGACGGCAACTACAACGGCTTGCTGGTGACCGAGGATCAGACGGATGCCGTCCGCGGCCGCATGCAACATGTCCCGGGCTGGATCGACAGCCTCAAGCCGGTGCTGCAGAACCCCGAGCCGAACGTCCATACGGGTGACCAGTGCCACGATCCATTCGACTGCCCGTTCTTCGACCACTGCCGTGGCCAGGAACCGCCCGGGCCGGAGTACCCGGTCACGATCCTGCCGCGCAGCGGAAAGCTCGCGACGCAACTGCAGGCGGAAGGCTACGCCGACCTGCTGATGGTCCCACCGGCGCGGCTGGCCAATCCGGTGCATCGGCGCATACAAGACGCCTCGGTCAACCAACAGCCATCCCTGGACGGACGCGCGGGCGCGGTCATGCGCGCACTCGAGTATCCGCGTTATTACCTCGATTTCGAAACGGTCGACTTTGCCGTGCCACGCTGGGCAGGCACGCGCCCGTACCAGCAGATACCGTTCCAGTGGTCCTGCCACGTCGACCGCGGCGACGGAGCTTTGCAACAAGTCGACTTTCTCGATCTGACAGGCAATCCACCCATGCGGAAGTTCGCCGAAAGCATGCTGGCCGTGCTCGGCGATGCGGGATCCATACTCGTTTACAACGCCGGCTTCGAGAGCAGCAGGATCAAGGAACTCGCCGTGATGCTCCCGGACGTTGCGCAGAAACTTGGCTTGTTGCTGCCGCGCATCATCGACCTGTTGCCCATCACGCGTGAGCACTACTACCACCCGGCCATGAAAGGATCATGGTCGATCAAGAAGGTCATCCCGACGATCGCACCGGAGCTGGATTACGGAAACCTGGAGAATGTCGCCAGTAGCGGCGATGCGCCGCTTGCCTACCTCGAAGCGACGCACCCGGACACCACGGAAGCGCATCGCGCGGAACTTGATACGGCGCTGCGCCGGTACTGTGCCAATGACACGCTGGCAATGGTTGAGCTGGTGCGAACGTTCTCGGATGCGTGAAGACTGGTTCCTGAGCTAAGTCGACGTAGGTGGCCAGCTTTAGTGGCTGCAGCCACCGAGCCCCATTTTGAGGAACCCTTGATGCGCATTCGCCTTATTGAAGTTGCTTGCGTAACAAGGATGAGCGAGCGGCAGGTACGGAACGATTTTCCCGCCACACCTGAGTTTAAGGAAACGACCCGATCTTTCCTTCGCGTACGCCATAACGCTGAGAGACTTGGAATCCTCGTCGCCTTGCTCGCGCAGCGCTTCCCAGACCGGGGCTCCCCAGCTAATGACTTGAACCTCCTTGAAATTCCGGCTAACGGCTTCCACGAGCGCGTCGAACCCCTTGGCGCAACGCTGGTAGGTACTTGGCTCAAAACGGCCTGACACGGGAGTGTTCGGCGGACGAAAGTCAGGATTCAAGTTCAGAAACAGCAACAACTCCTGTTTGCTCTCGATTGCTGCCGGCACAGCGCCTCTATGAATGTATTTCTGGCACGTGTGCAAACCTTGGTCGCAGCACAACGGCACATCGACAGGATGTGGCTTCTTCTTTGGCTGCGGCACGATCGGATACCAATCGTGACCCAAGATGATCGTCAATCGTCCTTTGTGTTTGTTTTGCTCATAGGTCTGAAGCAGACCGTGATCCGTCCAAGGGCATACGCCGAGACTGAGTCCAACGCCTGTTTCCTTGGTAATTTCGCGCAGGGCGAAGCCGAGTTCCTTCGGATTGCTAATCGTAGCCTCAGCCTTAATGGCTCGCCTACTTGCTTCGTCGTATTGCTCGAATGTGGATTTATGAAAATCTGTTGTTAGACAGCCCCAATCTCTTTTTCTGTCTAAGTCCCAATACGAGCGCAGCTCGTTACCGATTAAGCCAAAGATATGCTGGTACGCATCAATTATTATCTTTACTTGGTTGCGCGTATAGAACTGTCGAGTGTACTTATCCATCGAGTTTGCCTATTTGAGTGGCGTGAGCCCAAGACGAGGTCCCTATGAAACAAGAACTTCACGACCATGACGGGTATGACGAACTTACGCGGCTTGTCTATCACGACGACAAGCGCGCAGTCAATTCGTTTTGCAAGAGGCTTTCCGATGACACCGATCAAGATGCGTTCGACGCGCTTGCTGCCGATGGGCGCTACATGTTGCACATCGACTGGAATGGAACCGACTACGTGTCGATTGTGTCGGACGTCCGAAAGCTGAAGCAATGTTCCGGGCTTGCGGTAAAGTGGAACGATTTGAAGAAACTGGCGCTCTGGCTTGGCGACCAGGAGAGGGAGGCCGGCGACTACTGGTCGATCTCGTTCGTGAAGATCGTGGCGTCGGTACTTGCCAACCACGGCTTGGACGTGCTTCTCATCCGTGATTCATCTGACCCGGACTGGATTGCCTTGGCGGCGCTTCAACATGAGAGCACACACCTCGTCGAGAAGCTGTTCAGTCGATTGTTCGACGATCTTGATATCACGTGGGGCGTCGCGTCAAAGGACGACTGGGATTCGCCAGAGGATGTTGCGAAAGAAATTCGGCGCCGGCTGGCCGCGATTGCTACCGAGCGTTAGGCCTAGGAAGCGAGGGAGCGTCGGTCCCGTTTGAGCAGGCACCGGCCGCCGCGTGATTCTTCGAATACAGAAGGTCGGCCAGCAAAAAAATGTCTTCCCGCATCGCGAGATGGCGCAGCCACGTCGCCGGAATGCTTTGATCGCCATAGAACGCACCGGCGACTTGGCCGCAGATCGCCGCCGTCGTGTCCGCGTCGTCACCGAGATTCGCTGCCGCAAGGACGGCATCCCGGAACGTCGTCGT
>JAZKBD010000007.1:46037-55040 GCA_040388785.1 Pseudomonadota bacterium
CCCGCAGCGCAGCCTCCAAGCTTTGCACGACGTAGCCCGTACCATGTATCTCGCTCGTAGGGTTCCCCCGGTAGTTCCCTCGGGCGACGGCTGCGATTCGATCCGCAAAATCCGAATGATCGGCATCGGCGAGCAATACGTTGGATTTCGACTCACCACGCATTGCACGTACCAGAATCCGCGCCAGCAGGCGGCACGCATCCACGCACTCGGTCGCGCCATGAGTAGTGCGTGAGCTTTGAGCAGCGAAGTTTTCGGCGGCGTTGATGTCGTGCGCGTAGAACATCGGCACCGGAGCCAGTCGCATGATGGAACCGTTGCCGGCGGCGTTGGGATCCGTCGATCCAGCATACGGATTTCCAGTTGCTTCGTAACGCTGAAGCGCGTCGCTGACGGTGTTTCCGATATCGAAGCACTTGCCGGTGCTGCTCAGGTATCCCTCGTTGCGCCAGCGACAATAGCGCCGCATCTGGTCGTCGGCGTCGAATCCATTGCACTCGATCAGGCTGGACGCCAGGCACAACGCCATCGAAGTGTCGTCGGTCCATTGCCCCGGTTCAAGATCGAACGGACCGCCTCCGACCATGTCGTCAATCGCTTCAAACGTCCCGCGCGTGGCGAACTCGAGCGTGGTTCCCACGGCATCGCCGATGGCGAGGCCAAGTAGGCAGCCGCGGTATCTCGAAACTTGGCCGATGGGTCGATTGAAGGTCATGGTTGGCGGTTGCAAAAAACGCATGGCGATGTGGAATGGGGCATGCTCATCGCATTCAATCCGTGCACGCGCCAATTTTTGCATGAGACTGCGACGCCCCGGAAATATTGACTCAAGGCAACTGTCGAATGGCCGCTCAGGGGCAGCGCAATCAAAATTGCGACTGGCCGGTTGTGGCCGCTCAGTGACCGTCGCAACTGAGCCGACTCCGGGCCGGGTGCGGTGAAAGGTTGGGCAGGTAGACGACGCCCGCGGCTTCCCTGTCGAGGGTGATCCGATCATCCGAACAGGCCGCTTTGTGTGGTCAGCGCCGCGATGAGTTCCGGACCTTCGTTACCCGGCCTCTTCGCAGCATCCCCAACTCGCCAGCAATTGAGTTGTTCACCAAACGCGGGCGGTGCGAACCCCAGCGCATCGCGCCCCGCTACGTCTGGATCGAGGAACTCCTGCACGCGATCGGCCGGCACCATCACCGGCGTGCGGTCGTGGATGGATGCGACCGGTTCGACGGGTACGCGGGTGAGGATGGAGAAGCCTTCTTCTTTGGCGATCGCACCCAGGAACAACGGCACTTCGTCTTTCGGCCGGAAGAAATACCACGGCCGGTTCTTGGCTGTTTTCTCGCCCTTGGGTTCGTAGAAGCCTGACGCGAGCACCACGCAGCGGTGTTTGTCGAAGTGTTCGCGGTACTCAGGCACCCGGTGGGCGGTTTCGCTTCGCACATTGATCCGGTTGCCGCGACTGGTTGGGAAGTTCCACTTTTGTTCCAGCAGCGCCAGTTCGCCGTGGATATCGAAGGCCGCGGTCCATGCGTTCGTACCCGGGGGGATGTTGTAGCGGGGACCGCCGTCCTGCGCGAGCAGCTCAGGATCGATCTCCTCGCCCAAGGCTTCGACGAAGTCGGCCAGCGGCTGGTAGCGGGCGAAACGGCCACACATGTATAGGTGTGTCTCCAACGCTGAGATGCCGGGTGCTATGCTTGATTCCTTGCCCGGAAATCAAGCACACATCGATGGCCCAATTCTCTCACGGGGGTGCGCGCGCCGGCGCCGGCCGGCCGACAGGGGAGCCGAGTGTTCGCATTCGGGTTCCCGAAGCTGCCGCGCCGGACATCCTTGCGTATCTGGATGACCGCCGGGTACAGGTGCGCCTTGCGCCGAAGCCGGTGGCAACGGATGCGCGCCGTCGGCGCGTCCCTCGCTTCCTGGCCAATGTGCCCGCAGGGTTTCCCTCGCCTGCAGAGCAATATCTGGAAGATGCCATCGACCTCAACGCGCACCTCATCGTGGCGGGACACGAGGCCGCGACCTTCATCATCCGGGTCCAAGGCTGGTCGATGATCGGTGCCGGTATCTACGATGGCGATGAACTGGTGGTGGACCGGGCCGAAGAGAAAGCGATTGGCCGGGTGGTCGTGGCCGTCCACAACGGCGCGATGACGATCAAGCGGTTGCACAAGCGCGCCGGCAAACTGGTGCTGGTCGCGGAGAATCCGCACTACACCGATCGCGTGATCGCGGAAGGGGATGAGTTCGAGATCTGGGGTGTAGTCCAGCGGGTGCTGCACAAGCCGTAATGCGCCGGATCGCCCATATCGACGTGAATGCGTTCTACTGTTCCTGTGAACGCCTGTTCCGTCCCGATCTTGCCAAACGCCCCATCGTGGTCTTGAGCAACGGCGACGGTTGCGTGGTCGCGCGTGATGCCCTGGTCAAGCAGCTCGGGGTGCCGATGGGGCAGCCGTGGTTCGAGATGAAGAAGTTTGCGCGCGAGAACGGGATTGTCGGGTTCTCCTCCAACTATGTGCTGTACGGCGATCTCAGCCGGCGGGTGATGAGCGTGCTGGGCCAGTTCTCCCCTGACCGGGAGATCTACTCCATCGATGAGGCCTTCATCGACCTGACTCCGCAACCGATGCTCGAAGGCAGGGCCACCGGACACGCCATCCGCGATCGGGTGTGGCGCTGGACTGGTCTTCCGGTGTGCGTGGGCATCGGCGCCACCAAGACGCAGGCGAAGCTTGCCGACTGGATCGCCAAGCACGATGCAAGTCTTGATGGCGTGTGCGACCTGACCGCGATGGCACCGAAAGAACGTCAGGCGCGTTTCGCGGGGATCGAAGTCCGCGAAGTGTGGGGCGTCGGCCGACGGCTGGCCGAGCGTCTTCGCGAGCACGCCATCTTCACCGTTGACGACCTGCGCGCGGCGGATCCACGACGGCTGCGGGAGCATTTCAGCGTGGTGCTGGAACGCACGGTGCGCGAGTTGCAAGGTGAAGCTTGCATGGACCTTGAAGAAGCGCCGCCGCCAAGGCAACAGATCATTGCGTCGCGCACCTTCAGCGCGCCGGTCTATGACGCAGATGAAATGGCCGAGAGCATCCGCGAATACATGGGGCGGGCGGCGGCGAAACTGCGCCAGCAAGGCAGTGTCGCCAAGGCACTAGGGGTGTGGATCGAGACCAACCGGTTTCGTACCCAGGATGCGCAGCACAACGGCTCGCGGACGATCAGCTTGCCGATGGCGACCGATGACACCGGCGTGCTGACAACCTGGGCGGTGGCACTGATGCGCAGGATCTTTCGGGCCGGGTATCGTTACTGGAAAAGTGGCGTGATGCTGCTCGACCTGTCGAACAAGGGCGCGGAGCAGCTCTCGTTGTTTGAAGCTCCGATGCCGATGCACGAACAACGCCGGACGACGGTGATGCGGGTGATCGACGACGCCAACGCCAAATGGGGACGAGGCACCATTGGCATCGGCAGCGCGGGCCTGCAAGGCGCGCGCGGCTGGAGCATGAAACGGGAATTGCTGTCGCCGCGCTATACGACCCAGTGGAAGGAATTGTCAGTAGCGCGGGCCTAAGCGCGGCAGTTACTCGTTCGGCTTGCGTACACAGGGTTGCACTCCTGCGTGCGTTCGCGCCGCCGCGTTCCAAGCGCTTCGCCCCCCGCCTTCGGCACTTGGTTCAATACCTTCTGCGCCAGTGGCGCTCACCCATCCTGATCAACCGGCTGGCCTTGGCAGCAAAAGCGACCCGCGCTAACCTCTTGCGCCGCCTATGCTTCATTTCGTCGGACTGTGACCGTGTCTCAACTGGCTGGGCGGAGGGGTGAGTACTCTCGCCGGGGCTTGCAGTAGGTTACGCACCGATCGTTTTCCGCTGGACGCATGTTTTGAAGCATTACCAAGCCGATCTGTCCGCCGGATCATTGATGCTCCCCGAGAGTCGGATCATTGCCGGGCTTTTGCTTCAGCGACTCGATGATGCCGCGTGGCAACACGCGCTACGCGTGGACAACGTGTTGCAGAAGTCCTCACCGGCCACGGCGGTACGCCAGGCGCGCTTGATCCGTCTTCGGCTTGAGTCCATCGACCCATCGCTCTGGAGTGCCATCAGGGATGGCGACAAAGAGATGGCGACCCAACTGTTGTTTGCCGCTGCGCTCAAGCACAGTGAGCTGCTAAAGGACTTTCTGCGTGAGGTCGTGGCCGATCACGTCCGACGATTGGAGTACTCTCTTTCGGTCGCCGCATGGGAAGGCTTCCTGCACGATTGCGCGGCGCGCGACCCTGCCGTTGCGATGTGGAGCAACTCGACGCGCAAGAAGCTCTTGCAGGTGATTATTCGGATTCTCGCCGAGGTCACGTATCTGGAAAGTACGAGGTCCCTTCGACTACTACCTCCGCACCTCCATCCGGCTGTTCGACAGTCGTTGTTGGCTGCCGGGGAAGGGCAGCTCGTTTCGATGATGGAGCTTCGTGCATGAGCGACCAATTTCGCGAGCGCCTCAATCGCCTCCTGCCCAAGCTCAGCTCCGCCGACTTCCTTGCCAACAAGGGACTGGGCAACGAGATCGGCTTCTGGATCTTCGATTATCCAGCGGAACAGGAAATGACGATGCGGGGTTTCCTCGCCGACATCTTACTTCCCGCCTTGGCTCGGCAGCAGCCGGTCGTGCGCCCCGCAGTCGTCAACCTCTTCGATCTCATCGTCGACCTGCTGGAAGACCGCAAGCTCTATGACCGCGTCTTAGCGATCCAAGCCGACAAGGGTAATGACGCCGCCCTCTCCGCGCTCCGACCCGTGCTGAAAGAAGACAAGCTCGCCCAAGGCATCGCCAGCAAGATCGACCTAGACCAAATAGACATGCTGTTGCTGACCGGGGTGGGAGCGGCGTATCCGATGCTGCGCTCACACACCTTGCTGACCGCCTTGCAGCCGATCATGAACCACACGCCGGTGGTGATGTTATATCCCGGGCGCTACGACGGTTTCTCGCTGCGCCTGTTCAATACATTGGCCGATGACCACTACTACCGCGCCTTCCGGCTGGCGGAATGATTCACAGGGGATGACTGAAGACATGAAGATCAGGGAGCTTTTCCGCAAGCCCATTGACCGGCCGATCAACGGCGTGATCAAGGCTGACCAGCGCGATGCCGAAAGCATCTGGCAGGAGCTGGACGAATACGTGGTCACCAAGCAGTTGGCCGACTACTTTCGCCGCTTCTTCGACGCTTATCTGGCGGCCGGCGACAACCCGAACAACTCGGTCATTACTGACCGCATGGGCGTGTGGGTGTCCGGGTTCTTCGGCTCCGGTAAATCGCACTTCATCAAGATACTGTCGTACCTGCTGGAAAACCAGGCGGCGATCGACCCGGTCTCCGGCAATACCAAGCGTGCGGCCGAGTTCTTCGACGAAACCAAGATCAAGGATCCACTTCTGCTGGCGGACATCCAGCGCGCCACCCGCGGCAGCGCCGACGTCATCCTGTTCAACATCGACGCCAAGGCAGACAGCAAGTCCGATCGCGATGTGGTTTTGCAGGTGTTCCTGCGCGTGTTCAACGAAAAGCTCGGCTTCTCCGGCGATGCGCCGCGTATCGCCGAGATGGAGCGTTACCTCGTCAACAAGGGCGCCTACGACACCTTCCAGCAGGAGTTCGCGCGCATCCACGGTGGCTCGTGGACGGCGGAGCGTGATGCTTTCGACTTCCTGCGCGACGAAATCGCCCAGGCCTTGGCTGTCGCGTTGAAGATGTCGGTGGAATCCGCCCAGCGCTGGTTCGATGAGTCCCGCGACAGCTACAAGATCAACATCGAGAACTTTGCCAAGCTGCTGAGCGAGTATCTCGATACCAAGGGCAAAGACCATCGCATCATCTTCTTGGTCGATGAGGTCGGCCAGTTCATCGGTAACAACACCCAGCTGATGCTCAATCTGCAAACGATTGCCGAGCAGCTTGGCACGCAATGCAAGGGGCGCGCCTGGGTCATCGTTACCAGCCAGGAAGACATCGAGGCCGCGATCGGCGAAGCCAACAAGGCCCGCTCCCAGGACTTCTCCAAGATCCAAGGCCGGTTCCATACCCGCTTGTCGCTGGCCAGCTCCAATACCGATGAAGTCATCGGCGTACGCCTGCTGGCGAAGACCGAGGCTGCTCACGAAGCGCTGCGCAACGTGTTCGAGCAGCAAGGCGACATCATCAACAACCAGATATCGTTCAACGGCAACGCCGTGACCATGCGCGGCTATCGCGATTCCGTGGATTACGTCGCCAACTATCCGTTCGCCCCGTACCAGTTCGAGCTGCTTCAGAAAATCTTCGAGGCGATCCGCAAGGTCGGCGCCACCGGTCAGCATCTTTCGCGTGGCGAACGCTCCCTGCTGGACGCGTTCCAGTCCGCGGCCAAGATCAATGCCGATCGCAGCATCCAATCGCTGGTGCCGCTGTACGACTTCTATCCCTCGATCGAGAGCTTCCTCGATACGACCGTAAAGCGTGCCATCGACCAAGCCGCACAAAACCCCGCCCTCGAGAAGCAAGACACTCACCTGCTGAAGGCGCTGTTCCTGATCCGCCACATCGCCGAGGTGATCAAGCCCTCCATCGACAACCTGGCGGCGCTTTGCCTCGATCAGATCGATGCCGACAAACTGCAGCTCAAGCGACAAATCCAGCAAAGTCTGGAGCGACTGGAGCAGCAGCGCCTGGTCAACCGCAACGGCGACCTGTGGTTCTTCCTCACCAATGAAGAGCGCGACATCGCCCGCGAGATCGGTCATGTCGACGTATCCGCGGCGGAGAAGTCCAAACTACTGGCGGAGATCATCTTCGACGAAATTCTTGGTGGGCAAACCAAGGTGCGCCACCGCGATACCAAGGCCGACTACGAGTTCAACCGGCTTCTCGATGGCGCGCCGTACCGCCAAGCCAACCATGCGCTGAGCCTGGATATCCGCTCGCCGCTGGGCGACGACTACGAAAGCCTCAAGCCGGATCGCTGCATCATGCTCAGCGCTGAAGGCAACGGCAAAGCGCTGATCCGCATGGGCGAGGGAACTCGTCTGGATATCGAGTTGACCTTGTACCGCCAGATCGAGAAATACGTCGACAGCCCCAAGGCTAGCGCTGCACCGCCGTCCTTGCGCAAAATTCTGCTTGAGCGCAAAGACGAAAATCGCGAACGTCGGCAGCGCCTGGTCGCACAGATCGGCGAGCTGATCGTGCAGGGTGACTGTTACGCCAAAGGTCAGCAGGTGCGCTCCAAAGCCGCCACGGCGCCAACTCTGCTGGATGAGCTGATTAATTACCTGATCACCAATACCTACAACAAGCTGCCGTACCTGAAGATCCGCAAGCCCGATCCCATTGCCGAGATCCGCGCCCTGCTCAGCGCCAACAACGTCGGACAGCAGGAGCTGGCGCTCGGCGGCGAGGATGGAAACCCGCAGGCCGTCGACGAGGTGCGCCAGTACCTGCAGCTGGCCGCCTCGCAGAATCGCGTGCTGCTGTCCGATGTGGTCGATCGCTTCACTGACATTCCCTATGGCTGGAAGCCGGAGTGGGAGGTCGTGCTGCTGATCACCCGTCTGTTCATGGCGGGCGAGATCAAGCTCACCATGGGCGGTTCCGATCTGGACCCGCGCAGCGCGTTCGATCCGCTGACCAAGGCAGTGCAGCACAAGCAGATCTCGATCCTCAAGCGCAAGACCGCCGATGCCGGCAGTATTGCGCGCGCATCAGAGCTGTACCGGCAGCTGTTCTCCTCCTTGCCGCGTAAGGAGGAAGATGGCGTGGTCGCCGACTTCCGCGACAAGCTGGTCGAGTGGAAGGACGACCTGAAACGCTGGCAGCTCACCGCCGGGCAGTTGCACTATCCCGGCAAGGCAGTCATCGACGCCTTGCTGGCGCGCTGTGAGCGGCAGCTCTCCATTCGCGATCCATTCGAGTTCATCGAGGCGCTGAACAAGTCACGCGACGAATGGCTGGATGCCGGTGAGGATCTCAACGACGTCCGCGGCTTCTACACCAACCAGTTGCCGACTTGGCAGCGCTTCCTGGCCACGCTCAACCGCTTTGAGCCCAACCGGGACGTGCTGGCCACCGATCCCAAGGCCAGCGTCGCACTGAAGGATCTACAGCACATCCGTGAAGAGCCGGCCCCTTACGCCAGCATCAGCAGGATCGAGCCGCTGCTGGCCACCCTGGAAGCAAGCAATCAGGCCTTGGTGCAGGCCCAACGCGAAGCTGCACTGCGCGTCGTCGAACAGCGGATTGAGGAAACTGGCAAAGCTTTGGACAAAGCATCTGCGAGTCCCGATCTCCGTAACTGTGCGTTGTACCCCCTGCAACAACTGAAGTTGAAGATTGCCGAGGTGGTGAGCATTCCGGAGATCCAGTTCCTGGCCAACAGCGCTGGCGACAAACTCGATGAGGCGATGGATTTGATCCGGGACACCTTGCTCAAAGCTCACGCGGCCGCGCAGACCTCAACGGCTAAAGGCAGCAGTGCCGCCAAGACAGATTCCACCTCTGGGTCAGCTTCGGCCACAAGTGCCCCGAAGCCGTCCGAAACCATCCGTCCGGCCGACCTTGCTGTCAGCACATACCTGGAAACGGATGCCGAGGTGGAGCGCTACCTTGCCGATCTGAAAGCAAAGTTCACTGATGTGCTGAAAGCCGGCAAACGCATCCGGATCCAGTAAGCCATGAACACAGCGAACCTCAAGAGCTACGCCCCCCAGGCGCGCAAGGACTTCATCGCGGCAGTAACGGCGCGGGCCAACCTGTTGGGTCTGAGCGAGGCCAAGGGCGCGCTACAGGTAACCGAGGCCGAGGTCAAAAACGACATTGTGATGATTGCCGGCCGCCCTTGGCCGGTGAAGGTCAACGAACAGCGCAGCAAGCTGATCGCGCGGATGAAGCGGCAGGGCTTCGGCCACACCGTCGAAGCCGTGGCCTACGCCTGGTTCAATCGGTTGGCCGCGTTGCGCTAT
>JAZKBD010000008.1:0-20282 GCA_040388785.1 Pseudomonadota bacterium
ACAACTTGTATCTGCATGCGACCGACGCCTTCAACCGGCGCGACTACGCATTGATGGGCGAGGCAGTCGGCTGGCTGCAACAGGCGATTGCGTTCGATCCGCATTTCGCACGCGCACATTCGCTGTTGGCCATGATCCATGTGCTCGGCCAGCGCCGCTACGGCGCATCCTTGTCGGAGGTCGAGCCGAACGCGCGGGCGGCGTTGGCGCTGGATCCGAGGGACGTCGAAGCACAGGTTGCACTGGGCCTGCTGGCGCGCGTGCAACGCCGCTTCAACGATAGCCGGGCCGCGCTGGATCGCGCCCTCGCGTTGGCGCCGAATGACGCTTCGGTGCAGTTGTACGCGGGGCAGAATCTGATTGACACCGGCTACACGCGGGATGGCATCGCCCATCTCGATCGCGCGCTGGCGATCGACCCATTGCTGCCGAACGCGTTGTACTGGCGCGGCCGCCAGTACCTGTATGCAGGCGACACCGATAGCGCCGAAAAGCTGTTCAAAAAGGCGGATGAACTCGGGCTTTCCTTCGCCGTCTTCGGACGGGGCGCCGTGGCGCGCGCGCGCGGCGACTTCGCGCAGGCGCGCGCACTGACGCTGCCGCTGTTCATCTCGACAGCGGAATCCGTGGACTGCCCGAAGAATCCGGTCGTGAATGTACCGGTTTATCTCAACGGTGCGCTCGGCGGCGATGCAGCCGCGCGCGCCAGGGCTGTCGTCGTGCTCGACGCCTGCCTCGCCGACAAGCCCGCCATCGTGCCAGCCATCGTTCCGGGCGGATTGATCTATCTCGGACAACCGGCGCGCGCCCTTGCGGTCGCCGCACAGGGCCCGACCAGCGACGACGGGGGGCTCTGGATGGGCCTCTGGGGAACGGACGGCCAAGCCGCGCGGCGCTTGCCGCAGTTCGCGCAGTTCGCGCGCAAGGTCGGGTTCGCCGCGTTGTGGGACAAGTACGGCGCACCCGATCTGTGCAAGAGGAACGCCGCCGGTAATTACGTGTGCGAATGATGTGGAGGCGTGCATGAAATTGATCATCGAGCCCCAGCATTGCAATGCAATTCTTGCGTGCGTACTCCTTTAAGGCGATGCCGTGAACGAAGCCGCTTCCGGATTTCTCACCCGCCTGAAACAGCGCAAGCTGGTGCAATGGGCACTGGCGTATGTCGCGTTCGCGTTTGCAGTGATCCAGGTACTGGATGTCATCGCGCAGAGATTCGGCTGGCCCGACCAGATCGAGAAGCTGCTGATCCTCGCGCTGGCGATCGGCTTTGTCGTGGTGCTGGTGCTGGCGTGGTATCACGGCGAGCGCGGCGCGCAGAAAGTCAGCGGCACCGAGATCGTGATCCTCGCGCTTCTATTGGCGATTGGCGGAGGGTTGTTGTGGCGGTTCGAGCGCGCCACTCCAGCGCCGGGTAGCCCGGATGTAGCGCAGCGGAATCCGGGAGAGGCCACCCCGGATTCCGTCGCCGGCGCGACCCCATCCGGGCTACGGGCTGTATCCGCAACCGCAGCAGCACAAGCCATTCCGATTCCCGCCAAATCCGTCGCGGTGCTGCCGCTCAGCAACGAAAGCGGCGACAAGGACCAGCAGTATTTTTCCGACGGTTTATCGGAAGACCTGATCACCGCGCTGTCGCAATTCGCGGGCCTGAAGGTCATCAATCGCGATTCCTCGTTCCAGTTCCGCGGCAGCAAGGACAGCGTGCAGGCGATTGGCGAGAAACTCGGCGTGGCGCATCTGCTGGAAGGCAGCGTGCAGAAGCTCGGCGACGAAGTTCGGGTCAGTGCGGAACTGGTGAACGTGTCAGATGGCAGCACGCTGTGGTCGCAGCATTACGACCGGCCCTACAAGGATCTGTTCGCGCTGCAGGACGACATCACCAGGTCGGTCGCTGCCGCTTTGAAGGCAAAGTTGCTCGAAGGCGGCGGCGCGGTGGTACAAAGCGACCGACCACCCAGCGGCAATCTCGCCGCCTACACCGCCTACCAGCGTGGCGTTGCGTACGCGTCCCTCGGCACGGAGGCGGGTCAGCACGAGGCCATCGCACAATTCGATCATGCCATTCGGTTGGATCCTCGTTACGCACGGGCTTATGTGGCGTCGTCGGGTGCATGGGGAGCCTTGGCTGGGACGTTCGATACCGATGCAGTCGCTGTGCGCAACGACATCGCCCAGTCCCGCGCCGCCGTGGACATGGCGCTGCAATTGGATCCCGAGCTGGCAGCCGCGCATGAGGCGCTTGCCGGATTGATGGAGGCCTTCGACTTCAACTGGACGGGGGCATTGGCCGAGTCCAAACGCGCGGTGGAACTGGCGCCGGGCGATTCCGGGGCAAAATTCGGCCTTGCTGCCATTCAAGCCAGGCTCGGGCGCGTTGCGTCTGCCGTAAACCTCGACCGGCAAGCGTTGGCCAGCGCGCCGTTGAACGCCTTGGCGTATTTTGGCTTGGGCCGGAAGCTTATCGGACTCGGGCAACTTGACGACGCGGAATCCGCGCTGCGCCAGTCCATCAAATTGGCGCCGGGTGCGAGCCGTCCCTACGCCTACCTGGCAGTCATTGCGGTGCTGCGTGGCGACGCCGCAGCGGCGTTGTCGGCGGCGCAAAAGACGCCGCCCGGGTATTGGCACGATTACGCGGTGACGCTGGCATTGTCAGTCGGGACGGATCGCGCCGCCGCGGACACCACGCTGAAGAACATGATCGACAAATATGCCAGTACCACGGGCTACCAGATCGCCGAGATATACGCGGTGCGGAAAGATCCCGACAACATGTTCAAGTGGCTGGATCGTGCTGTAGCCAATCGCGACGCTGGCGTCGAGTTGATGCTGTTCGATCCCCTGATATTGCGTTACCAGAACGACCCGCGCTTCGCGGCGTTCTGCAAGAAGGTCGGCTTGCCGACGACCACCGATGCGAGGGCGATGCCATGAACGAAATCGCCACTGGATTTCTGGTCCGGTTGAAGCAGCGCAAACTGGTGCAGTGGGCGCTGGCGTACATCGCCGCGGCGTTCGCATTTTTGCAAGGCATCGACATCGTGGCTGCCAAGTTCGGTTGGCCCGATACCGTCGAACGCCTGTTGATCATCGCGATCTGCGTGGGTTTCTTCGTCACGCTCTTGCTGGCCTGGTACCACGGCGACCAAGGTCGCCGGCGCGCCAGTGGCACGGAGTTGCTGCTGATCGCGCTGGTGCTGGCAGTAGGCGGGGGCTTGCTGTGGAAGTTTGCGAGTGTCTCGGCAGACCGCGACGCCACGGGAACCTCTACCACACTTGTTGCGCAAGCAATGCCGAGGATGCCCTCCGCTGCATCAACCGCCGGCAACGCGCAAGCCCAATCGGCCGCCGCGGCCATCCCGGAAAAATCCATCGCCGTGCTGCCGTTCGAAAACCTGTCGGACGACAAGGACAACGTGTACTTCTCCGACGGCTTGTCCGAGGAAATCCTCAACTCGCTGGCGCGCATCGACGGCCTGCGCGTGATCGGGCGCACTTCCTCGTTCCAGTTCAAGGGCAAGGACGTGGATTCGCCCACGATCGGCCGACGGCTGGGCGTGGCCAACCTGCTGGAAGGCAGCGTGCGGCGCGAAGGCGAGCGGGCGCGCATCACGGCGCAGCTGATCCGCGCCTCCGACGGTATCCAGTTGTGGTCGCAGACGTACGATCGCACGGTCACCGACAGCCTGGCCGTGCAACTGGATATTGCCGAGCAGGTCGCCGGCGTGCTCAACGTCGTGCTGGACGACAAGCAGCGCGCGCGCATGCGCGCTGCCGGCGTGAAAAACGTGGATGCTTTCATCGCTTATCAGAAGGGCTGGAAGCTGTACATCGACGCGCATGCCCATGCCAAACCCGGTGTCAACCTGATCGAAGGACTGCGCCAGGCCAATGTCGAGTTCGACAAGGCCACCGCGCTGGACCCCAACTTCTCCTTTGCCTATTACGCCGAAGCGGATCTTTACGAACACACGCTGATGTCCGATGGCCGCAGCCGTGCGGAACTCCTCGATGCCCAGCGCGCCGCCCTGCACACGCTGGAACGCGCAGGCGCCACCAGCCCCGATCCGCAGCAGCGCGACCTGGCGCTGGCCGAGCGGCAAATGCTGAGCGACGATTGGCATGGTCTGGCCGATCGCATCGAAACCGCACTCAAGCAACCGGGTTGCAGCGCACCGAACTGGATGCCGGTATTCGCCAGCGCGTTCGGCTATGGCGACCTGATCGAGAATCTCGGCGCGCGCGTCAATGTCTGCGACCCGCTGAACGGCATCAACTACCACACGCGCGTATCGGCGGCACTGGCGACCGGTCATCCCCAGCGCGCGCTGGACATATGGGCAAAAGCCGAGGCGACGTTTGGCGGCGGCCCCACGCCGACGTTAGACCAGGCGATTGCGCTGGCCATGCTGGGGCGGACTGCGGAAGCCCAGGCCATGCTGGATTCGATCGAACAAAGGGGGGCGGGGTACAACATCGCGCAACTGATTGTCGGCAAGGCGGCCGGCGTGGATCCGGCAAAGCTCAACGCCAGTCTGCAAAAAGTGGATCGAAACAGCTCCAAGTTCCAGGATTGGGACGTCACCGATGCGGTGGTGGCGGCGTTGTCCGGTAATCGCGCGGAAGCCGATCGCGATGCCGCTGCACTGGACGCGCGACCGGCGGGCGGCCTGCTGCTTGCCATTGTCGTCACCGACTGTCAGTGCGGCGCGCCATTCGACCTGGACGCCACGCCCCGGTTCAAGGCGCTGCTCGCCGAATCCGGACTGCGTTGGCCGCCGCCCGAAACCATAAAGTATCCCGCTCGCGCAGCGCACGATGGTTCTCCGCCGGTGTCTGCCGCAGCGGCGGCAAAGGCGCGCCTGCATGACTGATCTCTGGCAACGCCTGAAGCAACGCAAGCTGGTGCAGTGGGCGCTGGCGTACGTGGCATTTTCGTTCGCGCTGTTGCAGGGTGTGGACATCGTCGCGCAAAGATTTGCGTGGCCCGATGAATTCGAACGCGTCCTGATCCTCACACTCGCCGTTGGATTCGTGATCGCGCTGGTGCTTGCCTGGTATCACGGCGAGCGCGGCGCGCAGAAAGTCAGCGGCACCGAAATCGTGATCCTCGCGCTGTTGCTGGCGATCGGCGGCGGATTGTTGTGGCGGTTTGCGCGGGTCACGCAAACGGCCGGCGCTGCAACTATCGCGAATACCGCTGCGGGTGCGCCGAACGCGTCGGCTGCAACGGTTGCGAACATCCCAGCGAAATCCATCGCGGTGCTGCCGTTCGAAAACCTCAGCGAGGAAAAGGGCAACGGCTATTTCGCCGACGGCATGCAGGATTTGATTCTCACCAAGCTGGCCGACATCGGCGACCTCAAAGTCATCTCGCGCACCTCGACCGCGAAATACCAGAGCCGTCCGGACAATCTGAAAGCAATCGCGCAGCAACTGGGCGTGGCCACGATCCTGGAAGGCAGCGTGCAGAAGGCCGGCAACCAAGTGTTGATCAACGTGCAGTTGATCGATGCGCGCACCGACGCACATATCTGGGCCGAGGCTTACCCGCGCACGCTGGACAGCATCTTCGGCGTGGAAGGAGAAGTCGCGCAGAAGGTGGCCGATGCGTTGAAGGCCAAACTCACCCAGACCGAACAGCAGAACGTCTCCGCGGTGCCGACCCAGAATCCGGCCGCGTACGACGCGTTTCTGAAAGCCGAATCGCTGGCGTACAAGGCCATCGACTCCTATCGGGAAGCCGATTTCCTGACTGCCGATACCGCTTACCGCAAGGCGATTGCGCTCGATCCCGACTTTGCGCTGGCCTATGCCCACCTGGCCTACAGCCGGATTGCCGGTCATTGGTATGCCAAACACCTGGCCTCCGGCCAACTGGACGATATCAAGGCCACGGTCGATCGCGCGCTGGCGCTGGCTCCAGAACTGCCCGATGCGCATCTGGCGCTGGCGTACTACTACTACTGGGGCTTCCGTCGCTACGACGACGCAACGGCGGAGTTTCGGCGCACCTTGCAACTGGCCCCGAACAACGAGCGGGCTGCGCAGGGGCTGGCTTACATCCTGCGGCGCCGCGGCCAGTTCGATCAGGCGCTGATCCAATTCCGGCGCGTTCTGGCGTTGGCGCCGGGAAACCGCGAGAACTGGGGAGAATACGGCATCACCTACGAAATTGTGCGTCGTTATCCCGAAGCGCTTGAACAACTGAACCGGGCGCTTGCGATGGATCCGGATTACGAGGACGCGCGCGATTTCCTGGTGCGCGCGATGTTGTTCGGATTCGGCGACGTGGCGAAAGCTCGCGCGGCCTCTGTTGGGACGAACAATTGGCGCCTGACCTACACCATTGCCGGAGACTCCTACAACCTCATCGGCCCGCGCGCCTACCCGGACTTCTTCGACCGGAAATTCGACGCCGCCTTGCGCGATTGGGATGCAGTGCCGACGACGACGGACGAGGAGCGCTTGATCAGCCGCGTGGCGCGCATGGTCATCGGGATGGTCGCCGGCCGACAGGCCGCCATCCGGCCGGAATGCGAAAAGCTCAAACCGCTGCTGGATGCTGATTTGGCCAAGGATCCCGATGCGCTGGGTCCGTTGCAGCGATCTAGCTGGGTCGAGTTGTGCCTGGGACGCAATGCGCAAGCGATCGCCGCGGCACGCCACGCCAGCGAAGTGCTGCCGCTCGCGAAAGATGCCTATTTCGGTGCATTCCAGTTGGAGGGGCTGGCCGAAATCGAGGCGCACGCCGGCCAGCCGGAGCAGGCGATCGACTTGCTGCAAAAGCTCCTGTCGATTCCCGCCGGTGAAACGGTGAGCATCAAGCGCCTCGAACTCGATCCGGTGTGGGCTCCGCTGCGCCGCAACCAGCGCTTTCAGGCGCTGCTGAAGAAATATTCCGGCGCGCAGCCGATGGCGGTAACGAGCGGAGCTTCGCCGTGACCGGATTCATCGCGCGTTTGAAACAACGCAAGCTGGTGCAATGGGCGCTGGCCTATCTCGCCGCAGCATGGGCGCTGTTGCAGGCGCTTGGGCTCGCGGCGGACAGCTACGACTGGCCGCACGGCGTCATGCGTGTTGCGTTCGCGATCATCGCCCTGGGTTTCGTGGTCGCATTGGTGCTGGCGTGGTACCACGGCGAACGCAGCGCACAACGTGTCTCCGGCGCGGAATTACTGCTGATCGCACTGGTGCTGGCGATCGGCGGCGGGTTGCTGTGGCGCTTCGAACGCGCAGCGCCTGCTCAAAACCGTAGCCCGGATGCAGCGCAGCGGAATCCGGTAACGACCATCCCGGATTCCGTCGCTGCCGCGACTTCATCCGGGCTACGCATTGAGCCTGTGCCGGCGAGCGCTCAAGCCATTCCAATTCCCGCCAAATCCGTCGCGGTTTTGCCGTTCGTCAACATGAGCGGCGATCCGAAAAACGATTACTTCAGCGACGGCATCACCGAGGAAATCCTCGATGCGCTGGCGCAGTTGCCGAACCTGAAGGTCGCCGCGCGCACCTCGGCGTTCGCATTCAAGGGCAAGGCCGAGGACCTGCGCAAGGTCGGAGAAGTATTGGACGTGGCGACGGTGCTGGAAGGCAGCGTGCAGAAATCCGGCGACGAGGTACGCATCACCGCGCAATTGATCGATACCCGCAGCGGCTACCACCTGTGGTCGGAAAAATACGACCGCAAGCTCACCAGCGTCTTCGCGGTCGAGGATGAGATCTCGAAGTCGATCGCGGACAAGCTGCAAGTGCAGTTGGCGGGTGGAAGCGGATCGACGCTGGTTGCGCAGAAAACCATCGATCCGCGCGCGCATGATTTTTACCTGCGTGGATTGACGTTGCTGGCCTCGCGTTCGGTTGCCGAAGCTGTCAACACCTTCAAGCAAGCTGTCGCAATCCAGCCCGACTACGCGCAGGCGTGGGCTGCGTTGGCCGAAGCCCAGGCGCTGCTGCCGGACTATGGGCCTACGGCGCTGAAAGTCGCGAACGCGGAAGCCTTGGAGTCCGCACAGCGTGCGCTCGTATTGAATCCGGGTACCGCGCTTGCCTACGTCGCGCAAGGCATGGTTTACAGCAACCAGATGCGCTGGGCTGATGCGGATCGCGCATTGCGGCACGCGCTGGTGCTGGCGCCCGGTGACGCCGAAGCGTTGAACCAGTACGCCCAGTTCCTGAATGCCGTCGGGCAACTCCAGCCCGCATTGAACGTGCTCGACCGCGCATTGCAGCGTGATCCGCTATCCGGAACAAGCGCCATGATCCGTGTCCAGTTGCGGTTGATCCTGCACCTGGACGATCCCGCCACGGCTGCCGCGCAGATCGGGGACATCGTGGCTGCGCATCCCGAGAGCGTGTTCGTGCATCGCACCGCCACGCTGATCTATCTGACCCTGCATCGCTACCCGGAAGCGGAAGTGCAGGCGCGCGCGGCGGCCACGCTCAGCGGCACGGATCCCGAGTCCAAGGCGCTGCTGATACGGGGAATGGCCGATCCGCCACTGCGGGAGCGCGCGGTGCAGGCGCTGGAGACTTCCCCAGCCAACAGTGATCTGCCGCGCGACGCCATCGGGCGCGCCCTGTTCCTGATGCACTTGCACGCGCCCGATCGCGCCTTGGCGGTGCTCGAAGCGGGTGCGACCCAGAGCACCATTCCGCAATTGCTGTGGCATCCGGAATTCGACCCCGTGCGCAGCGACCCGCGCTTCAAGGCGGTGCTGAAGAAGATGGGCTTGCCGTACGTGCCGCAGGATGCGTCGGCACCATGAGCGCCAGGTATTCCCTGTTCGAAGAACTCAAGCGCCGCAACGTGCTGCGCGCCGCGGCGCTGTACGCCGGTGCCGTGTGGGCGCTGGCGCAGGGCATTTCGCAGCTCGGGCCGCCGCTTGGAGCGCCGGAATGGATCACGCGCTGGTTCGTGATCGCCGCATGCGTGGGCTTTCCGTTCTGGATCGCGTTCGCGTGGTTCTACGAATTCACGCCGCAGGGATTGAAGCGCGAGAGCGAAATCGCGCCGGACGATTCGGTCGCGCACTCGACCGGGCGCAAGCTGGACAAATGGATCATCGCGGTGCTCGCCGTGGCGGTGGTGCTGCTGCTGACCGATCGATTCATTTCGCCCAGGGGAGCGGGCGGAATCACGGACAAGTCCATCGCGGTGCTGCCGCTCAGCAACGAAAGCGACGGAAAGGACCAGCAGTATTTTTCGGATGGCCTGTCGGAAGACTTGATCACCGCGTTGTCGCAGTTCGAGGGCCTGAAGGTGATCGCGCGCGATTCATCGTTCAAGTTCCGCAATTCCAGCGATGATCCGAAGATCATCGGCGAAAAACTCGGCGTGGCGCATCTGCTGGAAGGCAGCGTGCAACGCTCGGGCGACGTCGTGCGGGTCAGCGCGACCCTGATCAACGCTACCGACCGCACGGCGGTATGGTCGCAGCACTACGACCGGCCGTACAAAGATCTGTTCGCGCTGCAGGATGACATCACCCAAAAGGTTGCCGCCGCGCTGAAAGCGAAGTTGCTCGACAACGGCAAGGCGGCACCGCAGGGCGATCGGCCGCCCAGCGGCAGCCTTGACGCATGGAACGCGTATTCGCGCGGACGCTTCCATGCCGTCCTGATCGATCCGGCCGATGCTCGCGCGGCGATCGTGTTTTTCAAGCAGGCGATCGCGATCGATCCGCATTACGCACGTGCCTATGCCAGCTTGGCCTATACATGGGCGACGCTCGGAGGCACGTTCCTGAGCGGCGAGGAACAGCGGCAAGCCTTCGTCAACGGCCGGGCCGCGGCCGAGCGGGCATTGCAATTGGATCCCGACATGGCGATGGCGCACGTGTCGCGCGCGGTGCTGCTGCAGTGGGCGGATTTCGATTGGACCGGGGCCCAGGCCGAATACCGTCGCGCCGTGGAGCTTGCACCGAACGACAGCCTGCCACGGTTTGTATTGGGCCTCGTGTCCGGGACGCTCGGCGATGCCCGGCAGGCGATCCCATTGATCCGGCGATCCATCGCGACCGATCCACGTAGTGGCGCGGGCTGGTATTGGCTTGCCTGGAACCTGGCTGCCACGGGCCAACTCGACCAGGCCGAGCTCGCCGCGCGCAAGGCCATCGAGGTGATGCCGGGCAAGCCGTTCCTTCCCGCCGGACTCGCGCTCATCCAGATCCAGCGCGGTGAAGGCAACGCCGCGCTGGCCACGGCGCAACGGGAGCCGCCCGGCACATGGCGCGATATCGCACTGACCTTCGCCCTGCAAGTCGGCAATGATCGTGCGGCGGCCGATGCGGCGCTGAAGAACCTGATCGCGAAGAACGCCGACGGATCGGCTTACCAGATCGCCGGGGTGTACGGCTTGCGCAAGGATCCGGATGACATGTTCGCCTGGCTGGACCGGGCCTGGGACACCCGCGATCCCGGCATCCAGCGATTGCTCACCGACCCCTTCATCCTGCGCTACAAGGATGATCCGCGCTTCGCTGCGTTCGCCAAAAAGGTGGGCTTGCCGACCACCACCGACGCGAAGGCGATGCCGTGAACGCCACGCTTTCCTTTTTCTCCGAACTCAAACGGCCTTGAACATCTGGTTGATGGGCGCCGCCCGCAGCCGGACAGTCTGCAGCCGACCGGCCATTACAATGAGCAGATGTCCCTGGTCCAACTGCAACGCGTCGACTTCAGCATCGGCGGCCCGCTCCTGCTCGAACGTGTCGATTTGTCCATCGAAGTGAACGAACGGGTATGTGTCGTCGGGCGCAACGGCGAAGGCAAGTCCACCCTCCTGAAGCTGATCGGCGGCGAGCTGCGTGCCGACGACGGAGAGGTGCGCGTGCAAGGCGGGATCGTGATCGCGCGCCTGCCACAGGAGGTGCCGCAGGACACCGCTGGCAGCGTGTTCGACGTGGTAGCGGAAGGTCTGGGCGACCTCGGCCACTTGCTGGCGCGTTATCACCATCTGCTCGATCAAGGCGATTTCGATGCGCTCGGCGACGTGCAGCACCAGATCGAAGCGCAGCACGGCTGGGATCTGAATCGCCGCGTGGAAGCGGTACTGACCCAATTGGGACTGCCCGGCGAGATGGATTTTTCCGCGCTGTCCGGTGGCATGAAGCGGCGCGCGTTGCTGGCGCAGGCGCTGGTCCGCAAACCGGACATCCTGCTGCTGGACGAACCCACCAACCATCTGGACATCGAGGCCATCGGTTGGCTGGAAGGCTTCCTCACGCAGTTTGCCGGCAGCATCGTCTTCATCACCCACGACCGCGCGTTTGTCCGCGCCCTGGCCACCCGCATCGTCGAAATCGATCGCGGCGCGCTGACCGACTGGCTCGGCGATTACGACAACTACCTGCGGCGTCGCGAGGAACGGCTGCACGCGGAAAGCCAAGCCAACGCGCTGTTCGACAAGAAGCTGGCCCAGGAAGAAGTGTGGATTCGCCAGGGCATCAAGGCGCGGCGCACGCGCAACGAAGGGCGGGTACGCGCCCTGGAGGCGCTGCGCAACGAGCGCTCGAAACGGCGCGAGCTAGCCGGCAACGTCAAGATGACGCTGGGGCAAACGCAGGCTTCAGGCAAGAAGGTCATCGATCTCAAGCACGTCAGCCACGGCTTCGACGGCCGCGTGTTGATCGAGAACTTGAGCACCACGGTGATGCGCGGCGATCGCATCGGCATCATCGGCCCGAACGGTGCCGGCAAGAGCACCCTGCTGAAGATCATGCTGGGTGAGCTGGTTCCGCAAAGCGGCACGGTCCAGCTCGGCACCGGCACGCAGATCGCGTACTTCGACCAGCACCGCCTGCAACTGGACGACTCGCTCAACGCCATCGACAACGTCGCCGGCGGTCTCGATTTCATCGAGCTGAATGGCCAGCGCAAGCACATCATCGGCTACCTGCAGGATTTCCTCTTTTCGCCCGAACGCGCGCGTGCGCCCATCACCCGCCTCTCCGGCGGCGAACGCAATCGCCTGCTGCTGGCCAAGTTGTTCGCGCAACCGTCCAACCTGCTGGTGATGGACGAACCGACCAACGATCTCGACGTGGAAACGCTGGAGCTGCTGGAAGAGTTGCTGCTTGATTACAAGGGCACCCTGCTGCTGGTGTCACATGACCGTGCGTTCCTCGACAATGTCGTCTCCAGCACGCTGGTGCTGGAAGGCGAAGGCCGGGTCGGCGAGTACGTCGGCGGCTATACCGACTGGCTGCGCCAGCGCCCGATCATCCAGCGCGCCGAGCCAAGTGCGCACGAGCCTGCCAGCAAAGTCGAATCCCCGCCGGCGACGGCGAAGCGCAAGCTCAGCTTCAAGGACCAACGTCTGCTGGAGCAGCTTCCCAGGCGCATCGAACAACTGGAAGACGAGATTGCCACCCGGACCGCGGCCATGAACGATCCGGCGTTTTTCCAGCAAGACAGCGACGCGATCGTGCAAGCCAACCATGCGCTGGCCGCCTTGCAGGCCGACCTGGACACCGCCTACGCACACTGGGCCGAACTGGACGGCTAGGCGTTTGCCGCCATCATGACGCGCGGTTCGCATCGCGCGGCGAAGCCCGGGCGGAGATTGGATGGGCTAAAATGGCGGCTTTGCCGGAGGCCGCATGAGCGAATCCCATTCCGCGGGCGCCCCTGCTTCCCTTGGAGCACGTTTTCGCGCTGCGCTGGCCGCCGAATCGCCGTTGCAGGTCGTGGGTGCGATCACCGCCTACGCCGGACTGATGGCGAAACGCGTCGGCTACAAGGCGCTGTATCTCTCCGGTGGCGGCGTCGCGGCCAATTCGCTGGGCGTGCCCGACCTCGGCATCTCGACCATGGAAGACGTGTTGACCGATGCGCGCCGCATCGTGGAAGCCACGCAATTGCCGCTGCTGGTCGACATCGACACCGGCTGGGGCGGCGCCTTCAACATCGCGCGCACCATCCGCGCGTTCGAGCGCGTCGGCGTCGCCGCCGTGCACATGGAAGACCAGGTCGGACAGAAACGCTGCGGCCATCGTCCCGGCAAGGAAGTGGTGCCGAAAGAGGAAATGGTCGATCGCGTGAAAGCCGCTGTCGATGCGAAGTCCGATCGCGACTTCGTGCTGATGGCGCGCACCGATGCCGCCGCGGTGGAAGGCATCGACAGCGCGATCGAGCGCGCGGTGGCCTATGTCGAAGCGGGTGCCGACATGGTCTTTCCGGAAGCGATGAAGACGCTGGACGATTACCGCAAGTTCAAGGCCGCGGTGAAGGTGCCGATCCTCGCCAACCTCACCGAGTTCGGCTCGACGCCGTTCTTCACCGTCGACGAATTGCGCTCCGCGAACATCGACATCGCGCTGTATTGCTGCGGCGCATATCGCGCGATGAACAAGGCCGCGCTCGGATTCTACGAAACCGTGCGTCGCGACGGCACGCAGAAGGCGTACGTGCCGCAGATGCAGACGCGCGAAGAGTTGTACGACTTCCTCGGCTATCACGCCTACGAAGACAAGCTGGACGAGTTGTTCGCGGCGAAGAAATAGGCGCGCGCCATGTCGGGACCACAACGCGACGAGAACGCATCGGCTCCCATCGTCAAGCGGCTGGGACGCCAAATCCGCTGGGATGCCGCGGCCGCGATCATCGCGTCGCTGGTTGGTTTGCTGGCGCTGGCCGTGGCGGGTTACACGGCCTACATCCAGCGCCAGCAGGTACGCGCGCAGGTGTGGCCATACCTGTTGTGGGCCAACAGCGACAACCAGACGGACTTCATGTGGATCAACAAGGGGGTCGGCCCCGCCATCGTGAAAACTGCGCAGGTTCTGGTCGCCGGGAAACCCCAGCACAATTGGGCGGCGGTGATGCGCTCGTTGCGGCTCGAACCCATCAAGTATGGACAGAGCACATTCAACGGAAACGTGCTTTCGGCGGGTGAAACGCTCGAGTGGCTGAAGTTCATGGACCACACCAGTTTCCAGCGTTTTCGCGAGACGGCCCGACGCGCGAAACTGGATTTCAAGGTGTGCTACTGCTCGACGCTGGGTGATTGCTGGGTGAACGACACGACCAAGGGGAATGGGAATGTCCGCATCCCGGCCGACAAGTGTCCGGCCGTGCCGGAGTCGCAACAATTCGACGACTGAGCCGCGAAATGTCCGAACCACGTTCCAAGCCGACCGACGCCGTCACCGCGGCGCGCCGTGAAGTCAAATGGGATGCGGTTGCGGCGGTAATCGCCGCGCTGATCGGTTTGCTGTCACTGGTCGTTGCCGGTTACACCGCCTACGTCCAGCGTTACACCGCAAACATCCAACGCGAGCAGGTGCAGGCGCAGGTGTGGCCGTATCTGGTAGCCGGCAACAACGACAATGAATATTCGGTCGAAGTCCTCAACAAAGGCGTCGGCCCGGCAATCGTGCAGAGCGCGCAGATCTTCGTGGATGGCAAGCCGCAACCGGATTGGCAGCATGTGCTGAAGGTGCTTGATACGGTGCCACACCAGTATTCACAGGCGACACTCAATCCCAACGTACTTACGCCAGGGGAAAAGGTGGCGGTGATCCGGTTCACTGACAAGGACGACTACAAGCGATTCAGGACTGCGGCAGTCACGCGGTTGACCCTGATCAACATCTGTTATTGCTCGACCCTCGGCGAATGCTGGATGTACAGCGACCGGCACTTGGTCGGTTACAAATCGCTGGCGCAACTGGTGACGCCGATTCGTCAGTGTCCGAAGCTGCCCGACAAGGTAATTTTCAACAATTGACGATCTGGCGCTGCCCGCCGATGCAGTGATTCGAAACGGAGAAAACCATGAGCGACAACGCGCAAGTTCTTCCCAAGGCCAAGAAGTCGGTGGCGCTTTCCGGCGTCGCGGCCGGCAACACCGCGCTGTGCACGGTTGGCCGCAGCGGCAACGATCTGCACTATCGCGGCTACGACATCAAGGATCTCGCGACCAAGGCCACGTTCGAGGAAGTCGCGCACCTGCTGGTGCACGAGCACCTGCCGACCTGGGCGGAGTTGAACGCGTATCGCGCCAAGCTGCAGCGTCTGCGCGGGCTGCCGCAACCGGTCAAGGCCGCACTGGAACTGCTGCCGGCGTCCACGCATCCGATGGACGTGATGCGCACAGGATGTTCGGTGCTCGGCACCGTGTTGCCGGAAGCGCCCGACCACAACGTCACCGGTGCGCGCGACATCGCCGACCGGTTGATGGCGAGTTTCGGTTCGATGCTGCTGTACTGGTACCACTTCAGCCACAACGGGCGCCGCATCGACGTCGAGACCGACGACGAGACCATCGCCGCGCACTTCCTGCATCTGCTGCACGGCAAGGCGCCGAGCGAATTGCACGCGAACGCGCTGGACAAATCGCTGGTCCTGTACGCCGAGCACGAATTCAACGCGTCCACCTTCGCGGCGCGCGTGATCGCCGGCACCGGCAGTGATTTCTATTCCGCGATCACCGGCGCGATCGGCGCGCTGCGCGGTCCCAAGCACGGCGGCGCCAACGAAGTGGCGATGGAGATCATCAGCCGCTACCGCAGCGCCGACGCGGCCGAGGCCGACATCCGACAGCGCGTCGCCAACAAGGAAATCGTGATCGGCTTCGGCCATCCGGTGTACACCATCGGCGATCCGCGCAATCCCATCATCAAGGAAATCTCGCGCAAGCTGTGCACCGACGGCGGCAATCCGCGCCTGTTCGAGGTATCGGAGCGCATCGAGAACGTGATGATGGAACTGAAGAAGATGTTCCCGAACCTCGACTGGTACTCGGCCAGCGTGTACCACATGCTTGGCGTGCCGACTGCGATGTTCACGCCACTGTTCGTGATCGCTCGCACCTCGGGCTGGAGCGCGCACGTGATCGAACAGCGCCAGGACGGCAAGATCATCCGGCCGAGCGCGAACTACACGGGGCCGGAAGATCAGACTTACGTGCCCATTGAAAAGCGCTGATTCTCGCCCGCGGCGCGCTGGCCTTTGTAATCACTCGTCATTCCGGACGCGGCGCAGCCGCGATCCGGAATCCATTTTGATCTTGCTGGACCATGCCGAAAGTCAAAATGGATTCCGGGTTCGGCCCTGCGGGCCGCCCCGGAATGACGACCTGTTGGTCACGGGTTGCCGATTACGTGTCCCGGCGAAGAGCAGCAACCAGCAACAGACACCGGCAACTAATTCTGATCGATGTTCTCCGCCTTCAGGACCCGCTGCACGCCGGCGTTCGCGCGCATGCGCTGTTCGAATTTCGCGAGGTTGTCGAACCCCGACAAATCGACCTTCACGCGCTTGGCCCAGCGCAGCATCACGAACAGGTATGGATCGGCAATGGACCTGCGGTCGCCCGCAATCCAGTCGTGCTTGCCGAGTTGCGCGTCGACGCGCTCGAACATGCCGCGCAATTGCCTGCGCGCGTGGTCATGGGTTTTCTCGATGACCGCCTTGTCTTCGAGATAGTTGGTCTTGCCGAAAATCGGCTTGAACGCCGGATGCATGTCGGAGTTGAGAAAGCCCAGCCAGCGGTTCACTTCCGCGCGGCCCTTGGGCGTGCCGTCGCCGTCGAGCTTCGCATCCGGGAATTTGTCGGCGAGGTAATTCAGGATCGCGGCGTTCTGGGTCAGCGTCCAATCACCTTCCTGGAACACGGGCACTGCACCGGCGGGGTTGAGCAGTTTGAAATCCGGCGAATCGCGTTCTTCGCCACTCACGATGACCGCCGTGTAAGGCTTGCCGATCCATTCCAGCACGATGTGGTCGGCCATCGAACACGCGCCGGGCGATGTGTACAGTTTCATGGGATATCCTCGGGTGAAAAGCCCCCTTCGGATATGCGTCCCGCGCTGGCGCGAATCAAGCAACGTGCGGTGAACGCCGCGTTCGGCGCCTCCACAGATCTACAGCGCAGCCGCCAATTCCGTGGCCTGGCGTATCGCGCGCTTCGCGTCGAGTTCCGCTGCGACGTCGGCGCCGCCGATCACGTGCACGGCGACGCGCAGCGTGATCAATTCGTCGGCCAATGCACGGTTCGATTCCTGCCCCGCGCAAATGACGATGTTGTCGACCGCCAGCGTCTGCGGCTTGCCATCGATGGCGATGTGCAGGCCGGCGTCGTCGATGCTTTCGTAGGTGACGCCGCCCAGCATCTTCACGCCCTTGGCTTTCAATGCCGCGCGATGCACCCAGCCGGTGGTCTTGTTGAGGCGCTTGCCCGGCCGGCCGGCGGTGCGTTGCAGCAGCCACACCTCGCGCGGTGATGCTTCGGGCTCGGCCTTGTCGAGTCCGCCACGCTGCGCGAGCGTGGTATCGACGCCCCATTCGCGCGTCCAGCGCGCAATGTCGGTGCTCGGCGAGGGCGGCGGTTGCGTCACGAATTCGGCGACGTCGAAGCCGATGCCGCCGGCGCCGATGATCGCGACGCGCTGGCCGAGGATGCGATTGCCCATCACGGCGTCGTGATAACCCATCACCATCGGGTGGTCCTGTCCCGGAATCTTCGGATCGCGCGGCGTGACGCCCGTCGCCACGATCACGGCATCGAAGTTGCCGGTTCGCAACGTCGCCGCACCGGCGTGCTTGCCGAGATGAACTTCAACGCCGAGTTCGACGAGCAGGTTGCGCCAGTAGCGCATCGGCTCGGCGTATTCCTCCTTGCCGGGAATGCGCATGGCGAGATTGAACTGGCCGCCGATTTCATTCGATCGCTCGTACAGCGTCACCGCGTGGCCGCGTTGCGCCAGCGTCGTCGCGGCCGCGAGGCCGGCTGGGCCAGCGCCGACCACCGCGAAATGTTTTTTCTGCGCGACCGGCGCGTCGACGAGTTCGGTTTCGAAACATGCGCGCGGATTCATCAGGCACGACGCGCGCCTGTTCTCGAACACGTGGTCGAGGCAGGCCTGGTTGCAGGCGATGCAGGGATTGATCAGCGAGGCGCGTCCGCTGCGCGTCTTCGCCACCCACTCCGGGTCGGCGAGGAACGGGCGCGCCATCGAGACCATGTCGGCGTCGCCGCGGGCGAGCACGGCCTCCGCAACATCCGGCATGTTGATGCGGTTGGTGGTGATCAGCGGGATGCGCAAGCTCTCCTTCATCCGCCGCGTGACCCAGGTGAAGCCCGCGCGCGGCACGCTGGTGACGATGGTCGGGATGCGCGCCTCGTGCCAGCCGATGCCGGTGTTGATCAGCGTGGCACCCGCGGCTTCGACCTGTCTTGCGAGCGCGACGATTTCGTCCCATGCCTGCGCGCGATCCACCAGATCCAGCATCGACAGGCGGTAGATGATGATGAAGTCGCGGCCGACGGCTTCGCGCGTGCGGCGCACGATTTCGATCGGAAAGCGCATGCGGTTTTCCAGTGAACCACCCCAGCGGTCGCGGCGCCGGTTGCTGCGCTCGGCCAGGAACTGGTTGATCAGGTAACCCTCGCTGCCCATGATCTCGACGCCGTCGTAGCCCGCGTCCTGCGCCAGCTTCGCGCAGCGCGCGAAGGCGCGGATGGTGCGTTCGACGCCGCGATCCGAGAGCGCACGCGGCGTGAACGGCGTGATCGGCGATTTGATCGCAGACGGCGCGACCGGCAAGGGATGGAAGCCGTAGCGTCCTGCGTGCAGGATCTGCAGGCAGACGCGTCCGCCCGCGGCATGCACGCCCTCGGTGATGTGGCGATGCGCGCCGACCTGCCAGCGCGACGACAATCGGCTCGAAAACGGTTTCAGCCAGCCCGCGATGTTGGGCGAGAAGCCGCCCGTCACCATCAGGCCGGCGCCGCCGCGTGCACGCGCGGCAAAGTATTCGGCGAGTTTGCCGAAGTCGCGCGCGTGGTCTTCCAGTCCCGTGTGCATCGAGCCCATCAGCACGCGGTTCGGCAACGTGCAGAAGCCGAGGTCCAGCGGCGCGAGCAGGTGCGGGAAAGCGGGGCGGTCGGGGCTCGCGGGCAAGGTCATCGCGGCGAGCATGCCGTCGCGCTGCGACGCGGGCAAGTGCGCGCTAAGCTGGCGCGGTCGCGTCCGGCGTGGCGCAGGGCGGAAGGGGAAGTGGCATGACACGTTTGCGGGCGTGGTGGCCGGTCGCGCTGGCGGCCTTGTTGATCGCGATTCCCTTTGCGTCGCAGGCGGCAGCGCCGTTCCAGCTAGACGACCTGCAAAGGCTCGTGAAACTTTCCGACCCGCAGCTTTCGCCGGACGGAAAATCCGTCGCGCTCGTGGTCAGCACGCCGGTCTGGAAAACCGACAAGCACGACACCGGGATCGACGTCGTCGAGGTGGCGAGCGGTGCGAAACGCACCTTCACGCATGACCGCGAGGACGTGTCGTCACCGCGCTGGTCGCCGGACGGCACGCGGCTCGCGTTCCTTGCCAAGGACGACAAGACCAAGCAAGCGCAGATCTACGTGATGCCGCTGGCCGGCGGCGATGCGCAGCGCATCACCGACGCGAAAGAGGGCATCGATGAATTCACCTGGAGCCCGGACGGCAGTCGCATCGCCTACATCACCGAGGATCCGCCGATCAACGAAAAGGCGATCAAGGCGCACGACAAGGCATTCCAGGTGACCGACGGCAACTTCCTGCTGCGCAAGGCGCTGTCGCCGTGGCACTTGTGGGTGGCGGCGGCGACCGGCGGCACCGCGACGCGGCTGACCGAAGGCGATTACTCGCTGCAGACCGATCAGGAAGGTGCGACGCCGCTGGTATGGAGCCGCGACGGCAAGTCGGTCGTGTTCACGAAATTCCCGAGTCCCTACTGGGGACCGTCATTCCGTTCGGTGATCGCGGAAGTCGCCGCGGACGGCAAGGGCCAGCCGGTCACGATCGTGAATGATCAGGGCGCCAACGACTTCGCCCATGCGCTGGACAGCGACACCTATGCGTTCGTGCGCGCGCGCAATGGCGATCAGAACAACGGCAATGCGGTGTACGTCGGCGGCCACGGCAAGGCGCGTGACGCGACCGCCGCGCTGGCGCGCAACATCAATGCGTACGCATGGCTGCTCGGTGGCAAGGCGCTGCTGTTGCAGGGCGAACTGGGCACGCGCTCGGTGTTCTGGGAGCAGCCGCTCGATGGCGCGGCGCGCGCGCTCGACCTCGGTGACGTCGAGGCCGGCAATGACTTGAGCGTCGCGAAGAACGGCGAGATTGCGTTCATCGGCAGCACCACCAAGCATCCCGGCGAGTTGTACGTGATGGCTTCGGCGCGCGCGAAGCCGCGCCGGCTCACCGACGTCAACGCGTTCGTGGACAAGCTCGATCTCGGCCGTACCGAATCGGTGCAATGGAAGAGCGACGACGGCATGGCCGCGGATGGCGTGCTGA
>JAZKBD010000008.1:20292-62768 GCA_040388785.1 Pseudomonadota bacterium
CGTATCCGGTCGGCTACCGGAAGGGCAAGACGTATCCGCTGGTGCTGGAAATCCACGGAGGGCCGGAGAGCGCGTCCACCGTGCGCTTCACGCCGCTGCCGCAGTTGCTCGCCGCGGCCGAGTTCATCGTGTTCCAGCCGAATTATCGCGGCAGCACCAATCTCGGTGATGCGTTCCAGCACGCGATCTACCGCGACACCGGCGAGGGCCCGGGCAAGGACGTGATGGCGGGGCTGGCCGCGGTCGAGAAGCTCGGCATCGTGGACAAGGAACGGATCGGTGTATCGGGCTGGTCGTATGGCGGTTACATGACGACCTGGTTGAGCGGTCACTACGACGCATGGAAGGCGGCCGTGGCGGGCGCGTCGCTGACCGACTGGGTGATGGATTACACGGTTGCGTACTACCAGATGGGCGACACGTATTACTTCGGCTCGACACCCTGGACCGCCGCGGGTTGGGACATCTGGCGCCAGCAGTCGCCGATCGCGTCTGCGCGCAACGTCAAGGCGCCGACGCTGATCATGGGCGACGTGGGCGACCCCAACGTGCCGCTGGTGAACAGCTACGAGTGGTACCACGCGTTGCGCGACAACGGCGTCACCGTCGAGTTCTGGGCGTATCCCGCGGACACGCACTTTCCGGGCGACATCGTGCAGCAGACGGACGTGTACCGGCGCTGGGTCGGCTGGATGACGACGCATCTCAAATAGAAGGGGACGGGACATGGGCAAGTTCGCACGCACCTGGCAATTGATGGGCGCTTCCTGGCGGATGTTGCAGCAGGACAAGCGCCTGATCGTGTTTCCGCTGATTTCGGGCGTGGCGCTGGCGATCGTCATTGCCTTGTTCGCCGTGCCGATCTTCGTCGCGTTCGCCGGCCAGCCGCATGCGAGCGGGCCGGTGCACATGACGCTGCCGATGTACGCGGCGATGTTCGTGTTCTATTTTCTCGATTATTTCGTGATCATCTTCTTCAACTCCGCACTCGTTGCGTGCGTGCTGAAGCAGATCGACGGCGAGCAACCCACGCTCGCTTATGGTTTGGCGGTCGCGCGCCAGCGGCTGCCGCAGATCCTCGGGTGGGCGCTGCTGACCAGCACCGTGGGCATCCTGTTGCGACTGCTGGAAGAGAAGGTGGGTTTCATCGGCCGCATCGTCGTCGGCCTGCTCGGCATGGCCTGGTCGGTCACGTCGTTCCTCGTCGTGCCGGTGATGGTGGCCGAGGACAGCGGTCCCATCGAGTCGTACAAGCGATCGGTGGAAATGCTGCGGCAAACCTGGGGCGAACAGATCATCGGCAACGTCAGCTTCGGCTTGATCTTCGGCCTGTTCGGCATCGCGCCCGCAATGCTGTTGTTCTTCCTTGCGACGCTGGGCAGCAGGGAGGTTTTCTTCGTGGCGATCGCGATCCTCGCGGTCTACCTGGTGGCCTTGGCGCTGGTCCAGTCCACCTTGCAAACGATTTACCAGGTCGCGATCTATCTTTATGCGGCGAACGGCGAAGCGCCGCCCGGATTCGACAGCGAGCTGGTGGCCGGCGCGTTTCGCGAGAAGCCGGCGAGGCGCTGGATTTGAGCGCCCGGACGTGCTGGAAGGAGTTGGATGGAAGTGAATCCACAAGACATATTGCACTTCTGGTTCGAAGAAGCTGAGCCGGAGCAACTGTTCGAGAAAGACGTAGCGTTCGATGCCGAAATCCGCGCGCGTTTCGCTGGAACGCACGAAGCGGCCGCACGCGGCGAACTCGCCTCGTGGCGCGACACGCCCGAAGGCAGGCTGGCCGAGATCATCGTGCTCGATCAGTTTTCACGCAATCTGTTCCGCGACGATCCGCGCGCGTTTGCCTGCGATGGCATAGCGCTGGTGCTGGCGCAGGAGGCCATTTGCGCGGGCGCCGATCGCGACATGCCGCCCGCGCGCCGCGCGTTCCTGTACATGCCCTTCATGCACTCGGAATCGCGCGTGATCCACGTCGAGGCCGAACGCCTGTTTCGTCAGCCGGGACTCGAAAACAACCATGCGTTCGAGCTGAAGCACAAGGCGATCATCGATCGCTTCGGGCGTTTTCCGCATCGCAACCGCGTGCTCGGGCGCGCCTCGACGCCCGAGGAACTGGCGTTCCTGGAGCAGCCGGGCTCGTCGTTTTGAGCTTGCGATCCGGATTCAATCCGGCTGCGAACGTTTGCGTCGCCGCAGCCACCAGCCGATGCCGGTGACACCCAGGACCAGCACGGCGTCGACGAGATAGCGCACGGGGTCGTGCGCGTCGAACCAGCCGTTCACCAGATCGTCGCGCGTGATCATGCGGGCCGCGGTCCACGCGATCGCCGCCGCACCTATGTAGATGATGATCGGGAAGCGTCCGATCAGCTTCAGCAACAGCGTCGAGCCCCACACCACCAATGGCACGCTGACCAAGAGTCCCAGCACGACCAGTCCCAGGTGCCCGCCCGATGCGCCGGCGATCGCCAGCACGTTGTCGAGCCCCATCAGTGCATCGGCAATCACGATGGTGCTCATCGCGCTCCAGAAACCGTGGACTTTGTGCTTGATGCCGGGGCCGTGGTCGTCATCCTGTTTCAACAGGCGCCACGCGATCGGAATCAGCACGATGCCGCCGATCAACATCAGGCCGGGCAGCTTGAGCAGCCACAGCACGGCCGCCGTCATCGCGACGCGCACGGCGATCGCGCCGACCGTTCCCCAGAAGATCGCGCGGAATTGGTGATGGGTGGGAAGGTTGCGTGCCGCGAGCGCGATCACGATCGCGTTGTCGCCCGCGAGCACGAGGTCGATCACGATGATCGATCCGAGGCCGCTCCAGAAGGCGGGGTCAAGCGGGTGGTGGAGCAGCTCGTTGATCACGTACATGCGGTTCTCCTGGCGGCGACGATCGAACGTCCCGCGGCCGTAGTGCGGCACGGGATGTCGAAAGTCTCGCGCGCGGTGCTAACCGCCGTGGCGACCGGGACCTTGAGGGTCCGTGTTGACGGCCGCCACGCGGACCCGCAATTCACATCGGGTCCGGTGCTACTCCCTTTCGGGGACAACGGAATCGATTGTTACCGGGTGTCGCGGCAGCCGTCAAGGCACCCGCGTGCTCTGGCAAAATAGCCGGCTGCCTTCGCCACCCGAGACAGGAAAACACCCGTGAGTCACGCCGATATCCGCTCCGCCGCCCGCCCCGCGCCCGACCAGCCGCTTGTCGATGTCGCCGATTACGTGCTCGATTACCGGGTGGAATCGCAGGAGGCATGGGACACCGCCCGCTACATGCTGATGGACGCGCTGGGTTGCGCGATGCTGGCGATGAAGTTCCCGCAATGCGTGAAGCACCTCGCGCCGATTGTGCCGGGTGCAGTGCTGCCGGGCGGCGCGCGCGTGCCGGGCACCGCGCTGGAACTCGATCCCGCGCAGGCCGCGTTCTGCATCGGAACCCAGATCCGCTGGCTGGATTTCAACGATACCTGGCTCGCGGCCGAGTGGGGTCATCCGTCCGACAATCTCGGAACCGTGCTGGCCGTGGCCGATTGGCTGTCGCGTTCGAACGTGCGCAACGGCGGCGCGCCGCTGACCATGCGCGACGTGCTGCACTGGGCGATCAAGGCGCACGAGATCCAGGGTTGCTATGCGCTCCGGAATTCGTTCAACCGCGCCGGCATGGACCACGTAATCCTGGTACGGCTGGCCTCGACCGCGGTCGCCACCGCGATGCTGGGCGGCAATCGCGAACAAGTGATCACCGCAGTATCGAACAGCTGGATCGACAATGGTTCGCTGCGCACCTACCGGCACGCGCCCAATACCGGTCCGCGCAAGAGCTGGGCCGCGGGAGACTCCTGCCGGCGGGCGGTAATCCATGCGCTCAACGCGGTCACCACAGGCGAGCCGAGCTATCCGTCCGCGCTCAGCGCGAAAACCTGGGGTTTCTACGATGTTGCCTTCGGAGGCAAACCATTCGAGTTCGAGCGGCCGTTCGGCAGTTACGTGATGGAGAACGTGCTGTTCAAGATCAGCTTCCCCGCCGAGTTCCATGCGCAGACCGCGGTGGAGTGCGCGATGAAACTGCATGCGGAAGTGAAGGACCGCATCGATGAGATCGAGCACATCGAGATCGAAACCCAGGAAGCCGGTGCGCGCATCATCGACAAGACCGGCCCGCTTGCCAATTACGCCGACCGCGACCACTGCATCCAGTACATGGTGGCGGTGCCGCTGATCTTCGGACGCCTGACCGCGGACGATTACACCGATGCAGTCGCGACCGACCCACGCATCGATGCGCTGCGCGCGAAAATGACGGTGAAGGAAAATCCGCGGTTCACGAAAGACTATTTCGACCCGGACAAGCGCTACATCGGCAACTCGGTCCAGGTGTTTTTCAGGGATGGTTCGAGGACGGAGAAGGTTTCGATCGATTTTCCGATCGGCCACCGCCGTCGCCGGGCCGAAGGCATCCCGGTTCTCCTCGACAAATTCCGCGCGGCCCTAGCGGGGTATTTGCTGCCAATGCAAGTGAATGAAATCGTTGGTCTTTGTGCGCAAGCAGAGCAACTGATGGCGGTTCCGGTCCCGGAATTCATGGATTTATTCACCTTGCGCAGGGGCGCCTGAGTTCCAGATGAACGGATCCGCAGGGCAGAGGCGCAATTGTTTGTTTTTTGCTAAACTGGCGCAGCCGTAGCGGAATGGGCTGGGAAGGATGGCCTGCAATCCGCGCAGTGGTCTTGCGGTTTGGGAAAACGGAAACACGGTTTCATCCAGAATGGTTGAAGCCTGAAGAATCAACAACGAGGAGACTCTCCGATGAAACGTAACGGCTTGTTCGCGGTCATCGCGCTGGCCTTGGGTACTGTAGGCGTGATGTCGGTCGCGCACGCACAGGACACGGGCGCAGCGGCGGAAACAACGGGTAGCTTTGCCAACCCGAACTACAGCAACTGGTACATCGTGCCGCGCATCGGCGTGGTGTTCGGCGACAGCAGCCGTCAAGTCCAGGCAGATCCCATGGGCGGTCTCGGCGTTGGTTTCTGGGTGAACCCGCACTTCACTCTTGACGTTGAAGCCACCGGCGACAATGCGGATTACAAGGATTCCTCGATCCGCGCTGGCAAGCAGTGGGAGACGCTGGGTCTCGATGTGGCTGCGCGCTACTACTTCATGGATCCGTCGTCGCAATGGCGTCCTTTCATCATGGGCGGTGTCGGCATGTGGCGTCACGCTGCCGTTTCCGGCGAGCTCGCCCAAGCGGGCGGTGCATACGGCAACATGGGTTCGACCAACAGCTCCGGCTGGGGCCCCGGCGCAACAGTCGGGGTTGGCGTTCTGTACAACGTCAGCGATCGCATCGCCCTGCGTGGTGAAATCGCTGCACGTTACTACCGCGATACGACCTCGGCGCAGTTGACCGGGTTCGCGGGTCCGGGCTTGCCGCACACCTACGGTCCGAAGCAGTGGCTCGATTCGATGGCGACCATCGGTTTGGTGATCAACATGGGTCACGCAGCGCCGCCGCCGCCGCCGGCAGCGCCGCCGCCGCCGCCGGCAGCTCCGCCGCCGCCGCCGCCGCCGCAGAACGTCGTGATCGACCTGCGTGGCGTGAACTTCAAGTTCGACCGTCCGAAGAAAGGCGAGCACAACATCGGCCCGACGCTGAAGCCGCCGGCGTCCGATTCGCTCGCGATCCTTAACCAGGCGGTTGACACTTTGAACCGTTACCCGCAGGTCACTATCGAAATCGACGGCTACACCGATTCGGTTGGCACCGAGAAGTACAACCAGGGCCTGTCCGAGCGTCGCGCCAACATCGTCGACTCGTACCTGACCTCGCACGGTATCGACGCGAGCCGCGTCACTGCGGTGAAGGGCTTCGGCGAAGCCGATCCGGTCGACACCAACAAGACCGCGGCTGGCCGTCAGCGCAACCGTCGCGTCGAGTTCAAGGTGCAGCAGCCCAGCAACGGCAGCATGTAAGCCGTTCGCGGAAGCATCGGCAGACGTTTGCCGGTGAGTCCGACGTGACACGAAAAAGCCCGGCGCAAGCCGGGCTTTTTCTTTGTGCGTCAGCGGCCGAGGCATTCGGCGAGAATAACCCTCATGCGCGCAACCCGATCGCCACGCCGCGAATCTTCGCAACCGAACTACGCGCCCCGGGCACTGCTGCCGCGGCATGGCCTTGCGCGCGTCCTCTCGCGTCTGGGCGTTTGTTCGCGCAGCGAAGCCGCGCGTCGAATCGTGTCGGGACGCGTGCGCGTGAATGGCAGGCTGGCGCGGGACCCCGGGATGCCGGTCGACCCTGCGACGGATTTGATCGAGATGGACGGCCAGCCGTTGTCGACGCGAGAACGGCTCTGCATCGCCGTCAACAAGCCGCGCGGATTGGTGGTCAGTGCGTCGGACGAACAGGGCCGCGACACGATTTATGCACTGCTGCAAGGCGCCGATCTTCCGTGGCTTGCGCCCGTGGGGCGGCTCGACAAGGCCAGCGAGGGACTGTTGTTGATGAGCAACGATCCTGCGTGGGCTGCGCGCCTGACCGATCCGGAAGCGCACGTCGCGAAAACGTATCGTGTGCAGGTACGCGGCGTGCCCGATCCAGTGACGCTCGCGCATCTGCGGGCCGGTGTGGTCGACAAGGGCGAGCGGCTCACGGCCGAATCCGCGCGGATCATCGGCGGCGGCGAAAAGAATGCGTGGCTGGAAATCATGCTGGTGGAGGGGCGCAACCGGCAGATCCGCCGCATGCTCGCGGCGTGCGGCCACGAAGTGCTGCGACTGATGCGGGTCGCGATCGGGCCGCTCGAACTCGGTGACCTTCCGAAAGGCGGATGGCGCGCGTTGACCGACGCGGAGATCCGCGCACTCTCGGGCGCGTGACCCGACGGCTAAGCGGCCTCGCCGATGCCGCCGATCCAGGTTTCGATGATGCGCAGCGACGGGTCGATCACGGTGAAATCTGCGCGGAAACCCGCTGCGATACGTCCATGGGTTTCGCCCAAGCCAAGGAAATCGGCGGGGTAAGTCGAGGCCATCCGTGCGGCTTCGTCCAGCGGCACGCCGAGCATGTCCACGGTGTTGCGCACAGCGTCGATCATGCCCAGCGCGGAACCGGCGAGTGTGCCGGAAGCGGTCTGACAGATGCCGTCGCGCACGCTGATCGTTTCACCGTTCAACACGTACGACGGATCAGCCGCCCCCACCGGCGGCATCGCGTCGGTGACCAGAAAAATCTTGCCACGCGGCTTCGCTTTCAGTGCCACGCGCAGGCTGGCCGCATCGACGTGATGGCCATCCACGATCACGCCGCACCACGAATCCGGATCGTCCAGCGCCGCGCCGACCACACCGGGCGCACGGCTGGTCAGCGGCGACATCGCGTTGAACAGGTGAGTGAAGCCGCGTATGCCTGCATCCAGCGCCGCGCGCACGGTGGCGTAATCGGCATTGGAATGCCCCGCGCTGACAGCGACGCCCGCATCTGCAAGGTCGCGGATTGCATCGGGCGCCACGCACTCCGGTGCCAAGGTCAGCAGCGTCACGCCGCGGCGCAGCGATTCGGCAAGTCGCAGTTCGGATGCGTCCGGTGCGTGCAGATGTTTTTCCGCATGTACGCCCTTGCGTGCGCGGCTGATGAATGGGCCTTCGAGATGGATGCCGAGCACGCCGGGCACGCCTTCCGCGATTGCGTCATCGACCGCAGCAATCGCAACACGCATCTTGTCGGTGGTGTCGCTGATCAGCGTCGGCAGGAATCCGGTGGTGCCGAAGCGCCGGTGCGCGGCGCCGATGGCGCGAATGCCTGCGGTGGTTGTCTGGTCATTGAACAGCACGCCGCCGCCGCCATTGACCTGGCAGTCGATGAAGCCGGGCAACAGAATCCCGCCCGACAGGTCGTGAACTTCCGCGTTCGGCGGGACGCGCGTCGCGAGTTCCACGATTCGGCCATCCTCGACGATCACCGCGACATCGTCGCGCCAGCCCTGCGCCGAAAGCACGCGTGCATTGGCGAGCGCGACGGCCATCAGACGGTCTCCGTCACCTTGGCAAGGTGCGGCGGGTGGTCGGGATCGCGACCCCGGGCGATCGCCAATGCATTCACCGCGCGATAGAAACTTTGTATCGCGAGGATCGGCGCGCACATCGGCTGCCGGGTCGGGATGATCGGCAGCGCATCGCGACCGGATGCGCCGGGTGCCGCGGTCCAGACCGTGGCACCGCGTTGGTGGAAGTCGCGTGCGGTTGCCATGACGCCCGCCAATGCATCGTCTTGCTGCGCGAACAACAGCACCGGCAGGCGTGGGCCCACCAGTTCCATCGGCCCGTGCCGCACTTCGGCGCTGCTGAAGGCTTCGGCGTGCAACGCGCAGGTTTCCTTCAATTTCAGCGCGGCTTCCTGGGCGGCGGCGAGGCCATAGCCGCGCCCGAGCACGAACAGGTCGTGCATATCGCGCAGACCCTCGACCAGTGGCGACCAGTCCAGCTCGAATGCCCGGTGCAGTTGTTCCGGCAGTTCGTGCAACGCGTCGAGCAGCGCCGCGTCTTGCCGCCAGTGCGCCACGAGGTGCAGCACCGCACTCAGCGAACCGATGAAACTCTTGGTTGCCGCCACGCTTTTTTCCGGACCGGCCTGCAGCGGGATCACCGTGTCGGCCAGCGCCGCCAGCGGTGAATTTTCCGCGTTGACCAGCGCGACCACGCGTGCACCGGCATTGCGCGCCGCTTCGGCGCTGCGCAGCAGGTCGGGGCTGGCGCCCGATTGCGAGATGACCAGATACAGCGCATCGCGCAGGCGCAGCGGCACCGAATAGATCGATTCGACCGACGGCGAAGCCGATGCGGTCACGCAACCGGTCTGCGTCTCGATGACATATTTCGCGTAAGTGGCCGCGTGATCGGAACTGCCGCGCGCGCAGGTCGCCACGAACGGCGGTGCATGGTCGCGCAGCTCCGCTGCGAGCTTGCGCACCGCCACATCATTGCGTTCGAGTTGCCGCGCGACCGTGTCGGCGGCTTCGGCGGCTTCGCGGTGCAGCAGCGTGGATTCGACTTTCATTCCTGCAGGCATGAGACCTGTCACGCCTTCGGCCGCGGCGGTGCCGTCGAACCGCGCACCACCAGTTCGGGACTGAAACCCTCATTCTCCACGTCGCCACCGTGGATCTGCGCAATCAAAAGCCGCGCGGCATGTTCGGCGATCTGCTCGGTGCGCTGCCGCGACGTGGTGAGCGAAGGCCACGAATGCCGCGAGAATGGACTGTCCTCGAAGCCGGCCACCGACAGGTCGTAAGGCACGTGCAGGCCGGCTGCGCGCGCGGCCGCCAGCACGCCCGCGGCGATTTCGTCGTTCGAACCAAAAATTGCAGTTGGCGGTTCCGCCAGTCCGAGCAACCGGCGCGCGCCGCGGAAACCGTCGTCGAACGAATAGTCGCCTTCGAGCACCAGTTCGTCCGACATCGGCACGCCGTAATCCTGGAGCGCCTTTTCATAGCCCTTGTAGCGCTCGGGGCTGGAACGGTGCTGCTTGCCGCCCCACAGGAAGCCGATGCGCAGGTGGCCGAGCTGGATCAGGTAAGCGGTAATGGCGTAGGCGGCATCGCGGTCGTCCACGAACACGCAGGGAAAGCCGTCGTGCGGATCCTCCGCCGCCGAAATCACCCGCACCAGCGGAATGTTGTACGCGGCCAGTTCGCGCAGCAACGCCATGCGCTCGGACATCGGCGGCGCCAGCACCAGACCCGCCAGGCGCGAACGGTGCACGAGGTCGCGCAATTCCTCGGCGAGTTTCGGGCCGCGCGAATCGCACGGATGGATCTGCAAGCCGAACCCCATTTCGCGGCATGCCGCCAGCGCGCCCTGCTGCACCGCGATGATGTAGTACGGATTCGGATTGTCGTACACGAGTCCGATCGCGTAGGCCTTGGCGCTGCGCAGGCTGCGCGCGGAGAGATCGGGACGGTAGTCGAGTTGTTCGATCGCGCGCAGCACGCGCTCGCGCGTTTCTTCGCGCACCGAGCTTTCCCGGTTGATGACGCGCGACACCGTTTTCAGCGATACCTTGGCTTGCCTTGCGACGTCCCGGATGGTGGCGGTTCCCAAGTGCGGCTCCTTGTGATGCGTGCCGGTGCAGTGCGCGTCAGGGCGTCGCGGCGGCGGAATTGATTGCCGCCTCGCGCGTCGGTTGTCCCGCGCGGTGCCCCAGCAATCCGTAGAACAGAATGTAGATGTAGCCGGGCACCATCACCAGCAGGAATGCCAATTGGAAGTTGATGACTTCCTCGAGGTGCACGAAGAGTTGCGGGATCAGTGCGCCGCCCGCGATGCCCATGATCAACAGCGCCGAGCCGAACTCCGTGCGATCGCCGAGACCCTTGATGGCCAGCGGGAAGATCGCCGGCCACATCATCGCGTTCGCGAATCCCAGCGCCGCGACGGAGCCGACCGACAACGTGCCGTGCGTCTGCCAAGCGCCAAAGGCAAACAGCACGCCCAGCACCGCCGAAACCGCGAGGTAGCGCTGCTGCGAAATGACCCGCGGCGTCAAGACGACGCCTGCCAGATAACCGATCAGCATCCCGACCATGACCCAGGACGTCAGGTGTTTGGCGGTGTCGAGCGACAGCCCTGACGCTTGCCCGTAGATCACGATGCCATCGCCGACCATCACTTCGAGACCCACGTAAATGAAAAGGCACACCACGCCCAGCCACAGGTGAGGAAAGCTGAAGATGCTGCGCCTGTGCGTGTTGGCTTGCAGTCCCTGGCGGTCGCCCGCGGGTTTGATGTCGGGCAGCGAGGAAAACACGATCCAGACCGCCAGCAGCACCAGCACCACCGCCATCACCACGTAAGGCATGACGGCGCGCGACACGAACGCGTGCTGGAGCATCGATCGCGCCGCGGGCGAAGCGGCGGCCTTGATCTTGTCCGCGTACGCGGCGGCGCCGCTCAGCAGCAGCGCGCCGAAAACGTACGGGGCGACACCCCCCGCGAATTTGTTGCAGATCCCCATGATCGCCACGCGCTTGGCGCCGCTCTCGATCGGGCCGAGGATGCTCACGTAGGGATTGGAAGCGGTCTGCAGCAACGCCAAGCCGGCGCCGATTACGAACAGCGCCACCAGCGCGCCCACATAGCTGTAGCCGCCCATGAAGAAGGCGAACAGGACGGAGCCGATGGCCATCACCAGCAGGCCCAGTGCCATGCCCTTTTTCATGCCGGTGCGCTTGAGCACCACGGCCGAAGGCAGCGCGAGAAAGAAGTAGGACAGGTAGAACGCCATCGGAATCAGGAACGCGCCGACGTTGTCCACGTCGAACCCGACCTTGACGAACAGGATCAACGACGAGTTGAGCCAGGTGACGAACCCGAAGATGAAGAACAGGACGCCGATGATCGCCATCGACATCACGTAATGTGACGGCTGCGGTGCGGTTGCGGTGGGGGTCATGGGCGAGCCTGTGCGGGCGCAATGCGGCCAAGGATTATGCAGCGGCCAACGTTGTCATATCTGTGTCTCGTGTCGAGTATCGCATGTCCTGTGCGCTGAAAAACAGAGCCTTCGCCAACGCGCGGGTTTGACGCAGCGCAACATGGGTGGATGCCTGAAAGCCGCATTCTGATTGGACAAACGAGGTCTGCCGCGGCCGATCCGGATTGCTGCATCGCAAATTGACAACGTTGTCAGTCATGACCACACTGGCGCCCATTCGAACCGCCCGAGCGCAGGATGAGTGTGGCCGCCAGTCATTTGACCCAGCATGTCAGCCTGCACACGCAGCCATTCGTGGCGGCGGATGTGGGCGGAACCCATGCACGGGTTGCGCTGATGCGCGCGGCCACCGATGGCAAGCGCGAGTTCGAAGTGCTGGCGTATCGCAAGTTCACCTGCGCGGATTTTCCGGGGCTGCCGGAGCTGCTGACCGCATTCGTCGAAGCCGACGCCACGCTGCCGGTGCGGCGTTGCGTGATCGCTTGCGCGGGGCAAGTCATCGACGACGCCATTGTCAATGACAACCTCGCGTGGCGTGTGAGCCTTTCGCAATTGCGCGAAGCGCTGGCTTTCGACGACGTCGCGCTGCTCAACGACTTCGAAGCGCTCGGCTACGCCCTTGATGACGTGAAGGACACCGACAGCTTGTTGTTGTGCGGTCCCGAGACGTGCGGGGAGGGTCCCGCGCTGGTGGTGGGACCGGGCACCGGATTGGGTGCGGCGGTGCGTCTGCCCGGCCCGTCTGGCGTGCGCGTGCTCGCCAGCGAAGCGGGGCAGATGGACTTCGCGCCGGGCAACGCGCGCGAACGCGAACTGCTGGCGCATCTTGCTCCCGACGATGGTTACGTGCCGTACGAGCGCATCGTGTCGGGCCCGGGCCTGCTCACGCTGTACACGGCGTTGTGCGCGCTGCGCGGACAACCGCCGCGGCTCGCGACGCCAGAAGCGGTCACTGCCGCAGCCTGCGCGGGCAACGATGAAGACGCGGTTGAAGCCGTCGACGTCTTCTGCGCCGCGCTCGGCAGTTTCGTCGGCAACCTCGCCATGGCCTTCATGGCGGATGGCGGCGTTTACCTTGCCGGCGGCGTCCTGCCCGAGATGCGCAAGCTGTTGCAGCGCAGCCGCTTCGTGCAGCGCTGCCTCGACAAGGGCGGCATGCGCGAGTTCCTGCAGCGCGTGCCGGTGCGCCTGATCGAACACGGCCGCCACGGCGTGATGGGTGCGGCGCATTGGTATTTCGAGAAGCACATGCGCGGTTCCGCACGCCGCCGCGCGATGGGAGATGGCACGGCGGCGTAACGAGTTTCCTCCACACATCCGGGTGCTTTCGCACCCATCACCTGGCGAGCGAGAAGGGGTACGTCATGAAATTCCGCAAGAGCATGCTTTCGGCGAGCATCGCCACGGCGCTGTTGTTCGCAGCAGCTGCCCAGGCGCAGAACGCCTCGCCTCAGGGTCAGTCCACCGCCAATGACCAGCAACAGCCACAGGCGGGTTCGGGCGCGCAGACGGATTCCACGCAAAAGAAAAAAGACACCGTCCAGCAACTGGAAACCATCCAGGTCGTCGGCATGCGCGCCGCGCAGGCGTTGTCGATCGAAACCAAGAAGGCGGCCAATTCGCAGGTCGAAGTGGTTTCCGCCGTCGACATCGGCAAGCTGCCCGCCAAGAACGTCGCCGACACGATCGCGCAGTTGCCGGGCGTCAACATCGCCGACGCCGCCGGTGCAGAAGGCGGCTTCGACGAATCCGATCGCGCCAGCATCCGCGGCAGCGCGCCGTCGCTGACCCTGACTACCGTCAACGGCCACTCCATCGGCTCCGGCGACTGGTTCGTCCTCGGTGGCGGCGGCACGCGCAGCGTCAGCTTCTCCATGCTGCCATCCGAAGTCGTCAACCAAGTGGTCGTGCACATGACCCCGGAGGCCAAGCTTCTGGAGGGCGGCGCGGCTGGCACCATCGACATCATCACCCGCAAGCCGCTGGATTTCAGCCAGCAGCTTTCCGTCGAAGGCAGCGTTGGCGGGGTGTACGCCGACCTGCCCGGAAAAACCACGCCGCAGGCCAGTGGACTGCTCAACTGGAAAAACGCTTCCAGTACGTTCGGCGTGATGGTCCAGGCCTTCTACGAGAAGCGCGATCTGCAGCGCGAAGGGCAGGAAATCCTTGGCTATTCGTATATCCCGTATTGCTACAAGCAAGGCACGACGGGTTGCGCCGAAGTATATCCAGCGGCTCAGTCGCTTCACCTGTCTCCGACCGGTCCAAACAGCAACAGCACGGGCGTGTTCTACCCCAACTTGCCAGGCGCGGCACTGTTCACGCAGACACGCAAGCGCGAGGGTGGCTCGGTCGACTTGCAGTGGAAGGCGACCGACAACCTCACCTTCAACCTCGACGCGTTCTATTCGCACCTCGATGCAACCGATTACAACCGCAACTACATGTTGCGCACGCGCGACCAGCTTCCCCAACAATTGGTCACCGGCACCATTCAAGGCAACATTCTCACCAGTGCGAACTTGCCGGGCGGTTATCCCCTCAGTGGCGGCACGACGCCTCTCTCCCAGGGTATCTACGACATGATCTCGCGCCCGGGCGAAAGCGAGTCCAGCCAGTTCGTCACGCTGGATGCGGATTGGCAAGCCACCAACAATCTCGGCTTCAAGTTCCAGATCGGCACGACCAAGGGCACCGGCAACACGCCCACCCAGGACGTGATGGAGATGGACACGGGTTTCGGTTCGACCGCCAGCTATGCGATGAATGGGCTCGGCACGCCGCTCAATTGGAGCATGAGTGGTACCAATAACGCGTTCGATCCGGCAACCGCTGGCCTCGATTGGATTTTCGGTGAACAGAACATCCACGTAGTGGACAAGGAACGCTGGTTCCAAGCCGACGGCACTTACGATTTCGACAACGCCGGCGCGCTGTCCTCGCTCGAATTCGGCGTGCGCTACGCCAAGCACGACCACAACAGTCCGACGGATATTGCGCAGGGTCCGAACTTCGCTTCCGCCGTGGAATTCGGTGTGCATGACCCCTCGATCTATCCACCGGCCGGCGGCAACTATCCCGGCGATTTCGGCAGCAATCTCGGCGTGGGCCAGATGCCTGCCAACATCTGGTTCTGGACGCCCGACCAGCTGGCGCAACTGAATGCCCTGTATGCCAACCGCAAGGTGACGGACGACTCCGGCACGTCGCGCTTCTACCCGAACGGCATCTACAGCATGACGGAGAAGAACGGCGCGGCCTACATCCAGGCGAATTTCACGGGTGAACACTGGACCGCCAACGCGGGCTTGCGTTACGTGTCCACCGACGAGAACATCGGCTACACCAGCCCCGGTATCCAGGAAGCGAGCTATGCGCTGGGTACGCCGCCCTCGGCGTTCTATCCGAGCGGCTGGTACTGGAACTATTACAAGCACAACTACAACAAGGTGCTGCCGAGCTTCAACGTGAAGTTCGACTTGAACTCCGACGGCAGCCTGCTGACGCGGTGGTCGGCATCACAGACCCTGACGCGCCAGGACTACACCCAGCTCGCCGGGTTCCTGAACCTCAACGACCCCAAGGTTGCCACCGACCTGGGTGGCGGCAGCGGGTCCAATCCGCGCCTGAAACCGATCCTGTCCACCAATTTCAGCGCGTCACTGGAATGGTATTTCGCGCCGCGCGGCCTGCTGTCGGGCAGCGTATATGCGATGGACCTCAACAACTATTACGACTACGGCACCACGACCGCCACGTACCTCAACAACTACCTGACCAACAACGGCGCCGGCAACAATCCATCGCACACGCCGGTGTACAGCAACTACCTGGTCAGCATTCCGGTGAATGTCAACGGCACGTTGAAGGGCGTGACCCTGAACTACATCCAGCCGATCGGCGACCACTTCGGCGTGTCGTTCAATTACACCTACGCCACGGGACATTCGTCGGGTGGTACCTACCTGTACAACGCGGATGGCACGCTGGCCAACAATGCCGCAGCCGGCGATCGCCCGTTGTTCGGCACTTCCAAGAACACGGCCAACGCGTCTGTCTTCTATGAAGACGCGCATTGGAATGCCCGCGTCAACTACACCTATCGTTCCAAGTTCTACGACGGCGTGATGTCCAGTACGGGGCAGATGGCGCTGTTGCCGTATTGGCAGTCCGGTCAGGGTTACCTGTCGTTCTCGGCGGGCTACAAGCTCAACGATCATTTGAGCTTCTCGTTCGACGCGATGAACCTCAACAATCCGAAGCTGCGCTACTTCATCAATGGCTCGCAGGCCGGCCTGGGCTTCGCCACCGCACCGGAAGCGTTCTACGTGAACGGCCGCCAGTACTACTTCAACGTGAACTTCAAGTTCGGCAGCGGAGCGCCCGCACCGCTGCCGCCGGCGACGCCGCCTCCGCCGCCGGCACCGGAAGCCGCGCCGCCGCCGCCCCCGCCGCAGAACGTGGTGATCGATTTGCGTGGCGTGAACTTCAAGTTCGACCGGCCGAAGAAGGGCGAGACCAACATCGACCCGACGCTGAAGCCGCCGGCAACGGAGTCGCTGGCGATCCTGAGCCAGGCGGTGGACACCCTCAACCGTTATCCGCAGGTGCAGGTCGAGATCGACGGCTACACCGACTCGAAGGGCAGCGCGCAATACAACCAGGCGCTGTCGGAGCGTCGTGCCGACATCGTGGATGCATACCTGACTTCGCATGGCGTCGCGGCCAGCCGCATCACTGCGGTCAAGGGTTTCGGCGAGGCCGATCCGGTGGACAGCAACGACACCGCGGCGGGTCGCCAGCGCAACCGTCGCGTCGAATTCAAGGTCGGCGGCGAAGGCATCCAGCAAGGTCAGCCGCAACAGCAATGAAAGCGATGCCGGTGGCTGCATGCCGCCGGCATCGTCGAGTCGAACCTCGGCGCGTGTGCATGCAAGGCGCGCGTCGAAGGCAACAGGGTTTCATCGGAGTGAAGTGAGTCGCTCTCCAGCGTTGCGGGCCGGTATGGCATCCCGGCCCGTTTTTTTTGGCGCTTGAGGTCGGGAATCGAAGCGGGAGGAAGCAGCATGCGCGGGTGTCTACGCCTTGCATGGGCTGTATTCGGATTGTTGTGGATCGCCGGTGGGCCGGTGCAGGCCTTGGAGCGCAGCCCGCAAGCCGTGGTGCCGCAACCTCCGCGGGTGCTGGTCGATCAGGTCGGCTACGACACCGCGGCGCCCAAGCACGCGATCGTGCAAGGCGCGGACAAGGATGCCTTCACCCGTTTCGAAGTGGTCGACGTGCAGACCGGCAAAACCGTGCTTCGCGGCACGCCAAAGCCGGCGGGTCAGGTCGATCATTGGAACGACTGGCATTACTGGACGATCGACTTCTCCGCGCTGAAGACGCCCGGCATATATCGCGTGGACGTCGGCGGCAACACCGATGCATTCTCGTTTCCGCTCCGCGTTGCGGACGAGGTGCTGGAACGCTACACGCTTTCGAACGTCATCTACTACTTCAAGGGGCAGCGCGTCACGGGCGATTTCGATCGCGCCGATGCGCACCTGAAGAATCCGGATCCGGCCGGTCCCGCCTACGTGGATCTTCACGGCGGCTGGCTCGCCGCGACCGGCGATTACGGCGTGCATCTTGCCGAAGGCGACCATCAGGAAGTGTCACTGGTGGCGTGGAGCCTCATCGCCACGCTGCGCAATCTCGAAGCCGCGCACAACCAGAACTTCGCGCAATACGAACGACGGCTGCTGGACGAAGCAATCTACGGCGCCGATTTCCTGGTGCGCATGCATGTGCCCGGCGGCTCGTTCTACGAGAGCATCGGTGCGCCCGGCAAGCTGAAACGCGCGAACGACCGTCTGATCAATCCCACCAACTATCGCCAGGTCATCAAGACCACGCCCGGCAATGCGGGCGCGGCCGAACAGGGCAGGGCCGAGTGGCCGCGCGATTATGCAGCGAGTTTCCGCAACGGTGGCGGCATGGCGATCGCCGCGCTGGCGGGGGCGAGCACGTTGCCGGATCACGGCGAATTTTCCAGCCAGCATTACCTGCAAACCGCCGAGGATACATTCCGCTTTCTCGACCGGCACAATCGCGAGCTGCTGGGCGATGGCACCGACGACATCGTCGACGACTATTGCGCGCTGCTGGCGGCGACGGAACTGTATCGCGCGAGTCATGACGAGGCGTTTCGCACGGCGGCTGATATTCGGGCCGATCGTCTGGTCGCGCGCCTCGCCACATATGGCGACTATCGCGATTACTGGCGCGCGGGCGACGGCGCCGCCCCGTTCTTCAACGCGACCGACGACGGCATGCCGGTGGTGGCGCTGGCCGAATACGCGTCGATCGCCGCGCCCGCGCGCAAGGCGAAAGCGCGCGATGCGATCCGGCGCGCGATGGCATTCCAGTTGCGCATCACGTCCGATAGCAACAATCCGTTCGGCTACGCGCGCGAACTGGTGCGTCTGAAGAACGGCGCCATCGCGGTGAAGTTCTTCTTCCCGCACGGCGCGGCCGGAACATGGTGGCAGGGCGAGGATGCGCGGCTCGCGTCGTTGGCTGCGGCGGCGCGCGTGGCCGCGCCGATGTTCGCGGACGACCCTGCGTTCCACTCGAAACTGCAGGCTTACGCATGGAACCAGTTGCACTGGATCCTCGGACGCAACCCGTACGACACCAGCATGCTGATCGGCAGCGGGCATCGCAACATCCAGTACATGTTCTTCGATTCGTGGGAATACACCAACGCGCCCGGCGCGATCATCAACGGCATCACCTCGGGATTGGATGCGGAGGACGACGGCATTGCCTTCGATCTCGGCTACTCACAAACCGGCAAGGACGACGACTGGCGCTGGGGCGAGCAGTGGCTGCCGCACGCGGCGTGGTACATGTATGCCATCAGCCTGCCGCACGACTGACCGGATGCGAGCAGATCAAAACGCACATCTTGAAACGCTGAGTGAGGTTCGATCAATGATGCGATGGCGAAAAGGAAATATGCAGCGTGCTGGCATTGTAGTTTTGATGTCTATCCTCGCATCGACTGCTTGTGCGCAAAGGCCTAAGGCGCAGATGTTGAAGCCTCCTGTTGCCAAGCTGCTCTCTTGGCGGGACATGGCAGCCCTACCCGATCAGCAAAAGCTCGCGGCAACACTGTGGCTCACGCCGAGACCAGCACTCGTTGCTTTCATGGACGCCAATAACTCGGTATCGCCCGATACGCCGGTAGTTGTTACATCGAAAAATCCAAGAGCTGTATTCGCTGCCCGTCATTTCGCCGATAGCTTGGCGCGAGGCGGCGCATTCAAACTAAATGTCATTGTTGCGGAGAAACCGCTGGCCCAAGCAATCGTGTTCCAGCTTGAGCCGCACGCTGCGATCGACAATTCAGAAGGCTACATTCTGGACACCGAGCCGGGGAACATCGTCATCAGCGCGCGTACTCCGGCAGGTTTGTTTTACGGCGGAGTCACGCTTTGGCAGCTTTTGACACCGGACGTAGCTAATCCCGCTGACTATAAAAAATCAGTGCCCGTTCCGGCGATGCATATCGAAGACTGGCCGCGATTCCGCTGGCGCGGCCTGATGCTGGATTCCGCACGGCATTTCCAGAGCGTCGCCGACATCGAGAAGCTGATCGACTGGATGTCGCTGCACAAATTGAACGTGCTGCACTGGCATCTCAGCGATGACCAAGGCTGGCGCATCGAGGTTCCGAAGTATCCCGAACTCACGAAGATCGGTGCCTGCCGCAAGGCGGTCGGGCCTGATGCTGCGCTCACCGGCGGACCGGACAAGCCTTACTGCGGCTTTTACACCGATGCCGAGGTTCGCGAAATCGTGCACTACGCATCGCAACGTTTCATCGAGATCGTGCCGGAGATCGACATTCCGGGTCATGCGCAGGCCGCGATCGCGTCGTATCCATGGCTGGGCGTCAGCGGCAAGCGTCCGCAGGTTTCGACGGATTGGGGCACCAACACCTGGCTGCTGAAGCCCGACGCGCGCAGCGTGAAGTTCGTCGACAACGTGATGGATCACGTGATGGCGTTGTTCCCGTCGAAGTACATCCACATCGGCGGCGACGAGGCGGCCAAGGACCAGTGGCAAGCCTCGCCCGCGGTGCGCGCGCACATGCACGCACTCGGCTTGAAGAACATGGATGCACTGCAGGGCTGGTTCACCACGCAGGTTGCCAACCATCTGGCGCAACACGGGCGCACCGCGGTGGGCTGGGATGAAATCCTGCAGGGCGAGGTGCCGGCGTCGGCGGTGATCATGTCGTGGCACGAACCCGCGGGCGCGCTCGATGCATTGAAGCAAGGCCACGACGTGGTGATGGCTTCATCGCCCACGCTGTATCTCGATCACTATCAATCGAACCCGCACGACGAACCGCCCGGACGGCCGGACGTGGAATCGCTGAAAGACGTGTACGACTACGATCCGGCGCCAGCGGGCGTGACGGCGGTCGAGACGAAACACATCCTGGGCGTGCAGGCGAATCTGTGGGCGGAATACATGCCGACCTTCGCGCGCGTGCAGCATGCGGTGTTCCCGCGCATCGCGGCGCTTTCGGAAGTGGCGTGGTCGCCGGCATCCACGCACGATTGGCGTTCGTTCCTCGAACGTATGCCCGCGGAGCTTGCGCGTTATCGCACGCTGGGCATCGAGTACGCCGACAGCGCGTTCGCGCCGGCGTTCGCGTTGAGCGCGGGAGAAAACGGAACCGTCAAGGTCGCGTTGTCGAACCAGACGAACTTCGGCACCATCCGCTACACCACCGACGGGAGCACGCCAAACGCAACTTCGAAATCCTATGCGAAGCCGCTGACGTTCCCGGCGGACACGTCGACGAAGCTGAGCGCGGCGACCTTTGCACCCGACGGATTCGAACTCGCCACGCCGCGCACGCGCTCCGTCGACACTGCCGCGCTGCTCACCCGCAACAGCGATCAGCTTGATTCCTGCAAGAACCAGCTCGTGCTGCGGCTGGAAGACGACCGGCCACTCGAAGGGTCGCGTCCGGTTTACAAGGTCGACATCGAGAACATGTGCTGGTTGTGGAAGGGCGCTCCACTCGATGGCGTCAAGCGGATCGCACTGACGGTCGGCAACCTGCCATGGAATTTCGCGTTGTGGACCGACGACGCGAAAGTGGTCGCGCGGCCGAAAGCCACGCCGGCCGGTGAGTTCCAGGTGCATCGGGATTCGTGCGATGGTCCGCTGCTGGCAACGCTGCCGCTTGCAAAGGCCACGCAAACGAAGCTGCAGACGACATTGATCGCGAACATCCCCGCGACCACCGGAAGTCACACCCTGTGCGTGTTCGCCACCGGCGATCCGCGCAACGGCATGTGGGCGATCGGCAAGGTCGAGCTGCTGACGCGTTGAGGCCGCGTCGTCAGGCTTTCAGCAAACCCACATTCCGTCCGACCTTCGTGAACGCCGCGATCGCGCGATCCAGGTGCTCGCGTGTGTGCGCGGCGCACATCTGGGTGCGGATGCGCGCCTTGCCTTCGGCGACCACGGGATAGAAGAACCCGATCGCGTAGATGCCTTCGTCCAGCAGGCCCGCCGCCATGGCCTGCGCGAGCTTGGCGTCGTGCGTCATCACCGGCACGATGGGATGGTTGCCGGGCTTGATCTCGAAACCGGCCCTGGTCATCGCATCGCGGAAATACTTCGTGTTCTCGGCCAGCTTCTCGCGCAGGCTGCCGGCTTCGTCCAGCATCTTCAGCACTTCGATGGACGCCGCGACCAGCGCCGGCGGCAACGAGTTGGAGAACAGATACGGCCGCGAACGCTGGCGCAGCATGTCTATGATTTCCTTGCGACCGGTGGTGAAGCCGCCCACCGCGCCGCCCAGCGCCTTGCCCAGCGTGCCGGTGAAGATGTCGATCCGGTCCATCACGCCGTGCACTTCGGCGGAACCGCGGCCGGTCTTGCCGAGGAAGCCGGTAGCGTGGCATTCGTCGATGTGCACCAGCGCGTTGTACTTCTTCGCGAGCGCGGTGATCTGATCGAGCGGCGCCACCACGCCGTCCATCGAGAACACGCCGTCCGATGAAATCAGCTTGGTGCGCGCGCCCGCGGCGTCGGCGGCCTGCAATTGTTTTTCCAGGTCCGCGACGTCGCCGTTGGCGTAGCGATAACGCTTGGCCTTGCACAGGCGAATGCCGTCGATGATCGAGGCGTGGTTCAGCGCGTCGGAGATGATCGCATCCTGCTCACCGAGCAGCGGTTCGAACAGCCCGCCGTTGGCATCGAAGCATGCGGCGTACAGGATCGCATCATCGGTGCCGAAGAACTTCGCGATGTCGTGTTCCAGTTGCTTGTGCAGGTCCTGCGTGCCGCAGATGAAACGTACGCTGGCCATCCCGAACCCGTGGGTATCCAGCGCCTGCTTGGCGGCTTCGATCAGGCGCGGATGATCGGCAAGGCCGAGGTAATTGTTGGCGCAGAAGTTCAGCACGCGGCGTCCGTCGGCCAGCGTGATCTCGGCCGACTGCGGCGAAGTGATGATGCGCTCGTCCTTGAACAAGCCCGAGTCGCGGATGCTGTCGAGTTCTTCGTGAAGGCGTTCTTGCGCGGTGTAGGTCATGGTGGATTCCGTGTGGTGGATGGTGCGGACGCGACGGATGCGGACGGTGCGCCGGGGTCGGGACCGATCAGCTTGGCGTAGCGCTCGTCGAGCCTGACGGCGTTCTTGCCGATCTCTTCGACGACGCCGGCGCAGAAGTCGAGCGAGTGCGCTTGCTGCATCAGCAGCGACGCGTCGAGGTCGATGCCTTTCAGGACGTAATGCTGCCAACCGTACACCTGCGCCACCAGTTGCGCCTGTTGGAACGGCATGTTCGCGAGCGCCTGGGTGGCGATGGAGGTCTGGTAAGCCGCATCGATCGGCGCAAGGCCGCCGATGCCATTCCAGCCAACCCACTGGTAACACGCCTTGGGCGGCTGGTTCTTGTTCGCGGGTGAATTCTGCATCGCAGCCGCCATGTCGAACATGTGCCTGGCGTAGGTTCGCAGGTCGGTCCGGTTGAGCATGAGCTCCGCGCGGATCGCACGCATCGCTTCATCGACCGTCGTCTGCTGCTGGCGTTGCGTCACCCAGTTGTTGATGAGTAGCGCCAGCAGGATGCCGACCACCACCGCAATGATCTGCACCAGCAGATCGCCGAGGTCGATCGCTTCGCGGCGCAGCCAGCGCCAACGTCTCTGCCCGGGCGTCGGTTCGGACATTGGACGGTGTGGTCGGAAATTACGCCGTCACCAACGGCACACGACCTTGCCGCACTCGCCCGATGCCATCAGGTCGAAGCCCTGCTGGAAATCGTCGATGGCGAGCTGGTGCGTCAACACCTTCTGCAGCGGAAAACCGGTCAGCAGCATCTGCGTCATCTTGTACCAGGTCTCGTACATGCGCCGGCCGTAGATGCCATGCAGCGTCAAGCCCCTGAAGATCACCTTGTCCCAGTCGATGCCGGAACCGTTCGGCAGGATGCCGAGCAGCGCTACCTTGCCGCCGTGGTACATGCAATCGAGCATGTCGTTGAAGGCGCGCGGGTTGCCCGACATCTCGAGGCCGACGTCGAAGCCTTCCATCTGCAACTCGCGCAGCACTTCGCGCAGCGGCTGCTTCGAAACGTTGACGACGCGCGTCGCGCCCATTTCGGCGGCGAGTTTCAAGCGGTAGTCGTTGACGTCGGTGACCACCACGTTGCGCGCGCCCACGTGGCGCGCGATGCCGGCTGCGATGATGCCGATCGGACCGGCGCCCGTGATCAGCACGTCTTCGCCGATCAGGTCGTATTCCAGCGCGCAGTGCGCGGCGTTGCCGTACGGGTCGAAGAACGCGGCCAGCGACGAAGGAATCTGGTCCGGAATCGGCCACAGGTTCGACTGCGGCATCGCGATGTATTGCGCGAACGCGCCGTTGCGGTTCACGCCGATGCCGACCGTGTTCGGGCACAGGTGTGGACGCCCGGCCCGGCAGTTGCGGCACATGCCGCAGGTGATGTGGCCTTCGGCAGACACTCGCTGGCCGACGCGATAGCCGCGCACCTCGCTGCCCAGCGCGACGATCTTGCCGACGAACTCGTGGCCGATCACGAGGCCTGGCTTGATCACCCGTTGCGCCCACTCGTCCCAGTTGTAGATGTGCAGATCGGTGCCGCAGATCGCGGTTTTCTCGACCTCGATCAGCACGTCGTTGTGGCCGTATTCCGGCACCGGTACCTCTGCCATCCAGATGCCCTTGGCAGCGTCGCGCTTGACCAGCGCCCTCATCATGTTCGGCATGTCGGTGCCTTGTTCGGTGGAAATCGCCATTATAAGGCGCGCCCTCAAAAGCGTGCCCGTACAACGTGCCCCTACAACGTGCCCCTACAATCCGGCGCATGCCCGGAAACGCCCATGCCATCGACGCGCGGCCGCCTGCGATCTTCCTCATGGGTCCGACCGCGAGCGGCAAGACCGCGCTGGCGTGCGCGCTGGCGGACCATTTCCCGGTCGATCTGGTCAGTGTCGATTCGGCGCTGGTTTATTGCGGGCTGGACATCGGCGCGGCCAAGCCGGATGCGCACACGCTGCGCAATTATCCGCACGCGTTGATCGACATCCGCGATCTTTCAGAGCCGTATTCGGCGGCGCAGTTCCGCGACGATGCGCTGGCCGCGATGCAGGCGATTGCGGCGCGCGGCCGCGTGCCGCTGCTGGTCGGCGGCACCGGCCTGTACTTCCGCGGGCTCGAGCACGGCCTCTCCGAAATGCCATCCGCCGATGTGGAGGTGCGCGAACGCCTGCGCGCCGACGCCGAGCGCGACGGCTGGCCCGCGCTGCACGCACGGCTGGCGCAATGCGATCCCGACGCCGCCGCGCGCATCCGCCCGAACGACGCGCAACGCATCCAGCGTGCGCTCGAAGTGATCGAACTGACCGGCGACACGCTCAGCGCATTGCACGCGGGCACGCGCAGCGCACGACGGTTCCCGTACCGTGTCCTGAAACTCGCGTTGATCCCCGCGGATCGCGAGGCCTTGCGCGCGCGCATCGCCGCGCGTTTCGACGCGATGCTGGCCGCCGGCTTCCTGGAAGAGGTGAAGCGCTTGCGCGCGCGCGGTGATCTGCACGCGGATTTGCCGGCAATCCGCGCGGTCGGTTACCGGCAAGCATGGGCGTACCTGGACGGCGCGTGCAGCGAAGCCGAATTCCGCCAGCGCGCGATCGACGCCACCCGGCAACTCGCCAAGCGCCAGACCACCTGGTTGCGCAGCGAGCTGGATGCGCGCGTGCTCGATCCGGATGAGCGGGATTGCACGGCGTCCGCGGCCGCCGCCGTCGCGTTGTTTTTGGGCATGAAAACCGCCTGAAACGGCCAAAAACGGGGTTTTTGCGCTACCATCAACGCCCGCATACGAAACCGTGCGGGAAAGCGGGACCGGAAGGCCATAAAAATGTCCAAAAGCCAATCGTTGCAGGATCCGTTTTTGAATGCCCTGCGCCGCGAGCGCGTGCCCGTTGCGATCTATCTCGTCAATGGCATCAAGCTGCAGGGCGTCATCGAGTCGTTCGACCAGTTCGTGGTGCTGTTGCGCAACCAGGTCAGCCAGATGGTGTACAAGCACGCCATTTCGACCGTGGTGCCGAGCCGCGCGGTCAAGGTCGCTGCGGACGACGCCAAGCCGGAAGACGCCGAACCGCCGGCGCAGGACTGATTCTTCTGTTCGAACGCGAGAGACGAGGCGAACGCGCGCTGCTGGTGTTGCCGTACACCGGCAACGCTGCGGCTGCGCGCCGTGCGCAGGAATTCGCGGAACTGGTGAAATCCGCGGGCGCCGAAATCCTCGGCACCATGCACGCGCGCGTCGAAGCGCCCAACCCGAAGTTCTATATCGGCACCGGCAAGGCCGACGAGGTGCAGGCGAAGGTACGCGATCTCGGCGCCGACCTGGTCGTGGTCGACCACGCGCTCACCCCGGTGCAGGAACGCAACCTCGAAAAACATTTCTCCGCGCGCGTCATCGATCGCGCCGCGTTGATCCTCGACATCTTCGCGCAGCGTGCGCACTCGCACGAAGGCAAGCTGGAAGTCGAGCTCGCGCAGTTGAAGCACATGGCCACGCGGCTGGTGCGCGGCTGGACCCATCTGGAACGCCAGCGCGGCGGCTCGATCGGCCTGCGCGGTCCGGGCGAAACCCAGCTCGAAACCGACCGGCGCCTGTTGCAGAAGCGCGTCGAGCAATTGCAGAAGCGCATCGACAAGGTCGGCGTGCAGCGCGATCAGCAACGCCGCGCGCGCCTGCGCAACACGCTGCCGCGCGTCGCGCTGGTCGGTTACACTAATGCCGGCAAGTCGACGCTGTTCAACGCGGTCACGCGCGGCGCGGTTTACACCGCCGACCAGTTGTTCGCGACGCTCGACCCGACCGTGCGCCGGCTGGCTGGTCTCGATTCCGGCCCCGCGGTGCTGGCCGACACGGTCGGCTTCATCCGCGAATTGCCGCACGACCTGGTCGCGGCGTTCCGCGCCACGCTTTCCGAAGCGCGCGATGCCGACTTGCTGCTGCACGTCACCGACGCCGCCGACAGCGAGCGCGACGTGTTGATCAAGGTGGTGAACGGCGTGCTCGACGAAATCGGTGCGGGCGCCGTGCCGCAGCTAATGGTGTTCAACAAGATCGATTTGACGGATTCCCCTGCACGCATCGATCGCGATGCGGACGGCGCACCCGTGGCCGTGTGGCTTTCGGCGTCCACCGGCGAAGGCCTGGACCTGCTGCGGCAGGCCATCGGCGAACGTCTCGCCGGCGCTCGCGTGCACGCCGAATTGCGGCTGCCGCCGCGCGCCGGACGCCTGCGCGCGCGCCTGATCGAACTCGGCGCGGTCAAATCCGAACACTACGACGAAGAAGGCTGGCGGCTCGACATCGACGCGCCGCGCGAACTGCTGTTGCCGCTGGCCGGCGACGTGCGCGGCGATGATGCGCAGCTGTTCCGGGATTGGCTCGACGCAGCGTAGTTTGTGCGATTGCCGCTTCGAACCGGCTGTGCGCATGTTCGAACAGGAACCCGTTCGCGTTGAGCGTAGTGAGCGAAGCGAACGGAGTCGAAACGTCAGTCCTTCGACTTCGGCCGCGCAAGCGGCCTGCGCTCAGGACGAACGGAATTCAAACGGGCCGCTAGTCCGAACCAGCCTCTGAAGGAGTGTCCTGACGCTCTGCTAGAATTTACCGTTTGCGCCCGTCGCGGCGCACTTCCCCGCAACCCGAGGCCGTGCCGAGATGCCCTGGAAGGAACCCGGTGAAAAACCGCGTGAGCCCCGCGGCCGCGAGCCGTGGGGATCGGGACAGGGCAACCCGGGGCCGGACCTCGATGCATGGCTGAGGAAATTCCGGCGCGGCCTGGGGCCGTTCGGCCGCGGTCCGCTGGGCGCCGTCGCGCTGATCGCCGTGCTGATCGTGTTGTGGTTCGTGATCGGCGGATGGACCTCCATCGGCGCGCAGCAGGTCGGCGTCGTGTTGCGTCTCGGCCGCTTCGAGCGGGTGCTGCAGCCGGGTCCGCACCTGCGCCTGCCGCCGCCCATCGATCGGGTGCGGAAAATCGACATCGGCCGTATCCGCACCGTCAGCGACGAGGCGCGCATGCTCACCAGTGATGGACAACTGGTGCTGGTCGACTACGACGTCCATTACAAGATCACCGACGTGCGCAAATTCCTGTTCGGCACGCGCGATGCCGAACAAGTGGTGCGCGATGCAGCGACGTCAGCGGTGCGCGCGGCCGTGGGTGCACACAAGCTGCAATGCCTGATCGACGACCTGGATTTTCCGTGCCCGCCCGGGCGCACCGACGGCAACAAGCTCGCCGCGGAAATCCTTGCGCGGCTGCAGGCTTCCGCGGCGGACGCGAGCGCTGGCATCGGCGTGGCCGTGAGCGACGTCGACGTGCAGAACATCGGCGTGCCCTCGGACGTGAAGCAGGCCTTCGCCGCCATCGACGGAGCGCGCGACAACGCGACGACGGCACAGGCCGCCGCACGCGCCGAAGTGGCGAGCAGCAAGCTCAAGGCGAAGGAGCAGGCAGCTTCCATCAAGACCGACGCCGAAACCTACCGCCGCCAGGCCGTGGCCGAGGCCAACACGGCGGTCGCGCGCTTCGGCCAGATCCTGCCGCAATACCAGGCGGCGCCGCAGGTGACGCGGCACCGTTTGTGGCTGGACACGATGCGCGACGTATTGAGCAAGAGCCACGTCGTCGTCAACACCGGTTCGGGCAACGTGATCGTGCAGTTCCCGGTGCAGCATCCGGCGCCCGCGAGTTCCGCCGGCAGCGCGCCCGCATCAACGTCCGCACAACCGGCGGCGTCGGCATCGGCTGCGGAGCCGATCACTTCCGGGCCGGGCGTGAACGGGATCGACTGAATGAAATACGCGCTTCCTATCGTGATCATCGTGCTGGCGCTGCTCCTCGCCAACAGCATCTATGTCGTCGGCGAAGGCCACGCGGCGGTGCTGTCGCGCTTCGGCCGCGTGGAAGCGTCCGGGATCGATCCCGGCCTGCACCTCAAGCTGCCGTTCGTGCAGGACGTCAACGTGTATGACACGCGCGAAATCATCTCGCAGGCCGAACCCGGCGATTGCAAGACCCGCGACGGCCACGCCGTGCGGGTGGGATTCCACGTGCGCTGGCAGATCGCCGACGCCCGGACGTATTTCAATGCGACATCCGGCGATGAACTGCAGGCCACGCAGCAGATCGAACCGTTGGTGAGAAACGCGTTGCGCAACGAGGTCGCGGACAACGATCTGTCCGCGCTGCTGGCCGCGACCAGCCAGGGCATGGGCGCGAAGGTGCGCAGTGATGTCGGCGCGGCATTGCGCAGCAAGCTGGGCATCGACGTTCTGGGTGTCGGCATCGGCCGCGTGCTGCCGCCCGAGGAGGCGCTGGCCTCCGTGTACAAGCGCATGACCACTGAAGCGCAGGCGGCGGCCGGCAGCGTGCGCGCGCAAGGCGAAGCCGCGGCCGCGGCCATCCGCGCGCAGGGCGACGCCGACAACGAACAGGTGCTCGCCGCCGCAAATCAGGCCGCGGCGGCGATACGCGGCGACGGCAATGCTGGCGCCGCGAAGATCTACGCGGCGGCATCCGCGAAAGACCCGCAGTTCTTCCGCTACTGGAGCGCCCTCGATGCATGGCGCAACAGTTTCAGCGGCGGCGGCGCGGTGGTCGTGCTGGACAAGGGCTCGCCCTTCATGCAGGCCATCGATGCGGGAGCTGCGGACGACAACGCGACACCGGCAAAACATTGATGCGTCGCCTCAACTGAAATACAACATCGAAGCGAGAAGATCATGGGACAGGGCGTAGTCATCCTTGGAGCGCAATGGGGGCGAACGACTGCGCTTGCGGACTGCCAGTGGCAGTCCGCGCAGGCGTGAGCGCCCGAGGCAGGACGCCGAGGGCCGGGTGACTTGGCGAGATCAGGATGATCGAGCGTAATCACCGATCGTCGCCCCACATCGAAACACAACAGCGAAGCGAGAAAGTCATGGGACAAAGCGTAGTCATCCTCGGCGCCCAATGGGGCGACGAAGGCAAGGGCAAGATCGTCGACCTGCTGACGCAGGACATCGGCGCGGTGGTGCGTTTTCAGGGCGGCCACAACGCCGGCCACACGCTGGTGATCAAGGGCAAGAAGACGGTGTTGCACCTGATCCCGTCTGGCATCCTGCGCGAGGGCGCGCTGTGCCTGATCGGCAACGGCGTGGTGCTGTCGCCCGCGGCGCTGAAACAGGAAATCGCCGAGCTCGAGGGCAACGGCGTCGAAGTGCGCTCGCGCGTCAAGATTTCCCCGGCGACGCCGCTGATCATGCCGTACCACATCGCGGTGGACCAGGCGCGCGAGAAAGCCGCGGGTGCCGGCGCCATCGGCACCACCGGGCGCGGCATCGGTCCGGCGTACGAGGACAAGGTTGCGCGTCGCGGCGTGCGCGTCGCGGATTTGAGCTATCCGGACGAACTCGCCGACAAGCTGCGCGAAGTGATGGATTACCACAACTTCGTATTGACGAAGTACCTGAAGGCCGACGCCGTCGATTTCCAGAAGACGCTGGATGAAGCACTCGCCTTCGGCGAATACGTCGAGCCGATGAAGTCCGACGTCGCCGGCATCCTGCACGACCTGCGCCGCAATGGTGAGCGCGTGTTGTTCGAAGGCGCGCAGGGCGCACTGCTCGACATCGACCACGGCACCTATCCGTACGTCACCTCATCCAACACGACGACCGGCGGCGCGCTGGCCGGCGCCGGCGTCGGCGCGGATTACATCGATTACGTGCTCGGCATCGCCAAGGCGTATGCGACGCGCGTCGGCGGCGGACCGTTTCCGACCGAACTCGACGACGCGGTCGGCGAACACATCCGCAAGACCGGCGACGAATTCGGTGCATCGACCGGCCGCCCGCGCCGTTGCGGCTGGATGGACATCGTGGCGCTCAAGCGCGCGGTGCTGATCAACGGCATCACCGGCCTGTGCATCACCAAGCTCGACGTGCTCGACGGCATGGAAAAGCTGAAGGTGTGCATCGCTTACGAGTACCGCGGCAAGCGCACCGAATACGCGCCGCTCGACGCCGAGGGCTGGAAGGAATGCACGCCGGTGTACCTGGAATTCCCCGGCTGGAGCGAATCCACCCACGGCGTCACCGAATGGGACCAGTTGCCGCCCGCCGCCCGCGCGTATCTGCGCGCACTCGAAGAACTCGCCGGCTGCCCCCTCGCGATCGTCAGCACCGGCCCCGACCGCGACGCCAACATCGTGCTGCAGGATCCGTTTGCGTGAGGACCGTATTGAATGATCTGGCTGATCGCGAAGCAGGATGATCTCCGCGCTTGAGCGTCTGGCCGGATCGAGGCGTGCTTGCTTCCTTGCCTGGCGACGCAAGCTCGCCAAAAAATCATCGACGCTTGCGGAGCAAAGTGGACGCGCGGGCAATGCTGGAATAAGCAGGGAGCTTGGTGAAAGACTTCGTTGCGAATGATCGAGAACTTCGCACAGCAAGGGGAAAGCATAGTGAGCGACATCCAGTTGTTTCGGCTCTCTAGCGATGCCGCGATAGAGCTTCCCAGCCGCGCCGCGCCGATCGAGAAGCACCTGCAGAACTTGATCGAGTCGCAGATGCAGGCGTTTCTTGGCGTGCGGTTTCTTGCGAGCGAGTACCCCACGGGCAAGACGCATCGCGGCCGCATTGACTCGCTCGGCCTCGATGAGAATGACTGCCCGGTCATCGTCGAATACAAGCGCCACAGCAACGAAAACGTGATCAATCAGGGCCTGTTCTATCTGGACTGGCTGCTCGATCACCGTGCAGAGTTTCAGTTGCTCGCTATGAAGAAGCTCGGTAACGAGGTGTCCGAGGAGATCAACTGGGCGGGGACGCGATTGCTGTGCATCGCTGCCGACTTCACACGTTATGACGAACACGCTGTGCAACAGATTCCGCGCAACGTGGAGTTGATCCGCTACAAGTTGTTCGGCGACGACTTGTTGCTGCTCGACCTCGTGAATGCGGTGAGCGTGAGCGATGCCACGTCGGCAAAGGCCGGGACGGACGATGTTGCCGCGCCGCTGAAGCCGCGGACTCAGGGCAAAGACAAGACGGTCGAGGAGCAATTGACGGGGGCACAGCCTGAGATTCGTGCCTTGTATGACGCGCTTTCCAGTCACCTGCTTGCGCTTGGCGATGATGTGCAGGAGAAACGCTTGAAGTTGTACGTTGCGTTTCGGCGGCTGAAGAACTTTGCGTGCGTGATTCCGTATCGCGACAAACTTCTGGTCATGCTCAAGCTCGATCCAGATACGGTTGCGCTGGATCCCGGCTTCAGCCGTGACTGCCGCAATATCGGCACGTGGGGAACGGGCGACCTCGAAGTCACCCTGCGCAGCCGGGTCGACATGGCGCGCGCGTTGCCATTGTTGGAGCGCAGTTACAACGAAAATTAGCCGCCATCCGCGGCCACAATTCGCATGGCGGGCAGGTCGGACCTGCCCAGTTCAAAGCTACGGGACCGCCCCTGAGGGCTCGTATTGACGCTCGAACTGACCATCATCTCCGGCGGGCAAACCGGTGTGGATCGCGCCGCGCTGGATTTTGCAATCGCGCACGGCATTCCACACGGAGGCTGGTGCTCGCTCGGGCGCCGTGCGGAAGATGGTGTGCTCGATGCCCGCTATGAACTGTGTGAAACCGAGACGACGAACTATCGACAGCGCACGAGGCGCAATGTCGAAGACAGCGACGCAACATTGATCCTCAATGTTGGCGAACTCGCCGATGGCAGTCTGACGATGCGGCAATTTGCCGAACGCGCGAGCAAGCCGGTGCACGTGGTGGCATTGGATCCGGATGGTCTTGCGGAGGAGTTCGCTCGCGTGCGCGAATGGCTGGCTGCACATGCGGTCACGGTTTTGAACGTTGCCGGACCACGCGAGAGCAAGCATCCCGGGGTGTACCGGAAAGCGCTGGAATTTCTGGAAATGCTACTCAGTTTTCCATCCACGGGCCTGGATTCCGGTAATACATAAAAGGGGGGCGAGTAGAAGCGAAGGCGCTGGATCCCGGTCTTCGCCGGGACGACGGCAACAGCATGCGCGGAATCCGGCCGCTCAAGATGTCAACCGCTCGATCGCTTGCGCGGGCGTGATGATGGCCAGGCTGCGCAGTGGCGCAAGCACCAGCAAATCGGCGTCGCCCGTGACGAGCGCGTCGGTTTTCGCGGCCAACGCGAGATGCAGGAAGGGCACGTCGTGCGGATCGCGGCAAGCGGGTGTCCTGGGCGGCGGATCGGGGACGCGAAAGGTTTCCGCCCAGGGCAGGTAGTCGGCCAGCAGGTCGTGTTGTTCCCCGGGCGCCAGCTTGAACTTGGGGTAGGCGAGCACCCGGATCAACTCGGCAGCCGTGGCGCGGTTGACGAGCGGCACGAATCGTTGCGATTGCCATGCAAGCCGCAGCCGTCCGCTGACGCCACCGGGGCGTATCAGTGCCGACAGCACGACGTTGGTGTCGAGTACCCAGCGCGGTGTCCCGCGTGTGGGCGAATTCACGGCTTGCGTCGCTTTGCGGGTTTGCGCTTGCGCGGTGGTTTCGCGCCGTATCGGCCTTTCGGCTCGGCGACGCGCGTGGTCTTGCCCGTCGCGACGCTCCCGCGCGCCCAGGCGACCGCCGCGGCGAGGTCATCATCGCCGAGGTCGAGCCTGGCAAGCTTGGCGCGAACGGCATCGGCGCGCTGGATGCGAACGGGCGTCAGCACGAGTTGTCCGGCGCGTGCCTCGACATCGAAATACTCGGCGTTACCTGCGGCCTCGACCGCCGCCTTGGGCAGCGTCAACTGGTTCTTGCTGGTGAGCTTGGCAAGCATGACAAATGCCTGAAGTAAGGAAACCTTACCTTACGGTTGTGTGGCAACGGATGCAAGTGGGGTGAGGATCGGGGGTGGTCATGCGTTTTGCATCAAGGTTACGCGCGCCGCTCATCGCGCTACGATGTAGAGCCTCCGCCGGCAAAGGACGGCGATCATGAGACCGGACAACGACGCCTGCTGGCCCGCGCTGCCTTACGCGGCGTGGAAGGAAACCTACGCCACGCTGCATCTGTGGTCGCAGGTGGTCGGGAAGATCGCGCTGGCATTGGCGCCGCCGCTCAATCATTGCTGGGCCGTGGCGCTGCGGGTCACGCCGCGCGGGCTGACGACGCGGTCGCTGCCGCACGGCGGGCGCACTTTCACCATCCAGTTCGATTTCATCGATCACCAGTTGCTGGTGCGCGCGTCGGATGGCGAGACGCGCACGCTGGCCCTCGCGCCGCGCAGCGTTGCGGATTTTTATCGCGAGTTGATGGCGACGCTGGAAGCGATGCGGCTGCCGGTGAAGATTCATCCGGTGTCGACGGAATTGCCCGAACCGGTCCGGCTGGATCGCGATACGCAACACCACGCCTACGATCCCGAGTACGTCGAGCGCCTGCGGCGCATCCTGGTGCAGGTGGATCGCGTGTTTACCGCCTCGCAGTGCGGGTTCGTCGGCAAGTGCAGCCCGGTGAATTTCTTCTGGGGCAGTTTCGACCTGGCGGTGACGCGCTTCTCCGGCCGGGGCGCGCCGCCGCGCAAGGGACCGGCGTTCGAGCGCGACGCATATTCGCACGAGGTGATCAGCCACGGGTTCTGGCCGGGCAGCGGGCCGGTGCTGGAACCGGCGTTCTACGCCTACGCCGTGCCGGAACCGACCGGGTTGAAAGAGGCACGCGTGCAACCGGACGCGGCGTATTACCACCGCGAACTCAACGAATTCATCCTGCCGTACGAGGCGGTGCGCCGGGCCGACGCGCCGGATGCGATGATCCGTGCATTCATCGACAGCACCTACGATCGCGCCGCGGATTTGGCGAAGTGGGATCGCAACGCGCTGGATCGAGTGGCACCGGCTGGCTGATCGCCATTCCCGGATCAAGTCCGGGAATGGCTCTGCAAACGCAGTGAGGTCCGGCCTGCGGGCCGCTTAGAGTGACGAGCAGGATCAGCCGCGCCGCGCCGCCTCGATCTTGGCGATGTCGATCTTGCGCATCGTCATCATCGCGTCGAAGGCGCGCTTGGCGGCGGCACGATCCGGATCCGTGAACGCGTCCATCAGCGCGCGCGGGGTGATCTGCCAGGACAGGCCGAAGCGGTCCTTGCACCAACCGCATGCGCTTTCGGCGCCGCCGTTGCCGGTGATCGCATTCCACAAGCGATCGGTCTCGGCCTGGTCGCGGGTGTAGACCTGGAACGACACCGCTTCGTCGAACTTGAACTGCGGGCCGCCGTTCAGGCCGAGGAACGGCATGCCGAGCACCGTGAATTCCACGGTCAGCACGTCGCCCTGCTTGCCTTCGGGATAGTCGCCCGGCGCGCGGTGCACGGCGTCCACGTGCGAATCCGGAAAGGTTTTGGCGTAGAAGTTGGCGGCCTCCTCGGCCTGGCCGTCGAACCACAGGCAAACGGCCATGTTCCTTGTTGCGTGGGCACTTGGCATGTCTCGATCCTCGTCGTGGGTGGCAGTGGAAAGGCGGGTGGCGCTTCATTCTGTCGCGCTCATGGTGGCGACGAATGACGGCGCCTGGAATCGACAGAGATTTCCGCCTCCGCTGAACTGCGTTGCGTGGGTGGGGCAAGGTTGATTCCGCGCAGGTTGCCCCGATGTTCTGGGCGGTCTTTGAACAAACGGGACGGGCATGGCCATCCAATCGGATTTGCTGGTGATCGGCGGTGGTTCGGGCGGACTGGCGACCGCGATCCGGGCGGCGCGGCGCGGCGCGAAGGTGACGCTGTTCGAACCGAACGAGCTGGGCGGCACCTGCGTCAATCGCGGCTGCGTGCCCAAGAAGGCGATGTGGCTGGCGGCGGAACTGGCCGACGCGCAGCGGATGGCGCAGCGCGTCGGCTTCGACGTGCAGCCCGGCGCGCTGGATTGGGCCACGTTCGTGGGCCATCGCGAGGCGTACGTGTTGCGCTCGCGAACCTCGTATGCGAATCGCCTGCGCGAACTCGGCATCGCGCACGTGCCCGCGCTGGCGCATTTCACGGATGCGCACACGCTGCATGCCGGCGGCGCGGATTACCACGCGCCGCACATCGTCATCGCGACGGGTTCGCGTCCGCGTCCGTATCACTTGCCGGGCGGCGAATTCACCATCGACTCCGACGGGTTCTTCAAGTTGAGCGAGCGTCCGCAACGCGTCGGCATCATCGGTGGCGGTTACATCGGCGTGGAACTGGCGGGCGTGCTGCGCGCGCTGGGTTCGGACGTCGAGTTGTTCACGCGCAATGGTTTGTTGTCGCGCTTCGATGCCGATCTCGGCAGCGCGCTCGGCGAAATGATGCAGGCCGAAGGCATCGTGCATCACGAGGGCTGCGCGGCCAAGGGCGTCAGCCGCGACGGCGGTGCCTTGTGGATGGATTGCACGGACCACGAACGGCACGGTCCGTACGATCGCGTCATCAGCGCGATCGGGCGCCTGCCGAATATCGAATCGCTGCAACTCGATGCGGCGGGCGTGAAGCTCGGCAAGATCAACGAGATCGTCACGGACGACTATGAAAACACCTCGGCGCAGGGCGTGTATGCGATCGGCGACGTCAACGGCAAGCCTGCGCTGACGCCGGTCGCGATCGCGGCCGGACGGCAGCTCGCGGACCGGCTGTTCGGCGGCAAGCCCGACGCGCATCTCGACTATTCGAATATTCCCAGCGTGGTGTTTTCGCACCCGCCGATCGGCAGCGTGGGCTTGTCGGAGGACGAGGCGCGCAGGCAATACGGCGACGCGGTGAAAATCCACAGGACGCATTTCTCGCCCATGCTGTGGTCGCTGGCCGGACGCGAAGGCAAGACCATGATGAAGCTGGTGTGCGCGGGCGCCGATGAACGCGTCGTCGGCCTGCATGGGATCGGCGTCGGCATGGACGAAATGCTGCAGGGCTTCGCGGTCGCCGTGAAGTTGGGCGCGATCTATTCCGATTTCCTGAAGACGGTCGCGATCCATCCGACGTCGGCGGAAGAGTTCGTGACGATGGGCTGACGGAGCCGGGCGCGCGCAGATGGCGGCGACATCCGTGCTCGCGTTGCACCTCGCGATCATCGCGTTCAACGTCGCGAGTTGCGTGCTGATTCCGGTGGGCGCGTGGCGTCGCTGGCGCTGGGTGCGCGAATTCTGGTTTCGCTTGGCGCATTTGCTCAGCCTGGCTGTGGTTGCATTGCAGGCATTGCTCGGCCGCGCGTGTTTCCTGACGATCTGGCAGGGCGATGTCTCGGGCGCATCGCACGTGCAGCCGTTGATCGCGGGCTGGATCGACCGGTTGATCTACTGGCCGCTGCCGCTGTGGATCTTCGCGGTCGCCTATGGGGTGGTGTTCGTGTACGTGATCGCGCTGTGGGTATTCGTGCGGCCGCGGATGCCGGGGTCGCATGGTGTGGATCAGCGCCGCGCGTAACGCGCACGCTTTTCATGCACGCGTGATCGGCGTGTCAGCTTGAGGCGTGGACGCAACCAGGCAGCAAAGTCGGTTTCTTCGAGTTTGCCTTCCGCGAGTGCGTAATACCCGGTGTAGAGCTCCGCATCGTGCGCCTCCAGCTCGACGTTGTTGATGGCGAGAAAAACTTCGCAGCAAACAGCGGCCGTGCGTTTGTTTCCGTCCACGAAGGGATGGTTTCGCGCGAGGCCGTAGGCGAGGCTGGCGGCCAGATCGGCAAAATCCGCAGGCGGATCGCGGTAGGCGTGCAGTTGCTGCGGGCGAGCCAGCGCGGATTCCAGCAATTTTTCATCGCGCACGCCGCCGCTGCCGCCGTGTTCGGCAAGCTGGCGTTCGTGAATGGCCAGCGCGAGGCGCTTGTCCACCCATACGATGAGGGCGTCCATGTGCTACTGCGCCAGCTTGTGAAGCAGGTTGCGCCGCTTGCGCATGATGCCCTCGGCCACTTCCATCTGCGCCGCGAATTCCGGATCGTAAGTGGTCAAGCGGATGCCATCCGGCGTTTCCAGCGCGTAGATTTCGTCGCCCTTCTCGACGCGCAGGCGCGCCAGCAGTTCCTTGGGCAGGATCACGCCGGAAGAATTGCCGATGGCGGTGATTTTCAGTTTCATGGTGGCTGCTTCGTGTGTTATAACGTGGGTTATACTACAGCGTTGCGGTGCCGCTTTCAAGCGCGGTCGCGAATGCGGTGCCGTTCTGCAACGTGGCATCAACGCATTGCGTGGGCGGCATCGAGCGGGACGTGAGCAGGTATCGGCTTTGCGGTAGATTCGGGTGACTCTTCCCGCGAGGACGCACCATGCACGCCCATCATTTCAGCAACTTCCTGAGCTTCAGCATGTCGCCGCTGGAGATTCGGCTGGACCAGGTCAAGCGCATGTATCTCGAAAACGACGGCGGCTTCAGCGTGATCTGTGCGTGAGCGCAGTCGCTTCGCGTTCGGGTGATCGGGACGTGCAGTCCGTCGATGCAACGCCCGCTCCGCGGAGCGGGCATTGCCGAAGCCCGGCGAGCGTCAGATCGCCGCCGGTTCGTCTTCCTTGAAGGCGTCGATCGGAACGCACGAACAGAACACGTGCTTGTCGCCGTACACGTTGTCCACGCGCGCGACCGGCGGCCAGTACTTCACGTGCTTCAGCGACGCGAGCGGATAGGCCGCGAGTTCGCGCGGGTAGGCATGTGTCCACTCGCTGGCGGAAACCGCGGCCGCCGTGTGCGGCGCGCGCTTCAGCGGATTGTCCTCGCGATCGAGACGGCCGTCTTCGATCGCGCGGATTTCCTCGCGGATCTGGATCATCGCGTCGATGAAGCGGTCGAGTTCGTGCAGCGATTCCGATTCGGTCGGCTCGACCATTAGCGTGCCCGGCACCGGGAACGACAACGTCGGCGCGTGGAAACCGAAATCGATGAGGCGTTTCGCGATGTCCTCGGCGCTGACACCGCTGGCCTTTTCCAGCGGACGGATGTCGAGGATGCATTCGTGCGCCACCAGTCCGTTGCGGCCGGTGTAGAGCGTGGGGTAGTGCGGCGCAAGGCGCTTCGACAAATAGTTCGCGTTGAGCAGTGCGGCCTGCGTGGCCTTCAGGATCCCTTCGCGGCCCATCATGGTGATGTACATCCACGAGATCGGCAGGATCGACGCGCTGCCGAAAGTGGCGGCGGAAACCATGCCGCCGTTGCGCGCGCTATCTTCATGGCCGAATGCCCTGGGCAAGTACGGCGCGAGGTGTGATTTCACCGCGCACGGACCGACGCCGGGGCCGCCGCCGCCGTGCGGGATGCAGAACGTCTTGTGCAGGTTGAGGTGCGACACATCCGAACCCCAGCGGCCCGGCCGCGCCACGCCGCACAGCGCATTCAAGTTGGCGCCATCGGTGTAGACCTGCCCGCCGTGCTGGTGCACGATCTCGCAGATTTGCGCGATCTCTTCCTCGAACACGCCGTGCGTCGAGGGATAGGTCAGCATGATCGCAGCGAGACGATCCGAATATTTCTCGGCCTTGGCGCGGATGTCGTCCACGTCGACATTCCCGTTGCCGTCGCATTTGGTGACGACCACCGTCATGCCGCACATCTGCGCGGACGCGGGATTGGTGCCGTGCGCGGATTCCGGGATCAGGCACACATCACGTTGCGCCTGGCCGTTGGCGTGGTGGTACGCGCGGATCGCCAGGAGACCTGCGTATTCGCCTTGCGCGCCGGCGTTCGGCTGCAGGCTGACCGAGTCGTAGCCGGTGATCGCGATCAACTGCGCTTCGAGGCTGTCGATCAGTTCGCGATAGCCGCGCCACTGCTCGGGCGGCGCCAGCGGGTGGATGTTGGAAAACTCGGGCCAGGTGACCGGAATCATCTCGGCGGTCGCGTTCAACTTCATCGTGCACGAACCCAGCGGAATCATGCTGCGGTCGAGCGCGAGGTCCTTGTCGGCGAGCTGGCGGAGATAGCGCAGCATTTCGTGCTCGCTGCGATAACTGTTGAACACCGGATGCGTGAGGAACGCGGACGTGCGTACCAGCGCCGCCGGCAGCGCATCGGCGGTTTCGCGATCCAGCGCGTCGATGTCGTCGATGCGCGCACCGAACAGCGAGGCCAGTTGCACCACGTCGTCGCGGGTGGTGGTTTCATCCAGCGCGATTGCCAGCGATTGATCGTCGATATGGCGCAGGTTGATGTGCGCCGCATTGGCCATCACGTGGATGGTGTGCGCATCGCACCCGGTGACGTGCAACGTATCGAAGAAGTCACCGCCGACCTCGATGCCGGCCTTGCGCAATGCGGCGGCGAGGATCGCCGCGAGCCGGTGCGTGCGCCGCGCGATGCGCGCCAAGCCTTCCGGGCCGTGGTACACCGCGTACATCGCGGCCATCACCGCCAGCAGCACCTGCGCGGTGCAGATGTTGGACGTCGCCTTCTCGCGGCGGATGTGCTGTTCGCGCGTCTGCAAGGTCAAACGGTAGGCGTTGTTGCCCTGCGCGTCCTTCGACACGCCGATCAGGCGGCCCGGCATCGAGCGCTTGAACGCATCGCGGCAGGCCATGAACCCAGCATGCGGACCGCCGAAACCGAACGGCACGCCGAAACGCTGCGAGTTGCCGACCACGATGTCCGCGCCCCATTCGCCGGGCGGCGTGATGAGCGTCAGCGCGAACAAATCGGTCGCGACCGTGACCAGCGCGCCCTTGGCGTGCAGCGCGTCACACAACGACTTGTAATCGTGGATGGTTCCGAACGTGTCGGGATATTGCAGCAGCGCGCCGTAGCAATCAATGTTCGCGGCGTCGGCTTCGTCGTCGATGCGAAGCTCGATGCCCAGCGGTTCGGCGCGGGTCTTCAGCACCTCGATCGTCTGCGGATGCACGTGCTTCGACACGAAGAACACGTTGGACTTCGCTTTCGACGAACGCTTCGCCAGCGTCATCGCCTCGGCCGCCGCCGTCGCTTCGTCCAGCAGCGAAGCATTGGCGATTTCCATGCCGGTCAAGTCCGCGCACATCGTCTGGAAGTTGATCAGCGCTTCCATCCGCCCTTGTGAAATCTCGGCCTGGTACGGCGTGTAGGCCGTGTACCACGCGGGATTTTCGAGGATGTTGCGCAGGATGACGAGCGGCGTGTGGGTGCCGTGGTAGCCCTGGCCGATGAAGCTCTTGAAGACTTCGTTCTTGTCCGCGATCGCGCGGATTTTCGCGAGCGCTTCGGTTTCAGTGACGGCCGGCGGCAGCGCCAGCGGATTCTTCTGGCGGATCGCGGCGGGCACGATCGCGTCGACCAGCGCATCCAGCGAGTCGTAACCGACCGCTTTCAGCATGTGCGCGATTTCGTGGTCGTCCGGACCGACGTGGCGATCGATGAAAGCGTCGTGCTGCTCGAGGTCGTGCAGGGTGGAGGTGTGTTGGGTCATGGCGGATTCCGGGCGCGTGTTGAGAGGATCGTCATCTGGTCACGGATCGACCAGTGTCCAGCACCGTGGCAGGACGGCATTGGATTCCGGCCTGCGCCGGAATGACGAGCAAAAACACCGTGTGTTTTTGTCGCGCCCCTCTGTCCTTTGGCCTGAGAGTTTCGAAGCTTGCGCTTCTTGCCCCTTCGGCGCCGGTTCTTTCGATGCATCGAAAGCCGGTCTCTCCAGAGTTTTGGATGTGGTGGTATCGGGCCTGAGCGATTACGGGCGTTGCGCCTTCGGCAGCGGGCATGCCGCTTCTTCCACCACTCGGCAATTATACAGGCAGGCGCGCCGGCAATCGTTTAGCATGACTCGACGCTTTATCAGTCCCCGGTGCCACGTCATGCCCATTCCGTTCAGGCTCCGCCAACTCGACCACGTGGTGTTGCGCGTGCGCGACGTCGAGGTCATGCGGCGCTTCTATTGCGACGTGCTCGGCTGCACGCCGGAACTGGACCAGCCGGGCCTCGGCCTGTTCCAGTTGCGCGCGGGGGCGTCGCTGATCGACCTGGTGGACGTCGACGGAAAACTGGGGCGCAACGGCGGCGCGGCGCCCGGCGTGGAGGGCCGCAACGTCGACCATGTCTGCCTGAGCATCGAAGGTTACGACGAAGCCGTGATCGTCGCGCACCTGAAGGCGCACGGTGCGCGCGTCGGCGACATCGGCATGCGCTACGGCGCGGAAGGCGAGGGGCCTTCGATCTACCTGTTCGATCCGGAAGACAACATGCTGGAATTGAAGGGGCCCGCGAAACCGGGTTCCCGGGCCGGTGGTACCTGATTCCGGTTGCATCAAGAGGAGATTTCCATGCCTTGCCTGATGGTCCTGCTTGCCTTGTGCGTCCCGCGCGTGGTGATCGTGCTGCTGTGGCTGTTCACGCACTGGTTCAGCGGGATTTTCAACGTCGCGCTGTGGCCTGTGCTGGGTTTCGTGTTCCTGCCGACCACGCTGCTGTGGTACACCGCCGTGCAGCACTGGTTCCATGGACAGTGGACGCTGGTCCCGATCATCGGGATCGTGATCGCCTTGCTGATCGACCTGTCGCCGGCGGGCGGGCGGCGGCGCGTGTACGCGCGTTGAGCCGTCCCCGACTTTCGGCAGGGGTCGCGCGGGACGCGGGCGGCTAGCATCGGAAGTCCTGCTCGCTGGGACTTGCTGCGCATGAAACGGATCCGGTTCGCGGTGTTTGCGCTGGCTGCACTGCTGATCGTGCCGCCAGTTTTCGCGAGGCAACTCACCGAGGCCAATTACGCGCAGGCGGTCAAGTTCCTGGCACAGAACACCGATCCGCTGGTCGACCACGATGTGCAGCGCGCGACGTGGCTGGACGGCACGCACTTCTGGTATCGCGACCACGATGCGTCGGGCGACCATATCCTGGAAATGGACGCGGCCACCGGCAAGATCGCGCCGGCGTTCGACCAGGCGAAGCTCGCGGCCGCGCTGGGCAAGGCGCGCGGCAAGTCCATGGATGCGAAGAAATGGCCGGAGCGCGGTTTCGATTTTCGCGTGCTGCCCGACGGCGATCTGGACGTCCAATTCGACGGCGACTGGTACCGCTGCGATCTCTCCGGCGTCGGTGTGTGCACCGCGCGCGACAAGGTGCTGAAAGCAGGCAGCGAGCCCGGTGTGGTTTCGCCCAACGGCAAACTTGAAGCCTTCGTGCGCGACTGGAACCTGTGGGTGCGCGACCTCGCCACCGGCAAGGAAACGCAGCTCACCACGGATGGCGTCAAGGACTACGGCTACGCAACGCAGAACGCGGGCTGGATCCACGGCGACGGCGCGATCGTGCGCTGGTCGCCCGATTCGAAAAAGATCGCGACGTACCGTCAGGACCAGCGCGGCGTCGGCGAGATGTACACCGTCGACACGCGGGTCGGGCATCCCAAGCTCGATGCATGGCCGTATCCGCTGCCCGGCGACGACAAGGTCTTCATGATCGAGCCGGTGGTGATCGACGTCGCCACGAAGAA
>JAZKBD010000008.1:62778-109687 GCA_040388785.1 Pseudomonadota bacterium
AAGATGGTGCGTTTGAAGATGGCGCCGGAGCAGCGGCTTTCCACGTTGTGCGACACGCTGGCCTGCGACGACGGCGAGCCGTACGCGTGGAGCGACGTGAAATGGGCGCCTGACGGCAAGACGCTGGCGCTGGTCGAAACCTCGCGCAACCGCCAGCACGAAACGTTCCGCGTCGCGAACGCCGAAACCGGCGCGGTGCGCAGCGCGTTCGAGTTCACCGCCAAGGACTATTACGAAAGCGGCCACGGCCGCGTGAACTGGCAATACCTGCCGAAGACGGACCAGGCGATCTGGCCATCCGAACAGGACGACTGGAACAATCTTTATCTGTACGACCTCAAGACCGGCAAGCAGCTTCGCCCGGTCACGAGCGGCGAAGGCAATGTCGCCGAAGTGCTGCACCTCGATCGCGCCGCGCGCACGCTGTGGTTCGTGGGCGTGGGCCGCACGGAGGGCGTGAATCCGTACTACCGGCAGTTCTTCAAGGTGGACATCGACAGCGGCAAGACCACGCTGCTGACGCCGGAAGACGCCGACCACACCGTCGAGATGTCGCCGGATGGCAAGTATTTCGTGGATTCGTATTCCACGCCGACCACGCCGCCGCTGACGGTGTTGCGCGATGCAAACGACGGTCACGTGATCGCGACCATCGCGAAGGCCGACATCACACGTCTCAAAGCCGCGGGCTGGGTACCGCCGATCCCGATCACGGTGAAGGCGCGCGACGGCAAGACCACCTTGTACGGCATGATGTTCAAGCCGACGAATTTCGATCCCGCGAAGACGTATCCGATCGTCGATTACATCTATCCCGGACCGCAGACAGGTTCGGTGCGCGGGCGCAGTTTCCTGGCATCGCGCGGCGACAACCAGGCGCTGGCCGAACTCGGTTTCATCGTGGTGGCGATCGACGGCATGGGCACGCCGTGGCGTTCGCGCACATTCCACCACTATTGGTACGGCCATATGGGTGACAACACGCTGCCCGACCAGGTCGCCGGCATCAGGGAACTGGCGAAGCGTTATCCGTGGATCGACCTCACCCGCGTCGGCATCTGGGGCCATTCCGGTGGCGGCAATGCGACCGCGGATGCGATGTTCCGCTATCCCGATTTCTTCAAGGTCGGCTGGGCCGAGAGCGGCAACCACGACAACCGCAACTACGAGAACGACTGGGGCGAGAAATACCAGGGCCTGCTGGTGACGAACAAGGACGGCACGACCAATTACGACAACCAGGCCAACCAGTTGCTCGCGAAAAACCTGAAAGGCCGGCTGATGCTGGTGCATGGCTCGATCGATGACAACGTGCCGACCGGCGAGACCTACCTCGTGGTCGATGCGCTGATCAAGGCGAACAAGGATTTCGACATGTTGATCCTGCCGAACCAGCACCACGGTTACGGCAAGGACGCGCCATACGTGATGCGCCGGCGCTGGGACTACTTCGTGCAATACCTCGCGGGCGACACGCCGCCGCGCGCGTTCAGGATGCCGGCGCCGGATACGGGAAAGTAGTCGCGCACGGTCGAAGCAAGGCGCGCCAAGCCGCCGGCGTGCTCCGTGCGTTTCGCCGCCGTTGTTGTTTTTATTCAGTGTAACGATATAACATTGCGTGCCCCGCTGCCGCCCAACCCTGCGGTTCTCCGGCAGCGGACGTCACCTGCACCTTGGTCCGATCGGTGCTGCCGATCCAGGAAAGAGAACCGCCCTCGATGATCCCGCTGCCTTCGCTCCCTTCGCGCGCGTTGCGGGTCGTATTGACCGCGGCGTCGCTGGCGCTTGCCGGCTGCGCGGCAGGGCCGAATTTCAAACCACCGGCGCCGCCTGAGGTTTCCGGCTACACCGCGCATCCGCTGACGACGACTTCCGCGACGCCGGGCGTGCCGGGCGGCGATGCGCAAGCGTTCCAGCAGGGCGGCGACATTCCCGGTGACTGGTGGACGTTGTTCCACTCGCCGGAACTGGATGCGCTGATCGCGCGCGCGCTGGCCAACAATCATGACCTGAAGGCGGCGCAGGCGGCGCTGCGCGTCGCGCACGAGGACGTGCTGGCGCAGCGGGGATCGTTCCTGCCAAGCATATCGGCAAGCCTTGATGCGAATCGCCAGAAGGCATCCAACATCCTCGCGCCGGTACCGAATTTTCCCGCGGTGCCGCAGGAATTCGACTACAGCCTGTACACGCCGCAGCTTTCGATCTCCTACACGCCGGATGTGTTCGGCGCGAACCGGCGCACGCGTGAGTCGCTGAAGGCGCAGGAACAGGCTGCGCGTTTCCAGATGGTCGCGGCATGGACCACACTGACTTCGAACGTGGTGGTGACGGCGGTGCAGGAAGCGTCGTTGCGCGAGCAGGTGGATGCGACGCGCGAATCCATCGCGATCGCGAAGAAGAGCCTTGCGATCCTGCAACTGCGCTTCCAGAAAGGTGATGCCAGCAAGCTCGACGTCGCCGCGCAGCAGACGCAGCTTGCGCAAGCCGAGGCGGCGTTGCCGGCGCTGGTGAAGCAACTGGCCGCGGCGCAGCACGCGCTGGCGGTGCTGGTCGGCGCGTTTCCGGATAAGGCGCCTGCGGAATCGTTCACGCTCGCCGACCTGCATCTCCCCGAAAACCTGCCGCTGAGCTTGCCGTCGAAACTGGTTGCGCAACGTCCGGACGTGCGCCAGGCGCGCGCGAACCTGCACGCCGCGAGTGCGGCGATCGGCATCGCGGCGGCCGCTCGTTTGCCAAGCATCGAACTGACCGCGAACGCCGGCAGCACCGCGCTCGCCATCTCGAAGGTATTCACGTCGGGCACGAGTTTCTGGGGCATTGCCGCGTCACTGACTGCGCCGATTTTCGACGGCGGCCAGTTGATGCATCAGGAACGCGCCGCGAAAGCAGCCTACGTCGAGGCCGCCGAGCAATATCGCGGCACCGTGCTGACCGCATTCCAGAACGTCGCCGACACGCTGGTTGCGCTCGACCAGGATGCCGAGGGCTTGCAGGCCGCGGCCAAATCCGAGCAGGCCGCGAAGACCACGCTGGATCTCTCGCAGCTGCAACTCAAGCACGGTTACATCGGCGCCTTCGAATTGCTGACCGCGCAACAGGCTTACCAGCAGGCACGCATCGCGCTGGTCGCGGCTGAAGCCAATCGTTTTGCCGACACCGCGGCGCTGTATCAGGCGCTGGGTGGCGGCTGGTGGCACAACAAGAACCTTGCGAAACATTGAGATGACTAATCAACCAAGCAACCCCCTCACCCCAACCCTCTCCCCCAAACGAAAAGCCGTTTGGGGGAGAGGGGGCCAAAAGCTTGGAGCTTCGGTGTTTGGCGGCGAGCTTGGTGTTTGTCTCCCTCTCCCCCAAGCTCGCTTGGGGGTGAGGGGGCGGATGCTCACCTGCTTGTGCATGACGTTCATCGCGGCAGCGCTCGCCGGCTGTTCCGGCAAACCCGCGCAGCCGGAGTCTTCCACCACGCCGCACAACGTCACCCTGACGAAGGAACAGCAAGGCAGCATCCACGTCGTCACTGTCGCGGCTACGCACTACCACACCACCATCACCACCACCGGCGTGGTGGATTTCGATCGCAACCGCGCGACCGACATCCTCGCGCCATTTTCCGGCGCGGTGACGAAGGTGCTGGTGACGCAGGGCCAGCACGTCACGAAGGGACAGGCGCTCGCGGAAGTGGCTTCGCCCGACTTCGCCGCGGCCGCAGGTGCGTATCGGCAGACGGTGCTGGCCGCGAAGGCCGCGGACGCCGTGGCGTCGAACGATCGCGACCTGTTCGCGCACCAGGCGATTTCTGCGCGCGAGAACGCGCAGGCGCAGGCCGACGCGGCGACCGCCGATGCGAATCGCGCCGCGGCGTTGCAGACGCTGGTGGCGTTGCACATGGATCCGCAAACCATCGCGGCGATCCGCGAGGGCAAGGCCGCCACGGGCGGGCAGGGTGTGATCCGCGCGCCGATCACCGGCACGCTGGTCACGAAAGCCATTGCACCGGGCCAGACATTGGCTGCCGGCACGACACCCGCTTTCACCATCGCCGACACCACGACGATGTGGGTGATGGCCAACGTGTTCGGCGGCGACGCCGCCGAAGTGCGAGTGGGCGATCCGGCCACGGTGGTGACGGGCGATGGTGGCAAGCCGATCGCGGGCACCGTCACCAATGTCGGCGCGGTGGTCGATCCCGACACGCGTTCGGTGGCGGCGCGCGTGCGCGTGGACAACGCCGATGGCGCGCTGAAGAAACAGATGTACGTGACAGTGCACATCCGCTCGCACGATGAACACACGGGCTTGCTGATTCCGGTGTCCGCGGTGCTGCGCGACGATGAAAACCTGCCGTTCGTGTACGCGGTGGATTCCGACGGCAGCTATGCGCGGCGTTCGATCTCGCTCGGCGCGCGCGTCGGCGATCGCTACGTGGTGCCGGAAGGACTCCGCCCCGGCGACAAGGTCGTGGTGGACGGCAGCATCTTCCTGCAGTTCATCCAAAGCCAATGAGCGCGCAGCTTCCGACGGACGAAGCGGCGCGCAAGGCGTCGCTCATCAACCGCATCGTGGCGTTCGCGCTGGAACAGCGCATGCTGATCGTGCTGCTGTCGCTGGGCATGGCGGCGGCCGGCGTGTGGGCCTACAAGGTCCTGCCGATGGATGCGTACCCCAACCTGTCGCCGCCGATGGTGGAAATCATCACGCAGTGGCCGGGGCATTCGGCGGAAGAGGTCGAACAGCAGATCACGGTGCCGGTCGAGCTGGACATGAATGCGATTCCGGGCCTTGTCACCAAGCGCTCGATCTCGCTGTACGGATTGTCGGATGTCACGCTGACTTTCAGCGATGACACAGACCACTATTTCGCCCGCCAGCGCGTGTACAACCGCCTGCCCGGCATCACGCTGCCCACCGGCGTGTCGCCGTCGATCTCGCCGATGTCGCCGCCGTCGGGGCTGGTCTACCGCTACGTGTTGCAGAGTTCCGATCGTTCGCCGATGGAATTGAAGACGCTCGATGACTGGGTGGTCGCGCCGCAGTACCGCTCGGTGCCGGGCGTGGCCGACGATTCCGGTTTCGGCGGCGGCACCATGCAGTACCAGGTGCTGCTGGATCCGGTGAAGATCGCGGGGCTCGGCTTGGGCGTCTCGCAGGTCGAGGCCTCGCTCGCCGCCAACAACAGCAATGCGGGCGGCGGCTTCTACCAGCAGGGCGGACAGTTCTTCTACGTGCGCGGACTCGGTCGCGTCAAGACGCCGGAGGACATCGACAACATCGTGCTGGCGGTGCACGACGGCACGCCGGTGCTGGTGAAGGACGTCGCCCAAGTGAAGATCGGCATCGCGCCACGCCTGGGCGAATTCGGCTACATGAACCAGGACGACGCGGTCGAAGGCGTGATCCTGGCGCTGACCGGCTCGAAGACCGAAGACGTGCTGAAGCAGGTCGAAGCCAAGACCCAGGAGTTGAACGCAACGATCCTGCCGAAGGACGTCAGGATCCATCCGTTCTACGACCTCACCGACCTGATCAACCAGACCAAGGGCGTGGTGATGCACAACCTCACCATCGGCCTGGTGCTGGTGATCGTGGTGCTGGTGTTTTTCCTGTACGACCTGCGCGCGGGTCTGATCGTTGCGGTGACGGTGCCGCTGGCGCTGCTGTTCGCGTTCCTGTGCCTGGACCTGAAGAATGCATCGGCGAACCTGTTGTCGATCGGCGCGGTGGATTTCGGCATCCTCGTCGATGGCGCGATCTTCATGGTCGAGAACATCTTCCGCGAACTGGCCTCGCGCCGCGGCACCGAGTACGACCTCAAGCAGGTGATCCTCACCGCCGCGGCCGAGATCGATCGTCCGCTGGTGTACGCGGTAGCGGTGATCGTCGCGAGCTTCCTGCCGATCTACTTCCTCACCGGGCCCTCCGGCACGCTGTTCAAGCCGATGGCCGACACCATGATCTTCGCGCTGGTCGGTTCACTGGTCGTCACGCTGACGCTGCTGCCGGTGCTGTGCGGCGTGTTCATGCGCGGCGGCGTGCGCGAACGCCGCAACGCGATCTACGAAAGATTCAAGACCTGGTACGTGCGCGTGCTGGCACGCACGCAGCGCAGCGCGTGGCCGGTCACCGCGGCGGCCGGCGTGCTGCTGGCGCTCACGTTCCTGATGATGCAGGGCATCGGCGCCGAGTTCATGCCGAACCTCGACGAAGGCGCGCTGTGGGTGCGTGCGACGATGCCGTACACGATCTCGTTCGACAAGGCTTCGGAAATCTCGCCCGAAATCCGCACGGTGCTGATGTCGTTTCCAGTCGTGACTACGGTGACGAGCGAACTCGGCCGTCCCGACGACGGCACCGATTCGACGGGCTTCTTCAACGATGAATTCTTCGTCGGCCTGAAGCCGTATTCGCAATGGGGCGGCAAGTACCGCGACAAGCAGGCGCTGATCGATGCCATCGACAAGAAGCTCGAAAAATTCCCCGGCATCCAGTTCAACTTCACCCAGCCCGCGGAAGATGCGGTGGATGAGGCCGAGACGGGCCTCAAGAGTGCGCTGGCGGTGAAGCTGTACGGCCCGAGCCTGCAAACGTTGCAGAAGCAGGGACAGGCGATCAAGGCGGTGATGGAGAAGGTACGCGGCATCACCGACATCACGCTGGTGCACGAGCTCGGCCAGCCGAACCTCGCGATCGACATCGATCGCGCCAGGATCGCGCGCTACGGACTCAACGTCGATGACGTCAACAATCTCATCAACGCCGCGATCGGCGGCGACGTGGCCTCGCAGGTGGTGCAGGGCGACAAGCAGTTCGACCTCGTGGTGCGGCTGCAGCAGCGCTTCCGTGACAACCCGGAGGAAATCGGCGACATCCCGATAGCGACGCCTGGCGGCCAGCAGATTCCGCTGAAGGAACTGGCCAGCATCAAGGTCGAGAACGGCGCATCGTTCATCTATCGCGAAAACAACTCGCGCTACATCGGCGTGCAGTTCTCGGTGGCGGGCCGCGATCTCGCCGGCGCGGTGGACGACGCGATCGCGCAGGTCGCGAGGAACGTGAAGCTGCCGCAGGGCTACCGGCTCGAATGGGGCGGCGAATACAAGGAATACACCGCGTCGCGCGCGCAGATGCGCGTGATCCTGCCGCTTACCGTGCTGGTGATCTTCGGCCTGCTGTTCGTGCTGTACGGCAATTTCAAGTTTCCGCTGATCACGGTGGTCGGCGTGCTGCTGTCGGCGCCGGTCGGCGCGGTGTTCGCGATGTGGGTCACGGGCACGCCGTTCTCGGTGTCGTCCGGCATCGGCTTCATCGTGCTGTTCGGTGTGTCGGTGCTGACCGGCGTGGTTTACATCTCGTGTGCGAACGAGCTGCGCCTCGCCGGGATGGACAAGCTGCTCGCCGCGCACGAAGCCGCGGTGTTGCGCCTCCGGCCCATCCTGATGACCGCGCTGGTCGCCGCGCTGGGCCTGTTGCCGGCCGCGATCGCGCACGGCGTCGGCACCGATTCGCAACGCCCGTTCGCGCTGGTGATCGTGGCCGGCATGATTTCGCGCCTCGCCATCGGCATCTTCCTGATGCCGGCGCTGTACCGGCTGGTCGCGCGCGACGGAGACCGTTTGCAGGTGTAATCGGCGGCGGCATGGTCGCTGCACGGCCTTCCCGGGCCGTGCCTATAATGGCCGCCGCGCTGCGCAGCGCGGGTTGCGACGGGAGAGGTCGATGCGATCGAAACGGTCCGGCGAACGTGTCGCTGCACGCAACGTGCGCGCCCGCCGGATCGGGACCCGTGCCTTGCTGCTGGCGCTGGCGTTGTGCAGCGGCACGGCGTTCGCACAGGGGACGCTGCAGGATCTGGGGCAGCTCTCGCTGCAGGACCTCGGCAAGATCGTCGTCACCTCGGTGGCCAAGCACCCGGAGCCACTGGGCGACGCGCCGGCGGCGGTTTACGTCATCACCCACGACGACATCATGCGTTCCGGCGCGCAGACGTTGCCGGAGATGCTGAGGCTTGCGCCGAACCTCGACGTGATGCAGCTCACCCCGAGCAACTACATCGTCACGTCGCGCGGCCTCAGCGGCAACCAGCAGGCGCAGAACTTTCCGAACAAGCTGCTGGTGCTGATCGACGGACGCAGCGTGTATTCGCCGCTGTACTCCGGCATTGCGTGGGATACGTTGTACGTGCTGCCCGGGAACGTCGACCGCATCGAGGTGATCAGCGGTCCGGCCGGCGCATTGTGGGGCGCCAATGCCGTCAATGGCGTCATCAACATCATCACGCGCAAGTCTTCCGCGACGCAGGGCGGGCTGGTCGAATTCGGCGTGGGCAACCGCGGCAGCTCCGCGTCGCTCCAATACGGCGGCCGGATCGGCGACGATGCGTGGTATCGCGTGTACGCGCACGATTTCCATCAGCGGTCGTTCGACAACAGCGACGGCCAGGATGCCCACGATGGCTGGACGGTTCCGCAGGCCGGCTTTCGCGTGGACTGGAATGCAGGTGCCGCCGATTCGCTCACCATGCAAGGCGACATCTTCAACGGCCGCGAAGGCCAGCCGGATGCGCCGGACTACCGCGTCGCCGGCGCGAACGTGCTGACGCGCTGGCAGCACGCCTTCGACGATGGTTCGCATTTCGAGTTGCAGGCGTACTACGACCATGACCGCAGCTGGAACGCGCTGACTTCCGGCGCGGTCATGCTGACGACCTGGGATGTCGAAGCGCAGCACGATTTCCGGATCGGCGACGTCCACCACATCACCTGGGGCGTCGGCGACCGCGCCTATCACTATCGCCTGTCGCCGGACATCCGCGCGGACGCCTCGCTGCTGTGGGATCCGTCGGTGAACACGCAGAACCTGGCCAACGCGTTCGTGCAGGACCAGCTTGCGCTGGGTCCGCGCGCGCAGCTCACGCTGGGCATCAAGGCCGAGCGCGACCCGTACTCCGAACTTTCATGGATGCCGAGTGCGCGTTTCTCCTGGAAGGCGACCGACGATACGTTGCTGTGGCTGGCGGCGTCGCGCGCGGTGCGCACGCCGACGGCCTTCGACGAGGACGTGATGGAGATTTCGAACACGCCGAACGGCCCACTGGATTTCGTCAACGGCAATCCGGATTACCGCACGGAAAAGCTCACCGCGTACGAAGCCGGCCTGCGCACGCAGTGGGCCACGCGCGCCACGCTGTCGGTTTCGCTGTATTACAACGTTTACGATGACCTGCGCACCATCGAATTGTCGCCGACGGTGTTCCCGCTGCTGTGGGGCAACGGCATGCAAGGCCACACGTATGGCGCGGACATCTGGGCCGGCTACTCCGTCACCGACTGGTGGAAACTGAGCGCCGGACTTTCGGAAGAGCGCGAGTACTTCCGCTTCGTACCGGGTTCGGCGGGTTTCTTCGGCACGACGGAAGCCGGCGACGATCCCACGCACCGCGCGTTCCTGCGTTCATCGATGAACCTCGGCACGCACTGGCAACTCGATGCGGATTTGCGCGACGTGGGCGAACTGCCGAATCCGCACGTACCGGCTTACACCGAACTCAACGCACGACTCGGCTGGATGCCGAACCACCGGCTGGAGCTTTCATTGTCCGGCATGAACCTGCTGCACGCATGGCACCAGGAGTACGTACTGTCGAGCGCCGACCGCATAGGGCGGACGGTTTTCCTGGATGCACGCTTGAAATTCTGAGGCGTCGCCGGGCCAGACAGCCGTCCATGCAATGACCACCTCCCGCCGCCGCCGAGCCCACGCAACATGCAGCGCAGCCGAGCGTTCAGCAAATGCGCCTACTCGCTGGCGCCGGAGCATGGCAAGATGCGCGGTGGCGATACTGCTGATGCTGCCGTTCGCCACGCTGCTCGCGTTGCCGCCGCAGCCGGACATCTCGCTCGAATACGCGGTGAAGGCCACCTACCTTTATAAGCTGGCGCCCTTCGTGAACTGGCCGCCCGGCACGTTCACCGCTGCGGATGCGCCCTTCGACATCTGCGTGCTGGGCCCCGATCCGTTCGACGATTTTCTCGAGAAGGCCGTCGGCGGGCGCAAGCTGGGTACGCATCCTTTCAAGGTGCTCAGGCTGGATGCGGTCGCCCCCGGCGACGATTGCCAGATCGTGTTCATCCATTACCCGCGCGCCGCACAGGTCCGCGCGGCATTGCGGGCGCTTGACGGCAGGCCGGTGCTGACCGTCACCGATGCGGAAGACGCGGACAGTTCCGGAAGCATCGTGCAGTTCGTGATCCGCGACGGACACGTGCGTTTCGAGATCGACAATGCCGCGGCCGCGCGCAATCACCTGGCGATCAGTTCCAAGCTGCTGGATCTGGCGCTGGAGGTGAAGGAGGCGAATGGGTCATGACGCGTCCGGCGCGCACGCATGATTCCATGTTTCGCAAGCCTGCGGCCATCGTGGCTTCGGTGGTGTTGCTGCTGCTGGTCGGCACCTTCGCGATGGTGTACCAGTTCCACGCCGCCAGCGCGGAACGGCGGCGCCAGATCACCTCACAAGCCGACACGCTCGCCGCGAGCGTCACCGCGGCCGTGTCGTTCGACGATCGCACGGCTGCGCGTGAATACGTCCGCGCGCTGATGCTGGACCCGACGCTGGACGCCGTCGCGGTCTACGACGAATCGGGACACCTGATGGCGGGCGAACAGCGGCCGGGCAGTTCACCCATCGATCCGGTCAGCGGCCGCGCGGAGCGACGGTCGATGCTGGTCGAAGTGCCCGCGCGCCAGGGCGCCACCGTCGTCGGCAACGTTTGGGTGCGCGCAAGCGCCGTGCCCTGGACCATGCGACTTGCGCGCGTGAGTGGCGTGGTCCTGCTCACCATCATGGCGGTGGTGATGCTGTCGCTGCTCGGCGTGGCACAACGCATGCTGACGCGCGCGAATGCCGATGCACATCGGCGCGCGGAGGAACTGACCGAAGCGAACCTGCGCCTGATCGGCGAAATGGAACAGCGTTCGCGTGCCGAGGAAGCCCTGCGCCAGAGCCAGAAGATGGAAGCGGTCGGCCAGCTTTCCGGCGGCATCGCGCACGACTTCAACAACATGTTGATGATCGTCAAGTCGGCGCTGGTGCTGATGGAACACCGGCTGGGGCAGAGCGTGGCCGCCGTCGAGCGTTTTGCCGAGGCCGCGCGCGTCCGGATCGCGGCGGGCGCGCAGCAGGATGTTTCCGAACCACTGCAGGTGCTGGAGGAGGCGCTGGCGCTGGTCGCGGAGGGGCGTGCCCGACGGCAACAGATCAAGCGCTATCTCGAAACGGCGAACGACGGCATCGACAAGGCCGCCGACCTCACGCGCCGCCTGCTCGCGTTCGCGCGACGCCAGCCGTTGTCCGCGAAGTCGGTGCGGCTGGATGACCTGATCGGCGACATCCGGCCACTGCTCGGGCATTCGGTGGGCGCGAATGTGCGGCTCGTCTATGAACTGGGCTCGCACTGGCATGTTTTTTGCGACGTCAACCAGATGGAGAACGCGATTCTCAACCTCGTCATCAACGCGCGCGACGCCATGCCGGAGGGCGGACAGATCACCATCAGCACCGCCGACGTGCACGTTGACGCGGATGAACGATCCGGCCAGGCGGCGGTCGATCAGGTGAGGCTGCGCGTCGCCGACACAGGCGTCGGCATGAGCGAAGAAGTGCGAAGCAGGGCACTGGATCCGTTCTTCACGACCAAACCGGTCGGCAAGGGAACTGGGCTGGGATTGAGCACCATCCTGGGTTACGTGTTGCAGTCGAACGGCCGGCTCAGCATCGACAGCGAAGTGGACAAGGGCACCATCGTCGACATCGTGCTGCCGCGCGAAATGCGTGATGTTTCGACGGAGGTCGCGTGAGCACCGCCGCGAATTCCAGAGCCGTGCATGTGCTGGTGGTCGAGGACGAGGCGTTCCTGCGCGAAGTCGTGTCCGAAAGCCTGCAGGAAGCCGGTTACGAGGTGGCGCACGTGGGCAGCGGCGATGCCGGCCTGGCCGTGTTGCAGTCGGATGCGCCGATCGACGTGCTGGTCAGTGACATCCGCTTGCCCGGTCTCAACGGATATGAACTGGCCGCGGCCGGAAAATCGTTGCGGCCGGAACTCAAGATGATCCTGATGACCGGCTATGCGCCCAGCCTGCCGCCGGAACTCAAGGCCGCCGTGTATCGCGTGCTGCAAAAACCTTTCCGCATCGACTCGCTTCCCGGCGTGATTGCCGCCGCGCTCGACGCCGACGGCGCGGCGAATTGACGGGACGAAATAGAAACCCCGCAACTTCGTGGCGCTGAAAGCCATGCGAGTGAGACATGACCTGATCGCGCAGCGACGATGATGCGGACGATTTATACTGACGCCATGAACGCAAAACTGCTTGATCAGGCACGTGAACTCAATCTCGCCGATCAGCTCGAGCTGGTCGAGGCGCTATGGGACGACATCGCTGCTCGCGGTGCCGTACCGCCACCCAGCGCCGCGCAGAAGGCCGAGCTGGATCAGCGCATCGCTGAACCCGGCGAGCCTGTCGATTGGAGCACGGTCAAGGCGGAGTCACTCGCCCGCATCCAGCGATGAGTTGTGCGCTCCGCTTCCATGCGGCGGCGCGAGTGGAGTTCAGCGAGGCTGCGACTTGGTACGAAGCGCGACAGCCGGATTGGGCGCCGCTTTCATCGGTGAGATCGAGCATTGCCTGGACCGCGCCGCCGAAGCGCCCCGATCATTTCCGCAGGTCCATCATGGGCTGCGCCGCGCCGTAGCCTGGCGATTTCCGTACTGTGTATACGCGAGGACGCAGATGGCGTCTTCGTGTTCGCGGTGTTCCACGCCAGCCGTGATCCGATTGTTTGGCGAAACCGTTAATGCAGAGACGAAAAACCCGCGACGCGCGCGGGTTTTGCTTTCGTGGAACAGGCCATGGATGGCCGTTCTGGTCTGGTTTGGAGCAAGGATTTGCAAGTCGTCCAGTGATTGGACGAGCGGCGATCGGATGATCGCAAAATAGTGGTGCCCGGGAGAGGACTCGAACCTCCACGGTTTTACCCGCTAGTACCTGAAACTAGTGCGTCTACCAATTCCGCCACCCGGGCAGGGCACGGACGCGGCGCCGAGCGCCAGCGAGCCGCGTACGATAGCCGCCCGACAGCACGACTGTCAATGCAACCGTTGCGGGTTGGTGGTGCACTAACCCGGAGCAATCCCGTGCTACCGTTGGTGGCGTTTATCGGAGGGTTTTGAGATGAACAAGCGATTGGCAGGTCTGATCACCGCGGGTGCATTGACCTCGATGCTCGCGATCCCCGGTGTGGCTGCGCTGAAAACGGGCGCCGCTGCGCCGGATTTCACGGCCACCGCAAGCCTCGCCGGCAAGGATTTCACCTTCTCGTTGAAGCAGGCGCTGGCGAAGGGCCCGGTGGTCGTCTATTTCTATCCGGCCGCCTACACGGGGGGCTGCGATCTCGAAGCGCACACCTTTGCGACCGACGCGGACCAGTTCACCAAGGCCGGCGCCACCATCATCGGCGTGTCCGCCGATTCGATCGCGCGGCTCAACCAGTTTTCGTCCGACCCGAATTATTGTGCCGGCAAGTTTCCGGTCGCATCCGATCCGGGCGGCAAGATCGCCGCGCAATACGACCTGAAGATGATGCCGCCGCAGAAGGGCGTAATGGACGTGCAGAACAAGCCCGTCACCCACGGGTTTTTCCCGCGCACGACCTTCGTGCTCGACCGGACCGGCAAAGTCCTCGCGACGTTGTCGTCGCAAGCCGATCACCTGACGCCGGACCAACACGTCAAGCGTTCGCTGGAGATCGTGCAGAACCTCCAGGCCGACAAGGCGCCGTAGCGCGAGGCGCTCGGCTTTCGCGGGATAGCGTTTGGCGTGGTGATCCGCGCCGATGATGCTTGCGTTTGCCGCCATTCTGCGTGACGCTGGCGATCGCGGAACCGGAAGTCACATGGGTGTGGAGGCGCCTCATGGTCGACTGCAGCGAGATGCCGGCCGGGAGTTCGACCGACGCGTTGTTCGTCGAGGTCTATGAGCGCCTGAAAGCGATGGCATCGCGGCGGCTGGCCGGCCAGCGCCGCAACGGCACCCTCGATACCACCGAACTCGTGCACGAGCTGTACCTGCGCATGGGCGACCGCTCGGCGCTGCAGTTCCAGGAACCCGCGCAATTCTTTGCCTACGCCGCGCGCGCGATGCGCCACCTGCTGATCAATCGCGCGCGTGACCGCCTGCGCTTGCGCGCCGGCGGCCAATGGCACCGGGTCACGCTGGATGACCGCAATGCGCAGTTGGCCATCGATACGGCCGAACAGGCGCTGGCGCTGGATGCGGCGCTGGATGCGCTGGAACAGACCGATGCGCGCGCCGCCAAGGTCGTCGAGTTGCGTTATTTCGCGGGCTTGGGCCTGGAGCAGGTCGCCGAAACGCTGGGGCTGGCGCGCCGCACCATCGATCGCGACTGGCGCTTCGCGCGCGCCTTCATCAAATCGCACATGGATTGACATCGCGCGTCGCAAAACGTGCGCGGACGGGGTTTATTGCCAGACACACACCAAGCACCAATTATCGAGATCGTCACCCCGCGAAAGCGGGGGTCCAGTGACTCCAAATGTTCGAGGAGCAAAGACACTGGATTCCCGCTTTCCCGGGAATGACGAACAAAAAATTTCGCCCATTGCAATTTGAGACAGGTTCCAGACCCAACCGGGAGCTGCGCGTGGAAACCACGCCGACGCTGCGCGACTTGTTCGAGGAGGCGCTGAAGCTGCCGCCCGATGCGCGCGCGCGCCTGCTCGCCGAAGGTTGTGCGGATCTGTCGATGCGTGCCGAACTCGAACGCATGCTGACGGCCGACGCGGAGGAGGGCGAGTGGCTGGCCGCGGGCGACGCCGCCAGCGCCGCGCAAACGATCGGCGAAACCGAAGCCGTCGAACCGTTGCCGCCGGGCAGCCGCATCGGTCCATTCGAATTGCTGGAAGTGCTGGGCGAGGGCGGCTCGTCGACCGTGTTCCGCGGATGCCGCGACGTGGAGGGCGTGTGCCAGTTCGTCGCGGTCAAGCTGCTGGCGCGCGGCCTGTACACCGCCGAGGCGCGGCGCCGGTTCCATCACGAACGCGAAGCACTGGCACGCCTGCGCCATCCCGGCATCGCGCGGTTGATCGAGGGCGGCGTGGCCGACAACGGCCTCGCCTACATCGCGCTGGAACTGGTCGAGGGCGTTCCGATCACGACCTATGTGCAGGAACACGCGCTTTCCGAACGCCAGCGGTTGGCCTTGTTCCTGCGCGTGTGCCGCGCGGTCGAATCCGCGCACCGTGCGCTGATCGTGCATCGCGACCTGAAACCGTCCAACGTGCTGGTCACCACCGATGGCGAGATGAAGCTGCTGGACTTCGGCATCGCCAAGTTGCTGGACGACACCGAAGACGCCACGCGCACGCGGCACCAAGCGTTGACGCCCGCCTACGCGGCGCCGGAACAGTTCACGCCGGGCGCGATCACGACCGCCACCGATGTGTACGCGCTGGGCGTGCTGCTGCGCGAACTGCTGACCGGCGAACGCAATGCGTCCACGGATGCGCGCACGCGGACCGCAAACGCGCAGGCTGCCGCGCAAGCGCGACCCAAACACTTGCGCAACCTGCGCGGCGATCTCGCCAACATCGTCGCCAAGGCGACTGCGCCGGAACCCGAGCGCCGTTATGGTTCGGGCGGCGCGCTGGCGGAAGACATCGAGCGCTATCTGGACTGCCTGCCGGTGCGCGCGCATCCGCCGTCGCGCTGGTATCGCACCGGCCGCTTCGTCGCACGCCACCGCGGTGGCGTCGCGATCACCGCGATCCTGGTGCTGGCCATCCTGGCTTCGCTGTCGATCGCGCTGTGGCAGACGCACGTGGCGCGGGAACAGGCACACATCGCGCGCCAGCAGGCCGCGCGCGCCAACATGGTGCGCGATTTCCTGGAGAGCCTGTTCGCGCCGATCCGCTACGGCATCGCCGCCTCGAAACAACCGACCCTGGACGAACTGCTGGCGCGCGGCGTCGCGAAACTGGAACATTCGCCGCAGCTCGGGCCCGGCGAGCGCGTCGACCTGCTGGCGATGTTCTCGCGCCTGTATGAAAACCTCGGCGAGATCCCGCAGTCGCGCAGGCTGGCGGAGCAGGCGGTTGCGTTGTCGGATCGCGCGTTGTCGCCGTCGAACATCAACGCGATCCGCGCGCTTACGGCGCGCGGTTACGCCGCGGTGCGCGACGAGGACTACGCGGCCGGCGGCGCCGACCTGCGCCTCGCCTACGCGCGCATGCAGGCACAAGGCATCCACGGCGAAGTCTTGATAGACCTGCTCGAACCGCTGGCCGCGGTCGAGAACATCGAGGGTCATGGCGAGGCCGCGCTCAAGCTCACGCGCGAGGCGCTGGAGGAGCGGATCGCGACGTGGGGCCCGGACGATCCGCGCGTCGGCACGGGCTACAACGATGTCGCGTCGGAACTGGAAGGCCTGGAGCGCTACGCGGAAGCGATCCCGATGTGGCAGAAGACGTACCACTTCGAACTTGCCCACTACGGCCCGGACAGCAACGAAACCACGCTGGCGATGGCCGGCTGGGCCTCGGCCGAATGGCGCGCCGGCCACTGGACCGAGGCGCACGCGCTGTTCACGCGGGCGCTGGCGTTATACGCGCGCATCGGCGGCAAGCCGCAGGTCACGCAGGTGTATGCGGCGCAGAAAGCCTGCGTACTGGACGGCACGCGGGCGGACCGCGCTTCCGCAATGAAGGATTGCGCGTTGGCGCAGAAACTGTCGGCCGAAGGCTTCGGCGTCGACACGCCGCTGCACGGCGATTCACTGGAAGCCACCGCGTTCGGCGAAATCGAAGCGGGCGATCCCGCTCGCGCGAAGGCGTTGCTGGCACAGGCCCGCAAATTGTACGGCGACGATACCGCCAACCGGATGCGCGTCGGCCGTGCGGACAGCGAACTCGCCGGCATCGCGTTGTTGCAGGGCAACCCAGCGCTCGCGCGCCAACTGCTGCCGGGTGCGATCGCTGGATTGCGCACGCGACCATACAAGGTGCCGCCGCTGCTCGCCGAGGCGCGCCTGTTGCTGGCGTGCACGCAGGCGCCGGGTCCGCAGTGTCCGCACGACCTGCAGGCGACAGTCGATCGGGATCTTGCCGAAGTGGCCGGCCGCCCCGATCCGATGTTGCTGTGGGTGCATACATTGATGGCGCAAGTCGAACTGCTGCATCACGAGCCAGCACAGGCTCGAACACGACTGGCGCAGGCGATCGGGCGCGCCAGCGGCGAGTTGCAGCCTTCGCATCCGCGTCGCCTTGCGGCGCAGTTGTGGCTCGCGGTCGCGACGGCGCAGGCGGGCGATTGCGCAAGCGCGACGGCGCAAGTGCAGGCGGTGCGCACAGTCCTTGATGCCAATGGCCTCGGGGCGCATCCCGAATTTGCCCGCGCGCAAGCGGCGCTTCGCCATCCGATCGGGTCGTGCAGTGCCCCGATGAATTGACCTGCCGCACCGCGGTGTCGCAAATCCTTGCGGAAGGGTGTTCTCCCTAGTGCGCACCCGCACAGGAGGGCAACACATGTTCCATCGACACTTGCCGCGGCCACGCGGCCGTCTGGTTGCCGCGGTCGCGCTGCTGGCCATCGCCGGCGGCGGCTCCGCACAGCAGGTCGCGGCGCCCTCCCGGCCCAACGCGCTGATCACGCGCGATCCTTCCGGCTTGCTGCAGACCCGCGCGCCCGGCGGCCGCATCGACCAGAGCAGCCCGTTCTTCCAGAGCCTCGGCAGCAACGGACGCGCGTGCAGTTCCTGCCACCAGCAACAGGACGGCTGGTCGATTTCCGCCGCCGACGTGCAGCGCCGTTTCGTGGCGACGCGCGGCACCGATCCGATCTTCCGCCCGGTCGATGGCGCCAATTCGCCGCTTGCCGATGTATCGACGCTGGCCGCGCGCGAAGCCGCCTATTCGATGCTGCTGAACCACGGCGTGATCCGCGTGAGCCTGCCGATTCCCGCGAATGCGGAATTCACGCTGAGCGCGGTCGACGATCCCTACGGCTACGCCAGCGCGCAGGCACTTTCGCTGTTCCGGCGCCCGCTGCCCGCGACCAACCTGATCTGGGACAGCGCGGTGATGTGGGACGGCCGCGAAACGAATCTTCCCTTCAAGCCGCCGATGGACGCCGGCATCGATGTCGGCGATCTTCGCCTCAGCCTCGCGTCGCAAGCCCTGCACGCGGTGCTGGGTCACGAGCAGGCAGCGACGGCGCCAAGCCAGGCCATCCTGGACCAGATCGTCGCCTTCGAATTGCCGCTGGTCACCGCGCAGATCCACGATGACCGGGCCGGACAGCTCAACGACGGCGGCGGCATGGGCGGCCCCGAAATCCTCGCGCTGCAGAAATTCTGGATCGGCATCAACGATTCGCTGGGCAACGACCCGACGCTGGACCCGTTCGATCCGAACGTGATGCGGCTGTTCGACAGTTGGCGCAGCCCCGATCCGTCACGCCGCTTCGATCCGCAAACGATGGCGCGCAGCGCGATTGCGCGCGGCCAGGAACTGTTCGATTCGCTGCCGATCGAGATCACCGGCGTCGCCGGCTTGAACGACGCGACCGGGCAACCGGTGATCCGCGGCACCTGCGGCACCTGCCATGATTCGCCCAACATCGGCAATCATTCGGTGGGCGCGCCGCTCAACATCGGCATTGCCGACGCCAGCCGGCGCACGCCCGACATGCCGCTGTACACGCTGACCAACATCAAGACGGGTCAGGTGGTCCGGACCACCGATCCGGGCCTCGCGATGCTGACCGGCAAGTGGGCCGACATCGGCAGGTTCAAGGGTCCGAACCTGCGTGGGCTCGCGGCGCGCGCGCCGTACTTCCACAATGGTTCGGCCGCGACGTTGCACGACGTGGTGGACTTCTACGACACCCGTTTCAACATCGGCATGACCGAGCAGCAGAAGAGCGACCTGATCGCGTTCCTGTCGGCGCTGTAATGCACGGCATGCGCGGCAGCGGCAGGTTTCCGGCACACATCCGGCACGCGATGGCGTACGTCCGGCCGCAACACCATCGTGCGAACAAGGAGTTCGGACCATGCACCGCTATCTCATCAAGCGAACCTTTGCGGCCGGCGCTCTCGACGGCCTGGACACCGCGGCCAAGGCCAGGGTCAACGGCGCCAATGCCAACCTCGGCGTGAGGTGGGTGCGTTCGTATGCCACGAGCGACAAGACCGCGACGTTCTGCATCTACGAAGGGCCGAGCGAACGCGCCGTCCGCGACGCAGCCGAGGCGAATGGGTTGCCGGTGGACGCAATATACGAAGTGCCCGTGACCCTGAATCCCGGCGGTGACGATACCGTGGAGAAATGATCGTCGGCGCTCGGCATGCGCCAGGCGCCGGCCGTTCGCCCTGCATCCGGGTGGGCCGGCGCTGTTGCGCTTTCGCGCCGCGGACTTGCTTTCGCGGCGCCGCTGCGCGACGCTGGCGCAATGCCCAATCGCAATCGCCCGCCGTCCCGTCCCGCGCGCAAAACGCGCGGAGAGAAGAAACCCGGCAAGCGCAAGCAGGAAGCGTCGCCGCGCAGTGGTTCGAAGAAGACGCAACCCGCGCGCAAGCCGGGCAAGCCACACACGTATGGTTTCCCTGATCCGCATGCCGAGCGCGAAGCGCAGCGCTACGAACATCCGATTCCGAGCCGCGAAGCGATCCTGGCCGTATTGGCCGAGCGCGGCAGCCTGCTGCGCGCGGATGCCATCGCCGAAGCTTTGGGCATCCAGGACGACGTCCGCCGCGAAGCGCTGGACAAGCGCCTGCGCGCGATGTTGCGCGACGGCCAGTTGCTGGAAAGCCGCCGCGGCGGCCTGGCGCCCGCCGAACGAATCGGCCTGATCGCCGGCACCGTGCTGGCAAACGCGGAGGGTTACGGGTTCCTGCGTCCCGATGAAGGCGGCGACGATTTGTATCTGTCGCCCGCGCAGATGCGTCAGGTGCTGCACGGTGATCGCGTGCTCGCTTCGGTCGTCGGCGTCGACCGTCGCGGCCGCCAGCAGGGCGCCATCCGCGAAGTGCTGGAACGGCGCGCGCCGCGGCTGGTCGGCCGGGTGGTCGAGGCACATGGCGTGGTGGTGGTCGATCCCGATGATCGCCGCCTGCACCAGGACGTATTGATTCCGCCCGACGCCCGCAACGGCGCGCGCTCGGGCCAGATCGTGGTCGCGGAAATCACCGATCCGCCGACGCCGCAGCGCGGGCCGATCGGGCGCATCGTCAGCGTGCTCGGCGAGCGCTTGCAGCCTTCGCTGATCGTCGGAATGGCGATCGAAAGCCATGGCCTGCCGCACGAATGGCCGAGCGACGTGACGCGCGCGGCCGAGGACGTCGAGCCACGTGTGACGCAGGCCGAATGCGAAGGCCGTGTGGACTTGCGCAAGTTGCCGCTGGTCACCATCGACGGCGCCGATTCGCGCGATTTCGACGATGCCGTGTACGCCGAACCCGTGCGCGGAGGCGGCTTCCGGCTGATCGTCGCGATCGCCGACGTGTCGCATTACGTGCAGCCGGAAACCGCGCTGGACGATGAAGCCTTCAGACGCGGCACCTCGGTGTATTTCCCCGGCTTCGTGGTGCCGATGTTGCCGGAAACCTTGTCGAACGGGATTTGTTCGCTGAATCCCGAAGTCGACCGCCTGTGCATGGCCTGCGACATGCACGTCGACAGCGACGGCGAAGTCACGCGCGCGAAGTTCTATCCGGCGGTCATGCGTTCGCACGCGCGGCTGACCTACGACGCGGTCTGGCAAGTCGTCGGCGTGCGCGACGCGGAGGCGCGGCGCGCAACGGGCAAGCTGCTGCCGCACATCGATCACCTGCACGCGCTGTACAAGGCGTTCGACGGCGCGCGCAAGCGGCGCGGCACCATCGAGTTCGAGACCAGCGAAGTCGATTACCGGCTGGACGACAAGGGCGAAGTGGTCTCGCTCGGCGCGCACGAGCGCAATGACGCGCACAAGCTGATCGAGGAATGCATGATCGCGGCCAACGTGCAGGCGGCGATGTTCCTCGCGAAGAAAAAGGTTCCGGCGCCGTTCCGCGTGCACGCGCCCCCGCCGGCCGACAAGTACGAAGACCTGCTGGCGTTCCTGCGCGAATACAAATTGAAGATGCCGCCGATCGCGGATGTCAGGCCTAGCGATTTTGCGACGCTGCTGAAGCGGGTAGCCGATCGTGCCGACGCCGAATTGTTCCGCAGCGTGCTGCTGCGCGCGCAAAGCCTCGCGAGTTACCAGTCCGCGAACCATGGGCATTTCGGCCTGGCGCTGGACGCGTACACGCACTTCACTTCGCCGATCCGCCGTTATCCCGACCTGCTGGTGCATCGGGCGATCCGTTACGCGCTGCTCGGCGGCAAACCGGCCGCGTACCTCTACACCGAAAGCAAGATGGCGACGATGGCCGCGCACTGTTCGCGCACCGAGCGTCGCGCGGAAGAGGCCGAGCGCGACGTCGACGAGCGCTACAAGTGCGCATGGATGGAGAAGCATGTCGGCTCGGAGTTCGACGGCATCGTCACTGGCGTCACCTCGTTCGGCCTGTTCGTCGAATTGACCGACTCGAAAGTGTCGGGACTGGTGCACATCACCCAGTTGCGCAACGACTACTACCAGTTCGACGCGCGCCGCCACGAGCTGCGCGGCGAACGCACCGGCACGATTTTCCGTCTCGGCGACGCGGTGCGCGTGCAGGTGCTGCGGGCGAGCATGGAAGATCGCAAGATCGATTTCAGGATGGTGTCGGGGCGTGACGATGACACGCGAGCGGGCGAAAAACAGCGCCGGCGCCATTAGCTTTTTGTCGTCATTCCGGACGCGGCGAAGCCGCGATCCGACTGCGTTTGCAGGACTGCAAACGCGAACGCCAAAGGCGGTCCGAAGGACGAGCGCCATGGATGGCGCGAGTCAATCCATTTTGATCTTGCTTGTGCTGCAACGAGCGAACATAGATTCCGGGTTCCGTTCGCAATAAAGCTGCGAACGGCCCCGGAATGACGAAATTGAAACTACTTGGGTTGAAAGTACATGAGTGAATCCTGGATCGTCGGCATCAATCCGGTCGAGGGCGCGCTGGCCAACGATCCCTCGCGCGTGCGCGAAATCCTGGTCGAGCAGGGCACGCACAATCCGCGCGTCACTGCATTGGTGGACGAAGCCAAACGGCTCGGCGTGCGCGTGCACGCGCGGCCGCGCGCGATGCTGGACAAGGTTTCCGATCACGCGCGCCACCAGGGCGTCGCCGCGAACTACGAAGTGCCGGCGGCGAAGTCCGAGCACGATCTTGCGGACTTGTTGCAGAACGACAACGCGTTGTTTCTCGTATTGGACGGTGTCACCGATCCGCACAATCTCGGCGCCTGCCTGCGCAGCGCGGCGGCCGCCGGCGTGGCGGCGGTGATCGCGCCGAAGGATCGCGCGGTCGGCATCACGCCCGTGGTGCGGCGCGCCTCGGCGGGCGCGGTCGATCGCGTGCCGCTGGTCGAGGTGACCAACCTTGCGCGCGCTCTGCGCGACATGAAGGACGCCGGCGTGTGGCTGACGGGCCTCGCGGGCGACGCGGAATTGTCCCTTTACGACGTCGATCTCAAGGGCAAGTCCGCGCTGGTGTTGGGTGGCGAAGGCGAGGGCATGCGGCGGCTCACGCGCGAAGCGTGCGATCATCTGGCGCGAATCCCGATGCCGGGTGCGATGGAGAGCCTCAACGTCTCGGTGGCGACCGGCGTCGCATTGTTCGAAGCGGTACGTCAGCGAGGAGGCAAACTATGAGCGTGAACATCACCATCGACTGGACGGTCGTCGTCGGCCTCGTCGGCATGATCGTGACACTGCTCGCCTATTTCCTGTTGCAGGCGCAGAAGCTGCACGGCAACGGGCTCGTCTATCAACTGATGAATGCCGCCGGCGCGCTTGGCGTCGCGTTGTCGCTGCTGTTCGGCAAGTTCAACCTGCCGGCTTTCCTCCTGGAAGTGATCTGGCTCGTGATCAGCATCTACGGCATCCTGGTGGCACGGCGCATCCGCGTGCAGTAGCCGCTCAGCGTTTGCTCCGCGCGGCTTTCTTCGCCGCGCGTTCGCGCGCCGCATCGCGGTGTTGTTCGCGGAACGCCGAGTTGTAAGCCGCAATCTCGTTGCGCAGGGTTTTCGAAGCGGATTTGAGCTTGCCGGCATCGATGGCCTGCTCCATGCGCTGCATCAGATCCCAATCGTGGTAATCGCGATACGGCTTGAGATCCAGATCCTTGGGTACCTTCTTCAAGCCTTCGTCACCGACGCTCTTCACGTATTTCTGCATGAAGCGATCGTAGGCGCGCCATGGAATGCGTTCCGCGCGCACCGCGGCTTCCTCGGCGCGGGTCGCGATCTGGTGCGCGTGCAGGTAATGCAGGCCGAGCTGGTCGATCAGCGTCTTCTCGACTTCTTCGTGCATGATCAGGAAGCGGTCGACTTCGATGGTGCGCCCGCGGTATTTGAAACTGGTGGGCAAATGGCGGTCGATGTAGATGGTCTTGCCATCCATGCTGTAGCCGGCGAGGTAAGGCACGTCGTGGCTGCGGTCGAGCTTCTTCACGCGGCGCAGGATCGCGTCGAGCGCGCGATCCAGCATCAGGCTGGACACGAACCAGTTCGGCGTGTGCAGTTTTGCATGCGGTGCATCGGGATGGCAGGCGCGATCGAAGTGCATGGGCTTGGCTCCGTGGGTGGCCGCGCGCAGCATACGCCGTCCGCGCCCGGCCGGCGCGGCTATCCTTGCGTGCTCGCCGGGAACGGATCGATGGACAAGCGCTACGAACGGATCTATGCCGCGATCGCCGCGATTCCCGCCGGGCGCGTCGCGAGTTACGGACAGATCGCCGCGCGTGCCGGCTTGCCGGGCCGCGCGCGACTCGTGGGTGCAGCCCTGCGCGAAACGCCGGATGGCATGGAATTGCCATGGTTCCGCGTGCTGCATTCCAACGGCACCATCGCGCTGCCGCGTGGCAGCCGCGGTTTCCGCGAACAAGTGAAACGGCTGCGCGCCGAGGGCGTGGACGTGCGCGACGGCCGCGTCCCGATGCAGGCGTTCGGGCTCGACGCGGATTTCGATCGCGCCGTGTGGGGCATCGGCTGAGCCGGATGCTTGACGGTTCGCGCGTCGGCCGGTCTAATACGCGGTTCGTGATCGCGGTCCGCGCAACGTGGACACCACAAGCGATCGCGCTGGTTCGGCCAGGTAGCTCAGTTGGTAGAGCAGGGGACTGAAAATCCCCGTGTCGGTGGTTCGATTCCGCCCCTGGCCACCATTTCGGAATCTCACCGCTTCCCGCAACACCCTTGAAACCGCGCAGTGACGCGGTGTTTTCATGTCTGCGGCTCCCGCAAGCTATCTCTGGCTTCCCTTGTTACCCCGCAAGCGCGGGGGTAGCATTAGCGGTAACTGGGCACGCGCCCGGAGAGTTACCGCCAAAAGGGGGTCGATACGTTGACGCCATCCGCTGTCACGAATGCCAAGCCGCAAGCGAAGCCGTACAAGCTCGCCGACGAACGCGGCATGTTCCTGCTGGTGCAGCCGAACGGTTCGCGCTGGTGGCGATTCAAGTACCGCCGCCCTGACACGCACAAGGAAAACCTGCTATCGCTTGGCACCTTTCCTGACGTATCCCTTCGCAAGGCGCGCGAGCGCCGCGACGAAGCGCGCCGGTTGCTGGCCGATGGCATCGATCCCGGCGACAAGCGCAAGGCCGAACAGGCGGCGGGCGCGGAATCCTTTGAAGCCATCGCACGCGAATGGTTCGCCAAGTATTCGCCTAACTGGGCACCTGGCCATTCCAGCAAGATCATTCGACGGCTGGAACTGGACGTGTTCCCGTGGATCGGCGGCAAGCCGATTGCGAGCATCACCGCACCGGACGTGCTGGCGGTACTGCGCCGGATCGAATCTCGCGGAGTAATCGAAACCGCCTACCGGGCGAAAACGAACATCGGCCAAGTGATGCGCTACGCGATCGCCACCGGACGCGCGAACCTTGACCCGACGCCATCGCTGCGCGGCGCGCTGGCACCGTCACCCGAGCGGCACCATGCCACGATCACCGATCCCGACCGCATCGGCGAATTGTTGCGCGCCATTGACTCTTACGCGGGCGACTACACGACGCGCGCCGCGCTGCTACTCGCGCCGCTGGCTTTCGTGCGACCCGGCGAACTGCGGCATGCCGAATGGGCGGAAGTAGATCTTGATGCTGGCGAGTGGCGCATCCCTGCCGACAAGATGAAGATGCGCGCGCCGCATATCGTGCCGCTGGCGTCGCAAGCCGTGGCAATCCTGCGTGACCTGCAACCGTTGACCGGAGCCGGGCGGTACGTTTTTCCGGGCGTGCGGACGCGCGCGCGGCCCATGAGCGAAAACACAGTGAACGCCGCGCTGCGCCGCATGGGTTTCGACAAGGGCACCATGACCGGGCACGGCTTCCGCAGCATGGCCAGCACACTTTTGAACGAACAGGGCTGGCACCGCGACGCCATCGAGCGCCAACTGGCGCACGCCGAACGCGACGCCGTGCGCGCGGCTTACAACTACGCCGAACACCTGCCCGAGCGCCGCAAGATGATGCAGGCATGGGCGGACTATCTGGACACGCTGCGCGCTGGAACCCGCAAGGTTGTGCCGATCAAGCACAAGGCTCGCGCCTGACGCATACTCCGAACCGCCACGGCTAGGCCGATCACCGAACGCGGGGCCACCTTTCACCCGCTGCCGTGGCGATCTTTGAAAGGGCGCAAGGAAAGGTGCGCCGATGGATGACAATGGATCATTCGTAGCTGCGGACGTGATCCCGCGCGAACGCATCCCCGATACGTTCCCCGACTGGTCACCCGCAGACATGGTCAAATGGCTGAATCGCTGCGGGGACAAATTTCCCGCCAAACAAATCGACCTGTACGTGCGGTTGGTTACAGATCCGCGCATGCGGGAAGTCTGGCGCTGGTATGCCGATGCCGCGAACCCTGGTGCGTTCCTGTTGTGCCATAACGTGCATGCCAGCTGCCGGTTGCCATCGTTTCCTGGAAACCTGGGTGCAGCGGAGCGCAAAGCCTATCTGGCAAAAGTCCGCCAACATGCAAACTCACTCATCGAACTATTGAGGCCGACTTGGTACGGCGCCAACTCCGCGATCTCGGCCGGTTTCTCAACCGAAGAAATGGACAACGACAAGCTCGCGGAAATCGTCGAACAAGATTTAGCAAGCTGGGGAGCAGACGAAACCGGTCACGTCGTCGCCTACTACGTCGATGAAGACGGCGTCTCGCGCATGCCCTGGAGCTACCCGGCATCGAGCGTGTGTGACCTGCTATTGGACGTCGTCGAGTGGACAGAGCTTGAAGACTATTGGGACTTGACGCGGTCAAGTAAGCCAATCGAATCCACCAAAGGCACGCACCGGCACGTCACCTACTTCACGCGTTCGCTGTACGAACACCTTGCACGGTATGGCGTCACGATTCCATTCGCGCAACTGGCGACCGTCGCAAACGTGGCGCTTACTCTTCCCGTTGACGCGCAATTAGATGAAGATGCGGCACGAAAGCAAGTGCGCCGCTATTACGGCAAACAGGATATAGCGACAATCTACGGCCCCGGCGCGTTTTGATTGCACCGGACAGATTCCGGCAAAACGCGCTGTATCCGTCCTGTACCCGCGTTTTCCATGTAGTTAGGTTGTAGTCCCGTTGCGATTGGCAACGCACCCGGACTGCAACGATGCAACCCGAACACCCCGCAACACCGCCAGCCGCGAAGCTCGCCGCTGGCTATCTGCTTACTGATACCGAAGTCGCCGAATTGTGCGGCTGCGCCGTGGCGACGCTTCGCAATATGCGATGGCGGAATCGCGGCGAGGGGCCAAAATTCGTGACCCTTGGTAAAAGGATGGTCAGATACCGTCCCGCCGATGTGCAGGCTTTCATCGAAGGCCAAGGGGAAGCGGCATGAGCGCGCGCGCCGTATGCGGATGCACGCCACCGAACGTGCCGCCACCGACGCGCGACCCCGCGACCATCGCACAAGGCCTGGCCGATGCCGCCGAGCATCTGGACGTGATCGCGTACCGCATGTTTGCCTTGGGTGACGACACCGGCGAACGGGCAATCACCGAACTGGACGCGCTGGCCGTGGGCATCGGGCGCGCGGCTTGCGAACTTCGGATGCGCCAGCATGGCAAGGATGGTGCGCCATGCCACGACTGACCGGCAACCGCTGCCAATGCACCGCCTGCGGCGAATACTTCAACGGCGTGCAACCGTTCGACAAACACCGCGCGGGACGCTACGCGAAACCGGGCGAATGGCAGGGCAACCGCCGATGCCTGACCGTAGCGGAAATGGAAGCTCGCGGATTCATCCGCAACGCTGCCGGATTCTGGTGCGACCGCGCCACCGCCGAACACGCCATGCGACCCCGCGCGCCCGTGTCTCCAGCGCGTCGCGCGCATGGGGCAATGGTGGACACGCACCCCGACATGGAAGCGCCACGATGAACGCCGCCGCACGCCTTGCCGTCGCAAACTGCGATGGATGCGACGCCGACACATTGCGCGAGTATGTCCGGGCCGGGCTGGTATTGGTTCCGGTCCCTGCCGGATCGAAAGCGCCACGCGGCAAAGGCTGGAACCTGCGCGCGCGCTGCTGGGCGAATCCTGGACAAGTGCCGGACACATACAACGGGAACGTGGGGCTGGCGCATGCCTACGCGAGCACCTGCGCGCTGGACATTGACGACATGACGCTGGCCGGGCGTGCACTGGCCGCCTATGGCATCGACCTGGCGGCGCTTTTGTCGGCATCGGACGCCGTGCATATCCGCAGCGGACGCCAAGGCCGCGACAAGCTGCTGTATCGGCTGCCCGCTGACGTCACGCTTGCATCCATCCACCGCAGCGCCGCCGAAGGTTTCGAACTTCGCTGCGCCGCGATCACTGGCCGCACCGTGCAGGATGTTCTACCGCCCAGCATTCACCCGGACACCGGCAAACCGTACCAATGGGCCGGAAACTGGCGCGCGATCCCGAATGCACCCGGCGACCTGCTGACCGCATGGCGCGGCATGCTGGACACGTCACCGGCACCGCGAACACTGCCGCAGCCGACGCGGACACGCGGCACATTGCCGAAGGCAATACCGGAAGGCGAGCGGAACGCAAAGCTGTTGAGTCTCGCTGCTGGGCTGGTACGCAATGGCTACGCCGCACAAGGGATCAATGACCGCCTGCAACGTATCAACGCGGAACGCTGCACGCCGCCGCTGGGCGCGGACGAAGTGGATACCATTGTCACGCAAGCCACCGGCTACGGTTCCGAAGGCTTCGCCATGCTGCCGCACAAGCTGCTGGACTCGCGGGAGTGGAAGGCGCTGCCGCCGCGCGCGCACGACATCATCCTGCTGGCGTTCCGGCGCTACGGGCCAGCGACGGCACAAGCGGGTTTTGCGCTGACTTGGGCAGACTTCGCGGGCCGTCCGGGCTTTGCCAAGAAAGACACGTTCTACACCGCGCGCGGGCAAGCCGTGGCATCCCGCATCCTGCTGCTGCTGCACGAAGCGCGCAACACGCAAACCGGCTGCACCCCTGATCTTTTCACCATCGCGCCGAACTTCGCCAGTCCCGAAAAAGTGACCTTGCGCCAGTCCCGAAAAAGTACACCCTTACATATACGAACAGCTTTAGATGCTTTTGCTGTTTGTGGTTCACCCGACGCGAACGAACCGCAGCGAGGCACGACACCATGACGATGAAACTACCCGATGACGTGACGGCGGCGCTGGCGTATGCCGAACGCACGGCAGGCTGGAACAACCGGCGCGGCGAAGTGCAACGTTTCGAGCTGGCGAACGTGTACGGGCACGAACCCTGCTTGCTATACATTGTGCCGGCCCGGCGCTGGGCGTATCGCGCATGGGAACGGCAGGCAGCCGCGCGGCAACGGCAACACGGGGGCAATGCGGCATGACTCGCAGAACCGAAACCGAACCGATGCTGCGCGGGCGCGCTGCCCACCGGCGCACGCAATCGGACTACATGGGCGCGCTGCTGGATCGCGTCACGCTGGAAACATGGGGAGAAGTGATCGATGCGACCATTGCCAAGGCCAAGGATGGCGACGCCACCGCGCGCGCGTTCCTGGCAGCGTACCTGGTCGGCAAACCGACGCACGAAGCGCCGACGCCGTTGCGCGTGACGGCGCAGCGAATCAGTGGCCACGATCCATTGGTGGCGACGTTGGCCGAACCGATCCAAAAGCGCAGCGAATCGGATTACTGGCGCAACGATGCCGAAACCGAAGGGCACTACCGGGCACTGGTAGCCGCCGAACTGCCCGCGCATATCGGGCCGCAACCGTGAGCTATCCGGTCGGCTGGCGTCCGCACCTTGAATCCGCCTTGTGCCTGAGCGTGGATCGGCTGCTGAAATCCCGCTCCATCGCGCCCGGCAATTTCCGTTCCGGCACGCTGCGCTGGACGCGCACTTATCAGCGGGGCGGATCGGCTGAAGAAATTGCCAGCGCGGGTTACTCGGCGCAGCTTGGCGACGATTCCGGCGCGCTTACCCTGCACTACACCTGCACCGACCGCGAAGGCGAGCGCAAGGCCGTTACCTGCACCCTGCAACTGGTGACGCTGCCGTGCCACTACGGCGGGCGGCGCTGGTATTTCGTTTGCCCGTACACGGGACGGCGCGCGCTGAAGCTCTACAAATGGAGCGGGATTGACTGGTATTGCCATCGCGACGCGATCAAGCCGCGCCCGACATACGCGAGCCAGCGCGAAAGCGGAGGCAATCGCATCATCGCGCAACGCTGGGCACTGCGGGGCAAGATCGGCGACACATTCAGCGATCTATTCGGCGAACCCTGCAAACCCAAATGGATGCGCTGGCGCACGTTCAACCGTTACGCCGCCCGTGATGCCGAACTGGCAAACCGGGAATGGGGACACTTCGCGCGCCTGCTGGGCCGCATGGGCGTGCCGGGCTTGGGTTGAATAAAAGGCCGGTTAGGCTTTGTGTTTAGGCATGCACTTTGGCGCCTGCCTATAACACAGAGCTGGCGAAGATGCGCGTTGCAGTTTCAGATATCAGAACGTTTGATCGCCAACTGGCATTTCTGCGCTGGACGTTACAGCCGCGATGACTCTCGAAGCGCCCGTGGTGCTGAACCGGTACACATGGAATGCACCGTTCTCCATTGGCAAAGCGAAGCCGATGAATTTACCATCCGCTGATAGGGTTCCGTTTGCTAGAAGCGTCAATACCAGCGCGTCAATTGTGCCTGATGCTGTGTTTAGCGCTCGGCACGTAGCCGTCAAACTTTCCGAGCCGTTCGGCGCGTTCACCAGAACGGGAATCGTTGAGCCTGCGTCACAACTGTCTTGGCTCCTAAGGTACAAACTGCACGAATTCAGCGACCGTGAACACAGCAAGCCAAACGTCGCCCCAGTATCACTCACCGTATATGCTTCAGAGATATCCGCCCCGGCACTGTAGTACCAGTCGCCGATCTTGGAATACGGCGAAGCCGCGCTCGCAGTGCCAAGCCAAAGCACTCCGCATAGGCAATAGAACGGAAGGCTCTGCAGCCATCCGCCTGATACGAATTTCCGGCGCACCATAGCTGTCACCCCTCAGTAAAAGTGCTTGCGCAGAGATGAAAGCATTAGCCATGCCATCGCCCCACCCCGACGCGTTCATGCCCGCCAGCGCGTATCGCGGCAACCTGTAGGGCGTTTCCTGCGCGCACGTAGGCCGCTCAGAGTTTCGCAATGTTTCCGCGCGAGGCGTTTTTGCAGTCCCTAAAAACGGCGAGCGTCGCGCCACGTTGGCGGTAACTTTGGCGGTAACTACCGAAAATGAGCTTCTAAAATGGGTTGAAATACAGCTACTTGGTGCGCCAATGTTAGGGAGCCCCTGCCACCATTCCCTTCCGACTTTTCGAGCGAACCGCGCGCTATTTGCGCTTGGCGTGATCGCCCGGCTGGTAGTGACCAAGCTCGGAGCGGAACGGAATCGCAAGGCGGTTCCAGCCGTTGATCGCGATGATCGCGAGTGAAAGGTCGACCAGTTCCTTGTCGCTGAATTGCTTGCGGACTTCGTCGTACAGCGCGTCGGGAACGTCTTTCGTTTTGGCGATGCGCGTCAGCGCTTCGGTCCAGGCGAGCGCGGCGCGTTCGCGTTCCGAGTAGAACGGCGATTCGCGCCATGCGTCCAGCAGATACAGACGCTGTTCGGTTTCGCCGCGGCGCGCGCGTCCTTGGAATGCATGTCGAGGCAGTACGCGCAGCCGTTGATCTGTGATGCGCGCATCTTCACCAGTTCCAGCAACGGGTGTTCCAGTCCGCAGTCGTCGACGTGCGCCTGAAGCTGGCGCATGGCCTTGAAGCCGCCAGGCGAAGCCTTGGCGTAGTTGAGGCGTTGGGTCATGCGGGCTTCTCCATCGGCAGGCGGCGACGCTGCGCAAAACACGGCCGCGGCGCGAACCGCGACCGTGTTTCGCTCGAATGCCAGGTCACCAGCCGGAACTGCTGGCGTGCGGAGTGGCCGCGTCCTGCAATCCGGCGGCGGCCTTGCCGGCGTCCTGTTGCACCGCTGCCAGCGATTCCGATTTCAGGCCGGCCTGCGCATCGCCGAGCGCGCTCTGGAGTTTGGCGTGCAGGGCGTGATCGGCCGATGCGGCCGCCATCGCGCCCTTGCCCTTGCACGGGTCTCCCGCGGCGGCGTCGAATCCGTTGCCGCCCGGACCGACGAGGCAGTTGATGACGTGGTGCAGGTGCGTGTGCGCCATTGCAACCGACGTGGCGTTCTGCGCCATCAAGGCATGTGCATGCGCGGTGCTGATCTCGTTCTGCGCGGATTGTGCGTGCGCCGCACATGCGGATGCGCCCAGCGCCAGGGTGATGCCGACAATGAGCAACCTGTTCATTGCTGCCTCCAGCCGTGTGAGTGGAAGGCGAATCGTACGCGCAAAAGTGTAAGCAGCGCGTGTAGCGGGCGCGGCGCGTCAGACCGTATCGAACAGCGCCATGAAACCGTAGTCCATGTGCTGCTGCATGTGGCAATGGAACAGGGTCAGGCCCGGCATGTCGGCGGTGAAATCGACTTCGGCGGTCTGGAACGGCGGCACCAGCACCACGTCCTTCATCACGCCCGCGGTCGGCTGGCCGTGCAGCTTCGTCAACTCGAAGCTGTGGCGGTGCAGGTGCAGTGGATGGATGTCGCCGCTGGCATTGCGGAAGCGCAGGCGGTAACGGCGCCCCAGTTTCAGCTTGCGCATGACCGGCATGGTTTGCATGTCGAAAGGCACGCCGTTGATCGCGTACACGTCGAAGCCCTCTTCGCCGCTCTGGCGCGCCGTAATCAGCATGTCGATCACTTCGTCGGGCTGTGGCGGCTTGCGCTTCGGGTCCGCGAACAGGCGATAGTCCCACATGAACTGCAGCGGCGCCTGCCATTGCGGTTTGCCGGTGGCGCCCGCGTATTCGATGACGATGCCCATGCCGGCGTCGCGGTCGGCATCGGTGGTATCGCCGAGCACCCACACGCCGGGATGGTCCATTTCGACGATCGCCGACACGCGCTCGGCGGTGCCGATCCACAGCACCGGCACTTCGGCCGGATGCGGCACCGGATTGCCATCCAACGCGACGACCTTGAACGAGTGGCCCGGCAGCGCGAGGCTGCGATTTTCCGTGGCGCTGGCGTTGACCACGTGCAGCATCACGCGCTCGCCGCGCTTCACGCGGATCGGCTCGCCGTGGCCCAGCGATTTGCCGTTGATCGCGAAGGCGTCGTAGGCAAGTTCGTAACCGGGCGGCACCTTGCCGGCATCCGGATCGGCGTGTGCCGCGATGGTGACGAGGTCGAGTTCCATGCCAGACGGCTGCATGAACGCCATGTCCATGTCGATACGCGTCAGGTACGGCATGAATTCCTTCAGCGTCAGGAAGACTTCGCGGTCGTATGCGCCCGGCTCGTTTTTCGGGTCGATGTACACGGGTCCCGCGAGCCCGTTGTAGAGGCCGAGCGAAAGGTCCGCGCCCGCGCGGATGTGCGTGTGGTAGAAGCGCAGGCCTGCCGGTCTGGGCGTGAACACGATGCGGCGATGGCCGTGCGCGGGCACGGGCGGCGTGCGTTCCTCACTGGCGCCGTCCACGTCGTCGGGAAGATATTGGCCGTGGAAATGCACCTGCTCGTCGTGGTCGGTCTCATTGAACACGTCGATGGACGTCTGCCGACCCTGCTGGAAGCGCAGCAGCGGGCCGGGGAAATCGCCGTTGTACATCGTGGTCGAGACGAACCGCTCGGGCGCGAGTTCCAGCACACCGGTGGCGATGCGCAGGGTGTGCTCGGCCTTGCCGTGCAGAGGCACGGACGCCGCCGCCGACATGGCGTGGCCCATGTCGGCGGCCGCAGCGCCAGCGGCCGGCAACAGCCCCGCCGCAAGCGCAGACAGGCTGGCAGTTTTCAGGAAATCACGGCGATCCATGAGCGTCCCGCTGACAACGCAAATGAGAATTATACGCGATTGCGATGGAGCGGGAACGCCGCACTGATGCGCACGCGGGCGGCAGCTGCGGCGTCGGATCGAAAATGCAGCGGGAAGATCAGGCCTTGGCGCCCGGACGCGGCTGGCGGTGGTAGCGCGTGCCGAGGATGAAATCCCACAGGCCGGTGGTCACGCCGAAATTCGCTTCGGGATGGTAATGATGGATGTTGTGGAAGCCGGCCCAGCGGCGCATCGACGGATTCTTGAAGCGGTGCACGTGGATCACGACGTGGCTGGAGCCGTAGGCCGAGTAACCGGCCGCGATGACGCCCGCCAGCAGCAGCGCGTAACCGACCGGAATGGCCAGCGCGAACAGCGCACCCAGCGCGCACATGAAAAGCGGCGGCATGAAGAACGGCAGCGCGTCGTAGCCGAGCGGGTCCACGTGGTGGCGCGTGTGGCCGGCTTCGAACGGACCGGTGTTGCCGTGGAACAGCCAGCGGTGCGCGGCGTATTCGATGAAGGTGAAGGCGAACAAGCCGCAGAGTACCGTCACGGCAGCGGGCAGCCATTGCATGTCGCCGTACCAGATGCCGGCGGCGATCAGCACCACGCTGATCAGCGCATCACTGAGGAGTCCGGCACGCAGGTTGAAGTGGCTGGTGGAAAGGCGAGCAAGCGGGCGCGCGAGCCACTCCAGTGGCGCAGGCAATCGCCTGGCCGGCTTGGCGGATGCGTCGCGGATGGCGGTAACCTCGTGGTTCGACACGGCCAGAGCCAGCTCCTGCGGATAGGGGCGGTCGCGCGTGACCGGCGGTCAGCGCCTGATCAGCCGGCCAACCGCGCGACAAGTATAGTGAGAAACCCAAACGGCGGCGTGAGGTGGCCCGACATGAAAAAGTTCCCGAAAGTCGTGGGTTTGGCGATGCTGCTGGCGGCTGCCATGGCGGCGCCTGCGATCGCGCAGCAGACCGATTCGGAACGCGCCGACCTGGCGCGCTACCAGAAGTATGCCGGGGCGCCGGTGGACAACGTCAAGTATTTCCAGATCAACGGCTTTGAGTACCTCGCGCCGGACAAGGTGGCGGTCTGGTTCGGCGTCAACAAGCTGTACCTGCTGACCGTGCAACTGCCGTGCAACAACCTGGCGTTTGCAAACGGCATTGGCCTGACGGCGAAGAACAATACGCTCTACCAGAACTTCGACTTCGTCACTTTCGATCACCAACGCTGCAAGATCATGAAGATCGAGCCGGTGAACGAGCTGAAGATGAAACAGGATCGCGCCAGGGAGAAGCAGTCGGGCGCGCCCGCATCCAGCGGCTAGCCGTCCGACTCACCGAACAGGAAGCGCTGCATTTCGTTTGCCAGCATCGCACGCGTCGCGGGGTCGCGTGGCGACAGCCGGTTCTCGTTGATCAGCATCGTCTGGTACGCGAGCCATTGCTGCCACGCTTCGCGCCCGATGTGTTCGTAGATGCGCTGCCCGAGTTCACCCGGCCACGGCGGCCGGTCCAGGCCTTCGGTTTCGCGTTGCAGCTTCTGGCAGAACACGATTCTCGTCATGGCGCGAGCAGTTTTTTCACGGGCGCGGGAATGCCCAGTGTGGCGAGTTCGCCGGGCGAGCACCAGCGCGAATCCGGATCGTCAGCAAGTCCCGTGTTGGCGCGCACGCCGCGCCACTCGAGCGGCAGCGCATGCAACCGGAAGTGCGTGAAGGTGTGCCTGATGCCGGGCAGCGTTGCGGCGGTTGCGCAATCGAGCCGCGCGAGGCGTAGCGCCATTGGACTGGCCGCGTCCGCGTCGTCCGCTTCCGGCAGGCTCCACAGGCGCGGCCATACGCCTTGCGGCGGGCGGCGCTGCAGCAGCACGCGATCGTGTTCGTCGCGCAGTATCACGAACACGATGTGCTTTTCCGGCAATACGCGCGCCGGTCGTGGTGCGGGAATCGCATTTGTCAGATCGTCGCGGTGCGCGATGCATTCGGCTGCTTGCGGACATTCCGCGCAGCGCGGATTGGCGCGCGTGCACACGGTCGCGCCGAGATCCATGATCGCCTGCGTGTAATCCGCAACGCGCGTCGCCGGCGTGTGTGTTTCGGCGTGCGACCACAACGCCTGCTCGACGCTGCGTTCGCCGGGCCAGCCGCGGACACCGTGGAAGCGTGCGAGCACGCGCTTGACGTTGCCATCCAGGATCGCATGACGCTGCCCGTGCGCCTGCGCGAGGATCGCCGCAGCGGTGGAGCGCCCCAAACCCGGCAACGCCGCGAGTGATTCGAAATCGCGGGGCAACTCGCCTCCGTGCAACGCGACGCATTGCCCTGCCGCCGCGTGCAGGTGTCGTGCGCGACGGTAGTAACCCAATCCCGACCACAGCGCCATCACCTGGTCTTCGGGCGCGGCGGCGAGCGCGGCGACATCGGGCAATGCCTGCACGAAGCGTTCGAAATAGGAAATCACGGTGGCGACCTGCGTCTGCTGCAGCATCACTTCCGAAATCCAGACGCGATACGGCGTGCGCCGGTTAGTGGGCGTGTCTTGCCACGGCAGGTCATGGCGGCCGTGTTGGTCGTACCAGTGCAACAGTCGCTGCGCGAAGCCGTCCATCAATGTGCTGCGGACGATGCGGTGGCAGGCGATACGGCGGGTACGACGCTGGTGGCCGGCGCAGGTTTCAGGTCTGGCCCGGCGTTGAAACTCAAACCGGTGGCTTTCAGCCAGCCGAGATCGAGCTTCTGCACCTCGGCCTCGCCGGTGAACGGCAGCGGTCCTGGCGGATGCTGCGGCGATGCCGCGAGCAGCCGCTGCCACCAGTCGCCGAATTCGGTCGGCTGCAGATGGAAACTCGCGCGCGAATTGTCGCCGTGGATATTCACGCTGATGCCGAGCGCTGTGCTTGCGGACGGCGGCAGCACCTCCAGCGCGATCTTGTCGACAGTCATCGCGCCGCCGCGTGGTGCGGGCAGGCTGGCAGGCGTCGATCCACTCGCGGGCGTGCTGCTCGACGCGGCCGGCGGTGCGAGCGACGGATAATGCAGGTCGCCATGCAACTGCAGGGCGACGGCCTCGCCGCCGCGCCATTGCCCTTGGCCTTCCAGTTGCAGGGAAGCGCCGGCTTGCTTGCCGAAAGCGATCCGGATCGGATTGAAGTCGATCGTGCCGTCGTGCGGAGAGGAAGGCACCGTGTCCAAGCTGCCGGTGATCTGGCGGCCATCGCCGCTGCGCGCCGATGCGTCCATCCGGAACGGTCGTCCCGGCACCAGTTCGCCGGTATCGACACTGAGTTCGAACAGCAGGGGTGCGCCGCCGTTGGTCAGCGTGCCTTGGGTCATGTGCACGCCGGCCACGATGGTCGGCAGCCGCGGCGGCCCCTTGTGGCTGGGCAGGCGCAACAGCAAGGCTTTCAATTCGGCCAGGTCGATGCGCGGGTATTCCACCTCGACGCGTTCGATCGCGACCTCGCCACGCAGCAGCGCGCGCCAGGGCACCACGATGGTCGCGCCGCTCGCCTGCAGGAACGGCGTTGCGGAGCCGGAATTGGTCAGGCTGAAGCTCTGCATCCTGACCGCCGGGCGCGGAAACAGCGTCGGCTCCGCCGCGGATTGCATGTCCAGCTTGATGCCCACGCTCGCAAGCTCGCGCTCCAGCAGGTCGGTGAAGCGCTGCGGTTGCAGCAAGGCCTGCACGTGGATCGCGAGCGCCACCAGCAACGCGAGCACGACAACCCCGATGGCCAGCGCGACCCAGCGCATGCGGTGTCGCAGCCATGTGGCGTGGATGGCCATCCGGGTCTCAGGCCGCGCCCGGAAGCAGTCCGTCGACGAACGCGCGCGGATCGAAAACGCGCAGGTCCTCGGCGCGTTCGCCGAGTCCCACGTACCGGATCGGCAGCGCGAATTCGCGTGCCAGCGCGAACACCACGCCGCCCTTGGCGGTGCCGTCGAGTTTGGTGACGGCCAGTCCCGTCACGCCGACGGTGTCGATGAACTGGCGCACCTGGTTGATCGCGTTCTGGCCGGTGGTGCCGTCGATCACCATCAGCACTTCGTGCGGCGCATCGGCATCCAGCTTGCCCACCACGCGCTTGATCTTGGCCAGCTCGTCCATCAATCCGGAGCGCGTGTGCAGGCGCCCGGCGGTGTCGGCGATCAGCACGTCGTTGCCATGGGCGATGCCCATCTGCAGCGCGTCGAAAATCACGCTGGCGGAATCCGCGCCCTGGCCTTGCGCGCAAACCGGAATGCCCAGCCGGCCTGCCCATTCCTGCAACTGCGCCACCGCGGCGGCGCGGAAGGTGTCGCCGGCGGCGAGCAGCACGTCGCGTTGCTCGGCCTGGAAACGCCGCGCCAGCTTGCCGATGGTGGTGGTCTTGCCGACGCCGTTGACGCCGACGACCAGCAGCATGAACGGCTTGCGGCCGCTGACGTCGAGGTGACGGGCAACCGGCTCCAGCATCGCAACCAAGCGCGCGCGCAACGCTTCGCGCAGCGCGGTGGCGTCCGCGAATTCGCGTTTGTGCATGCGCCGGCGCAGGTCGTCGATCAGTTCACCGGTCGCGGCGACGCCGACGTCGGCCGACAGCAGGGTGATCTCGAGTTCGTCCAGCAGCTCGTCCGAAAGCACGGGATTGCGCGAGAACAGCGACGTCAGGCCGCGCGCGAAACCGCTGCCGGAAAGGCGCTCGCGCCAGCCGCGCCGCGGATGCGATTCGCCGGCCATCAGATCGTTCGGTCCCGAGGCCATGTTCGGCAGCGGCGTTTCGGGCAGCGTCGCGGGCCCGACGTGGCGGCGCGGCGGCTGGCTGGTCGATGGCCCGGATTGCGGGAAGTCAGGCGCGGTCCTGGATTCGTCGGGCAATGCGGATGCCGGATCGGGGCGCGGCTTGCGGCCCGCGAGCTTGTTCCACAGGTTCGGCATGGGCAGGTCGTGGGGTAGAGTGTGCGAAATGCTAACACCGGGTTGCTGTACTAATGCTTCATTTTTGCGATCATCGCTGATCGGCTGCTTCGTTCAACGACGACGCAAGACTCTGGCACCGCGTAGTTTGCAGGTTCACCACGGCCATCCATGGGCATTGTTCTTGCGATCGTCCATGATCGCTGCTTCGTTCAACCACGACGCAAGATTTCCCATTCGCGCAATCTTCGGGCCCACGACGCCCATCCATGGGCTGACTTCTCGCAAAAGCTGATGACCAAGTCCGATCGCGACCCGCCCGGACGCATCCATATCGTCGGCGGCAGCCTGCGGGGTTCGCGGCTGGCGGTGCCGGTGCTGCCGGGTTTGCGGCCGACGCCGCAGCGCCTGCGGCAAACTTTGTTCGACTGGCTGGCACCGGTGATCGCCGGCGCCGACGTGCTGGATGCTTTCGCCGGTAGCGGCGCGCTCGGCATCGAGGCGTTGTCGCGCGGGGCAGGCAGCGCGACATTCATCGAGGGCGACGGCGCGCAGGCGCGTGCGATCACAGCGGATCTCGCGCGGCTGCATCAGACGAATGCCGTCGTTCGCTGCGGAGATGCCCTGCGGATTCTTGCCGAACCCGCGCCTGCGAAGTTCGACATCGTGTTCCTCGATCCGCCGTTCGACTCCGCCCTGTGGGGCGAGGCGATGACATTGCTGGACGCGAATAGCTGGCTTGCGCCACAAGCGTGGGTTTACGCGGAATCGGGAAGCGGCGATGAATGGAACGTGCCCGGACGCTGGCGGTTGCATCGCCAACGCGACGCGGGCGCGGTGCGCGGAAGCTTGTATCGCGTCGGCGCGGTGTGATCCGTTTCGCAATGCCAGCGACGCTGCGAGATGGCACAATGGGCGGCATGGGGAAGCGCCAGCCATCTCGTTCGAATCCACGCATCGCGGTGTATCCGGGTACGTTCGACCCGATCACCAATGGTCACGGCGACCTGGTTGCGCGCGCGGCACCCTTGTTCGACCGGTTGATCGTGGCGGTCGCGAAATCGAGTGGCAAGGCGCCGCGTTTCGAGATGGAGGAGCGCGTCGAACTCGCGCGCGCCGCGCTGCATGGCATCCCGCACGTCGAGGTGCGCGGATTCGACACCTTGCTGGCGCGCTTCGTCAGCGAGTGCGGCGCCGGCGTGATCCTGCGCGGGCTGCGCGCGGTGTCGGACTTTGAATACGAGTTCCAGTTGGCCAGCATGAATCGGCACCTGATTCCACAGGCCGAAACCCTGTTCCTGACGCCGGCGGAGGAGTGGGGTTTCATTTCCTCGTCGCTGGTGCGCGAAATCGCCAGTCTCGGCGGCGATGTTTCAAAATTCGTCCATCCGGCTGTCCAGAAGGCACTGCGTCAACGTTGGCGCAAGGCGGGGAGGGGGGTCGGCAGTTCCGCTGTTTCACGCAAGTCATCGAGGTAACCGTCATGCGCAAACTCCTTTTCATCGCTGCCATCGCGCTGCTGGGCGCGCTGGGCCTCAGCGCCTGCAACAACAATCAATCCAATGCGCCAGCTGCGCAAGCCAAGGCCACCAAGCCGACCAGCGCCGATGTCGATGCGGCCATCAAGGCGTGCCAGGCCAAACACCCCAAGGCGGCAGCACCGGCCCCATCGGGAACGGCGGCCGCTGCGGATTCCTCCGACCAGGACACCTGCTCCCGCGCGACCGTTTCGGCCTTGACATGGCAGTCGTACATGCAGCAAATCGTCGAAGACAACATGGGCGACATCACCAGCCAGCCGTATGCCTATTTCGTGCCCTCGGGCAAGTACCCGGACAACCAGGACGCGATCTCGCGTGTCCAGGACAGTATCAACGGTACCGTCGGTGCCACGGTGCTGCCGGGCAACATGGTGGCGGTGGGCGGTCCGGATTCCGGGACCACCGCGCAGGTTCTGGAAACCGCGTTCAAGAGTGCCTCGCCGGGTTCCTTCAAGGGCGTGGTGGTGCTGTTCATCGGCGACAAAGCCGACGAAGCGGCAGTGAAGGCGGCGGTCGATCCGAGCGGGGCGACGTTCAAGTTCGCGCAGATGTAGCGGTGTGCGCTTGACTTGATAGTTGCCGCTTCGCGCGCAGCTGCTGATGTCGCCGCAATCCCTGCCCAACCGTCGCTCGCGGCGGTTGGGCACCCCCTTGCTCGAGGGGCTGGAAGCGTGCAAGCACGCGTCCGTGCGATAATCGCCCGTTTGATATCGCGATCCCTGCGGATCGCAGTCGCCGCGCGCACGCGCGGAATCCTCCCAGACACGCGCGCGCCATGCAGCAGATCCGCAACTTCTCCATCATCGCCCACATCGATCACGGCAAGTCCACGCTGGCCGACCGCATCATCCAGATTTGCGGTGGCCTCAGCGAGCGCGAAATGGAAGCGCAGGTGCTGGACGACAATCCGATCGAGCGTGAGCGCGGCATCACCATCAAGGCGCGTTCGGTGTCGCTGCCGTACACGGCGCGCGACGGCCAGGTCTATGAATTGAACTTCATCGACACGCCGGGCCACGTCGATTTCAGCTACGAGGTTTCGCGTTCGCTGGCGGCGTGCGAAGGTGCGCTGCTGGTGGTCGATGCCGCGCAAGGTGTCGAGGCGCAATCGGTCGCGAATTGCTACACCGCGGTCGAAATGGGGCTGGAAGTGGTGCCGGTCTTGAACAAGATCGACCTGCCCACCGCCGACATCCCGAAAGTGAAAGAGGAAATCGAGGCGGTGATCGGCATCCACGCCGACGACGCGGTCGCGATCAGCGCCAAGACCGGCGAAAACGTGATCGACGTGCTGGAAGCGATCGTCGCGCGCATCCCGCCGCCGAAGCCGCGTGACACCGACAAGCTGCAGGCGCTGATCATCGATTCGTGGTTCGACAATTACCTCGGCGTGGTGTCGCTGGTGCGGGTGATGCAGGGCGAGATCAAGCCGCGCGACAAGCTGCTGGTGATGTCGACCGGCCGCGCGCACGAAGTCGAGCAGGTCGGCGTGTTCACGCCCAAGCGCACGCGCACGGAAAAACTCGGCGCGGGCGAAGTCGGTTTCGTGTGCGCGTCGATCAAGGACGTGCACGGTGCGCCGGTGGGCGACACGCTGACGCTGGCGAGCAATCCGGCGACGAAGCCGCTGCCGGGTTTCCAGCACATGCAGCCGCGCGTGTTCGCGGGTTTGTTCCCGGTTGCATCCGACGATTTCCCCGCGCTTCGCGAAGCGCTGGACAAATTGCGACTCAACGACGCCGCGCTGTTCTTCGAACCGGAATCGTCCGAAGCGATGGGCTTCGGTTTCCGCTGCGGCTTCCTCGGCATGCTGCACATGGAAATCGTGCAGGAACGCCTGGAGCGCGAATACGACCTCGACCTCGTCACCACCGCGCCGACGGTCGTATACGAAGTGCTGAAAACCGATGGCGAAACGATGCTGCTGGACAACCCGGCCAAGCTGCCGGCCTCGCCGATGGTCGGGGAAGTCCGTGAGCCGATCATCGTGGCCGACATCCTGACGCCACCGGAACATGTCGGTGCGGTCATCACGCTGTGCGAGGAAAAGCGCGGCGTGCAGCGTTCGATCCAGTACCTCGCGTCGCAGGTGCGGATCAGTTACGAAATGCCGCTGGCCGAAGTGGTGCTGGATTTCTTCGATCGCCTGAAATCGGTCAGCCGCGGCTACGCCTCGATGGATTACCACTTCGACCGCTTCGAAGCCGGTCCGTTCGTGCGCGTGGACGTGTTGATCAACGGCGATCGCGTGGACGCGCTTTCGCTGATCGTGCACCGTGCACAGGCCGACCGGCGCGGCCGCGAGCTGGTCGAACGCATGCGCGAACTGATTCCGCGGCAGATGTTCGACGTCGCGATCCAGGCCGCGATCGGCGGGCAGGTGATCGCGCGCTCGACGGTGAAGGCGCTGCGCAAGAACGTGCTTGCGAAGTGCTACGGGGGCGACATCTCGCGCAAGAAGAAGCTGCTGGAAAAGCAGAAGGAAGGCAAGAAGCGCATGAAGATGGTCGGCCGCGTGGAGATTCCGCAGGAAGCGTTCCTGGCGGTGCTGCGGACGGACAAATGAGTGCTTGCCTGCCGCGGTTCCGACGTGACTAAAGTCACTGGCTTTCGGCTTGTGCGGGAATGACGATGCAACGCACGCAGTACCGCGTGCCGCGCGCGAACCAAAGGAACATGCAGTGAAGAAAGACGCAATGGGTACCGTGGTGCTGGTGGCGATCGTCGCGATCTGCCTTTACATCTGGTACAAGACCTCCGATTTCGCGCTGGCGCTGGTGCTGATCACCGCGGCGTTCTTCGTGATCTGGGTGGTCGATCGCCTCGCCTTCGCGCGCCGCCGTCGCGAACGCGCCGCGGCGGAAGGGCAGAAACCGCACGAGCCGGTGCTGGTCGATTACGCGCGCTCGTTCTTCCCGGTGATCCTGGCGGTGCTGCTGTTCCGCACCTTCCTGCTGGAACCGTTCCGGATTCCATCGGGTTCGATGATGCCGACCCTGCTGGTCGGCGATTTTGTGCTGGTCAACAAGTTCGCCTATGGCCTGCGCCTGCCGGTGAGCAACACCAAGATCCTCGGCACCGGCGAGCCGAAGCGCGGCGACATCGCGGTGTTCCGTTATCCGGAAAATCCGAAAGAGGATTACATCAAGCGCATCGTCGGCCTGCCGGGCGATACCATCGAGGTGGTCGGCGAGAAGGTTTCCGTCAACGGCAAGCCCGTGCCGCAGGCGCTGGTCGGCGAGTACCACGGCACCGACACGGTCAGCCTGCAGATGGAAGAAAACCCCAACATGTCGCCCGTGCAGCTTTACACCGAGGAACTGGGCGGGGTGACGCACTCGACGCTGCACTTCCGCTACACCGAAACCTACAACTGCATCGGTTCGGGCGGCACGCTGACGCCGGACGGCGGCTGCGAATGGAAGGTGCCGCAAGACGCCTACTTCGCGATGGGCGACAACCGCGACGACAGCGCCGACAGCCGCTTCTGGGGCTTTGTGCCGGAACAGAACCTGGCCGGCAAGGCGTTCTTCATCTGGTTCAGCCTCGCCGACTGGCACCGCATCGGCACCGTGTTGCATTAAGCTTCCGGCGTCCGGCCTGCATGGGCGCAGGCTGCCGTGCGCGTCGACGCGCCGGCGACGGTGGACTTTCAACCAACTGCTGGGGGCGGCTCCATGAAACGTCAATCGGGCATCACCCTGATCGGGTTCGTGATCATCCTTGTCATCGCGGCGTTCTTCGCGTACACCGCGATGAAACTCGTGCCTGCGTACATGGACTACCTGAACGTGTCCAAGGCGCTGAACACGGTTGCCACGCAATCCAGTTCGGGCAACATGAGCGTGGAGGACGTGCACCGGCAACTCGACACGCAACAGCTCTCGCAATATTTCGCCGACGAGGACATCGAGGACAAGAACATTTCCGTGGTCAGCTTGCCGAACGGCGGCTCGTCGTTGAAGCTGAGCTACGACAAGAAAATTCCATGGATCTACAACATCGATTTCCTGGTGCACTTCGAGAAGGCGGTGCCGTTGAAGACGCAGCAAGCGCAGGAGTGACGTGAAACTCGGCTACCGCTTCGCCGACGAGGCACTGCTGGATCTCGCGCTGACGCACCGCAGCGCGGGGCGCCCCAACAACGAGCGGCTGGAATTCCTGGGCGACGCGCTGGTCAACCTGGTGATTGCCGAAATGCTGTTCGATACGCGCCCGCGCGCCGACGAGGGCGAGCTTTCGCGGTTGCGCGCGCAACTGGTAAACGAACCCGCGCTGGCCGCGCGCGCGCGCGAGCTGCAACTGGGGGATGCGTTGAAGCTGGGCTCGGGCGAACTCAAGAGCGGCGGCTTCCGGCGCGATTCCATCCTCGCCGATGCGTTCGAGGCGCTGGTCGCCGCGATCTACCGCGACGGCGGATTCCATGCCTGCCGCGACTGGTTGCGCGAAGTATTCGCCGAGGCAGTTGCCGCGGCCGGCCCGGCGCAGAAGGATCCGAAGACCCGCCTGCAGGAATGGCTGCAGGCCCGCGGCCTGCGGCTGCCGCATTACGAGCTCCTGGCCGAACATGGCGAGGAACATGCGCGCCAGTTCGACGTGGCATGCGTGGTCGAACAGCCGCAGGCCGCACGCTTCGAGGGCCGCGGCGCCAGCCGGCGTGCGGCGGAGCAGATTGCAGCGGACGCTGCGCTCGAGTATCTGGAACAGGCGCTGGCATGAGTGGATCTTTACGTTGTGGCAATGCGGCGATCGTCGGGCGACCGAACGTCGGCAAATCCACGCTGCTGAATGCGCTGATCGACGCGCATCTCTCCATCGTCACGCCGCGCGCGCATACCACGCGCCAGCGCATCCTCGGCGTCGCCAATCCGGAGGGTGGGCAAATCGTTTACCTCGATACGCCCGGGCTGCATCGCGAAGCGAAGCGCGCGATCAATCGCAGCCTGAACCGCGCGGTGCACGCCGCCATCGCCGATGCCGATCTGGCGGTGCAGGTGGTCGCGGCCGGACACTGGGACGACGAGGACACCGCGGTGTATGCCGCGCTGGCGGAGCGCGCGATCCCGCGCCTGCTGGCGGTGAACAAGGTCGACCGGATCGCGGACAAGTCGAAGCTGCTGCCGTTCGTGGAAGACGTCACGCGCGATCGGATCTGGAACGAAGTTTTCCTGATCAGCGCCGAAAAACGTTCCGGGCTCGGCGAACTCGAACGCGCGATCCTGGCGCGCTTGCCGGAAGGCGAACCGCGCTACGACACCGACACCTATACCGATCGCAGCGAACGTTTCCTGGTCGCCGAACTGGTGCGCGAGCAATTGATGCGCCAGCTCGGCGAGGAATTGCCCTACGCAACCACGGTCGAGATCGAACGTTTCGAGGACCGGCCCGACGGCGTCACCGAAATCGCCGCGGTGGTGTGGGTGGAACGCGAAGGCCAGAAAGCCATCGTGATCGGTGCGGGCGGTCGCCGCGCCAAGGCCATCGGCAGCGCGGCGCGGCGCGCCATCGAGGCGTTGCTCGAGCGCAAGGTGTTCCTCAAGTTGTGGGTGCGCGTGCGCGCCGGCTGGTCGGACGACGAGGCCGCGCTGAAGCAGTTCGGATACGAGTGATCCATGCGCGTCACGGCGCAGCCCGCCTACATCCTGCATGCGCGTGCGTGGCGCGAAACCAGCCTGCTGCTGGAAGCCTTCACGCGCGACCATGGCCGCGTCGGCCTGGTTGCGCGCGGCGTACGCAGCGCACGCGCGCGCTTGCCGCGCTCGGCGCTGGAGCCGTTGCAGGTGCTGCAGATGGACTGGTCGGGGCGCGGCGAACTGCAAACCCTGACGGCGGCGGAACCCGTGCGGAATCCGCCCGTGTTGCGTGGCGATGCATTGATGTCGGCGATGTACGTCAACGAATTGATGGTGCGGCTGACCGCGCGCGACGATCCGCACCCGGAATTGTTCCAGCGTTACGCCGGATTGCTGGACGAACTGGCCGTGACCCGGTCATTGGCGTGGAGCCTGCGCCGCTTCGAGCGCGATCTTCTCGCCGCGACCGGTTATGCGCTGCAACTTGAAACCGAAGCCGAAACCGGCGCCCTCATCGAGCCTGCGCAGGTCTACGACTATGTCCCCGAAGTGGGGCCGATCGCGGCAACCGGCGCCGGCGGCAGCGGTGCGCGCGTGCGCGGCAGCGCGCTGCTGGCGCTGGCAGCGGATGCGACGCCGCCGGACGCGGAAGATATCGCTGCCTTGCGTCGCCTGATGCGAAGCCTGATCGGCGCGCACGTAGGCGAACGCGGGCTGCAGTCGTGGCGGGTGCTCGCAGAACCATTGCGTTCGTAGCGGCTGTTGTGAGAAGCAAGGCCATGGATGGCCGAGGTGATCTTGCATCAGGAACAGGGGGATCGGAAACGAGACGCCTGCCCAAGGCAGCGATCAGGGACGATCGCATAGTCTCGCATGCAGCGTTTTGCGGGTTTCGCGCAAGGCCTTGGCAAACCCGTCCATCGCCGCGTCGACACGACCGCCGTCGGTGCCGGAAGCCAGCGCGTCGTGCAGCACGCCGCACGCGCGCGCCAGCGCGGTGGCGCCGCAGAAACCGCAGGAGGCCAGCAGGCGATGCAGGGTCGAACGCAGCGCCTGCGGATCATCGGCGCTGCGGTCGAACTCGTCTTGGATTCGCGGCAGCTCCTGCTCGGCGAACAGGCGCCGCAGGCGTTCGACCGCCGATTGCGAACCGCAGGCGCGCAAGGCGTTGTCATCGTCGAGTGCGTTCGCCTCGCAACCGAACTGCGCCAACACGGCGCGCAGCACTGCGAATGAAACCGGCTTGGGCAACACCTGCGCGAAACCCGCCGCCAGCAACATCGTCCTGGCGCTGTCGGGTTCGG
>JAZKBD010000008.1:109697-117665 GCA_040388785.1 Pseudomonadota bacterium
AGCGCCGGCGGAACGGCGCTGCCGGCATCGATCCGCAGCGCCGCCAGCACCGCCTCGCCGTTCATGCCGGGCAGGTTGTGATCGAGGATGAGCAAGTCCCAGTAGCCGCGGCGCGCCTGGGCGAGGGCGCTCGGGCCGTCGGCGCAAGCGGTGGGTTCGCCCCCGCAGGCGCGGATGGCTTCGCAGAGGAACTCCCGGCTGATCGCGTCGTCCTCGGCCAGAAGCACCCGGAAGCGAGCCGCTTCCTTGTCCATGGCTTGTCCCATTGGCGAACCCGTGCAACGGCCTGCGCATGCCGTCGGTTTCCTTAGCTACCGTTCGGGCACGGGCTGGCACAATCAGGTTCAGTGTCATTGAAAAGGACAGTCGTGGCAAGTTGGCGCCAGGGCCTGGTAGCTGCGTGCTTGATGCTGGCGTGTGCGTGCGCGCAGGCCGCCGTGCAGATGCAGGCGGCGACGCTCACGTTGCCGGGCATGCAACTGGCCAAGGTCAATGCCGAGGCGTCGCTCGGCCCTGACGGCAAGCCGGTGCTGCGCATCGAGGCCGCCAAGGCGTCCATTCCCTCGCTGGGCTGGCACGACGTCGCCCTCAGCCTGCAGGGCGAGCCGCAGCGGGCCGACGGCAGCGCCTGGAAATTCGTAGGCCATGTCGCCACGCAAAAGGCGCCGGGCAATGCGCTGGCGAACGCCGATCTCACGATCCTCTACGACGGCGCCGGTGGCACCATGCAAGTCGACGTGGTGCAGGGCAAGAGCAGCCTCAACGCGCAACTGCCGCTCGACCAGCCCTCGCACCTGCAGGTGAAACTGGCCGCGATCCCGCTGGCATGGCTGAAGGGCCTGCTGGCCGCGGCATGGCCCGACGGCAGGCTCAACGGCGGAACGCTGGACGGCAACGTGGCGCTGGACCTGGCCCAGGACGACACACGGGCATCGGGCCGCATCGCGGTCAGCGACGCCGATCTCGACAGCAAAAGCGGCACGATGGCGGCGCAGAAGCTCGGCGCGGAAGGCAACTTCCGGATCGACACCGGGCCGGCGACGGTGACCGTGATGTGGGACGGCCAGTTGCACGGCGGGCAACTGCTGCTTGGCCCGTTGTACGCGCAGTTGCCGCAGAATCCCGTCGGCCTGCATGTGGCGGGCAGCCTCGGACCCGCGGGCATTGCACTGGATTCGCTTGATTTCGACGACTCCGACGCGCTCCGCGTGTCGGGCAGCATCGGCTTCGATCGCCATGGCACGCTCGACAAACTCGCGCTGCGCCACTTCGCGGCCACGCTGCCCGCCGCCTACACGCGCTACGGCACCACCCTAGTGCGCAGCCTGACCGGATTCGATTCGCTCACGACTTCCGGCAGCATCAGCGGTTCGTTCGATCTCGACGACAAGGGGCCGCACGTCATCGATCTCGTGGCGAAGGGCGTCTCGCTCGACAGCCATGGCGGCGGCTTGGCGGTGGCCGGTTTCGACGGCGGCATCGACTGGCGCGCGGGCGCAACCCGGCCGGCGACGCAGTTGAAGTGGAATGCGCTTTCGCTCTACCGGCTGATCTTCGGTCCCGCCAGTTTCGGCCTGAAGGATGACGGCGGCGCGCTGGCCTTGCGCGCGCCCGTCGACGTCGACCTGTTCGGCGGCAGCTTCCAGGTGGCGCGGTTCGAGTGGCGTCCCGACGAAGCGAAGTCGCAGCGCCTGTCCGCGGCGTTCTCGGTCAGCAACGTCGATGTGAACCAGTTGTGCACGGCGCTCGGCTGGCCCGCGTTCGGCGGCAAGCTCGGCGGCGCGGTGCCGGATCTTGTTTATCGCGGCGACAACCTGGTGTTCGGCGGCGGCCTTTCGCTCAACGCCTTCGGCGGATCCGTGAGCGTCACCAACCTGAGCATGCAGCACCCGTTCGGCAACACGCCGGAACTTGCCGCCGACGTCGACATGGATCAACTCGATCTTGCGCAGCTCACCGGCGTGTTCGGGTTCGGACAGATCACCGGGCGGATGGACGGCGACATCCACGGGCTCAAGCTGGTCGGCTGGAAGCCGGTGACGTTCGACGCCGACCTGACCGCCAACGGCGGCGGCAAGATCAGCCAGAACGCCATCAAGAGCCTCACCGAAGTCGGCGGTGGCGGCATCGCCGGCGGCTTGCAGGGCATGGCGCTGCGGCTGTTCAAGACTTTTGGTTATTCCCGGATCGGCTTGAGCTGCAAACTGGCGAAGGGCGTGTGCAGCATGGGCGGCATTTCGCCCGAGCCGAACGCGGGTGGCAACGGCTACACGATCGTGGAAGGCAGCGGTTTGCCGCGCATCACCGTGATCGGGCACGAGCGCTCGGTGGATTGGGTGACGCTGGTCAGCCGCCTGAAGTCGGTGACGGAAGGCAACGCCACGCCGGTGATCGACTGACGCGCGGGCGGCATTCACGATTTGCATGCAAGCCACCGCCGAAACTTCGCTGCCGCACCGCCGTGTAAACTCCCGAAACCGTCGCCGGCCATGACATCACCTTTGCACCCTGGAGATTCCTGATGCGCAAGCCCCTGTTTGCAGTCGCCGCCACGCTCGCGTTGTTGGCGGGCTGCGTGACCATCAACGTGTACTTCCCGGCCGCGGCCGCGCAGAAGGCTGCGGACCAGGTCATCAGCAACATCATGGGACCCGCCAGCGGAAGTTCCGCACCCGCGCCCGCGAGCAGCACGCCGCCGCCGTCTTCGGGCGTCAGCGATCCGTCGCAGCAACAGCCGCTCGCGATGCGCGTCCTGGATGCGTTGATCCCGACAGCAAGTGCCGCGGAGCCGCCGGCGAATCTGGACGTCCAGACGCCCGCGATCGAAGCCATCGAAGCGCGCATGCGCAGCCGGTTCCATGCAACGCTCAAAGGCCTGTTCGAATCCGGCGCCGTCGGCCTGACCCACAACGGCGACGTGGCGATGCGCGATGCCTCGAAGGTTCCGCTGGCACAGCGCGCGCAGGCGACCCAGGCCGTCGCCGCCGAAAACACCGACAGGGCGGACCTGTACAAGCAGATCGCGATCGCCAACGGCCACCCCGAATGGGCGCAACGCATGCGCGAGTCCTTCGCCACGCAGTGGATCAGTCGCGCCCACAGCGGCTGGTACTACCAGGACGCGCCGGGGACCTGGCAACGAAAGTGAGTGCAGGATGCACTCATCCCGTGCCGGCCATGGATGGCCGATGACACGGGATCCAGAGTGGTGATGTCCTCATCCCGGCCAGCACCGGGATGTGCGAATGAGCCGGGAACAGCACTGCGATCCACCGCCAGCGCATGGTGCCGGCCGCTGGTGCAGAAGTGCGCCGCTTCACAATATCCGCCGCCGCCGCAGCGCATGATCCCGTGACGTTGTGGGGGATGACATGCGAATCGGCCTCATGGTGGACGCGACTTGCGATCTTCCGCGCAAGTTCATCGACGATCACCAGATCATCATCCTGCCGATCACGATCAGGATCGACGAGCACACCTTCGTCGATGTGCACGATCCTGACGCAACGGAAAGTTATTGCCAAGGTGAGATCGGCAAGCGCGGGCATGCGGCCGAAACCGCGCCGCTTTCCGTGGACGAGATTCGCGAACTGTTCCTCGGCAAGCTGGTGCTGGATTACGACGCGGTGTTCTGCCTCACCGTAACTTCGACGCGCAGCCCGATCTTCGCCAACGCGACGCAGGCGAGTTTCGCGATCCTTGGCGCGTACCGGCCGGTGCGCCAGGCCGCGGGCAACCATTCGCCGTTCCTGATGCGCGTCATCGACAGCAAGAGCCTGTTCGCGGGGCAGGGCGTCGGCGCGATCGAGGCCACGCGCCTGATCGCGGCGGATGCAGGTCCCGGACCGATCCGCGAACGGCTTGCCGAAGTCGCCGCGCAAACCTACGCCTACATGCTGCCGCGCGATCTGCACTACCTGCGCGCGCGTGCACGCGGAAAAGGCGATCGCAGCGTCGGACTGTTGAGCGCGACGCTCGGTACGGCACTCGACATCAAGCCCATCCTGCAATGTTTCCAGGGCGAAACCAGGCCCGTCGCCAAGGCACGCGGCTTCGAACACGGCGCGGAAATGCTGTTCGCCCACGCCGCGCGTGCCGTGAAACGCGGACTGCTGCTGCCCGCGCTGTGCGTCAGCTACGGCGGCAATCTGGCAGAGCTGGAAGCATTGCCGGGGTACGCCGGACTGGTCGAAGCCTGCAACGAAGCGGACGTCACGCTTTGCCGCAGCATCATGAGCATCACCGGCATGGTCAATGTCGGCACCGGAGCGATCAGTCTCGGCTATGCCGCGGCGGCGGACGACCTGGCGTTCTGACGCGGGCGACTTGACACATCTGGCAAGATGCGCGGATGGGCAATCCGCGCGACATCACCTTCGAAGCTCGCATCGACGACCTTTCCCACGACGGCCGTGGTGTCGCGCGCGTCGACGGCAAGACCGTGTTCGTGGCCGATGCGCTGCCGGGCGAGCGCGTGCGCGCGAGGCGGGTGCGCAAGCACCGGAATTTCAACGAAGCGCGGGCGGAGGAAATCCTCGAGGCTTCGCCCGACCGCGTGCCGCCTCGCTGCGCGCATTTCGGTGTGTGCGGCGGCTGCGTGCTGCAACATCTCACGCCGGCTGCGCAGATCGCTGCCAAGCAGAACGTGCTGGCGCAGAACTTCGCGCGCATCGGCCATGTCGAGCCTGCGCGCTGGCTGGCGCCGCTGACCGCGGACGTCTGGGCTTACCGGAGGCGTGCGCGTTTGTCGGTCAAGCACGTGCCGAAGAAAGGCAGGACGCTGGTCGGATTCCGCGAACGCGATCCACGTTTCGTCGCGGATCTCGCGCATTGCGACGTGCTGGATCCGGCGCTGGGCGAAAAGCTCGACGCGCTCGGCGCGCTATTGAACGACATGGAAGGTGCGGCATCGATTCCGCAGATCGAGTTTTCGGCGGGCGATGCGGCGCGCATCCTGGTGTTCCGGCATCTGCAAGCGTTGTCGGCCCCCGATCGGGAAAAGCTTGCAGCCTTCGGGCGCGAGCACGGTTTCGCGATCCTGCTGCAGCCCGGCGGAACCGACAGCGTGCATGCGCTGGAGCCGGGCGGCATCGATCTGCACTATGCGTTGCCGGAATACGGATTGAAGCTGGCCTTCGCGCCGCTCGATTTCGTGCAGGTCAACGCGCGCATCAACCAGAAGATGATCGCGCACGCGCTGGCGCTGTTGCAGCCCGGCGAGCAGGATCGCGTGCTCGACCTGTTCTGCGGGCTGGGCAATTTCAGCTTGCCGATCGCACGCACGGCAGGTCGCGTGTGCGGCGTGGAAGGCGACGCGGGTCTGGTCGAACGCGCGCGCATGAACGCGGCCGCCAACGGCATCGCCAATGCGGAGTTCCATCTCGGCGATCTCGCGGGCGAGGTGCGCGGCAGCGCTTGGGCGCGCGCGGAATGGGATCTGATGCTGCTCGATCCGCCGCGCAGCGGCGCCGAAGGCTTGCTGCAGCAGTTGCCCGGAAAATCGGTACGGCGCGTGGTGTACGTTTCGTGCCATCCAGCTTCGCTGGCACGCGATGCCGGCCTGTTGGTGCGCACGCACGGTTTCAAGTTGCAAGCCGCCGGTGTGATGGACATGTTTCCGCACACCGCGCACGTCGAATCCATCGCGCTGTTCGAGCGCTGACGCGGCTCACGCCGCCTACACGCGGGCGACGAAATCATGCGCGGGACGCACGGAAGGACCGAAGCATGGACGCCGACAAACTCCTTGCCGACAGCGCGGTGCTGGTCATCGATGTCATCAACGACTTCGCCTTTTCAGGCAGTGACCAGCTGCTGCCGCAGATGGACGGCGTCGTGCGCGCGATTGATGCGCTGCGTCGTCGTGCCGACGCATTGCAGCGTCCCGTCATCCACGTCAACGACAACTTCGGGCGCTGGCGTTCCAACTTCGACCAGGTCATCGAGTATTGCCAACGCGAGGGTGCGCCCGGTGCGATCATCACGGAACGGCTCAGGCCACGGGGCACCGATTACTTCGTGCTGAAACCGGGACAATCCGGCTTCTACCAGACGCCGCTGCCGGCGCTGCTGCGGCACCTGAAGGTTTCGAACCTGGTGTTGACGGGCGTCGCGGGCGACCAGTGCGTATTGGCCACCGCGATGGACGCGCACATCCGCGACTTCGGCCTGTGGGTGCCCGAAGACGCGACGGCGTCCATCACGCCCCGGCGCAACCGGCGTGCGCTCGACCACATCGCCGAAGTGCTGGGCGGGAGCATCACGCCGGTGCCGGGTTGAGACAGATATGCGTGGCTGGGTGAACTCGTAGGTGCTTGTAGCTTTCAGCGTATCGCAGCGCGCGACGGCCGTGCGAGGAAGACTGCTAGCTCAAAGATTATCAAGTAGAACACGAAAAAGAATACGGTGCCGTAGAGTGCGTTTGCAATGTTGCCCCAGCCGATGAATTGTAACTGCAGCACTCCCGCGTTCGTGGGAAATACGTAATTAGGGCTGGGCGGAATTGCCATTGCCATCGCGGCTAAGGCGCCGCAGGCAATAGCGATAGGCTTGGCAGTCAGAAAAACGAATGTACACAAGATCACCCAGACCGTGATCAAAAACAGCAAATTTATGCTGCCTAGTAGCGGTAGCATGATGACTTGTGGAATGACCGAAATCAGGAAAAGCAGTCCCAAGAGCCAGTAATGTTTTTGAGTGCCGTTACGCATCAGTGTGTATTGTTAATGTCATTCTGGGACACCGGTATGCACGCGTTGTCGATCGTGTTGGCGAAGGGTTAGAATTTCCCCTGCAAAGGTGCGAGACCTTCACCAACGTTTTGAATCGTCGCGGCTCCGTTTCCGGTTGTCACGATCCGTGCTGCGTAGCCGGGAAACAACGGATGACCGGGAAGGATCACATTGACCACGATCGTATTGTTTTGGTACGTCTCGTGTAGGATTCGACCGGGCTCGCCTTGACTTTCCCACCATACCCAAGAACCCGTTGGTCGGCGAAGCGTTGTTAGGTGTCCCATTCTGCGAAGCGGGCTTGTCCACGCCCGGTGTGGGATCGTTCACGACCGTCTGCCGCAATGCGTTAGCAAGGTGAGCCGAACCGGGTCCGGCTGACACCCCGATGTCGTAATGGTGATAGTTGCTTTCGCTCGAATTGATGTGAGCCGGAAAGCCCGTGGGCGCCGGAAATGAGAACTTCACTGGTATATGACTGCCCGTCACCATCACGCTGCAATTGACCTGTTTGACGACACGGTGGTGCAATCGCGGCCGTCCGAATCGATGTTCTTGTAAGGGTTGTCGTTGGCATACCAGTACCGATTGAGGTTGACCCCCGTCGTCGTGTCGGCAGCAACTGGATCGACAGAGAGGAACCGTGCGGAAGCGGTGGTACCTGCAAGCACCAGCGCTGGTGCAATCGAAGCCTTGTTCGGTATCATTTCTGGCCCTCCCTGCGGGCTTTTTCACGCGCGACGCTTTGAAGGTAGATAGTCTTGTCGGCTGCAGTTTCGGGTTCCCATCCCAATGACTCTGCACGGTTCACCCAGTAAGAATTCTGGCGACTCATCCAGGTTGCCGCCTGAGCTTCCGCCTGCGGAATATTCTTGGGATCGGGGATACCGATCCAGGTAGCGTTGTTTGAACAGATCGTAGTAGCCATCGGCCATGTAGATCATCGCCGACGTGTCCTTGGAATTCGCTCCCAAAGCCATGCCGGCGACCTCGATGATCTTTTGAGGATCGCGTCGGCCGTAGGAGGCCATCAATGGCTCCAGCAGAGCGGCGACCGCCTCTTTCGGAGCGAGTGGGCAGAGATAGATGCCGTTCTTGAGAGCGGCCGGCGAGATGCTCAGCTTGCGCCTGTAGAAAGCGTCGTTGACGACGATGCCCGAGGTAGCTTCGATGTCCAGCCACTCACCTCGATCATCGCGGAACTTCACGAGCAAGTGTCGGTCCCGCCGCCAGGGTG
>JAZKBD010000008.1:117675-124841 GCA_040388785.1 Pseudomonadota bacterium
CAGCCCTAGCTTTTCAGCGAGGATCGCAACCAACGTCGGCATGGTCGTACAGTTGACCTTGCGGGTCTTCAAATAGGTTGCGAGCAGCTTGTTGTGGAAGTCGCGACCGAGCGGATCGTTCAAGTCATAACTGAATGACCGGTCACCATTCCAAGAGCCCTTCCCATAAAGCGTGGAGAGCAGTGTGATGACCTTGTCTCGAACCGTCGGACGGGCGGGCAACCGACCGCGCACAGTGCTCGCCCCAATGATCCAGTTGGCGCGCGACAGATTCATTATCGATTGTTGGATCGCTCACGTGATCAATCGTCAACTTCGCGTATTCGAGGCTGACGCTACCCGCAGGGGCATCAATCAAAGCGGATGCGGCTTAAATGTGTTTGCTCAGGGAGATTCAAAAGGCTGCGAGTGCAGCGGATGCAGATGGTCCTTGGACACCGCTGCGGCATGGGCCGTTTGAAGATGATCCATTGCCGCCGCCGCTGTGGGCGTCGGCGAGCGCCTGGTTGGTGTTCGCGTATTGATTGTGCTGTGGCTGTTCGTGCGACCACGCAGGCCGTGGCAGCGGCGCGGCGCGGCGCGGATTGAAAGTGTTTCGCAAGGGATGACGTGCTGCGACCGGCGACGCTACATTGCCTGCATGGAATGGAAGGCTGAAACCGGAACGCAGGTGCTTCCCGATGCCGGGACAGGGCAGCTTGCCGCGTGGCTGGCCGCGCGCAGCAAGGTGACCGCGATCACCGGCGCCGGCGTCAGCACCGAATCCGGCATTCCCGATTACCGCGACGGCGACGGCAACTGGAAGCGCTCGCCGCCGGTGCAGTACCGTGATTTCATCGAAAGTGAAGCCGTGCGCAGGCGTTACTGGGCGCGCAGTTTCGCGGGCTGGCCGATGTTCGCCGCCGCGCGGCCGAGCACCGCGCATGTGGCACTGGCGAGGCTGGAACTGTCAGGACGCGTCGGACAAATCGTCACCCAGAACGTCGATCGCCTGCACCAGCGCGCCGGCAGCCGCAACGTGGTCGACCTGCACGGGCGGCTCGACGTGGTGCGCTGCCTCGCCCAGGATCACCGCTTCGACCGCGATGCCTTCCAGCCGCGTCTGCGCGACGCGAATCCCGATTGGGACGTGTCGCCGGCGCGCATCGCGCCGGATGGCGACGCCGACCTCGAGGGCATCGACTTCGGCAGGTTCAACGTGCCCGCGTGCGAAATCTGCGGCGGCATGCTGAAGCCGGACGTGGTGTTCTACGGTGAATCGGTGCCGCGCGAAACCACCGCCGCGGCGCTGGCCGCGGTGGAATCTGCCGACGGCGTGCTGGTGGCCGGTTCGTCGCTGATGGTGTGGTCGAGCTTCCGGCTGGTGCGCGCGGCCGTCGCGCGCGGCATCGAAGTGGTCGCGGTCAATCGCGGCCGCACGCGCGGCGACGACCTGTTCGCGTTCAAGCTGGATCGCGAATGCGGCGCGGTGTTTGCGGCGCTGTCGCGCGACCAGGCAGCGCTATAGCCAGCCCGTCAACTGCCGCATCGCGATCGCGGCCAGCGCGGTTGCGTGGGCCGTGCTCGCGTTCAAGGCGGGGATGTAGCGGAACTGTCTGCCGCCATTGGTGAGGAAGGTCGTGCGGTAACGCAGCGCGACTTCTTCCAGCGTTTCCAGGCAGTCCACGGCGAAGCCGGGGCACAACACGTCGAGGTTTTCCACGTCCTGCCGCGCGAGCTGTTCGAGCGTTTCGTCGGTGTAGGGGCGCAACCAGGGCTGGCGGCCGAGCCGCGACTGGTAAGTCACCAGCAGATCGTCTTCCGCCATGCCGAGTGCATCGCCGAGGCGGCGCGCGGTTTCCTGGCATTGGTCGGGGTAGGGATCACCTGCCGCCGCGTATTTTTCCGGAATGCCGTGATAGCTCAACAGCAGTTTCCGGCCGCGGCCATGTTGCGCCCAGTGCGCCTGCACGCTGGCGGCGAGTGCGGCGAGATAACCCGCGTCCGCGTGGTAGTCGCCCACGGTGCGCAGTTCGGGCGGCCAACGCAGCCTTTGCATGCTGCGCGCAACGGCGTCCAGCGCGGCGCCCGTCGAGGTCGCGGAATATTGCGGGAACAATGGAAACACCAGGACGCGTCGCACGCCTTTTGCCATCAGCGATTCGATCGTGGCATCGATAGCGGGTTCGCCGTAGGTCATCGCCAGCGCGACGGCGACCTTGCCCGAGGTCTGCCGCTCGACCTGGGCACGCACGGCTTCGGCGAGGCGCTCGCTGAAAACCAGCAGCGGCGAACCGTCGTCGCGCCAGACTTTCGCGTACGCTTCCGCGGAACGGCGTGGCCGCGTGCGCAGGATGTAACCGTGCAGCACCGGCCACCACAGCGGCATGGGCTCGGCATTTGCCGGCGATGCGCGGACAACGGCGGCGGCCCTGCTGCGTTACACTTGGGACTAGCGGAAAGCAGCGTTCCACATCCGTGGCCGCCCGCACGATTCCGCACGAGGTTCTTATGGGTTTTGACAGTATCTGGCATTGGTTGCTGCTGCTCGTGATCGTGCTGGTGATTTTCGGCACCGGCAAGTTGACCAAGATCGGCCCCGATCTCGGCAACGCCATGCGTGGGTTCAAGAAAGCACTGCATGGCGACGAAGACGACAAGGCCAAGGCCGCCGGCACCAGCGAAAAACTGCAGGCCGATCCGCCTGCGGCTGCGGGTGCCGCGCATCAGGAGCAACGCGAATCCGCCGAGTCGAAGTTCGACTCGAAGTGACCAGAGCGGTACGCCGCAATGATCGAGCTCAGCTTCTCGAAGCTGCTGCTGCTGGCGGTGATCGCGCTGGTGGTGCTGGGTCCGGAAAAGCTGCCCAAGGCCGCGCGCATGGCCGGCGCGATGCTGAGGCGCCTGCGTCTCGGCTGGGAGAGCGTGCGCAGCGAAGTCGAGCGTGAGCTCGAACTGGAAGACATCCGCCGCTCCGCGAAGGAAGCCGCCGAGCGCGCGGACGCGATGCGCAAGGCCGCCGATGCCGGCCTGCATTCCGCGCACGCCTCGATGAACCAGACCGTCGCCGAAATCGCGAACACGGCGAATCCGGTGCAGGACGGCGCCGTCTCGACGGAGGCGCGCGATGGCCACTGAGCACGATACCGATACCGATTCCGGTTTCGACCTGCAGCAGGGCATCTTCTCGCACCTGCTGGAATTGCGTTCGCGCCTGATCAAGGCGATCGCCTGCGTGTTGGCGGTGCTGGTGTGCCTGGTGCCGTTCGCGAACCGGCTGTACACGTGGCTGGCCGAGCCGCTGGTCAAGCGCCTGCCGCACGGCGCGCACCTGATCGCCACGCAGGTCGCGAGTCCCTTCATCACGCCGCTGAAACTCGCGTTCTACACGGCGATCTTCATCAGCATGCCGGTGATCGTGTACCAGTTGTGGGCGTTCGTGAGCCCCGGCCTGTACCGGCACGAGAAGCGCCTGGCGCGGCCGCTGCTGGTCGCGTCGGTATTCCTGTTCTACTGCGGCTGCGCGTTCGCGTATTTCCTGGTGCTGCCGGCGGCATTCCGGTTTCTCACCGCGGTGACGCCGAGCGGCGTCGAGATGATGACCGACATCACGCACTATCTCGACTTCGTGATGATGGTGTTCTTCGCGTTCGGTCTGTGCTTCGAAATTCCCGTGGTGCAGGTCATCGTTGCGGCAACCGGATTGGTCAGCCTGGAGAAGCTCCGGAGCTGGCGGCGTTACGCGGTGGTCGCGGCGGCCGCGGTGGCAGCGGCGATCACGCCGCCGGATATCACATCAATGTTGTTGCTGCTGGTGCCGATGGTGATCCTGTACGAACTCGGCATCATCGCGGTGCGCGTGCTGGTGCACCCGAAGCCGGTGCCGGATACGGCCGAACAATCACCCTGACGGCATGCCCGCGCCGTCGCGCAAGATCGTGCCGTCACGCAAAATCGTCCATGTCGATATGGACGCGTTCTACGCGTCGGTCGAGCAGCGCGATGATCCCGCATTGCGCGGTCGGCCAGTGGTGGTCGCGTGGAAAGGCGCGCGTTCGGTGGTGTGCGCGGCGAGTTACGAAGCGCGCAAGTTCGGCGTGCACTCGGCGATGCCCGCGCTGCGCGCCGAGCGGCTGTGTCCGCACGCGATCTTCGTGCCGCCGGATTTCGTGCGCTACAAGGCGGTGTCGCGGCAGTTGCGCGAGATCTTCGCGCGCCACACCGACCTGATCGAACCGTTGTCGCTGGACGAAGCCTACCTCGATGTCACGCAACCGAAATCCGGATTGGCTTCGGCCACCGCCGTGGCCGAAGCGATCCGTGCGGCGATCCGCGAGGAAACGCAGCTCACCGCATCCGCGGGTGTCGCGCCCAACAAGTTCATCGCCAAGATCGCGTCGGATTTCCGCAAGCCGGATGGCTTGTTCGTGGTGCGCCCGCACGACGTGCTGGCATTCCTCGCGCCGTTGCCGGTCGAACGCCTGCCCGGTGTCGGCAAGGTGATGCAGCGCAAGCTGGCGGAACTCGGCATTGCCTCGATCACCGATCTGCGCAGCTGCGATGCGAATGAACTGGAGCGCCGCTTCGCGCGCTACGGCAGGCGCCTGCACGAATTGTCGCTGGGCATCGACGAACGGCCGGTCACGCCGTATCGTCCGACGCTGCAGATTTCATCCGAAGACACGTTCGAGCACGACCTCACGCTCGACGAACTCGCGCCGCACATCGAGCGGCTTGCCGGCAAGACGTGGGCCGCGTGCGAGCGCGAAGCCGAAGGTCCGCACGGCCGCGTTGCACGCAGCGTGGTGTTGAAGTTGAAGACGGCGGATTTCCGCATCCTCACGCGAACGCTCACGCCCACCGAGCGTCCCATGTCGGCGCGCGCGCTCGCCGATGTCGCCTGCGCATTGCGTGCTCGCGTGGAGTTGCCGCCGCGCACGCGCTATCGACTGGTCGGCGTGGGCATGGCCGGCTTCGTGGATCGCGAGAGTTTCGACGCGCAACCAGAGTTGTTTCATCGGTTTGCGTGATCAACGTTTCGCTGCGGCGCAGCTCCGTACATGTTTCTGGCGAAACGCGGGCGAATTTACAACGCACATTTGCCTAGCGTCTCCTTAACGATGCGCATGATGGCATCGCATCCGACACTCCGACGCTTGCCGGGTGAAACATGCGCGACACCTGCAAAATCCTGATGCAGAACCCGTCCGCCGCCGCAGGAATTTTCGCGGCCTGCGCGACGCCCATGGTTCGACACACTCCCGGGATTCTCGCGCCCGGCCCCTTCGCTGCGTCCCTGGATATCCCGCGCCACCGGCGCGCCTGATCGTTGCCGCTCACGTCGTCGCTGGCGCGCCGGCGATGGGTATCTGTCCCTGCCGGAAACCTCACGACCGGCTCCATTCCGTCCATCGAACACCGGCACGCGCCCGGACCGCGCGTTTTTCACCGATGACACACGGAGGCAGGCATGAAGAAAAACAAGGCGATGCTGTTGCTGCTGACGCTTCTCGCGATGTTCGCTGCAGGCAATGCTCCGGCGAAAGACATCACGCTGCTCAACGTGTCCTACGATCCGACCCGCGAGCTGTACCAGGACCTCAATCGCGCGTTCGCGGCGCAATGGAAGGCGCAGCACGGCGACGACGTGGTGATCCGGATGTCGCACGGCGGTTCCGGCACGCAGGCTCGCGCGGTGGCGGATGGCTTGCCGGCCGACGTCGTGACGCTGGCGCTTGCCTACGACATCGACGCGCTCGCCGATCGTCGCCTGCTGGCAACAAATTGGCAGCAGCGCCTGCCGGACAATGCCTCGCCCTACACCTCGACCATCGTTTTCCTGGTGCGCAAGGGCAATCCCAAACACATCAAGGATTGGTCTGACCTCATCAGGCCCGGCGTGCAGGTGATCACGCCTAATCCGAAGACCTCCGGTGGGGCGCGCTGGAATTTCCTCGCCGCGTGGGGTTACGCGCTGAAACAGCCCGGTGGCAACGAAGCCAGGGCACGCGCGTTCGTGCACGCGTTGTTCCAGCACGTGCCGGTGCTCGACACCGGCGCGCGCGGCGCCACCAACACGTTTGCCCAGCGCGGCATCGGTGACGTGCTGCTGGCCTGGGAAAACGAAGCGCTGCTGGCGCAGCGCGAGCTTGGCAAGGGCCAGTTCGACATCGTCGTGCCCTCGATCAGCATCCTCGCCGAACCGCCGGTGGCGGTGGTCGATGCCAACGTCGCGAAGGATGGCAACCGCGCGGTGGCCGAGGCTTACCTGGAATTCCTGTACACGCCGCGGGCGCAGGACATCGAAGCGCGGCATTTCTATCGTCCGCGTCTCGCCGCGGTGGCGCAGAAATACGCCGCGCAATTTCCCGTGGTGAAGACTTTCACCATCGCGCAATTGTTCGGCGACTGGCGCAAGGCGCAGGCGAAGTTCTTCGCCGACGGCGGCGTGTTCGACCAGATCGGACCCGGTTCGCAGCCGGCCCGCTGACATCCCAGCCTGACGAGGTGTCGTGATGGCTCTCGCGAAACAGCATCGTGTGTTGCCGGGGTTCGGCCTGAGCATGGGCTGCACGCTGGTTTATGTCGGGCTGATCGTGCTGCTGCCATTGGCAGCGCTGGCGTGGAAGGCTTCAGGCATTGGCGTCGCCGGGCTGCTTCACCTGCTCGCGACCCCGCGCACGCAGGCGGCGCTGAAGCTCAGCTTGGGCGGCGCGCTTGCCGCTGCGCTGATCGATGCCTCGTTCGGCCTGCTGGTGGCGTGGGTGCTGGTGCGCTATCGCTTTCCGGGACGCCGACTGCTGGACGCGCTGGTCGACCTGCCGTTCGCCTTGCCGACCGCGGTCGCGGGCATCGCGCTGACCGCGCTGTACGCGCCGAACGGCTGGCTGGGGCAGGCATTCGATGCGTTCGGCGTGCGGATCGCGTACACGCAGCTCGGCGTCGGCATCGCGATGGTGTTCGTCGGGTTCCCGTTCGTGGTGCGCACGCTGCAACCGGTGCTGCAATCGCTCGACCGCGACATGGAAGAGGCCGCCGAAAGCCTGGGCGCGCGCAGCTCGCAGATCTTCACGCGGGTGGTCCTGCCGATGCTGGTTCCGGCGCTGCTTACCGGTTTTGCGCTGGCGCTGGCGCGCGCGGTGGGCGAGTACGGCTCGGTGATCTTCATCGCCGGCAACATGCCGATG
>JAZKBD010000008.1:124851-149669 GCA_040388785.1 Pseudomonadota bacterium
GAGATCGCGTCGCTGCTGATCGTGCAGAAGCTGGAACAGTTCGACTACGCCGGCGCGGCGGCGTTGGGCGTGGTGATGCTGGGCTTTTCCTTCGCGATGCTGGTGGCGCTGTCGTTGCTGCAGCGCTGGAGCCGGCGCTGGGCGGAGGTGTCGCCATGAACGCCATTGTGCTGCCGCGCACGTCGATGTGGCCGCGACAACTGCAGCGCGCGCTGCTGATCCTGGTCGCCGTCGCCTTCATGCTGGTGTTCCTGCTGCTGCCGCTGGCGGTGGTGTTCACCGAGGCGCTGGCCAAGGGCGCGCAGACGTTCGTCGCGGCAATCACGCAATCCGAGGCATGGTCGTCGATCCGCCTGACCCTGCTGGTCGCCGCGCTGGTGGTGCCGTTGAACACCGTGTTCGGCATTGCCGCGTCGTGGGCGATGGCGCGCTTCGCGTTTCGCGGCAAGGCGTTGCTCGGCGCGCTCATCGACCTGCCGTTCGCGGTATCGCCGGTGATCGCGGGTTTGATCTACGTGCTGCTGTTCGGCGCGCAGGGCTGGTTCGGTCCATGGCTCGACGCGCATGGCGTCCGGATCATCTTCGCCGTGCCGGGCCTGGTGCTGGCTTCGATATTCGTCACGCTGCCGTTCGTCGCGCGCGAACTGATCCCGCTGATGCAGGCGCAAGGCAGCGAAGACGAGGAAGCGGCGCGGGTGCTGGGCGCCAGCGGCTGGCAGATGTTTTTCCGCGTGACGCTGCCGAACATCCGCTGGGCGTTGTTGTACGGCGTGCTGTTGTGCAACGCGCGCGCGATGGGCGAATTCGGTGCGGTGTCGGTGGTGTCCGGCCATATCCGCGGACTCACCACCACGATGCCGCTGGAGGTGGAGATGCGCTACAACGAATACGACTACGCCGGCGCGTTCGCCGTGGCTTCGCTGCTGGCGCTGCTCGCGTTGCTGACGCTGGCGATCAAGAGCTTGCTCGAATGGCGCTACGGCGACGAACTCGCCGCGCACGCGCCGAGCAGTCGATGAGGAATGCGCGCATGATGCTCGAACTTTCGCATCTCGTCCGCCGCTTCACGGAATATCCCGCGCTGGATGATGTCAGCCTGGACATTCCGCCCGGCGAATTCCTCGCGCTGCTCGGGCCGTCCGGCTCCGGCAAGACCACGCTGCTGCGCGTCCTCGCGGGCCTCGACTATCCCGAATCAGGCAGCGTACGCCAGAACGGGCGCGACCTCCTGGCCATCGATGCGCGCCACCGCAAGGTCGGACTGGTGTTCCAGCATTACGCGTTGTTCCGGCACCTGAGCGTGGCCGACAACGTGGCGTTCGGATTGCGCGTGCGGCCGTGGCGCACGCGTCCGAAGCGCGCCGACATCGCGGTGCGCGTCGAGCGCCTGCTGCAACGCGTGCAACTGCAGGACATGGCCAAGCGTTATCCGGCGCAGCTTTCCGGCGGCCAGCGCCAGCGTGTCGCATTGGCGCGCGCGTTGGCGGTGGAACCCGACCTGTTGTTGCTCGACGAACCGTTCGGCGCGCTCGATGCGCAGGTGCGGGTGAGCCTGCGCCGCTGGTTGCGCGAGCTGCACGACGAGTTCGGACTGACCACGGTGTTCGTCACCCACGACCAGGAGGAGGCGCTGGAGCTGGCCGATCGCGTGGTGGTGATGAATCGCGGCCGCATCGAACAGGTCGGCAAGCCCGCCGCGATCTATCGGGATCCCGCCACGCCGTTCGTCTGCGAGTTCATCGGCAAGGCGAACCGGATCGAGCTGATGCGCACGGGCCGTGGCATGACCGCCGCGGAATGGAACTTCGGCGAAGCGCCGTGGGGAGCGGGTGGCAAACATGCGCGGGCCTACGTGCGGCCGGAACATCTCGCGCTCGACACATCGATGGAGGCGCCGGGCTGGCAAACACATTTGCGCCATGTCTATCGCGCCGGCAGCATCGCGCACCTGGAACTGGACGCACCGGCCCTGGGGCAGCGGCTGGAAGCGCAAATCAGCGGTGAGGATTTCGCGCGCATGGGCTTGAGCGCGGGGATGAAGCTGCGCGCCCGGCCGACACGCGCGGTCGTCTTCGCCTTCGATGGCGCAAAAAGCAATCCTTCTGCCGCGGAGGAACGCTGGACATGGATCGCGGATGACGCTTCCGTGCCCCTGCCGGCTTGACCGATTCCCGTTTCGAACCCAACCCGCAACCAAGGAAAGAGCCATGCGACGCCACCAATGGATGCACGCCGCTGTTCCGTATCTCAGCTTCATTGCGGGTGGGTGCTGCAGATGGCTGGAGCAACGCCGCGTTGCGGCGCGCGGCTTGTGTTTTTCGTTCCACCGGAACGCCCTCGAGGAGCCCGGAAGTGACCAATACAGATATCGGCATCCTGCTCATTGCCTTGTGCGTATCGTCGTGGGCGATCCTGGCCGCACTCCATCGGCATACCATCCAACTGGATGCGCTGCGGAGGGAAATGGAGAAGCTCCTGAAGCAACTCGGCTCCGGCCGGGGCGAAGACTCCGGCGCGACCCGGGACGAATTCGCATCACGGGATTCGACGGAGCAGATCGCGAGCCGGATGGCTCGGGCGTCGCGGAAGTTTTGACCTGCTCCGCCGCGGGCGTCCGCAGGCGCGCATGGGTTTTGTTCGGCGTAGCTGCTGCGGTGGTGCTGACGGCCACGCCCGCGGTGGCGCAGGACTATTCCTTCCTCGGCGATTGGCCCACGCACCACGCGTTCGCGGACGGCACCGATTTTGGCGTTACCGGCTTGTATCAATACGACGTCGACGATTTCTCGCACGACGATGGCCTGCTGGGCGACGCGCACACCAATCGCCGCAAGTATTTCGGGGTGTACCTGAAGAAGAAAGGCGTTTACGACGCCATTGTGCAATTCGACTACCAGTCGAAGAAGTGGCAGGACGTTTTCCTGCGCGTGCAGTCGAAAGCCCTGTTCGGCCGCGACATCGGTGCGTTCCGCGCGGGTTACAGCAAGACGCCGGTCGGATTCGAAGGCAATACCAGCACGCCCGCCAATACGTTCATCGAGCAGGCGCTGCCGACACAGGCGGTCTACGAGAACCGCCGCATGGGCGTGGATTGGGCGTGGTACCGCCCGACGTGGCTGGCGCAGGCCGGCTACTACGATGGCGGCGACCTCCAGGGCGACAACGACGGGCGCACGCTCGCGGGCCGCCTGGCGTGGGTGCCGCGGAATCGGCCCGGGGATGTCTTGCATTTCGGGCTCAGCGCGTCGCGCGAATCGCCTGCGTCCAGCGTCAATGGCCTGGGGCTGACCAACGTGCCGTCGGCGCGATTCCGCTCCACGCCGGAGGCCGGTCTTTCGCCGCTGTATCTCGTCGATTCGGGCACGCTGAAGAATGTCGACGGGATCGACCGCTACGGCGTCGAGGCGCTCTGGATACGCGGACCATGGTCGTTGCAGGGCGAGTATCTGCGCGCACACACGTCCTTCGCTGACGGCAAACCCGCGTATCGCATCGATGGCTGGTACGCCTTCGCGAGCTGGGTGGCAACGGGCGAGTCGCGGCCGTACAAGGACGGCAACGTCGGCAACGTGCAGCCGTCGCGGCCATGGGGTGCCGTGGAATTCGCGGCGCGCTACAGCACGGTCAATCTCGACGACGGCAGCACTCTGGGTGGGCGCGAGCACGACTGGACGCTGGGCGTGAACTGGTATCTCGGCCAGCACCTGAAGCTGCAGGCGAACTACATCCGCGCTTTCAGCGATCGCAAAAGCCTCGTCGTGAATCCGCGCATCATTGAACTGCGTGCGCAGATCGCGTTCTGAGGCGAGTCAGTCCCAGGCAGCGGACGGGGCTCGACGACCTTGGCAACTCATCGCAACCTCGGCTGTCACCAGCCGCAACCGCTGCGCCGGAGAACTCGCTCCGGTCGTGCGGGGTGTCTGCTTTGGGTTGCAAGTGACGACTGACCGCGCGGCATGCTCATTCCGCCAGCGTCCATTGATCTTCGCGCAGGAACACCGGCAGGTCGGTCGCGTGCGGCTGCACGCCGATCTGGTTGAGCATGGCCGTGACGTGCCCGCGGTGATAGGTCGCGTGGTTGACGACGTGCAGCACGATGTCTTCGCGTCGCAGCGATCCTTCTCCGCCGCCGATGAAAGTGAATTGCACGATGTCGTTGCGCGCATCGGGCGTCATCGTCGCCGCGCAATCGATGTACCACGCATCGATGTCGCGCTGCGCGTCGCGCAATTCGGAAAACGGCGACACGGCTTCCGGGTTGCGTGTTGTCAGATGGTGTGGAATCCCGAGCAGGTGCGATTTCCATACCACGTCCATCAGGTACACATGGTTGAGTGTGCGCAGGATGCTGCCTGCGAAGATGGGCGAGGGCGCCACGAGCGTGTCGGCCGGGAGTCCGGCCAGCATGTCGTACAGCCGCGCGTCTGCCCACGCCTTGTAGCGCGCCAGCATTTCCAGATGCTGCGATGGCAAAGGCACGGCTACTTTCGTTTCGGAATGTACAAATCGGTTATCGTGCCTTCGGCCACTTCCGCAGCCATGCCGATCGATTCGCCGAGCGTCGGGTGCGGATGGATGGTGAGCGCGATGTCGCCGATCTCGGCGCCCATCTCGATCGCCAGCGCGATTTCGGAAATGAGATCGCCGGCGTGCACGCCCACGATGCCGCCGCCGATCACGCGGTGCGTGGCCTTGTCGTAGATCAGTTTGGTGAAGCCTTCCGCGCGATCCATGCCGAGCGCGCGGCCCGAGGCCGCCCACGGGAACTTGCCGACGCCGACGTCGAGGTTCTTTTCCTTTGCCTCGCGTTCGGTGACGCCGACCCAGGCGATTTCCGGATCGGTGAACGCGACCGACGGCACCACGCGCGCATCGAAGTGGCGCTTCTGGCCGGCCGCGGCTTCGGCGGCGGCGTGGCCTTCGTGCACGGCCTTGTGCGCGAGCATCGGCTGACCCACGAGATCACCGATCGCGAAGATGTGCGGAACATTGGTGCGCATCTGCGTATCGACCGGAATCAGCCCGCGTTCGGTGACGCTGACGCCCGCTTTTTCGGCCCCGATCTTGTTGCCGTTGGCGCTGCGTCCGACCGACACCAGCACGCGGTCAAAGGTCTTCTTCTCCGGAATGCTGTCACCCTCGAACTCGCAGGTGATGCCGTTCTTCTGCGCTTTCGCCGCGGTGACTTTGGTCTTGAGGTGCGTCGCGACGCCCTGCTTCTTGAGTTGCGCCGCGAGCGGGCGCACCAGATCCGTGTCCGCGCCCGGCATCAGTTGGTCCATGAACTCGACCACGGTGACGGCGCTGCCGAGCGCGCGGTAGACCGTCGCCATTTCCAGGCCGATGATGCCGCCGCCGACCACCAGCAGGCTCTTCGGCACGTCGCGCAGTTGCAGCGCGCCGGTGGAATCCATCACGCGTTCGTCGTCCCACGGGAACATCGGCAGGTGCACGGCTTGCGAGCCGGCCGCGATGATGGCCTGCTCGAAACGGATCAGCTTCTTGTCGTTGCCGTTGACGATTTCGAGTTCGTGCGGCGACACAAAGGTGCCGATGCCCTGCACCGCGCGCACCTTGCGCCGCTTCGCCATCGACGCGAGGCCGCCGGTGAGTTTGCCGACGGTTTTGTCCTTGAAGTCGCGCAGCTTGTCGAGATCAATCTTCGGCTTGCCGAATTCGATGCCATGCACACCCATCAGCGCGGCCGCGTCGATCACTTCGGCCGCGTGCAGCAACGCCTTGGAAGGAATGCAGCCGACGTTGAGGCATACGCCGCCGAGCGTGCCGTAGCGTTCGACCAAAATCGTGTCGATGCCGAGATCGGCCGCGCGGAACGCGGCGCTGTAGCCGCCGGGACCGGAGCCCAGCACCAGCATCGCGCACTCCATGTCGGCCTTGCGGCCGGTTTCGCGCGAGTCGGGCGCTGTGCTTTTCCCCTCTCCCTCCGGGAGAGGCGGAGCGCTAGCGAACGCGCGCGCAGCGCGACCCGCAGCGGCGGGTGAGGGTTCGGGTTCGCGTCGAGTTTGTGAGGGAGGCGGCGAGTTGGAGTCACGCGCGTTGATCGAACCTTCACCCCCAGCCCCTCTCCCGGAGGGAGAGGGGGGCGAATCTTCCGCTTCGACAACCGCAATCACCGCGCCCTGTTCGACGTTGTCGCCGACCTTGACCTTCACTTCCCTGATCACGCCCGCCGCCGAGGACGGCACTTCCATCGTGGCCTTGGCCGATTCCAGCGTGACCAGGCTCTGGTCTTTTTCGATGCGATCGCCGGCCTTCACCAGCACCTCGATGACCGGCACGTCGTGGAAATCGCCGATGTCCGGCACCTTGAGTTCGATCGTGTTCGCCATGTCGATCTCCCCGCTCAAAGCAGCGCCCGGCGCATGTCGCCGAGGAGCTGTGCGAGGTAAGTGGCGAAACGCGCGGCGGCGGCGCCGTCGATCACGCGATGGTCGTAGCTGAGCGACAAAGGCAGGATCAGCCGCGGCGCGAATTCCTTGCCGCTCCATACCGGCTTCATCGATGCGCGCGACACGCCGAGGATCGCGACTTCCGGCGCGTTGATGATCGGCGTGAACATGGTGCCGCCGATGCCGCCCAGCGAGGAAATCGAGAAGCAGCCGCCCGACATTTCCCCCGGCGTCAACTTGCCGTCGCGCGCCTTCTTCGCCAGCGCCGACATTTCCTGCGCGATGTCGAGCACGCCCTTCTTGTCGCAATCGCGGATCACCGGCACGACCAGCCCGTTCGGCGTGTCGGCGGCGAAGCCGATGTTGAAATACTTCTTCACCACGAGGTTTTCGCCCGATGCATCCAGCGACGTGTTGAAGTCGGGATATTTCTGCAGCGCCGCGACCGAGGCCTTGATCAGGAACGCCAGCATCGTCACCTTGATCCCGGTTTTCTCGTTTTCCCTGTTGAGCCCGACGCGCAACGCTTCGAGGTCGGTGATGTCGGCATCCTCGAACTGCGTGACGTGCGGGATCATCGCCCAGTTGCGTGCGAGGTTGGCGCCGGAAAGTTTCTTGATGCGCGACAGCGGCTGCGTCTCGATCGCGCCGAACTTGCTGAAATCGATCTGCGGCCACGGCAACAGGTTGAGACCCGCGCCGCCCGCGCCCGCGGCGGGCGCCCGGCTGCCGGACATCACCGACTTCACGAATTTCTGCACGTCGTCCCGGGTGATGCGGCCGCCGCGCTCGCTGCCGGTGACGCGCGCAAGGTCCACACCCAGCTCGCGCGCGAACGCGCGCACCGCGGGACTGGCGTAGGGCACCTTGTCCGGCATGATGGAATTGGCATCGAACGGAATCGGTGGTGCGTGACGTTCCGTTTTGCTTTCGCTTCCCCCGCTTGCGGGGGAAGCTGCCCGAAGGGCTGATGGGGGCGATTGCTGGTTGCCCCCCTCCGCCTTCGGCACCTCCCCCCGCTGTGCGGGGGGAGGATTTTGATTCGAGGAAGATGCGGGCGCAGTTTCAGGCACAGGTTTCGATTTTGCGGGCTCCTCCGATTTCGCAGCTTCGCCGCCCTCGGCTTCGATCGTCGCGATCACGCTGCCTTCGGAAACCTCGTCGCCGACCTTGACCTTCATTTCCTTGAGCGTGCCCGCGAACGGCGCCGGCACTTCCATCGTCGCCTTGGCCGACTCCAGCGTCACGAGGCCCTGGTCCTTTTCCACGCGGTCGCCCGGCTTGACCATCACTTCGATCACGGGCACGCCCTGGAAATCGCCGATGTCGGGTACCTTCGCCTCGCGCACGTCTGCCATGTCGCTTCCTTCGATTCCGGAAAAGCTGCAAGACACCCAGTTTCGCGCATTTGGCCGCTTTCGTCATGTAGCCGCCAAAAGTCACGGTGGCCTGTGGCGGATGGCAAAGTGGCATCGGCAGCCTGCGGCAAACCGGCAGCCACAGGGGCGCGGAGCAGGACGAGCAGCCGCTGTATCTCGCGAAAATGCCGGCGGCGGACGGTCAGGCGGAATGCTTCTTCGACAGCTTGTCGATCAGTTTCACCACGATGGTGCCCCCGGGCACTACCATGCCCGCGAAGTCGGCGCCCAGGTCGAACAGCGCGTCGCGATTGCCGAGCTTGCGTACCGCGCCGCCCAGCATGTCGCCTTCCTTGTTGACGCGGCCGGAAAGACCGTCGATTTCGATCACGCCGGTCTTGTCCTTCCATGCGAACTGGAACGCGTACACCGGGCGGTAGAACAGCGCCAGGGATTCGATATCGACTTCGTCGCTGGCGATCGCGTCGGCTTCGACCGGCGCGGAAAGTTTCGCCTTGACCTGCTGCAGCACCGACGCCGCGGTGACGGTCGGTGCGATGAATTGCGGTTGGCTGCTGTCCTCGAGGTCACGGAACGCGAAACGGCCGGCGTAATCGATCAGCGTCTTCTCCGGTGTGTCGTGGCGCAACGCGTCGACGTAATGCACCAGCGTCGTGATGCTTTCGCAATCCTCGATGGCGGCCAGCTGCAGTTCGCGGCGCGCATCCACCGGCAGCTTCTGGCCCAGCAGTTCCACGCTCACGACGTGCGGGTGCTCGATCTTGACGTGGTACGTCAGCTTGCGCGTGTAGCGCGTGCGCCGCGCGGCCTTGGCCATCCAGAACGGTTCGTAGCGCTTTTCCGTGTTGGCCAGCGCGATATCGGTTTCCTTCGGCCGGTCCCACAGCTTCATCCGCGCCAGCATGCCGAACGCGCCGACTTTTTCATGTTCGGCTTGCGCGCGTGCGGAAACCTCGTTGTACACATCTTCGAAGATGCAGATCTTCTCGTCCATCCCCGGCTCCCCGGACGCGCGTACGTCCACTTGCGGTGGCGGATATTGCGCGCGGCAACGGCCGGATTCGACCGGCCGCGCGGATCACTTCTTCGGCAACGGCGAGAACTTCGACGGATCATAACCGCCGACTTCGAATTTCAGGGTCTGCTTGCCATGATCCTTGGTCGTCACCTCCATTTCGATCACCTTGGCCTTCTGCATCGCCGTGATGAAAGCCTTGCCTTCCTTGATGAACATCGCGGGCTCGCCGGTCTTGGGCAAATAGGCTTTCCACGTCTCGCGCTTGCCATCGAAGCGCATCGTGATGTTGCACAGATCCTTGCACACGAAACCCTTGCTGCCGTCCGGCGCGAAAAGGTAGACGCTCAGGCCCCACTTCGCGTGCCGGCGCAAGACCAGCCGCGTGCTGTTGTCGCTGCGCGGCTCGGAGTAGGTACTGGCGGTCGATTGTTCGCCGTCGACGTTGGCCGTCTGGTAATACCAGAGGCTTGCCAGCCGCGTGTGCTCGGCCTTGGACTTGGCCGTCGCCTCGACCTGCGCAAGCGTCTTCTGCACTTCCGCGGCCGCCGGCGTCCCCGGATATTTCTGCACGATCTCCTCGCCCACCGGCGCGGCCTGATCTTCCGCATGCTGGGCCAGCATGTCCTGATAGAGCTTCAGCTCGCTGGCGGCCGCGGCGTCGTTCGCGGCGGCCTGCGCCGAAGCCGACGGTGCTGCGGGTGGCGCGGGCGCCTGCTGCGAACAGGCCGACATCAGCATGGACGCCGCCATGGCAATAGCGACTGGAAGCAGGCGGTTGGCGATACGGCAGGCGGGAGTTTTCATGGCTCGCAGTATAGCCATCGTGGTCCCGCCAGTCGGCCCATTCGTGCCGCTGGACCCTCCGGCGCCGGGTCAGGTGTCGGCGGCCCCGGTGAACACGGTGCGGGCATGTTGCTTCTCGAACGTGACATTGACCGTGCGCCCGATCGCCCGCGTGCGATGCACCGTGCCTGCCGGAACGACCAGGTATTGCCACTCGGTCAGTTCCACGGTATCGGCGCCAGCCAGATCGATTTGCAGTTTCCCGGCGGCCACCATGAAAAGTTCATCCGAGTCGGGGTGCTGGTGCCAGCGATACTCGCCCTCGAACACCGCCAGCCGCAGGCATGCGTCGTTGACGTTGGACAGGACATCGTTTCGATAGGGTTCTTCCACGGCCTGCTCGAGTGCACGGATGTCCACGACCATCGAGTCGGGATAGCGGGCGTCCTGTGCCGTGTACTCGTTCGCGGATGGAAAGCGCGTTTTCATTCGGTTCTCCTGGGGTACGGCCGCGGCACGTCGCGTTGCGCGGCCGGTCGTGCTTGCACGACATTCATCTCAGCCGGGACACCTGGTGCTGGTCTTGTCCAGCGCGACCCGGCGGGGCACCGGGATCGCGCGCATCCTCCCCTGTGCGAACAACATCCCGCCCAGGATCAACGCGCCGCCAACCGCCATGCCCCACGTCAGCGATTCGCCCAGCGCCAGCCATGCCCACAGGACGCCGAAGATCGGCACGAGGTAGGTGACCGTGGTCGCGCGCGGCGCACCGACGCGCTGGATCAATCGGTAGTAGAGCGCGTAGGCGATGCCCGTGCAGACGACGCCCAGCGCGATCAGGCTGAACCATGCCTGCGCGGCAACGTGCGCGGCTGGCCACTGCCACACCGCGAACGGCGCCAGCAACACCGCGCCCCATGCGAGCGTTGCCGCGGCGACCGCTGCCGGGGGCAGACCCGCGAAGTAACGTTTCACCAGGTTCGCCGACACGCCGTACAGGAGCGCCGCGCCGGTGCCGGCTGCGACCGCCGGTCCAAGGCCTGCGCCGTCGACGTCGCCGCTCGCCAACACCACCACCCCGACCAGTCCGACCACCAATCCGGTCAGGCGACGCGCGCCGATGCGTTCGCCGAACATCGCGAAGGCCGCCAGTGCCGCGAACGGCACGGCCATGCTGTTGACGATCGCGCTGACGCCGGCCGGCGCGCGTTCCGCGCTCCACGCGAACAGCAGGAACGGCAGCAGTGTATTCACGACACCGATCGCGGCGATCTTCAGCCAGCCGGTCGCGGCGAGCTGGTGGCGCGCGTGCCACAGGAACGGCGAGAGCACCAGCGCGCCCAGCGCAAGCCGCACGTCGACCAATGCGAGCGGCCCGAATTTCGGCGCGGCGATGCGCAGGAACAGGAACGAGCCGCCCCAGATCGCGGCGAGCACCAGCAGTTCGACCGGCGTGCGCCAGTCGCGGTCGCCCCGTTTGCCCGAGCGTCCACCGCGTCCACCGCGTCCACCGCGTCCGCCGCGCGGTGCGCGGGGTGGCGAAACTTCGTCGCGTGCCAGACGGCGTACCGTCGCAAGGTCGGTCACGTGCCCGTCCAGGAACAACATGCCGCCCGAGAGCTTTGCCAATTCCCTCAACATGGGACACCTCCATCCGGCTTGCGCAAACATTGCGTGAGGCGCAAAAATAGGGTGTCCGGGCCGCAAGCGGTAGCGACCGTTTTTCAAACGAGTGTTGAATAAATTCGAACATGAGCCGCAGCCCACTGAATCCCCTGCAGACCTTCGTCGCGGCGGCACGCGCGCGCAACCTCACGCGCGCCGCCGAACAGTTGCACCTGACCGTGAGCGCCCTCAGCCACCAAGTCCGGCTGCTGGAGGAGCGGGTCGGCTGCAAGGTGTTCGTGCGCGGTCCGCGCGGATTGAAACTGACCGCGGTGGGGCAGCGCCTGTTCGACAAGATCGCGCCGCATCTCGATGCCATCGAGGACGCGCTGAAACCGCTGTGCGCACGCGACGACAACGCGCTGTCGCTGTCGGCCATGCCTTCGATGACTTCGAGCTGGCTGTTGCCGCGGTTGCCGCGCTTCGTCGCGTCACATCCCGAGGTCGAACTGAACCTTGATTCGTCGGTCGAGCTGGTGGATTTCGCCGACGGCCGTTGGGACGCGGCGTTGCGCTACGGCATGGGAGAATGGTCCGGGCTCACTGTCGAATTGCTGATCGAAGAGTGGCTGACGCCGGTAGCCAGCCCCGCGCTGCTGGGCGGGCGCAAACCGCCCAGGCTGGAAGAACTCGGCAAGCTGCCGCTGCTGGGGCCGGAAGAGATCTGGGAGAACTGGTTCTCGCTGCATGGCGGGCGACCGCCGCGACGTTACGTGGCGTCGTTCAACGATGCCGAATCGCGCCAGCGCGCGGCGCTTGGAGGTCTCGGCGTGGCGCTCGGGCGGACCACGATGGTGCGGCCGTTGATCGAAGCCGGACAACTGGTCACGCTGTTCCCGGAGATGATGAAGGGCCGGCGCGCCCATTACCTCGTGTATCCGGAACGCTCGCGCAAGCTGCCCGGATTCGTGGTGTTCCGGGAATGGTTGCAGGACGAGGCCGCCAGCTTCCGCGCTGCGCCCCCGATCGGGTTCGCCGGGACAGCGAAGCGCGTGCGAACCAAGCGTGCGCCGCGCCGCAACGCGCGCGTTTCCTGATCGGCCGCGACAAATCAATCGCTGCAAGGATCGCGACCCATCAGGTGATCGTAGGTCGAAATGGTTTCGTCGCGCGCATGTCCGTCGCGGCCCGCGGCGCCCGCGGACTGGATGCGCCGACACGCTTCCGCGCGGCTGATCTTCGTTCCGTGCACAGGCACGCGGCCCCATGCGCCCTGCCGGCTGCGCGTGCGCGAGCGCGAGCTTTGCATTTTCTCGGCATAACCGCTGCGCACCGTGCCGTCGCCGGGCACCGAGCCCGGACAGCGCGTGTGGCGATAGAACACCTCGCCATCCGCCGCGCGGCATTCCCACGAAGTTTCCGCCCGTGCGTGTTCGGCACGCCCGGACAGTTTGCGCGTCCGTGCCGCCTTGTGTTCGCGCGCCGCTGGCGCGGCTTGTGCCAGATGTTCGTTGGGTGCGCCGATCAACGGCTGCGGTTGCAGATCGATCTTCCGCTGCTGCGCACGCGCGGCGCAGGGCGTGTCCCGAAACGTGAGGTGTCCCTGCGCATCCACACACTTGTAGACCGACGCCGCGTGCGCGCTTGCCACGAAGCAGCAGAAGACCAGAAAGCAGCCTGCGCGCGCGATGCCTGTCCGTATGCCACTCTCGATGTGCATGACTGCTTCCGGGTAATCGATGTACGCATCTTCGATTCCGCGGGCCATGGAGGCGAGCAGTCATTGCCGCCGGATCGCGTAGGAAAATGCCGCACGGCAAGCGCCGATGGCGGCGAAGCGATATCACTGCGGTCGTTCCCCAATATGCAAGAAAAGGCCGTCACGCACAGCCGCGCGTGACGGCCCTTGCAGGACGAATCAATCGTCAATCCTGCTGTTCGGCCACCACGCTGCCATCGTTGGGATCGACCAGCAGGTCCACGTCCTTGCCTTGCGGGTTCTTGGCGTCGGCTTTCCACAAGCCCTTGTCGAACTTCACGTGGCCGATGTTCTGGTAGCCCTGCGCCGTCAACTTGGCCTTGACCTCGTCTTCGTTGAGCTTGGACGGTGCGTCGGCTTCATAGACCTTGCCGGTGGTGGGGCCGATCTTGATGTGCGTCCACTTGTCGTTGCCGCCGCGCGCCTTGGCCTGCCACACGCCGTCCTTGAACTCGAGGCCTTTCACCTTCTGGTAGCCGGCGTTGGCGATGTCGGACTTGATGGTGGCTTCATCCAGCGCGCCGGTCGGGCTGCCGGTGGTGTTCGTCGCGGCGGCCGGCGGCGGTGGTTGCGCCGGCGCGTCCTGCGCCAGGGCGGCGCCACCCGAACACAACAGGATCGCGGAAAGCGCTGCAGTCAGTACGTGCTTCTGCATGGCGATACCTCCTCTGGAAAATCCCCGCCAGCTTGGGCACGCGGCATTCAACGATGCGTGAATGCGGGCGGCGCGGCTCAGGCAACGTTCACGCTCATAGCGCCTGTTACCCTTCGGGATTCGTTCATGTTCCCGCACGCATGCGCATCACGTTCCATCATCCTGCGGCGTTCTGGCTCGGCTGCGTCATCGTGGCGGCCGGAGTGTGCCTGCACCTGCCGATGTACGTGATGGCTGCGCCGATGCATTTCCACTTGGCCGGCATGCCGATGGATCCGGGCATGCTGCTCGGCATGGCGCTGATTCCGGGCGGCGTATTGCTCGCGGCGTGGGGCCTGATGCCGCGGCTCGCGCAGATCCGCTTGACGGCCCTTGGCGGCAATCGCCTGCACTGGCACGTCGCCGATGGCGTGCCGCTTAATCGCGCGCACTGGACGCTGGTGGCGGTGCTGGCGATCGCGCTGACGATCGACGTGATGAAGCCCGCGTCGATCGCGTTCGTGATGCCCGGCATGGCGCGCGAATACGGCATCGGCATGTCGAGGGCGGGCTGGCTCGCGTTGTCCGCGCTGATCGGCACGGCGGTGGGTTCGGTGGTCTGGGGCCGCCTCGCCGACGTGTTCGGACGCCGCGCCGCGATCCTGCTGTCGGCGCTGCTGTTCATGGGCACGGCGATCTGCGGCACCATGCCGTCGTTCAACTGGAACTTGGCGATGTGTTTCATGATGGGCGCGGCCGCGGGTGGCATGTTGCCGATCGCGTTCACGCTGATGGCGGAGACGGTGCCCGCGCGCCATCGCGGCTGGCTGCTGGTCGCGCTGGGTGGCGTCGGAACGTCCGCGGGTTATCTCGCGGCATCCGGTGCGGCGGCGCTGCTGGAACCGGGTTTCAGCTGGCGCGTGCTGTGGCTGTTGAACCTGCCGACCGGCGCGTTGATCGTGTTGCTCAACCGCTACATTCCGGAATCGCCGCGCTTCCTCGCCAACGCCGGATTGCCCGAACAGGCGCGCGCGGTGCTCGAACGTTTCGCGGGGCCGGCGGGTGTGGTCGCAGGCGCCGCCGCCGCCGAAGCGCCGATCATGGAAATCCACCAGCCGCGCACGGGATTGCGCGACATGCTGCGCGGCCGCCACGCGCGCATCACCATCGCATTGATGATGTGTGGGCTCGCGTGGGGCCTGGTGAATTTCGGTTTCGTGCTGTGGCTGCCTGCCAACCTGCACAAGCTGGGGCTGGATGCGCGCGCCGCCAGCGCGCTGATGGCGCAATCGGCGCTGCTGGCGATTCCGGGTATCGCGGTAGTGGTGTGGCTTTACCAGCACTGGAGCAGCTTCAAGTCACTGGTGTTGTTCGTCGCGCTGACGGTATTGGCGCTGCTCGCGTTCGCGTGCATCGAAGTGGCCGGCCTGCGCGCGCAAGCGTTCACGATCTCCGCGACCGTGTTGCTGCTGATCGCGATCAGCGGCGTGATCGCCACCATGATTCCCTATGCCGCGGAAATCTACCCGGTGCACCTGCGCGGAACAGGATCCGGCCTGATCGCCGCGGGTTCCAAGGCCGGCGGCATCCTGGGCGCCGGGCTCGGCGTTGCGGGCGTGTTCGACAGCTTCTTGGTGTCCGCACTGGTGATCGCCGTGCCGATGTTCGCCGCCGGCGTGATGCTGTGGCGCGGCGGCGTGGAGACCAGCGGCAGGGAACTCGAGTCGATCCAGAAAGTTTTCGGGAACTGAAGGGTCGCACCCTTCGACAGGGTAGCGTGCGCTTCGCGCACGATGATCCCGGACGTGCGCAGAGCGCACGCTACCTCAGTGCGTGCTCGAAGCCTTGGCGGGAACGTCGTTCCGCGCCAACGCCAGGCCCTTCAGCACGTGCAGCGCTTCGGACAGCGCGTAATCCTTCACCGCGAGCTCGCCCGCGCCGGCATCGCTCGCGGCAGTTTGATTGCCGGCCAGGTGATTGGGCAGGTCGCTTTCGTGCTCGTCGTCGTCGAGTGAGGGGTTGCGATCGGCCGCCACGGTGACGTTGCCGAGCGCGATGTCCGGCGTGATGCCCGCCGCCTGGATCGAGGTGCCGTCGGGCGTGTAGTAACGCGCGGTAGTCAGCTTCACCGCGTCGCCATTGCCGAGCGGCAGCACGGTCTGCACCGAACCCTTGCCGAAGGTGCGCCGTCCCATCACCAGCGCGCGGTGGTTGTCCTTCAGTGCACCGGTGACGATTTCCGCCGCCGAGGCCGTGCCGTTGTCCACCAGCACCACCATCGCCGCGCCATTCAGCAGATCGCCGGGTGTCGCGCTGAACTTGAGCCTGGATTGCGCAAGCCGCCCGCGGGTGCTGACGATCAATCCCGAATCGAGGAAATCGTCGGACACGCCGACCGCGCTGGTGAGCAATCCGCCGGGATTGGAACGCAGGTCGAGCACCGCGCCGCGCAGCGGACCGTGCTGCTTCTGCAGCTTGCCGAGCGCGCGCGTCAATTCGTCGGCGGTGTCTTCCTGGAATTCGCTGATGCGGATGTAGGCATAACCGGGCTCCAGCATGTGCGTGGTGACACTGGTGACGCGGATGCGCTGACGCACCAGTGGCACCGTGACAGGCTTGTCGCCGTCGGCATGCAGGATGCTCAAGGTGATTTTCGAGCCGATCGGGCCGCGCAGTTTCTTGACCGCGGCATCGATCGCATCGGGTTGCACCGGCACGCCATCGATCGCGACGATCACGTCGCCCGGCTGCACGCCGGCACGCTTGGCCGGGCCGCCGTCGATCGGTGTCACGATCACGAGTTGATGGTCGGATTGCGCCACCTCGATGCCGAGACCGGAATAAGTGCCGGAAGTGTTCTCGCTCAAGTCCTTGAGTTCATGCCGGTCGAGGAACTCGCTGTGCGGGTCCAGCCCCGACAACATGCCGCGGATCGCCGACTGCATCAGCTGCTTGTTCGCGACCGGTTCGACGTAGGCCTGCTTGATCATTTCGAACGCGCGCGTGAACGCCTGGATTTCCTCGAAGCTCGGCACATCGTTCGCGGCCACACTGGAAGCCGGGGCGGGCGCCGCGCTGCTGGCCGAAGTGGGAACCGGCGCGGGGCTTTCCGGAGGCGCGGCGAAGGCGATGCCGCAGCAAGCCAACAGGCTGCAGGCCAGAACAAACGAATGTCGAGTCATGGGAAATACCGGGTAAGCAACACGAGTCATGACCGCGGGCGAACGCGAGGGTTCATTGTAGGCGCGACGTCAACGTTTCGCCGCGAACCAGCCGTGCGGGTCGACCGGCTTGCCGTCGTGGCGCAATCCGAACCAGGCGCCGCCTTGTTCGGAACTGCGCGCGACCGTCGCGATCGGCTGCCCCGGCCGCACCCAGTCGCCGGCGCTGACCGCCGCCGATTCGTTGCCGCCGTACAGGCTCATCCAGCCGGCGCCATGGTCGATGATCACCAGCATGCCGTAACCGCGCATGAAGTCCGCCCAGGCCACGCGGCCGTACGCGACGGCGCGCACCTCGGCGCCCGGCTTGGCGGCGATCACCAGTCCGAGTGCGAGCGCGCCCGAACCATTGCGCGGCGTGCCCGTAACCGGCCAAGGCAGCTTGCCATGCAGTTCCGCGAAGGGTGTGTTCTTGCCGAGCTGCGCGGGAATGTCGGAGAACACGTTCTGCAATTGCTTCAGCAACTGATTCAACGCATCGGCGTCGCGTTGCAGCGATGCCAGCCTGTCCTTCTGTTGCGCGAGTTGGGCATCGGCCTGCGCCAGCAGCTTCTGCTGCGCGTCGCGCGCCTGCTCCAGTTCGGTTGCCTGCGCCGCGCGCTGGTTGCGTTGCTGCCTGAGCAACGCGGTTTCCGTTTCGATGGCAGCTTTCACGTTGTCGAGTTGCGCGACTTCGCCCAGCAACGCGCGGATGCGCGCGACGCGGTCGTGCTGGAAGTAGCGCGAAGACGCGAGCGCGCGATCGATCTTCGCGATGTCGTCGTCGCCCAGCAGCATGGCGAGATCGGAGCCGCGGTTGAGCGTGTACACCGCGCGCAGCAATTCCGCCAACGCCGCGCGCTGGCCGGAAAGCTTCTGCTCGAGCGTCGCGCGTTGCCGTTCGAGGTCGGTCAGCGACGCAGTCTTGGCCGCGATCGCCGCGTCGCTTTCGCGCACCGCATTGGCGGCCTGGTTGAGTTGCGCGGCCTGCGCCGCGAGCTTGGCGTTGATCGCGCCGCGTTTCGCGGCCATCGCACGTTGCGCGTCCGCGATCTTCGCGATTTCGGCGCGCACTGCCACAAGCTTCGCCTTGGCCGCGGCCTCGCGCGCGGAAGTGCTGGAGGCTGGCGCGGGTGGCGCGGCGTGCGCGCTGCCGGCCACCCCCAGCAGCATCGCGAGCACACAGACCTTGAATGAGGGCGTGGCAAACATGCGCGGCATTATCGCCGTGATCGCTCGCCCCTTGTCGACACCGCTGTGCGATCCGATAGGCTTGAGCACATGTGCGTGATTGCTTTCGCCTGGAACGTGCACCCGCGCTGGCGCCTGCTGTTGATCGGCAATCGCGACGAGGCGCACGCGCGGCCGTCGGCGCCGCTGCAACGCTGGACCAATGCGCCCGGCCTTGTCGCCGGGCGCGACCTGGAAGCGGGTGGCACCTGGATGGGCGTGCGCGAGCCCGGCCGCGCCTGCGTGGTGACCAACGTGCGCGATCCGCACGCATCGAAGGATCGCGCATCTCGCGGCTGGCTGGTGACGGATTTCCTGCAGGATGATGATTCGGCGGCGCGTCAGGCCGCGGCGCTGGAAAGGATCGCCACGCGCTACCGTCCGTTCAACCTGCTGCTGTTCGACGCCGAGACTGCGCATTTCATATCGAACGACCCCGCGGTTCGGATGCGAACGATCGCGGATGGCGTACATGGCTTGTCGAATGGCGACCTGGACGCGCCGTGGCCGAAAGTGCGGCGCGTGACCGCGGTGTTGCGGGGCTGGCTCGCAGCGCGCGAGCAAGCTTTCGCGCCGTTGTTCGACGCGTTCACGGACGAAACGCCCGCGCCCGACGCGTCGCTGCCGGACACCGGCGTCGGCATCGAACTGGAACGCGTGCTGTCACCGGTATTCGTGCGCGGTGAACGCTACGGCACGCGTGCGACCACGCTGATCGCGCTGTCACGCCACGGTGGCGGCCTCATCGAGGAGCACCGCTTCGGGCCGAACGGCGTGGCGCAGGGCGTCACCCGGCTGCACTTCGGTGGAATCGAGCAAACCTGAAACGCGCGATCACTGCGCCGAAGAAGCTGCCGCCGGTTGCGCTTCCGCGTGGAACTCCGGCGCCTTGCCCAGCAGCAGCGCGCGGATGCTGCGCAGCCTCGCCTTCAACGTGCGTTCGTGTTCCGGTCCGATGCGGATCATCAGCTTCTGGCCCACCGACAACGATTCCCACGTCGGGTCGCTGAACACGTAATGCCCATCCGTGGTGGCGCTCAACGCGATCGGCGGCTGTGCGTTCGGCGCCGCCAGCATGTCGTCGATTGCCGCGATCAGGCGATCGTTGAAATAGCCCTGCGGATAACCGAGTTCGCGATAGGCCTGCTGGAACAGCGGATACCAGTGCACGTACCACGTCACCAGCGTGCGCGGGTCCACCGCTTCGGCGATCTTCAGGTACGGGTCGTAGCGCGCAAAATTCCTGCTGTCCAACATCGGCTTGCCGCTGGAAGTATCCACGGCAAAGATGCCTTTGGGCGTGCGCAGGGGCAGGATGCTGGCGCCGATCGAGTGGCGGGGCAGCGCATCCACCGTCGCCACGATGTGCGGAATCAAGCCCCGCGAAAGCAGCAGTCCGGCCAGTCCATCCGCGCCGGGAATCGATGCCAGTGCCGAGGTCACTGCACCATCGCTGCTGTCGAGCGGCGGCAGCGGCGATGTCGTCGCCGGCGCGGGGCCGGTCTGCGCCTCGGAAATGGGGTGCTCGATCGGCGCCGGCGCAGTACTGGCCTTGGCCGGCCCGGAAGGCGCCGGCCCCTGGCGCGAGAAATCCACGCCCGGCATGCGCGTGAAATACCACCACGCGGCCAACGCCACGATCACGATCACGATGATCGCGCCGATGATCTTGCCTTGTGCCGAATTGCGTCGAGCCACGTCGCCCCCGAGACCGGAAATCACCAAGCTTTGATGCGCATCGGCACCAATGGTTCCATCACATGAACGGGCTGACGCCGATCAGGCGCAAATGCAGCAGGAACGCGAAGATCGCCCACGCCGCCGCGCCGACGACGATCGCCAGCACGTCACCCGTGATCGTGCCCGCCGGGTACACGGTGCCGGTTGCGCGATCGCGCCGGCGCGAGACCGCGAAATCCGCGACAGCCCATGCCAGGAATGCGCCGAACAGCACCACGTCGTGCAGGTAACCGATCGCCAGCAGATGTCCCAGCGCCCACAGTTTCACGCCCGCCAGCATCGGATGCCCGATCTTCGCCTTCAAATGGTTGCGCGGAACGTACGCCGCCACGACCAGCACGAATGCGACCAGCGTGAACAGCGCATTCAAGTGCCGCAGCCACGCGGGCGGCACGTAAAGCAGATGCGGCTGCGCGCGCGCCATCCCGAAACCGATGACGATCAGTACGAAACCCGCAATCGCCACCAGGGAATACAAACCCTTCCAGGGCCACAAACCGATCCGCGCCACCATGCGATCGCGAAAACGCGGCGCCAGCATGTGCACCGAATGCATGCCGAGGAACAGGACGAGGCCGAGGATCAGGATGGGCATGGATGCACCTGCAGGCAGTGGAGTTCGAGTATTGCATGCGCCGCGCGGCCGCAGCGGCCGTCGCGCTACCTGTCTTCGCCACGCGCCACCTGCGCGCGGCGAATCATCTGCTGCACCTCCGGCGTTGCATGAATCGGAATCAATTCGACGTCGGGGTTCGCGTTGGCGAACACGCGAAACACTTCGTCCGCGAAGGCTTGGCCGATGCAGGCGATGCCTGCGAAATCGAGCACGACGGTCCGGAAACGCTCGATCCGTTGCATCAGGCGCTTGGCTTGCGAACGCGACACCAGGTTTTCGTCACCCACCCGGGCGAGCCGTACCGGCACCACGGTTTTTGCAAACGCGTAGTCATCGGGGCCGCTGGAGAACGTGTCGAACACCTGCTTTGCGGTGCGCTTCGATTTGATTGCGATTTGCATCAACACCGTGGTGCCGCGCCGTGCGTAGCGTGGTTCGATGCGTTCGAGCAGATCGTCGGCCTGCTTGTCGTCGTGATCGAACACCAATTGGCCGGATGCAATCTGGAAGCGGTCGAACATCCTCGAAGTGAAGAAAACGCCCTCGCCCGAATGCCGGCGCGGGTCGGTGGTCAGCTTGCCCTTGGACAATTCCAGCAGCGCCAAGCGCGAATCGGAAAGCCTGAGTGCCGCGGTGATCTTGCGAAAAATACCCACGCCGTCATCGGATACCAACAGCGTCACCCTTTCCCGCGTGCGGTCCACGAACACGCGCAGGCGCGAGCCGCCGGAATGGTCGATCGCGTTGTTGACCATTTCGGTCAGGCCGTGATGGCAGATCTCGATCAGGTTGGCGGGCAGGCCGCGCAGCAACGGCGCGATGTCGTGCAACCACACCCAGTTCTCTTCCAGCCCGTACAGCGAGTGGGTGAACACCGCGCGCCGGCTGGGTCCGAGGCCGTAAGTCGGTCGGGTGGTGCCGGATTTGGCGAGATAACCGCGCTCGATCAACTCGCGCGCGCGCGCCGCAACGGTCTGCCGCGTCAGGCCCAACGCTTCCCCGACCACCGCCACCAAGTCCTGCGGATTTTTCTCGACGCGGGCCAGCAGCGCGGCATCGATTTCGGGGGAACGGTCGGGGCGAGGCATGCATCGACTGTAAGGTTTGCGCGGCCGATTGTAAAGTTACGATGGTAAAAGTGCCGTCGCGGGATGCGCCGACGCGTGGTTCAGGGCACCCGATTGATTGCGATGTGTGCCAGCACGAGCGCAACGATGGTGCACATGGTCCAGAAATGCAGCTTGAGGCGCGACCGCTGCTGCGCGGGCGCCGCGTTGCGCAAGCGCAGTCCAAGCGCCACCTGCCAGGCCGTCATCAACAAGGCAAACGTGGCAAGCCAGATCCCGGCCAGCCCTTGCCGCGCGACGCCTGCCGACATCGGCAGCCACGCGTGGACGAAGGCCAGCATCAAAATGATCGGTCCGATCCAGAAATGCAGCGCCATGCCGCGCCCATGCGTCGTGGCCGGAGCGGCCACGACGGTCCGCGCGATATACGGAATGCCAACCGTTGCGGCCAGCAGCAAAGCGGCGAGCCAACCCAACGAGGCGGTCCACAGGAACAACATCATTCGCTCCTGCTTACGACGTGGACGACGCGGGTCAGCACTACGACCCGGTCCGCGTGCAGGCGGCGCGAAGCGTCCAGTGTTCCGCGAATCTGCGCCACTGCGCCGGGTCTGAGATCGGTGATGGCACCCATCGTGAATTTCGCGGTCCGTTCCACCACGAACTCAAGCCGGGTTCCGGTCCCGCGGAAATCCGCACCACCGACGGACCGCAACACTTCCGCGACGCGCAGGTTTCCGGCGGCGCGCCCTTCCAGCCGGACCACCGGCTCGATGCGCATGCTGGGCTGGGCCTTCCCGACGTCGGCGGACGTGGTGATCGAAGCGCGCATGGCACGCGCACGCCGCGCGATGTTGCCGGCGAGGAGGCCCGCCGCGACGATCAGCACCGAAGCCAGCAGAATCCCGGCGATTCTTGCGCGCGTGAGCAACTTTCCGGATGGCATGGAAGCGTCCCGCATTGCCGCGACGACGCCATCTTGCACCTTGCAGCAAGGTGCAAGGTCAAGTCACGCGTTGGCGTGATACCGGGCACATCGGCTTGCGCTCGTTGCGCAAGGTGGCCGCCAGGTTCTGCAACTCGGATTTCATCCGCCTCAACAGCTTGAGCTTGCCGTCCACCACCGCCATGCGCCGGTCCGTCGCGTCGAGGAATTTCCGTTGCGCATCCGGCTTCAGCGCGGAGACGCCCGCACGCGTCGCGAGCACCCGGTGCAATTCGAATACGTCCTTGATGTCGGCCAGCGTGAAGCCGATTTCCTGGCAGGCGCGCACGAACCGCACGCGCTCGAGATCCTTCTTTGCATAGTCCCGGTATCCGGAATGCGTGCGCAACGCCTTCGGCAACAGTCCTTCGCGTTCATAGAAACGCAAGGTTTGCGGATGCACGCCCGCCGCCTTGGCCAACTGTCCGATGCGCATGATGCACACCTCGCACTTTGCAGGCGCGGGGCGAATGCTCCGACCTGTGCCACCGACGACGCTGAATGCTAGCACCGCGGGGCAGTGCTCGTTTTGCACGAGACCCGCGCCATCAGAAAAGCCCCGCTTTCGCAAGCGGGGCTTTGAAAAAGAAGACAACTATTTTTTCGAAGCCTTCGGCGCAATGAAAAAAGCTTTCATGGCATCGCCGCTCACCGCTCGCCCAGGAAATCCTTCTTGCCGATCTGGGTGCCGGCCACGCGCAGGATGTCGTAGGCGGTGGCGCAATGGAAGAAGATGTTGGGCAGCGAGTACTCGGTGAGGTAGGCGAGGCCGGTGAATTCCACGTCGCCGGCACGTGTCTTCATCACCACCTTGCGCGCTTCGCTGCCATCGATCTGCTCGGGCGCGAAGGATTTCGCGTAGGCAATCGCGGCGTCGGTGCGCTGGTAAGCCTCGGCCAGCGTCTTCTCCTTGTCCTCGAACGACTTCGGTTCCACGCCGGCCAGTCGGGCCGCGCCGCGCGCGGCGGTGTCGCAGGCGATCTGTATCTGCTTGATCAGCGGCAGCATGTCGAAGATCAGGCGCTGCTGCAGCAGGTTGTCGGGATCGATGCCCCGTTCCTTCGCGTGTGCTTCGCCTTTCTTCAACACGTTCGCGAGATTGGTCAGCGCGCGGACGAATACGGGAACGGAAGCCTGGTACATCGAGATGGTCATGGTGTTGCTCCAGTAGTGGTTCGGGACAAGGATTTCTTCAACCGTTCGTGTTGAGCGTAGCGAAGCGAAGCTTCGCGAAGTCGAAACACCCGGACGGTGCCCTTCGACTCCGGCGCTGCGCGCCTACGCTCAGGGCGAACGGATTTATCGCAAGTCAGGTCGCGCGTGGCCGCGCAGGATGCGTGCAGGCAGCAGGAACAGTGCGCGCAGGAACTCGAATACGCCATCGACGGCAAAACCGAGCAGCCGGAACGGCAGCGCGATCAGCCACACCAGCGGCCACAGGATCAGCGCCAGCAACGCCAGCGGCCAACAGAAGATCAGCAACAGCAACCACAACAGGAAGGTCATCATTGCGGCGTCCTCGGAGCGAGTGCGTGCAGGGTCACATGGGGCCGTGGCCGGCAAAAGCCAAGTTCATGTCGTTTTTGCGGCGGCCGCGGCCACGGCTATCCCGCGGGTCGCGCGCAGCGTGAGGATGAACGCCGCCAACACCAGCATTGCGGCCAGCACGTAGGCGACGCCCGGCAGGTGTCCCGACAACGGCGCGTGCTTGCTGATGAACAATGCGAACAGGTTGGCGAACAGCGCAGGCCCGAAGATGCCGGCGAGGCTTTGCAGGCTGGTCAGAGCGCCTTGCAGGCGGCCTTGTTCGTTCGGGTCGACCTGGTGCGTGATCAGTGATTGCGCTGGTGGGCCGGCCAAGCCGCCGAGGCACAGGAACGGAATCCCGGTGAGGAAGATCCACGCTTCCGGCGCAAAGCCGAACACGAAATAGCCGACGGCGACGAACGCGAGGCCGGCCAGGATCATCCGGCGCTCGCCCAGTTTCGGCATCAGCTTGCGCACCAGCACCGCCTGAACAAGGCCGCTGCACAATCCGACGATGCCCAGCGTGTAGCCGACCGTTTGCGGTCCCCAGCCGTAGCGGTAGTCGGTGTACAGCACATAGGTGGAATTGATCGACAGCTGCGCCAGCGCCAGCAGGAAGAACACCGCCGCCAGCGCCAGCACCTGCGGATAACGTTTCAGCAGCAGCAACGAACCCAGCGGATTGGCGTGGCGCCATTCGAACTTCGACGCGCGTCGCTCCTGCGGCAATGATTCCGGCAACACCATGAAGCCGTAGCAGAAGTTGACGATGCACAAGCCCGCCGCCACCCAGAACGGCAGGCGGATCCACAGATGCCCGAGGAAGCCGCCCAGCGCCGGACCCACGATAAAGCCGACCGCGAAC
>JAZKBD010000009.1:0-19228 GCA_040388785.1 Pseudomonadota bacterium
CGATGCAGGCGCACCGCAGTCTTACCGCAAGGAATGGCTGGCGGCGGCCGGCGCGCCCGCAACCGGCGCCGCGAATACAGCTTTCGTGCCGGATGCACCGCTGCCGCAGGCTGACGTGCTGCGGACGGCGGCATTGACGCTGGATGCACTGCGCCGCTTCCTGCTCGACCCTGCGCGCGGTTTCCTGGAGCAGGGATTGGGCCTCGTGCTGCCGCATGATCGCGACGATCCCGACGACGAACCGCTGTCGCCCACCGATGGCCTGACGCGCTGGAGCCTCACCCGCGCGCTGCTGGACTTCGGGGAAGGCAACGCTTCCGGGCAACGCGACCTGCTGCGCGCGCGCGGACAGTTGCCGCCCGGCGCGCTCGGCGACGAGGCGCTGCGCGATGCGCACGTCCAGGCGGATGCGCTGCGTGCCGAGGTGCTGGCGTTCACCGCGGGCGCCGCGCCGCTGGCGGCCGCGAGCCTGCGCGTCGACTGGGAGGACGGCACGTCACTCGAAGGCGCGCCGGTCGAGCGTTATCCCGCGGGCTTCCTGCACGTACGGGCCGGCGCGATTGATGGCCGCCATGTGCTGCGCGCCTGGCTGGATGCGCTGCTGTGCGCGGCGGCGGGCGTGGACGAGCCGGTGGTGCTGGTCGGCCTTGCCGACCATGATGCCTGCGCGTTCGTGTTGCCGCGACTTGCGCGAGCGGAAGCGCGCGAACAGTTGCGTGCATTGATCGAACTGCATCGCGATGGCCGTCGCGCGCCGCTGCCATTCTTCGTGTGCACGTCATGGTTGCACGCGCGGGCCAGCGCGAAGGCAGAGCGCAAAGGCGGCGGTGCGCCCGCAGCCATCGATATCACGACGTTCGAAAAAGCCGCGCGCGACGCCGCCAGCGAAAACGGATTCGGCGGCCCCAACGAATTCGAAAGCGATGCGGTGTGCATCGCCTGGCGCGGCCGCGAGCTTCCCGGCCCGGCGGACGGCCGACTCGCGCAGAGCTTGCATCGCACCGCATTGGCCGTGTTCGCGCAACCCGCGCGCGCGTGGGCGGAGCAGTTCGCATGAATGCGCGCATGGGCCCGCTGGACCTGCCGCTCTCCGGCGTACGCCTGGTCGAGGCCAGCGCCGGCACCGGCAAGACCTTCACCATCGCCACGTTGTACCTGCGCCTGATCCTCGAACGCGGCTTGACGCCCGAGCGCATCGTGGTCGCCACGTTCACCCGCGCGGCCACCGCGGAACTGGCGATGCGCCTGCGCCAGCGCTTGCGGACGGCGTCGAGCATGCTGCGCGAGGACGATCCCGCGCGCGCACGCGATGGCGACGACGGCGAGATGCAGGTGATCCGCGCGGCAATCGCGCATGCGCTATCCGGCACGGATGTCGACACGCTCGCCGCGCGCGCGCGCGGCGCGGAACTGGCCATGGACACCGCCGTGATCGGCACCCTGCATGCGTTCTGCAATCGGTGCTTAGGCGAATTCGGCTTCGAGACCGGCCGCGCGCCGGGCGAGCCGGAGTTGCTGGAAGACGCGCGCGCCCTGCAACAAGAAATTGTCGAGGATTTCTGGCGTGCCTGTTCCACCGACGCCGATGCCGCGCGCCTGCTGGCGGAAACCTGGCGCACGCCGGACGCGCTCGCGAAACAAATCGGCGATCCGCGCTGGCGCGGACGCGGCGTGGAGAACGCCTCGGAACCCGCAGGCGCGCAGGATTCGAACGCGCGCCGCAACGAAACGCTGGCGCAGCTCGACGCGATCCGCAACGCGATCGCGGGCTGGGACGACGACGCATTGCAGGCGGCGGATGCGGAACTTGCCGCGTGCATCCACCACAAGGGCGCACGCGACAGCCGCGCGCGCGGCCTGCGCGAGTTGCGCGACTGGGCACGCGCGAACACCGCCGCGAATCTCCTGTCGTCTGGCGCGCGCAAGGCCGTGGACGATCTCGCCGAGCGCAAGCTTTCCGAAATGAAAAGCTGCAAGCGCCTGCCGCAAGGCCCGGTGTTCGCCGCGATCGCGGACCTCGACGCGAACATCGAGGCGCTCGAACGACTCGACGAAGCCGCGCGCGCGAAACTGCTGCTCGATGCGCGCGCGTATCTCGATCGCGAGTTGCCCGCGCGCATGCAGGCGCTGGGCGTGCTCGGCCACGACCAGGCGGTGGACGAACTCGCCGCCGCGCTGGACGATCCGCAGCGCGGTGCGCGCGCGGTCCGCGCGATCCGCCAGCGCTGGCCGGCGGCGCTGGTCGACGAATTCCAGGACACCGATCCGAAGCAGTGGAAGATCCTCAAGAAACTGTTCGCGCACACTGACAGCACGCTGGTGCTGGTCGGCGATCCCAAGCAGGCGATCTACGGCTTCCGCGGCGGTGATGTGCACGCATGGCTGATGGCGAAACGCGAAACCGCGGGCGAACCGCTGCGGCTGGACGAAAGCCAGCGCGCCGGCCGCGGCGTCAATGCGGCGGTGAACGCGTTGTTCTCGCGCGACCATGCCTTCGTTGAACGAGGCATCGCACACGAAGACGTGCACGCCGCGCCGCGCGTGGCTGCACGCGCTCTGCTGGTGGATGGCGCGCCCACGCCAAGCCTGCAAGTCTGGCAACTGCCGCCGACCGGCATCACCAACAAGGACGGCAGTGCACGCGTCCGGGACAAGGGCGACGCGCAGGCGCGGATCGAAGCCGCGTGCGTGGCGCAGATCGTCGAATGGCTGCAGGGCGCGCGCGACGGCCGCGTGCGCCTGCGCGAGGGCGACGGCAGCACGCGCGAGCTGTGCGCGCGCGACATCGCCATCCTGGTCAACAGCAACCGCGAAGCGCGTTCGATGCAACGCGCCTTGGCGCGGGCCGGGGTGCCGGCCGCGTCGTGCCTGCGCGCCAGCGTCTACGCCAGCGAGGAGGCCACCGACCTGCGCTTGCTGCTGGAAGCGCTGCGCGACCCGGCCGATGTGCCGCGTGCACGTGCCGCGCGCGCTTCGCTGCTGGTCGGTGACGATGCGTCCGCAATCGCGCGGACCGGCGTCGAGGGTGCGGCGCTGGACGCGCTGCTCATCGAAACCGCCGAATGGGCTTCGCTGGTGCAGCGGCGCGGTCCGTTGCCGCTGCTGCACCGTCTGATCGCGCGGGCCGCGCCACGCCTGCTGGCCACGCCCGGCGGCGAACGGCGCGTCGCCAACTACCTGCAGCTCGCCGAGCTGTTGCAGGATGCGCGCGCGGCGTGTTTCGGCGTGAGCGATCTTTGCGACCGGTATGCGGTGGCGCTGCGCGAGAGCGCGGGCGACACCGACGCCGACGCGGTGCGCCTGCGTCTCGACACCGATGCGCAGGCGGTGCAGATCGCCACGGTGCACGCGGCCAAGGGACTGGAATACGGCGTGGTGCTGCTCCCCTGCGCGGCATCCGGCCACGCGCCCGGCAAAAACGGCAAGAAGCCGGCGCTGACCTGGTATCACGATGGCGACGACGCGTTTGTCGTTGTCGGCAACGACGTCGCCGCAGGGATCGAATCCAGTGCGAAACGCGAAGCGCTCGCCGAAGAAGTGCGCAAGTTCTATGTCGGCGTGACGCGTGCGCGCGCGGTCTGCGTGATCCCGTGGGGTTGCGTGAAGCAGGCCGACGAGACCGCACTGCACTGGCTGCTGCATGAAGCCGGTCGCGAAGTGCCATTGGATTTCGACGAACCAGTTTGCGGACAGGCATTGGAAGAACTGGTTGCGCGCGGCCGCGGCCACGTGGCCGTGTCGCCGCTTCCGCAGGCGGACGCGAAACGCCTGCCGAAACCGGAGGCGAGTTCCACTCGCGTCGCGGCCGCGGCGTTCCACGGCGCGCTCGAACGCGACTGGCGCACGTGGTCGTTTTCGCGACTGGTGCGCGGCGAAGCGCGCAGCGATGCCGCCGACCCGGCGCCGGGCAGCGGCGATGTGTCTGCGCTGGGTGTCGATCAGGCGCCTTCGCCGACCACCACGCCCCTCGCCGGCGCACGCTTCGGCAGCGCGGTCCATGCCGCGCTGGAGCACGCGGACTTCGCGGCATGGCAGGACGCGGATGGCATTCCGGATGCCCAACGCGACCTGATCGTGCGCAGCCTGCGCGCGCAAGGCTTGCCCGAGCCCGGCACGCTTTCGCTTGAACGCGCGCTGGCGCAGGTCGGCGAATGCATGCGCGGTGCGTTGAACGTGTCGCTCGCCTGCGGCGCGCGCCTGTGCGACGTGCCGCCGACGCAGCGGCGCGCCGAAATGGAATTCCACTTGCGTCTCGCGTCGTCACGCGTGGACGCGCTGTTCAAGTTGTTGCACGAGCACGGCTACCAGCGCGGTCGCAACGGCTTCGGCGTGTCGCACCTGCACGGTCTGCTCACCGGCGTGATGGACCTGGTGTTCGAACACGGCGGCCGTTATCACCTCGTCGATTACAAGAGCAACCTGCTGCCGTCCTACGATGCCGACGCGCTGCGCGAGGCGATCACGGCGCACGACTACGATCTGCAATACCTGTTGTACGTGCTGGCTTTGCACCGCTGGCTGCGCCGCGTGCTGCCCGCCTACGACTACGAACGTCAGATGGGCGACGTTTATTACCTGTTCGTGCGCGACTTGAGCGACGGACGCGGCGTGCACCGCGATCGCCCGTCGCGCGCATTGATCGAAGCGATGGATGCGCTGTTCGATGGCGACAGCATGGGTGCCGCATGAGCGCCGACCTGCAGGCGCTCGTCCGCTCGGGCCGGCTGCGCCGTGCCGACGCGGCGCTGGGCGAATGGATTGCGCGCGCGTTTTCGGATTCGCATCCCGACGTCGCGCTGGCCGCGGCCATGGCGGCGCGCGCGGTGGCGGACGGCCACAGCACATTGCGCCTGGATGCGGCGCAGGCGTGGCTTGCGCATCTGGACGGACGCGGCGATGTGCCCGTGCTTCCGGATGCGACGACATGGCAGGCGTCCCTGCACGCGAGCGATGCCGTTCGACAGGCTTCGAATGCCGCTGAAGACGAAGCGCTTCCACCCAGGCCGCTGGTGCTGGATGAGCAAGGCCGCGTGTACCTCACGCGCTACTTCGGTTACGAGCAGCGGCTGGCGTGTGACCTGGTCGCGCGCGCGCAAGCGGATCACCTCAAGCTGGTTACCGGCGGCCCGGGCACCGGCAAGACGCACGGCGTGGTGCGCACGCTCGCCGCGTTGGCGGGCGAAGCGCACGCGGGGTCGCGCACCCTGCGCATCGCGTTGGCGGCGCCGACCGGCAAGGCCGCGGCGCGGCTGGCCGAAAGCGTGCGCGCGCAATTGCCGGGGCTCGCGGTGCCCGAAGCCGTCGCGGCGATGATCCCGCGCGAAGCTTCCACGCTGCATCGCCTGCTGGGCCTGTCGCCGACCCGCGCCCACACGAAATTCCACCGCAATGCACCGCTGCCGTTCGACGTCGTGGTGGTGGACGAAGTATCGATGGTCGACTTGCCGCTGATGGCGAAACTTGCGGACGCCGTGCGCGCAGACGCGACGCTGATCCTGCTCGGAGATCCCGATCAACTGTCGGCGGTGGAAGCCGGCGACGTACTGGGCGCGCTGGTGGACGCCGCGCGCGAACCGCCTCTGTCGCATTGCCACGCGCACCTGACGCAAAGCCGCCGCTTCGCCGAACAGGGCGCGCTCGCGCGCCTGGCAAATGCCATCGCCGCCGGCGATGCGGAGTCGGCGCTTGCCGCATGCGGCGGCGATGCTGAGGTGCAACACTTCACCGATGCGCGCAGCACGCCGCTGCTCGAACAGGCGGTGGACGCGTATCGCGCGCTGCAGGCTGCGCCGGACGCGGACGCGGCCTTGCGCACCGCCAACCGGTTCCGCGTGCTGACCGCGCTGCGGCATGGGCCGTCCGGCAATCTCGCGCTGGATCGCGCGATCGAGCAGCGCCTGAAGCGCCATGCCGGCGTGCGCGCCGATGCACCGTGGTGGCGGGGTCGGCTGTTGATGGTGACGGTGAATCGCGCCGAACTCGGCCTGTTCAACGGCGACGTCGGCGTGGTCTGGCCGGACGACCGCGGTGAACCGAAGGTCTGGTTCGAAGTCGCCGACGACGCACTGCGCGCGATCTCGCCGGCCGCACTGCCGCCGCACGAAGGCGCGTTCGCACTGACCGTGCACAAGGCGCAGGGCTCCGAGTTCGATCGCGTGGCGCTGGTGACCGGGCCGGATTCCGCCGTGCTGTCGCGCGAACTGCTGTACACCGGCGTGACCCGCGCGCGTTCGGCGATTGCGCTGTATTCGACGCCCGATGTCCTGCGGGCCGGCATTGCGCGGCGTACGCGGCGGGCACTTGAGTGCCGCGGCGCGGTCCCAATCTCATGTCCATGCACGCCTTCCACCCTGCCGTCACCCACTGGTTCGAATCCGCGTTCGCCGCACCGACGGAAGCGCAGCGCGAGGCATGGCCGGCGATTCGCGCCGGCCGCAACGTGCTGATCGCGGCTCCGACCGGTTCAGGCAAGACGCTGGCCGCATTCCTGGCCGCCATCGACGAGCTGGTTGAGGAAGGCGTCGCGGGAACGCTCGCCGACCAAACCTCCGTGGTGTACGTGTCGCCGTTGAAGGCGCTGTCCAACGACGTGCGCATCAACCTGGAAGTGCCGATCGAAGGCATCCGCGCGCAACTGGCGCACATGGCCTTGCCGGAATTCGAAATCCGCACCGCGGTGCGCACCGGCGACACGCCGCAGGCCGAGCGCAATGCGATGCGCAAGCGGCCGCCGCACATCGTGGTGACCACGCCGGAATCGCTGTACATCCTGCTGGGTTCGGAATCCGGCCGGCGCATGCTGCAGACCACCCGCACGGTGATCGTCGACGAAATCCACGCGCTGGTGTCGAGCAAGCGCGGCAGCCATCTCGCGCTGACGCTGGAACGACTGGACGCGCTGTGCGGACAACGCTGCACGCGGATCGGACTGTCGGCGACGCAAAAGCCGATCGAGGAAGTCGCGCGGTTTCTGTCGCCGAATGCCGCCTGCACCATCATTGACGCCGGCCACCAGCGCGCGCGCGACCTCGCGATCGAACTCACCAACGTGCCGCTGCAACCAGTGATGAGCAACGATGCGTGGGGGCTGGTGTACGACCGTCTTGCGCAATTGATCGAGCAGCATCGCACCACGTTGATCTTCGCCAATACCCGGCGTACGGTCGAACGGGCGACGCGGCATCTCGCCGAACGGCTCGGCAAGGAAGCAGTGGCCGCGCACCACGGCAGCCTGTCGAAGGAAAAGCGGCTCGATGCCGAACGGCGTTTGAAGTCGGGACAATTGCGCGCGCTGGTCGCGACCGCGTCGCTGGAACTCGGCATCGACATCGGCGAGGTCGAGCTGGTTTGCCAACTGTCGTCGCCGCGTTCCATCGCCGCCTTTCTCCAGCGCGCCGGGCGCGCGGGCCATGCGGTGGACGGCATCTCCAAGGCGCGGTTGTTTCCGACTTCGCGCGATGACCTGGTCGAATGCGCGGCGCTGCTGGACGCGGTGCGCCGTGGCGAACTCGACACGCTGCACATCCCGCCCGCGCCGCTGGATGTGCTGGCGCAGCAGATCGTGGCGGAGGTCGCCTGCGGTGAGCGCGACGAGGCGGAATTATTCGACCTGTTCCGCAACGCGTATCCCTATCGCGAGCTTGCGCGCGAGAAATTCAATGAAGTGTTGCGGATGCTGGCCGAAGGCTACAGCACGCGACGCGGCACTCGCGCCGCATACCTGCACCGCGACGCCGTCAACGGCAAGCTGCGTGCGCGGCGCGGCGCGCGGATGACGTCGCTCACCTCGGGCGGCGCGATTCCCGACACCGCCGATTACGACGTGGTGCTGGAGCCGCAGTCGCTGCGGGTCGGCAGCGTCAACGAGGACTTCGCGGTCGAATCGATCGCGGGCGACATCTTCCAGCTCGGCAACCAGTCGTACCGGATCCTGCGCGTGGAACGCGGTCGCGTGCGGGTGGAAGATGCGCAAGGCGCGCCGCCGTCGATCCCGTTCTGGCTGGGCGAGGCGCCCGGTCGCAGCGACGAGTTGTCCGTGGCGGTGGCGCGGTTGCGCGAAGAAATCGCCGTGAGGCTGTCACAAAGCCCTCTCCCCCAAGCGGCTTCATCGTTTGGGGGAGAGGGTTGGGTGATGGGGAGAAGCTCGCAAGCTGGCGAGGAAACTCGGAATCACGAAACATTACGCCCCCTCACCCCAGCCCTCTCTCCCAACAAAAGCGTTGGGGGAGAGGGAGCACAAGCTGCGCTGTCCTGGCTCACTGACAAAGTCGGCCTCGGCGATGACGCCGCGCGGCAACTCATCGATTACCTCGCCGCCGCGCGCATCGAACTCGGCTTGCTGCCGACGCAAGCGACGCTGGCGATGGAGCGCTTCTTCGACGAATCCGGCGGCATGCAGTTGATCATCCATTCGCCGTTCGGCAGCCGCCTGAACCGCGCGTGGGGCTTGGCGCTGCGCAAGCGCTTCTGCCGCAGCTTCAACTTCGAATTGCAGGCCGCGGCCACCGAAGATGCGATCGTGCTGTCGCTTTCGACCAGCCACAGTTTCCCGCTGGACGAAGTTTCGCGTTACCTGCATTCCAACTCCGTGCGCGACGTATTGACCCAGGCGCTGCTGGACGCGCCGATGTTCGCGCTGCGTTTCCGCTGGAACGCCGGCGCGGCGCTGGCGCTGCCGCGCTTCGCCGGCGGCGCCAAGGTGCCACCGCAGATCCAGCGCATGAAATCGGAAGACCTGCTGGCGACGGTGTTTCCCGACCAGGTCGCCTGTCTCGAAAACGTCGTGGGCGAACGCAAGATTCCGGATCATCCGCTGGTTGCGCAGACGCTGCGCGATTGCCTTTACGACGCGATGGATCTGGAAGGGCTGATCGCGTTGCTGAAGCGGCTGGAAAGCGGCGACGCCAGAATCGTGGCGCGTGACCTGACCGCGCCTTCGCAGTTGGCCGCCGAAGTGCTGGGCGCGCGGCCGTATGCCTTCCTCGATGGCGCACCGCTGGAGGAGCGCCGCACCCAGGCCGTTTCGTCGCGCGGTTTCGTCGATGCGCAAAGCGCGGAAGACCTCGGCAAGCTCGACGCCGATGCGATCGCCGCGGTGCGCGAGGAAGCATGGCCCACGCCGCGCGATGCCGACGAGATGCACGAGGCCTTGCTGGCGTTGGGCGCGGTCGCGGGACAGGAGCTTCAATGCAAGCCGGCCTGGCAGGCTTTGCTTCAGGAACTCGTCCAGGCCGGGCGTGCGACCGAGCTGTCTCCAAGTGGAAAGGACCAGTTGTGGATCGGCGCCGAATCGCTGCCGATGTGGCGCGCGATCCATCCCGATGCAGCGTTGCAGCCTGCGATCGAAGCGCCGGCGGAATTTGCGCAGAAGGCGTGGACGCGTGAGGACGCGCTGGTCGAAGTCCTGCGTGCGCGGCTTGCCTGCACGGGACCGATCCTCGCCCGCGACCTGGCGTGCGCATTCGGCGTCGGCGACAGCGATATATCGATCGCATTGGCCGCGCTGGAACGCGAAGGCGGCGCGATGCGCGGCCGCTTCACGCCGGGCGCATCCGACGAAGAATGGTGCGACAGACATTTATTGGCGCGCATCCATCGCCGCACCTTGCAACGCCTGCGCCGCGAAATCGAACCGGTCGCGCCGCGCGACTTCATGCGTTTCCTGATGGACTGGCAGCACGTCTCGCCGGAAACGCGTTTGCGCGGCCCCGACGCTTTGGCCGCGGTGCTGGCGCAACTGGAAGGTTTCGAAGCGCCGGCCGGCGCGTGGGAATCGCAACTGCTGCCCACGCGCGTCGCCGGTTACGACATCGCGTGGCTGGATGCCTTGTGCGGCGCGGGCCGGATTGTATGGACGCGCTTGCGCGCGTCCACGGGCGGCGCGCACGCGTCGCCGGTGCGTGCATCGCCGATCGTGCTGCTGCCGCGCAGGCAGTTGCCGGCGTGGAACGCCATCGGTGCGCAGACGGCCGCCGAATCGCCGGCACTGTCCTCGCGCGCGCAGGCGGTGGTGGAATTCCTTGCGCAACACGGCGCATCGTTCTTCGGCGAAATCGCCGACGGCACGCGTTTGCTGAAGGTGGAACTGGAAGACGCGCTGGGCGAACTGGTCGGCGCCGGCATGGTCGGCGCGGATAGCTTCGCCGGTTTGCGCGCGCTGCTGCAACCGGCTTCGAAGCGCAAGCATCCACGCCAGCGCCGCCTCGCCCGTCACTTGTTGAACGGCATCGAAGATGCGGGGCGCTGGAGCCTGGTCCGGCGGAGTGCGCTTTCCACGACGGACGCTCAGGGCGAGGCGATCGAACACATCGCGCGCGTGCTGCTGCGCCGCTGGGGCGTGGTGTTCTGGAAGCTGCTGCAACGCGAAGCCGCGTGGCTGCCGTCGTGGCGCGAGCTGCGCCGCGTCTATCAGCGGCTGGAAGCGCGCGGCGAAATCCGCGGAGGCCGCTTCGTCGAGGGCGTGGTGGGCGAGCAGTTCGCGTTGCCGGAGGCGGTGGAGGCGCTGCGCCATGTGCGCAAGCGCGAACACGATGGCGTGCTGGTCGCAGTCAGCGGCGCCGACCCGTTGAATCTCGTCGGCGGCGTGTTGCCGGGCGCCAAGGTGCCGGTGCTGGCGACCTCGCGCATCGTGTATCGCGACGGCCTGCCGGTTGCAACACAAGTCGCGGGCGAGGTCGCGTTGTTGCACGCGCTGGAGCCGGACGAGGAACGCAGCGTGCGCACGGCCTTGCGTGCACGCGCCCAGGCGCCAGTCGCCGCGCCGATTCCATGATCGAATGCAGGCGCGCTGGGCGCGTTGTCGTCAGTGGACGTAATTGATCGCCACCGCGGGCGTGACCGATCGCGTGGTGCTGCGGTTGCCCGGAATCACGCGCACGCCGACGAGCACGCCGAGATTGGGCGTCCAGTTGTATTCGACCGCCGGCGCGAATCCGAACGCCACGCCGGGGCCTGAGTCGCGCGTCGTCACGACGGGGCCGAATGCGCTGTCGAAACCCGGAATGTCCTCGCCCGTCACACGTGTGTTGCGGTTGTGCGTGTACGTGAGATCGAGCGCCAGCACCCAGCTGCGCGTCAGGCTGTATTCCAGCGCCGCATCGGCGTAGAGGCTGCTGCCGGGCCGGGCGTGGCCGCGGAATCCGGCGCCGGTGCCGTACACGCTGGCGCCCTGCACGTCGGCGCGGCTCGAAAACGTCTGCGACAGGTTGAAGCGCACGCGCAGGATCCGGCCGTTCGGCAACCACAACCAGTCTTGCGTGAGCAGCCCCAGCGTGGTGGCGTACGCGCCGCTGCCCAGGCCGTTGCCGGGCCGGTCACCGAGCCTGTCGTACCTGCCGGTCGGAAACGCCTGCTGCAACTGGATCGCGATGGTCGGCAGCGCGCTGCCTTCGCGGAATTCAGTGAGGCGGTATTGAAGGTCCACGGCGATGTCGCCCAAGCCGATGCCCGAGCTGCTGCCTCCGCCGCTCAACCGGTTGTAACCCACGATCGGGATCAGCCCGACGGTGAAGCGGTCGGCGAGTCCGTACAACACATACGCGCGCGAACCCCAGCCGTCGGCATGCGCGGTGGCGACGTCGTAGAAATAGGGTTCGATCAGGAAATGGCCCTTCGGCAACGTCTCCGCCGAGTTCGCCAGCATCGGCCCCGTGAACCAGGCATCGCTTCGCGATTCGCGGACGGCCGAAACGCCCGGCAGATCGTTCCGGCCATCGACGCTCCCGGCCGTGGCATCCGTGGCGGCGAATGCAGCGGGTGCCGTCCACGCGAATGCCGCGCAGGTTTGAAAACCCAGCACGCACGACAGCATGCAAATGCAAGCACGACGGACGAGTCCGGCGACGGGCTTCGGCGGAACCATGCGGATGCACATGCGCGGTTTCGGATGATCCAATGGGGCATGATGGATTCGAATCAGGACGATTTTCGCCCGCATTCGAATGCCGCTGGCAACCCGTTTCGATACGCGGCGGCTCTCAGGCCGACGGCGCGGGCCGCGTGATCTGCGCGGAAACCACTTTCCACCCCGCGCCGTCGTGCACGTAGACGTCGGTGTAGCGGCTGATGCCCGCAACGCGCGTCTTGCTGATCCAGGAACCGGACGCCCGCACCAGTGCGACTTCGCCGTAGAAGCGCACGTCCACGTAGTCGAGCTTGTATTCGCTGAGGTCGGAGCCCAGCGCCGCCGCGCGCAGGAATCCGTCGCGGAAGTGCACGGACCCGTCGGATTCGATGCACACGAAGTCATCGGCGAGGTGCGTGCGGAACCATTCGACGTCGCCGGTCAACGACGCGTGCACATATTGCTCGTTCAGTTGCAACAGGTGCTGCTCGCGTGTCCGCCTCGCGGCGATGGCGTCGCCTGAATGGATGTCCATGGGTCTCCTTGCGCGATGCGATGTGCCGCCGCCGGGAAGCCGGCGGCGGTGCGGGCGGTCAGTGCCTGCGTGAGCCGTAACCCGGAACCGGATCGGCGCGGAACGCGTAGCACGGCGGATCGCCGTTGGCGTCGGCGCAGGCCTGCCCGGTGATCTGGCCGAGGTCGTTGATGTCCTGGCCGGCGGTGAGGACGCCGGCATGGCCCGGCGCCAGCTTGTCGACATCCAGCATCACGCCGCCCTGCCACAGGAACGCGTGACATCCGCCACTGCCGGCGCCGCATGACAGCCCGACAATCTGGCCGTCGTCGTTGATGCCGAGGCCTTGGCTCATCGAATCGCCGGGAAGCGTGCTGAGGTCGATCGGCGGCCCGCCACGATGATCGCGGTAGAACGCATGGGCCGTGAAGCCGCCACCCGGACTCGTGTTGGCGAAGCCGGTGATGTCGCCCTCCCGGTTGATCGCCATCGGCGTGTTCCAGGCATCGCCGCCGATGTTGCCGAGATCGATCGCCCGCCCATCCTTCCACAGCACCATGTGTTTCGCGGTGTAGCGACCGACCGCCTGATCGCATTCACCGGAAATGCCGACCACCTCGCCGCGATCGTTGATCGCGGTGGCCGCGCCGCTGTCGTCGCCCTGCAGCAGCGGCAGCGCGCGAACCTGGTTCGGCCCCGGCCCCCAGACCACCGGCAGGAACTGGAGCACCTGGTCGCTGTCGCCCAGCACGTTGCAATTCGGATCGCGCACGCCGTTCTCGGCCCAGCCCACCGTCTGCAGACGATTGTTGGTGCCGGTCGCGAAACTGTTGTAGCCACCGGGCAGCGGCGGCAACGCCTGCATCTTGCCGAAGGCCCATACGAAGCCGAGGCAGGCGTGGCCGTCGTACCCGATGAATGCGGAACAGCTCCAGGACTCGTTGCGTGGATTCGGTTTGTCGGTCTGCGCGATACCCGAAACAATACCCAGATCGTTTTTCACCGGCCACAGCACCGCGCTGTTGGCGCCACCGAGCGTACCGAGATCCTGTTTCGTCCCGAACCACCAGACGGCGGCATGTGTATTTGCATCGTTCGCGGTTTTCGAGAAACCGGCGATCATTCCAAAATTGTTGATGCTGCTGCCTTGGCTCGACGTGCCACCGAGCGAGGCGAGTGGGGTGACCGTGTAGTCGGGCGTTGCTGCCGCGGCCGCGCCACCGACCGACAGCGCAATGGTCAGGAATGCAATGATCCTCTTTTGCATGACGTTCTCTCACGTGACGATGTTGGAGATCGAATCTGCGGCGCCGAGCTGCGCGGCGGTAGTGCCAGTTTCGCGACGGCGGCTGGTCCGGTGCACGACGACGCCGGGACTAGAATGCGTGCATGCGACGCTGGAGCCTCGCCATCGCTCTCGACCCGCAGCGCGAACAGCCGCTGTTCCTGCAGCTCGCGAGTGCGATCGCGGAAGACATCCGGCGCGGGCGGCTGAAACCCGGCGAACCGCTGCCGGGATCGCGCGAACTGGCCGACCATCTCGGCATCAACCGCAACACCGTGATCGCCGGTTACGACGAATTGGTCGCCGAAGGCGTGCTGGTGACGCGCATCGGCGGCGGCACGTTCGTTGCGCCACCGTCTGCGACGGCTGCGGCGCCGCGCATTGAAACCGCCAACGAAGCGCCGACGTATCCATTGCCGCCGCCCCAGCAACCCGCTTCGATCCGGATTCCTCCGCCGGGCATGCTGGTGCTTTCGCGCGGCACGCCGGATGTTCGGCTGTTGCCTTCGCGCGCACTGGCGCGCGCCTTCCGGCGCGCGGTGGGCCAGCAGGGCCGCAGCGTGCTGACCTACACCGATCCGCGCGGGCACGTGCGCTTGCGCACCGAACTGGCGGCGATGCTGACGCGTTCGCGCGGACTCGTTGCCGCACCCGACGACGTGCTGATCACGCGCAGCATCGAACAGGGACTCGACCTCGTCGCGCGCCGCTGATCGCGCCCGGTGACGCGGTGGTCGTCGAAATGCTCGGCTATCCGCCGGCGCGCCGCGTCCTGCAGTTGGCGGGCGCTCGCCTGCTGCCGCTGCCGGTGGACCGGGACGGCCTGGATGTCGAGGCACTGGAAGTGCTGCTGGCGCGCGAATCCATCCGCGCGGTGCTGTTGACGCCGCACCACCAGTTCCCGACCACGGTGGTGATGCCGGCCGCGCGGCGCGAACGGCTGGCCCGGCTTTCGCTCGAACACCGCTTCGCGATCATCGAGGACGACTACGACCACGAATTCCATTACGACGGCAAACCCGTCTTGCCAATTGCATCCGGCCCTGCGCGCGCCAACGTGGTTTACGTCGCCTCGTTGGCAAACCTGCTGGCGCCGGGCCTCGGCACCGCGTTCGTGCTGGCGCCGCCAGCGGTGCTGCAGCGGCTGACCGCACTGCGCGCGGCCTGCGATGCGCAAGGCGACGCGGCGGTGGAATGCGCGATCGCCGAACTGTTCGAGGACGGCGAACTGTTGCGGCACGTGCGGAGAATGCGGCGCTTGTACGCGCAACGCCGCGATGCGCTGGCCGCCGCGCTGGTGCGGCATCTCGGCGCGGCGCTCGATTTCCAGGTGCCGGAGGGCGGGATGGCGTTGTGGGCACGTGCGGACGAAGGCATCGATGTGGCCGCGTGGTCGCGGGCCGGCGAACGCGAAGGCGTGGCGTTCGGCGATGCCAGCGCCTTCGATTTCCACCACCGCGAACAGCCGTTCATGCGGCTCGGCTTTTCGTATCTGGACACAGCCGAACTGGATGAAGCCGCGCGGCGGATGGCGCGCGCGCTGATCCGGACGCGCGCGTCGCTTCCGAAACCAGGTGCTCCCGCGGCGGATGCCATGATCACCGCACCGCGCAGCGAACCGGACCACACCGGCAAGCGCATCACGCAGAGCCGCCGCGCGCGCCGCGACAGCCACTGATGGATTCCCGTCCCGCAGCGCGGGCGCGGTTGAACCTCACTTCGCCTTGATGATCTGCGACAGGTAATCCGTCGTGCCCTTGATCCGCTCCAGGTGCGGATACTGCAGGCCGCCGTGGTAATCGACCGGCACGGTGCGGTATTTGTCCTGGTATTTCAGCAGCAACTGGATCGGTGCGTTGCCGCCCTTCGCGGCTTTCACCGCATCCTGCAGCACATCGGAACTGTAAGCCTGCCCGTTCACCGCAACCAGCGTTTCGCCGGAACCGATACCGGCCTTGAACGCTGGTCCATTCCAGCGCACGTCCGTGATCTCGCCGTCCTTGCCGGTCGTCAACCCGATGCCGAACGCCGCGCCGATGTCGCCGTGGTAACGCTTCGAAATCAGCTTCTCGTACTCGTTCGGCTGGTCGGTGTAGACCAGCTTCCAGCCGGTGTCCTCGATGCCGCTGGCCAGCGGCGGATTGGGCTCGTCGAGGTAGCGGTGCAGGAATCCGGCCCAGTCGTATTTCGCGACCGTGTTGAGCGCATTCACGACATCTTCGAAGGTGTAGGTCCTGGTGACGAAGCTGCCGTCGTCCACGCCGAAGAAGTTTTTTGCGAAGGTGTCCAGCGATTGCTTGCCGTGGGTGAGCGCACGGATCTTCGCGTCCGCCGCCAGCCACATCATCTGGCCGGCCGAGTAGTACTCCTCGCTCATCTGCCAGTTGCGATAATGCAGCGGCGCGCGCTGCGCGATGGTGGGATCGTTGGTGGTGTCTTCCAGCGTGCGCCATTCGAAACCGGGACGGTTGCGGTCGTAGTTCGCGGCGACCATCGCGATCGCCTGGCGGAACTGTTCGGGCGTCCACAGCCCGGAGCGCGCGGCCAGCACGAAACCCCAGTACTGCGTGCCGCCTTCGTACACCCACAACAGCGAGTCGCCCATCGGCACGTTGAAGTTCGGTGTCCACAGATCCGCCGGACGGCGGAACTTGCCGTTCCACGAATGCGTGTACTCGTGCGCCAGCAGGCCGCCGACGGTCGGCCAGTTGTCCTTCCACTTGGTGAAGAAATCCGGGCGCGCGCCGTCCTCGCTGGACTGGTGGTGCTCCAGGCCCTTGCCGCTCAGGTTGTCCGACAGCGAGAACAGGAAATCGTAGTGGTCGTAATGATGCGACTCGAACAGCTTGTGCGCCTGGGTGATGACGTTGCGCAGGCCCTGCAACTGTTGCGGCGTGACCTCGAAATCCTTGGGCGAGTCGGCCACGATGTCCATGTGCACCGGCGCCTTGGCGTCAGGCGCGAGGTCGAGGCGCTTGAAATAGCGTCCGGCATACATCGGCGAGTCGACCAGCGTGTTGTAGGTGGTCGGCTTGAAAATGGTGGTGTCGCCGGATTGCGAAGCCTTCTCCAGTGCCGTGCCGAACTGCCAGCCCGCGGGCAGCGTGACGCTGGGCGCAAAGGTGATGTCGCGCGTGTAATGGCCGGCGGGATACAGCGACAGCTTGCTCCACACCAGATCCAGCATGTCGCCGGTCATCTCGACCGAACCTTCGTCGTGGTCGCGCGCCGACAGGTACTGGAATTTCACGTCGATGCTGGACACGCCCTCCGGCACGTCAACCTTGAACGCGTACACGTCGTACTTGTCACGCGTCCACTTGAGCGGCTTGCCATCGGCGCTGATCACGAGGCCGGCCAGCTTGTCGATGGGGCCGCTGGGCGAATGGTTGCCCGGAATCCATTTCGGATACAGCAGCGTCAGTTCGCCCGCCTGCACGGGAATGGTTTCGTGCACGCGAAAGATGCCCTGGTTGGTATTGCTGGCATCGACGGCGATGCGGATGGTGCCGGCGTACGGCGTGTCCTGCGGCGGTGGAATGTGCGCATCGGCGGCATCGGCGAAGGCGGTGCCCGCGATAGGCGCGGTCAGCAACAGCGCGGCGAGCGCAGCGGCCAGCCGCGAGGGACGTGGATGGAATGCGTTGGGTTTCGACATTGGAGTACTCCCGCTCACTTTTTCGCAGCAATGATTTGCGACAGGTAATCCGGCGTGCCGTCGATCCGCACCAGATGCGGATATTGCAGGCCGCCGTGGTAATCCACCGGCACCTTGGTGTATTCACCGTCGTACTTGATCAGCAATTCGATCGGCTGCTTCGAATCCCTGGCCGCGGTGATCGCCTGCTTCAGCACGCCGGCCTTGTAGGCCTGCCCATTCACCGCCACCACCGTGCCACCGGAACCGATGTCGGCCTTGAACGCGGGGCCGTTCCAGCGCACGTCGTTGATGCCGCCGTCATCCGTCAGGGTAAGACCGATCGAATAGCTGAAGTTGAACATGTGGCGCGGCGATTCCGAATTCGACTCGTACTGTTTCTCGTACGGGCTTTCCTTGTCGGTGTAGACGAGCTTCCAGCCGGTCGTTGCCAGCCCCTGGGTGAACGGCGGCTCCAGCTCAGCGACGTAGCGATCGAGGTAACCGGCCCAGTCGTACTTCACCACGCCGTTCAGCGCGTTCACCACGTCGTCGAAAGTGTAGGTTTTGGTGACGAAGCTGCCGTTGTCGACGCCGAAGAATGCCTTCGCAAAGGTGTCCAGCGATTGCTTGTCGCGGGTGAGCGAACGGATTTTCGCGTCCACCGCCAGCCACATCATCTGGCCGCCCGAGTAATACTCCTCGCTCATCTGCCAGCTGCGGTACGGCAGGCTTGCGCGTTCGGCGATGGTCGGATCGTTGGTGGTGTCCTCCAGCGTGCGCCACTGGAAGCCCGGGCGATTGCGGTCGTAGTTGGCCGCGACCATCGCCAGCGCATCCCGGAACTGTTCCGGCGTCCACATCCCCGCGCGCGCCGTCAGCACGAAACCCCAGTACTGCGTCTGGCCTTCGTACACCCACAGCAGCGAATCGCCCATGGGCACGTTGAAGTTCGGCGTCCACAAATCCGCCGGTCGGCGGAACTTGCCGTTCCACGAATGCGTGAACTCGTGCGCCAGCAGGTCGCGGTTCGGTGCGTTGTCGTCCCAGTTGGTGAAGTAATCCGGCCCCATGCCGTCTTCGCTCGACTGATGGTGTTCGAGGCCGTTCGCGCCCAGATGATCGGACAGCGAGAACAGGAAGTCGTAGTGGTCGTAATGATGCGAGCCGAACAACTTGTACGCCTGGGTGACCAGGTTGCGATGCACCTGCAACTGCCCGGGCGTGATTTCGAGATCCTTCGGCGCGTCGGCAATGATGTCCAGGTTCACCGCGGCCTTCGCACCGGGATCGAGATCGACGCGCTTGAAATATTTGCCCGCGTAGATCGGCGAATCGACCAGCGTGTTGTAGGTGGTGGTCTTGAAGGTGACGGTGTCGCCCGATTGGGATGCCTTCTCCAGTGCGGTGCCAAACTGCCAGCCGGCCGGCAGCGTGACGCTCGGCTCGACCTTGATCTGGCGCGAATAATGGCCGGCCGGATACAGCGACACCATGTTCCATTCCACCGACAGCATCTTGCTGGTCATCTGGATGAAGCCATGCGTGCCGCGCCCGGACAGGAACTGGAAGTCCACGCCGAGTTCCGACACGCCCTGCGGCACGTCGACCTTGAATGCGTACACGTCGTATTCGTTGCGCTTCCACTTGAGCGGCTTGCCGTTGGCGGTGATCTTCAAGCCCGCCAGCATGTCGATCGGGCCGTCGGGCGAGTGGTCGCCGGGGATCCACTTCGGATACAGCAGCGTCAGTTCGCCCGGCTGTACCGGAATGGTTTCGTGCACGCGGAAGATGCCCTGGCGCGTGTCGCTCGCGTCGACGTGGATCTGCAGCGTGCCGGGATAAGGCGTGTCCTGCGGTGCTGCGATATGCGCGTCGGCGGCGTCGGCCCATGCACTGGCCGCCAGCGTCAGCGCGTGCGGTTTGTGCGCCAGGTTGCGCGCGTTTTCG
>JAZKBD010000009.1:19238-36274 GCA_040388785.1 Pseudomonadota bacterium
CGGCGAAGCCGAAAAGACACAACGCCGCGGCGCGGGCGGAAAACGACAGACGCTGCACACGGGACATCGGGCGCTCCGGACGAAAAGTGATCCCGTCGAACGTAACACCGCGCGCGCCGCGGCGCATAGGCCGAACGGCATGGATGCCGCGAATCAATCCCTGCGCGCGCCCTGCCCGAACAGGATTTTCTTCTCCTCGTCGCTCATCGGCTGCCCGGCATTGCGGTTCACCTCGCGTTCGCGCGCATACGCGCGTTGCGTCGCCGGTCGCACCGCGATCGTTTCGTGCCAGCGCCACACTTCGGTGAACGGCGCGAGATCCAGCGGCGCTTTCGAATACGGATCGACCCACGGATAGCACGCCATGTCGGCGATGGTGTAATCGTCGCCGGTCAGGAACGCACGCCCTTGCAGGCGCCGGTTCAGCACGTCGAGCAGGCGCTCGGCTTCCTTGCGGTAGCGTTCCATCGCGTATGGAATCTTTTCCGGCGCATACACGTGGAAGTGGCCGTATTGGCCGGTCAGCGGGCCGAGTCCGCCCACCTGCCAGAACAACCATTCCAGGCAAGCCACGCGCCCACGCATGTCGGCGGGAATGAACTTGCCGGTCTTGGCCGCGAGGTACACCAGGATCGCGCCCGACTCGAACACGCTGAGCGGAGCGCCGCCGCCGGCCGGATGGTGATCCACGATCGCCGGCATCTTGTTATTGGGCGAAATGGCGAGGTATTCCGGCTTGAACTGGCCGCCCTTGCCGATGTCCACGGGCTGGATGGTGTACGGCAGCCCGGCTTCTTCCAGGAACAGCGTGATCTTGTGTCCGTTGGGAGTCGGCCAGTAGTAGAAATCGATCATGATGTGCTCCATGCGTTGCGGATTGCGCGACATCGGCCGATGCCGCGCTTCGTCATTCCACATGGAGTCGTCCGGCGGCGCACGCAAGTAGCGCGTGTACGCACCCGTCAGTCGTCGCGATTCAACGCGCTGTTGCGGATGCCATAGCCGAAATAGATCACGAACCCGATCAGCATCCACACGATGAAACGGATGTAGGTGTCGCGATCGAGTCCGCCGATGAGCCGGAAATGGCCGTCGACCAGCCACGGCCAGCCGATGATCAGGAACAGCGAGAAGATGACGCCCAGCGGCGCCAGCACGTACAGGAATGGCGTGCGGAAGCGGCGTTCGAGAGCGGGCTTGCGGATGCGCAGGATCAGCACCGACAGGCAGATCAGGATGAACGCCGACAGCGTGCCGATGTTCACCAGCTTGGCGAGTTCGGTGAGCGGCACGAAACCCGCCGCGATCGCGGTCGCGACGCCAAGGATGATGGTCGGGCGATACGGCGTGTTGTACTTGGGATGGCTTTCGGCGAACCAGCGCGGCAGCAATCCGTCGCGCGACAGCGCGAACCAGATGCGCGCCGCGCCCAGCATGAAGGCGAACACCACGCTGGCGATGCCGCACACGGCGGCCACGTTGATGACGCCGCTGATCCAGTGCAGGCCGCGATCCTGGAACGCCGCGCTCACGGGCGCCGGCACGTTGAGCTGCGCGTACGGCACCATCCCGGTCAGCACCAGCGACACGCCGAAGTACATCGCCATCGAAACCAGCAGCGACAGCACCACTGCCCACGGCAGGTCGCGTTGCGGATTCTTCGATTCTTCCGCGGCCGTGGTCAGCGTGTCGTAGCCGAAGCACGCGAAGAACACAATGCTGGCGGCCGCCATCACACCGGCCCAGCCGTATTGCGAGGTGCCGTCCGCGTGCTCGACGACCTTCGGGATGAACGGGTGCCACAGTGCGGTGTCGACGTAGAACGCGCCCACGATGATCACGATCGCGACGCCGAGCACCTTCAGCGCCACCACCACGGTGTTGAAGCGCGCGCCGATCTCGGTGCGGAAAATCTGCAGGCCCGCGATCAGCAACGCGACGATCGCGGCCAGCAGGTTGAACACCATGCCGTCGCCTTCGCCGTAGGCACCCTGCAGGAATACCGGCAAGTGCCAGCCGGTGATCTGCAGGATCAGCGATTGCAGGTAATTGGAGGTGCCGGCCGCCACGACCGCCACGATCAGCGCGTATTCGATCAGCAAATCCCAGCCGATCACCCAGGCCGGCAATTCGCCCAGCACCGCGTAACCATAGGTGTAGGCGCTGCCGGTCACCGGGATCATGCCCGCGAATTCGGCGTAGGACAGCGCCGCGCACGCGCTGCCGATACCGGCGATGATGAAGCTCAGCACGATCGCGGGCCCGGCGTGCAACGCGGCTTCGTGCGGCGCCAGCACGAACACGCCGACCCCGACGATCGCGCCGATGCCGATGGCGGTCAGTTGCCACACGCCCATCGTGCGGCGGAAATCGCTGGCCTGGCCGGCTTCGCTTTGGAGCTGCTCGACCGATTTGTGCCGGATGATCTTCTTGATCAGGCTCATCGCGTTGACCCCAGTGCGCAAGAACCGCCCGAGCATAGCGGCACACGCGCGCGGGTTGCTGTGCCAGGAGTCCTCTTGAATCTGCGGTTGGAGCCGATCGCGGGTTGCGCGACAATCGGGGTTCGCTCCCCGGATGCCCTGCCGGCGCAATGTCCCGCAAACGCAACCCGTCGAAACGCAAGCAGCCGGCGCGTCCCGCCACGCAGGAAGAATTGCCGTTGCTCGACTTGCGCGCGGCCGACCTGCCGCTCGCGCCGGCCCCGGACACGTCGCGCCCGGCGGACGCATCGCCACGCTCGACGCGCAGCATCGAATTCCTGCTGCGCGCGTTGCCGATGGGTTGGCGCGACAAGGCGCGCGACTTGCTGGTGATGGACCGCCCGATCGGCGCGCTGTTGTTGCTGTGGCCGACGTGGTGGGCGTTGTGGCTGGCGGCCGACGGCCTTCCGCCGTGGAAATTCCTGATCGTCTTCACCGTGGGCGTGTTCGTGATGCGCGCCGCCGGCTGCGCGATGAACGACTTCGCCGACCGCAAGCTCGATCCGCTGGTCGCACGCACCGCCGGGCGGCCCATCGCCGCGGGCCGCGTGCAGCCGCGCGAAGCGGTGCTGACATTCGTAGTGCTGGCGCTGATCGGCTTCGCGCTGGTGCTGGCCTTCACCAATCGCCTGACGATCTATCTCTCGTTCGCCGGCGCGGCACTGGCCGCGCTGTACCCGTTCTCCAAGCGCTACACGCAACTGCCGCAAGTGGTGCTGGGCGCGGCGTTCGGCTGGGGCATTCCGATGGCGTTCGCGGCGATCACGAATGGACTGCCGCCGGTGTGCTGGCTGCTGTTCTTCGCCAACGTGCTGTTCTCGACCATCTACGACACCGAATACGCGATGGTCGATCGTGACGACGACTTGCGCGCCGGCGCCAAGTCCACCGCGATCCTGTTCGGCGACGCCGACCTGCCGATCCTCGGCATCCTGATGGCGACACTGCTGTTCACGCTGCTGCTGGTCGCGCAACGCGCGCAGCTCGAATGGCCGTTTCTCGCCGGGCTGGGCGTGGCGCTGCTGCTGTTCGCGTGGCAACTGTGGAACATGCGCTGGCGCCAACGCGACGCCTGCTTTGCCGCCTTCCGCAACAACAACTGGGTCGGCGGCGTGGTGTGGCTGGGAATGGTGATCGCGCTGGCGATGAAGTGATTCACCTGCGTGCAGGCGCGCGCGCCAGCGCCCACACGTCCACCCGTTGCACGCCGACGCGCTTCAAAACGCGCACGCATTCGGCCAGCGTCGCGCCGGTGGTGAACACGTCGTCCAGAACGGCGACGTGTTGCGGCGTTTCCCGATCGAAATTCGCTTCGAACGCGCCGCGCACGTTGCGGCGGCGCTGGATCGCGGTCAATTCGGTTTGCGCGTGGGTGGCGCGGCTTCGGCGCAATCCGTCACGCAGCAACGGAATGCCGAAGTGTTTCGCCAGCGGCTTCGCGAGTTCCAGCGCCTGGTTGTAGCCGCGCTTGCGCAACCGCGAATGATGCAGCGGCACCGGCACGATGGCATCGGGCAGCGCGTGCGGCGCTTGCGATGCACGCCAGAGCAACGACAGCGTGCGTCCGGCCGCGAGATCGGCGCCGAACTTGAAACGCGCTTCCAGTTGCGCCAGCGGCCATTCGTAGCGGAACGGCACCCACGCGGCATCCCACGGCGGCGCGTGCCTGATGCAGCGCCCGCACAGGGGCGATGGCGTTTCCAGCGGCAACGCACAGTGCGCACAACAGGTCGCATTGCGCGGCATGTCGGCTGCGCACGCCGCGCAAAGACTCAACGCGCCTTGTCCGCGTGCACCGCACAGCAGGCAATGCGAGGCCAGCAATGCGCCCAATGCATGGTCAACCATATTCGCAGATTTCAAGTTGACAGACATCTCCCCGGCCCCTGAAACTTCCGGTTCACTGTAATGCGGAGTCGCAGCAATGGACGGAATGCATCCCGATGGGCAGGTCAGGCACGACTGGCCATTGTCGGAAATCGAGGCGCTGTTCGATCTGCCGTTCATGGCATTGCTGGCGCGCGCGCACGCGGTGCACGCGGCCCGTCACGATCCGAACGCGGTGCAGGTTTCGACCTTGCTGTCGATCAAGACCGGCGGCTGCCCCGAAGACTGCGCCTACTGCCCGCAGGCGCAGCGCTACCACACCGGCGTGGAAGCGCAGAAGCTGATGGACGTGGAGGCGGTGCTGGAACGCGCGCGCGCCGCCAAGGCCGCCGGCGCGTCGCGCTTCTGCATGGGTGCGGCGTGGCGCGGGCCGAAGGATCGCGACATTCCGAAAGTCGCCGCGATGATCCGCGAGGTGAAGGCGCTCGGCATGGAGACCTGCGCGACGCTGGGCCTGCTCGGCGAAGGCCACGCGCAGCAACTGAAAGATGCCGGCCTCGATTACTACAACCACAACATCGACACCTCGCCGGATTTTTATGGCGAGATCATCCATACCCGCGAGTTCGAGGATCGCCTCGACACGCTGCAAGGCATCCGCGCGGCGGGCCTGAAGACCTGCTGCGGGGGAATCGTCGGCATGGGCGAAACGCGCATGCAACGCGCGGGATTGCTGCAGGCCTTGGCGAACCTGCCCGAACATCCGCAGTCGGTGCCGATCAATCAACTGGTGCGCGTGGCCGGCACGCCGCTGGAAAACGCGGACGAACTCGACCCGTTCGAATTCGTGCGCAGCATCGCCGTCGCGCGCATCGTGATGCCGAAGTCCATCGTGCGCCTGTCGGCCGGACGCCAGCAGATGAGCGACGAGCTGCAGGCGCTGTGCTTCTTCGCGGGCGCGGGTTCGATTTTCATGGGCGAGAAACTGCTGACGACCGGCAATCCGGACGTCGAACACGACCATGCGCTGTTCCGGCGGCTGGATCTGCATCCCATGCAGATCGACGTTGACGCGCACGAACCCGACACCGTGCACGCCGACATTCTGGAATCTTGCCCGCACGCGGCCTGAGCCGTGCGCACCGACCTGTTGCAGAGGCTGGCCGCACGCGAGGCCGAACGCGAACGTGCAGGCTTGTTGCGTCGCGTGCGTACGCTGGATGCGGCGCGCGGCGTGCGCGTCACGCTCCGCGGCCGCGAGTTGCTGAATTTCTGCAGCAATGACTATCTCGGTCTCGCGCAGGACGCGCGCATCGTCAAGGCGCTGCAAGACGCCGCCAGCAAAGCCGGCGTCGGCAGCACCGCCGCGCACCTGGTGTGCGGCCATCATCGCGAACACGCGCGGCTCGAAGAAACACTCTGCGACTGGACCGGCCGTGATGGCGCGCTGCTGTTTTCTTCCGGCTGGCTCGCGAACCTCGGTGTGATGCAGGCGCTGCTGGCCCGCGACGACATGTGCGTGCAGGACAAGTTGAACCACGCCAGCCTGCTCGATGCCGCGCAACTCGCCGGCGCGGCATTGAAGCGTTATCCGCACAACGATGCCGAGGCGGCGGCGCGGCAGCTTGCGCACATTCCCGGCACGCCTGCATTGCTCGCGACCGACGGCGTATTCAGCATGGATGGTGACATCGCGCCGCTGCGCGAACTCGCATCACTCTGCGAACGCGAAGGCGCGACCTTGATGGTGGACGACGCGCACGGGCTGGGTGTATTCGGCGCACGAGGTGCAGGCAGCGTCGACGCAGCCGGGCTGTCGCAAGGTGATGCACCGGTGCTGATGGCGACGCTGGGCAAGGTTTTGGGCTGCGCGGGCGCATTCGTCGCCGGCAGTCGCGCGCTGGTCGAAGGGCTGACGCAGTTCGCGCGCAGCTTCGTCTACACCACCGCGATGCCGCCGGCGCTGGCCGCGGCCGCATGCGAGGCCGTACGCATCGCGCGCGAAGAGGAATGGCGTCGCGAAACGCTGCGCGCGCTGGTCGCGCGGTTCCGCACGGGCGCCAGGCAACTCGGCTTGCCGCTGGGGGCGTCATGCAGCGCGATCCAGCCGATCGTGCTGGGCGATGCGGAACGCACCGTCGCCGCCTCGCATGCGCTGGAACAACGCGGACTCCTCGTCACCGCGATCCGTCCGCCCACGGTGCCGGACGGCAAGGCGCGTTTGCGGATCACCTTGTCGGCCGCACACGAAATCGGCGACGTGGACCGGCTGCTCGATGCGCTGGCGCAACTGCCGCGCCACGCGATCGCCTAAAATGGCTGGTTCATGTCCGGACTTTTCATCCATACCGAAGGGCGCGGCGACACGCACCTCGTGCTGCTGCACGGCTGGGCCATGCACGGCGGCGTGTTCGCGCCGCTGGTCGAACCGCTGCGCGACCGCTGCACGCTGCACGTGGTCGACCTGCCGGGGCACGGACGCTCGCGCGATTGCGATGTTTCATTGCAACCCGGCGAGTGCGCGAAAGCCATCGCCGCGCGCGTGCCTCGGGCAATCTGGCTGGGCTGGTCGCTGGGCGGTTTGTATGCGCTGCAGGCCGCGCTGGATTTTCCGCGGCAGGTGCAGGCGCTCGCGATGGTCTGCGCGTCGCCGCGTTTCGCGCGCGGCGAAGGGTGGCAATACGCGGTGTCGCCGGAAATCCTGCAGGACTTCGGACGCGATCTCGAAACCGATTACGAAGGCACGCTGGAACGTTTCCTCGCGCTGGAGGCGCTGGGCAGCGATTGCGCGCAGGCGGACCTGCGCAAGTTGCGCGCCGACACCTTCAATGAATTCCGGCCGCAGGTGCGCGCGCTCACCGAAGGCCTGGACGTGCTGGAACACACCGACTCGCGCGCGCGCTTGCCGCAATTGACGCAAGCCAGCGCATGGATCGCGGGCCGCCGCGACCGGCTCGTGCCGTGGCAGGCAATGCAATGGAGCGCGACGCAATGCGGCGGCGTGTTCACCTGCATCGCCGGCGGCGGACACGCGCCTTTCATCGGCCACGCCGGTGAAGTCGTCAACGCGTTGGCGCCGTTGCTCGCGATGAAGCCGGCATGACGGAGCAACGGCTCGATACGCGCCAGGTGCAGCGTGCCTTCGCGCGCGCCGCCTCGACCTACGAGCGCCACGACGCCTTGCAACGCGAAGTCGAATCGTGCCTCTTCGAAAGCCTCGGCTACTACGGGGGCAAACCACTGCGCGTGCTCGATGTCGGTTGCGGCACGGGACGCGGCACCGCGCTGTTGAAGAAACGCTGGCGCGATGCCGAGGTGATCGCGCTGGATCTTTCGCTGCCGATGTTGCGCGAGGCACGCCGGCACCGGGGATGGCTTCGTCCGTTCGAACGCGTTTGCGCGGACGGACAGGCGCTGCCGTTTCCCGACCGCAGCGTGGACGTCGTTTATTCCAACCTGTGCCTGCAGTGGTGCGACTCACCGCAGCCGCTGCTCGCGGAATGCGCACGGGTGCTGAAGCCCGGCGGCTTCATGGTGGCGTCCAGTCTCGGGCCCGACACCTTGATGGAACTTCGCGAAGCGTGGGCCGCAGCGGACGCAACGCAGGCGCACGTCGGACGTTTTCTCGACCTGCGCGACGTCGGCGACGCGGCGCTGGCGGCGGGCCTCAAGGATCCGGTGCTGGACACCGACCACATCACCGTCGATTACGCTGACGTGCGCGGTTTGTTGACGGACCTGAAAGGCCTTGGCGCGACCAATGCCGATCGCGAACGCCCGCACGCACTCACCGGCAAGGCGCGTTTCAAGGCCATGCTGGACGCTTATGAAGCCCGCCGCCGCGACGGGCGCATTCCGGCAACCTGGGAGGTCATCACGCTGCACGCTTGGGGCGCGCCCGAAGGTTTCCTGCCGCGCCATGGCGGACGCGAAACGCCGTTCGAGGTGATCAAGTGGGCTGAACGTCCGCCGCGCAGCTGAGTTCAACCTGCATCCAATTTCCCGATCAGTTTCGCCGCGTCGAACGGCGCGCACACCTTGGCATCGTTGTCGAAGTAGCAGTACACATCGCGTGACTTGCGGCGAGGCAGCACCGGCGCACCCGCCACACGCACGGCATCGCGCGGCTGCGAACCCCGATGCCAGGCGCGGATGCGCGTGGCCCAGCGATCCAGCGCCGCATCGGTGTAACCGCTGGTGTAGAGCTGCTTGTCGCCGTGCAGGCGCAGATACATGAAACTCGCAGTGACTTCCTCGACGTAGGGCCACTTGCCGGCCGTGTCCGCCACCACCAGCGCGATGTCGTGCTCGCGCAGCAGTTCGACGAAGAAGGGCTCGAGAAAATCCGGATTGCGGACCTCGATCGCATGACGCAGCCGGCGGTTGCGATCGATCGCCAGACGCGCGCGGCCCTTCATCCGGAAATCGCGCCGGCGCGCCAGCTTCAGCGCGGCTTTGGTATCGCGCGGCAGACGTTCGAAGAAGCGCGCGAACAGGTCGTGGTCGTACTTGAAGTTGGCCGGGAACTGCCACAACACCGGCCCGAATTTGTCGTCCAGTTCGAATACGCCGGACGCGAAGAAATTCGCCAGCGGCGCGTCGATGTCGCGCAACCGCCGCACGTGGGTGATGAAGCGCGGCGCCTTCACCGCGAATACGAAACCGCGCGGCGTCGCTTCGCGCCAGCGTGCGTAACTTTCCGGCCGCTGCAGTGAATAGAACGAACCGTTCAATTCGATGCTGGGAAACTGCCGCGACGCGTAAGCAAGTTCGTCGCGCTGCACCAGGTCCTTCGGATAGAACACGCCGCGCCAGGGCGGGTAGCGCCACCCCGAGATGCCGATGCGAATCCTTGCCATGCGCTCCATTACAGGGGCGCGTGCGTGATCGGCGGATGAAGCGCGACGGCTCAGTTCGTTGCCGGCCCCACGACCAAGATCGTGAAACTGCCTGGCTTCATCGTCGGGCGCGGATGCGGATCGGCGGCGGTCGGCGCGGGCCGCGGCCCGAGTTCGGCGGCAGAAAGGTAGATGCGTCCGCTGGCTTCATCCAGCGCCATCGTGCGCGCGCTCTTCTGCGTCGGCGCGTTCGCCAGCACCGCGTAACGATCCGGCGTGGTCTCGCGCACCACCGTCAAGGTGCCGCTGTGTCCGTTGGAACTGAACACGAGTCCGCGCTGCGCGTCGTAACGCGCGGCATCCGGGCCTTCGCCGATCGGCACGCTCGCGACCTGCCTGCCATCGGTCGAGTCGGTCACCGCCATGGTCCGGTTCTGGCACACCGAGAACAGGCGATGGTGTGCGACATCGATCGCCAGCCCGGACGGACTGTCGCAATCCTTCAGCGGCCAGGTCGCGATGACTTTCATCGCGACCGGATCGATTTCGACCAGTTCGTTCCTGCTTTCGATATTGTCGAACACGTGCCCGCGTCCGTCGCTTACCGCAAATTCCGGCCGGCCCGGCAGCGTCACGTGGCCCAGCAGCTTGCCGCTTTTCGCATCGATCACGCTGGCATCGTTGCTGTCGCCGTTGAACGTGAACACGCGATGCGAGTACGGGTCGTAGAGAATGGCGTCGGGATCCTGCGCGTTCACCGCGACGGTCTGTTCGACCTTCAGCATGGCGGGATCGAACACCGTGACGGTATTGGCGCGGCCGTTGCTGATGAAGCCCTTGTGCAAGTCATCGGCGAGCGCGATGCCGTGCACGCCGGACAGGCCGTCGATTTCGCCGACGACGGAGCGCTTGGCCATGGACGGCGTTCTCGCTACATCCAGCACGATCACGCGGTCCGAACGGCTGACATAAAGATGCTGCGCGGACTGGTCCAGCGCGAGGTAATCCCAGCCACCTTCACCGCCCAGCGGATAGCGCTGTTGGACTTTCCAGCCGCCCGCGGCTGCCAGCACGCAAACGGGCATCAGCATCACGAACACGGCCAGTGCAGAGCGTTGCATGGGAGGACTCCCGCTTGTCAGGGTCTGCCCCGCACTATCCTTGACCTCCCTTAGCGGACGCTTCGCGCCATGACCCCCACCCGCGCCCCCGAACGCGCCGCATGGATCGGTTTGCTGGTCCTCACTGTGGTGTGGAGTCTCAACTGGTCGGTGATGAAGATCGCGACGCGTTACAGCGGACCCTTCACCTTCAGCGCACAGCGTTACGTGATCGGCACGGTGGTGCTGTTCGCGCTGCTGGCCTTGCGTCGCAATCCGCTGAAACCGACGCCGTGGTGGCCGACCATCGCGATCGGATTGATGCAAACCGCCGCGTTCCAGGCGCTGGCGCAATGGGCGCTGGTCTCGGGCGGCGCGGGCAAGACCGCGTTGCTCGCCTACACCATGCCGTTCTGGGTGGTGCCGCTGGCGTGGTGGTGGGTGCACGAAAAGCCGGGCCTGACGCGCTGGCTGTGCATCCTGATCGCGGCGGCCGGATTCGTGTGCGTAGTCGAGCCTTGGCGGCCGCTGGGGGCGCCACGCAGCGTCATCCTCGCCTTGCTTGCCGGCCTGGCGTGGGCGGTCGCGACCGTACTTTCCAAACGCCTGTTCCAGCGCCATCCGGATGTCACCCCGTTGCGCCTCACGGCATGGCAGATGCTGGTCGGTACCGTCGGTCTCGTCATCGTCGCCGTCGTCACGCCGCAACGATCCGTGGACTGGACCGGCGCCTACGTCGCCGCATTGTTGTACAACGGCCTGCTGTCGTCGGGGGTGTGCTGGGTTTTGTGGGCGGTGGTGGTGCAACGCCTGTCCGCCAACGTGGCGGGCCTGACCAGCCTGGCGGTGCCGGTCGCCGGCGTGCTGTTCGCCTGGGGCCTGCTGCACGAGCAGCCGTCCAACCCTGAATGGATCGGGATTGTGCTGATCGGAATCGCCCTGCTTGCTTTGCAATTCAGGCGCCGCGTGCCAGCATAACGCGCTCTCGAAGTCGTGCCTGGCACGCAACGCCTCAGAAGGAACCTGCATGGCCACTGCTACTCTGCCTCGTCCCGAAGCCATCCGCCTTGCCGTGATCGGGCTGGGTTACGTGGGCCTGCCGCTGGCGGTCGGTTTCGGACGCAAACTGCCCACCCTGGGCTTCGACGTCAACAAGGCGCGCATCAGCGAGCTGCAGCAGCATCGCGACCATACGCTGGAGGTTTCCCCGGACGAGCTGCAAACCGCGACGCAACTCGGCTTCAGCCACGACGCGGAAGATCTCCGCGGCTGCAACGTCTTCATCGTCACCGTGCCGACGCCGATCGACCGCGCCAAGCGGCCGGACCTGGCGCCGCTGGAAGCCGCGAGTCGCACCGTCGGCCGGGCCATTGGCCGCGGCGGCGTGGTGGTATTCGAATCCACGGTGTACCCGGGCGCGACCGAGGAAGTCTGCGTGCCGATCATCGAGCGCGAGTCGGGCCTGAAATTCAACGAGGATTTTTTTGCCGGCTACAGCCCCGAGCGCATCAACCCCGGCGACAAGCAGCATCGCCTCGACACCATCAAGAAGGTCACGTCCGGTTCCACGCCGGAAGCCGCCGATTTCGTGGACGATTTGTATCGCAAGGTCGTCAGCGTGGGCACGCACAGGGCGCCCAGCATCAAGGTGGCCGAGGCCGCCAAGGTCATCGAGAACACCCAGCGCGACCTCAACATCGCGCTGATCAACGAACTGGCGCTGATCTTCCACCGCATGGGCATCGACACGATGGACGTGCTGGAAGCAGCCGGCACCAAGTGGAATTTTCTGCCGTTCCGGCCGGGCCTCGTGGGCGGCCATTGCATCGGCGTCGATCCGTACTATTTGACCCACAAGGCCCAGGAAATCGGCTACCACCCGGAAGTGATCCTGTCCGGGCGCCGCATCAACGATGGCATGGGTCGCCACGTGGCCGGTCGCGTGGTCCGCCTGATGCTGAAGAAACGCATCAACGTCGCGGGCGCGAAGGTGCTGGTGCTGGGTCTGACGTTCAAGGAAAACTGCCCCGATCTCCGCAACACCCGCGTCACCGACATTATCGACGAACTGCGCGACTGCCACGCCGACATCGACGTGTACGATCCGTGGGTCGACCCGGACGCGGCCAGGCACGAATACGGCCTCGCCCTTTCGCCCGACCTGCGTCCCGGCACCTATGACGCCATCGTGCTGGCCGTTGCGCACCACCAGTTCACCGACATGGGCGCGGCGGCGCTGCGCGCGCTGGGCAAACCCGAGTGCGTGCTGTTCGACGTGAAGAACGTGTTGCCGCGCGAAGTCGTGGACGACCGCCTGTAAGGAGACCGCATGCGCATCCTCGTCACCGGCGCCGCCGGTTTCATCGGATCAGCCTTGAGCCTGCGCCTGCTGGCGCGCGGCGACGACGTGCTGGGCGTCGACAATCTCAATGACTACTACGACGTCACCCTGAAGCAGGCGCGGCTGGACCGGCTGACGCCACACCCGAACTTCAGGTTCGCGAAGCTGAGCATCGAGGACCGGCCGGCACTGGAAAAGGCCTTCCACGGTTTCCGGCCGCAGCGCGTGGTGAACCTGGCCGCGCAGGCCGGCGTGCGCTACTCCATCGAAAACCCGTACGCCTACGTCGAATCGAACCTGGTCGGCTTCATCAACATCCTGGAAGCCTGCCGGCACGGCAAGGTCGAGCACCTGGTATACGCGTCATCCAGTTCGGTCTATGGCGCCAATCGCAAGCTGCCGTTCTCGGTGCAGGATCCGGTCGACCATCCGGTCAGCCTGTACGCCGCGACCAAGAAAGCCAACGAGCTGATGGCGCACACCTACAGCCATCTGTACAACCTGCCGACCACGGGGCTGCGCTTCTTCACGGTGTACGGCCCGTGGGGTCGGCCGGACATGGCGCTGTTCCTGTTCACGCGGAAAATCCTGGCGGGCGAGCCGATCGACGTGTTCAACCACGGCCACCACACCCGCGACTTCACCTACATCGACGACATCGTGGAAGGCGTGGTCCGCACCCTCGATCACGTGCCCGGCCCCGACCCGGCCTACGACCCGCTGCACCCCAACTCGGCGACCTCGTCGGCGCCTTACCGGGTGTACAACATCGGCAACAGCCACCCCGTCCAGCTTTCGCACTACATCGAGGTGCTGGAAGACTGCCTGGGCCGCAAGGCCGAGCAAAACCTGCTGCCGCTGCAGCCGGGCGACGTGCCCGATACCAGCGCCGAGGTCACGGAATTGATGGCCGATACCGGCTACCGTCCCGACACGCCGGTGGAAGAAGGCGTGCGCCGTTTCGTCGACTGGTATCGGCGCTACTACGGGGTTTGAGGCGGGTCTGATGGGCGTTACTGGCATACAACTTGCTTGATGCTTTCCACAGGAAACCGTGATACGTTTCACGTTTTCCTGTGCGCCATCCTGACCACATCTTCTAGGGGCTCAAGCAATGAAAACCCTTGTCCGCCTTTGCAGTCTGGCGTGCCTGCTGCTGTTGGCCGCCTGCACGACCATGCCGGCCTCCAACGAGGCGCCGCCGGTCACGGCCCATCCCGAAGCCGTCGCGAATTACCACATCGGCGTGGACGACCAGTTGCAGGTGACGGTCTGGCAGAACCCCGAGCTGAGCGTCAGCGTGCCGGTTCGTCCCGACGGCAAGATCACCGTGCCGCTGATCGGCGACGTGGAGGCTGGCGGCCAGACGCCCACCCAGGTTTCGAACGAAATCCAGGAAAAGCTGAAGGCCTACGTGCGCGACCCGCAGGTGGCGGTGATCGTCACCCAGCTGCGCAGCCACGAATACCTGACCCGCGTCAGCGTGACCGGCGCGGTCCAGCATCCGGTATCGGCACCGTACCATCAGGGCATGACCGTGCTCGACGCGATCCTCGCCGCGGGTGGCGTGAACGTGTATGCCGCTGCCGACGACACCGTGCTGTACCGCAAGGCCGGCGATGGCACCAAGGCCTACCGGGTACGGCTGGACAAGATCCTGCAATCGGGCGACTTGGCCACCAACTACCCGCTGCAGCCGGGTGACGTGATCACGGTCCCGACGCGCAGCTTCTGACGGATCCGGGAACGAGGCCATGGGCAACGAACTGATCGCGGCGGCACCGCCGTCGCTACCCGCCAGCGTCCCGTTCAACGTCGCGACGCTGGCCGAAACGATGATCAAGGAAGCGCGCCGCCGTCGGGTGATGCTGGCGATCATCTTTGCGGTCATCGCCCTGCTCGCGCTGGTGATCGGAACGTTCTGGCCCAAGAAGTTCGTGGCCGAAACCACGATCCTGGTGCAGCAGAACAATGTCATCAAGCCGCTCACCGAAGGCATCGCGGCGACCACCGAGGCCGCCAGCCGCGCCGATATCGCGCGCGAGCTCATCTTCAGCCAGGATTCGCTGGACCGGTTGCTGGCTGACGGCGGCTGGGACCCGGCCACGCTGTCGCCGATCGACCGCGACCAGTTGGTTGATCGCATCAAGGGCCATACCGACATCAGCAGCTCGAAAAGCGAACTGCTGCTCAACATCAGCTACAACGACTCCGACCCGCGCCGCGCCTACGTGCTGACTCGCGACATGGCGCAGCTGTTCATCGCCAAGAGCCTCGCTTCGAAGGAAGCCGAAAGTGCCAGCGCCTACGATTTCATGAACAGCCAGGTCGAGGAATACCACCAGAAAGTGGTGGCCGCGTCCGATGCGCTGCAGCAATACATCGCGAGCCATCCCGATGCATCCCCCGGCAGCATCGCCGACACCAACGCGCGCATTTCCGCCCTGCGCAACCAGATCGAAAACGCCAAGGTCCAGGCCGCGCAATTCGGCTCGCAAGCCGCCGCGATGGGTGGCTCGCTGAACGGACAGTCGCAGATTTCGACCGTGCAGACCCGCGAGGATGTCTATCGCGCGCAGATCGCGCAGCTGCAATCGCATCTCAGCCAATTGCTGCTGACCTACACCGACAGTTACCCCGACGTGGTGCGCACACGCCACCAGATTGAGGATCTGCAGCAACAGCTGACCGCCGCGCAGACGCAGAAGAAAACCGCCGCTTCCATCGGCACCGCGATCGACAGCCAAGTCACCTACAACCCGGTGTATTCGAACCTGCAGACCCAGCTCGCGCAGATCCGCGGCCAGCTCGCCGCCGCACATGCCACCGAGACCGCAAGCCAGCAACAACTGGCCATCGAACTGGCGCGCAGCCAGAAGATCGCGGAGTCCTCCAACGAGCTGACCAAGCTCACCAACAACTTCAACGCGGTCAGCACGACCTACCAGGATCTGCTGAAGCGTCGCGAGCAGGCGCGCATCTCGATGGACCTCGACAAGGACAGGCGCGGGCTCACATTCAAGATCCAGGATCCGGCGCGCATGCCGCTGATGCCGGTGGGCCTGCGGCTGATGCACTTCGCGGCAGCCGGCATCGTACTGGGGCTGTGCGTACCGCTGGGGCTGTTGTTCCTGATCGCACGCTTCGACCCGCGCGCACGCTCGGCGGATGCACTCGCACGTGCGACCGGATTGCCCGTCTTCGCAAGCGTGCCGTACTACCGCGGCCCGCACGATGACACGCTCGACCGCAAGCACAACGTGCAGTGGATCGGCATCGTGATCCTCGTGCTGGTCGCCTACGTGGCGCTTTACCTGATCCGCGTTGCGAGGCACGTATGAACAAGGTCGAACAGGAATCCGCCGTGCACGACGACTCTGCACCGACGCCTATCGATCCGCTGCAGCGCCGCGCGATGGGCACGCGCTCGATCGCGCTGATGAGCGACGCCCAGTCGCTGGCGCCGGCGCAGCTGGAAGCCAAACGCCTGATCCACCGCGAGTACGCGGAATCCGGCATGACCGACGCGTTTCGCGAAATCCGCACGCGCCTGCTGGAACTCAGCGACGGCCAGAACTTCACCACGCTGGTGGTGCCGATGAGCGCGGGCTCGGGCGGCAGCTTCGTCGCGCGCAATCTCGCCTTGTCGTTCGCTTTCGATCCGGCCAAGACCTCGCTGCTGATCGACTGCGACCTGCGCCACCCGTGCCAGCACAAGGCCTTCGGCATCGACGCGGGCCAGCATGGCTTGATCGATTATCTCGAAGATCCTTCCCTCGGCATCGAACCGATCCTGCACCACACCGGCGTGCCGCGCCTGCGGGTGATCCCGGCGGGACAACCGGCCGAGATTCAGGAGGAATACCTGTCCTCGTTCCGCATGCGCGCGGTCATCGATTCGCTGCGTTGCCGCTATCCCGATCGCTACCTGTTCCTCGACGGACCTCCGATCAAGGGCGCGCCGGATGCCCGCATCCTGTCGGACCTCGCGGACTTCATCGTCGTGGTGGTGGGTTACGGCCGCGACAGCGCCGCAGCGGTCAACCAGGCCGTCGCAGGCTTCGACCCGGCCAAGTTGGCCGGGCTGGTGTTCAACGAATTGCCCTGAACCCTACCAACGGGGGAGATCATGCGGAAACACGGCAAGCTCGCGACCGCGATCGCTCTGGCATTGGGCGGCATGATCTGCGGCAATGCTCTGGCGCAAACCGCCGCCACGTCGCTTGACGCACAAGCGTCGACGCCCCCTGCCCCCACGGAAGCCCCCCCGCTGTTGGACTGGGCCATCGGTCTGGGCGCAGGGCATACCGACAACATCAACCGCGCCGCCACCGACACCACCAGCCAGAACATCCTGCAGCCCACGCTCAATTTCACGTTCAACAAGCAGGGATCGACATTGCAGGCCGAAGCGGTCGGCGCAGTCCAGTATGTGGATTATCTGGAA
>JAZKBD010000009.1:36284-45227 GCA_040388785.1 Pseudomonadota bacterium
GGAAGGTTATTTCGGCAACGAGTTCCGGGGTCAGCTGACGGGGGTGTTGAACTGGACGATTTCACCCCAGCGCCTGAACTTCGTCGCGCAGGATTACAGCAGCGTCGAGCCCGTCAGCATCCGGGCTGCCAATTCACCCGCCAACCAGCAGCAGGTCAACGTCTTCGTTGCGGGCCCGAGCCTGTCTTTTCTTCTCGGCGCGCAGAGCGGCTGGACCGGGCAGGCGGATTTGCGCTACATCAACACCACGGCCTCCAAGACCAAGGACTTCGAATCGCAACGCGGCATGGGAGCACTCAGGCTCCTGCACGATCTCAATGCGTCCGATCACCTCTCGTTCAACGCCGAAACCGAGGGCGTGCATTTCGGTGACGCCCAGGCAACCACCACCGACGGCTATACGAAGTACAACCTGTACGCGCGTTATTTCAGCAATCTGCCGAAGCTCGACGTGGACTTCTCCCTCGGCGGCAGCCGCATCGATTTCACGAGGGGCGTCGGCGGCCACTCAGGCGCGCTCGTGAACGCCTCCCTTTCGTGGCGCATTGATCCGCGCAACACCCTGCAGTTCGCCGGATCCGACCAGCTCACGGACGCTACCTCCGATCTGGCCCAGGCGCCGAACGTGGCTACGGCCCAACTCACGAGCCCAGCATTCGCGATCGGACGCACGGCTATTTCGCCAGCCGTATTCCGCAATCGCAACGTCAGCCTGGACTACGTGTACAAGGAAGGGCGTTTCGGTTTCACCCTTGCGCCCTACTACGCGCGCTTGCGGCAGATCAACGGCGACGACCTGTCGCGCAATGACTATGGAGTCATCGCGGGAGCGAGTTGTCAGCTATCTCCCCTGATGACGCTCGGCGTGACGCTCGGCCACAGGAGTGGCGAGTACTTGGTTGACCACAGCACCGACCGGGACAACACGGCCACTGTCGATTTGTCGCGCGAGCTCACGCAGCACTGGACCTGGAGCGTCGCGTTCAGTCACGACCAGCGCCGTTCCACCGTCCCCGGGAACAGCTATACCGAGAACGAGGTGTTCGCGTTCCTGTACTACCGCCGCTGATGCAGTCGTGGACATGCACGAACCTACTTCGCCGCAGCCCATGCGGTTGCTCTTCCTCACCGACAGCCCGATAACGGTTTCCGGCGGCAGCGAGCGGTTCCTTCGCAACCTGGTGAATGGGCTTCCGCAGGCGCACTTTGCAATAAGCGTGGTGCAACTGTGCGACGAGCCATCACCCGAGTCACGGGTACACGAGTCCGCGATAACCTCACAAATCAATCTCGAATACCTGCCGTGCCGCGCCGTGTACGGAAAATCGGGCATGCACGCCTATCGCACGCTGCGGCGCCGGGTGCTTGGGGAAGGATTCCACGTCATCCAGTCGCAGCATGAAAACGCGGACTTCATCAACGCCCTGCTGCCGCGTGGGCCGCTCAACGCGATCCGGATATCCAACCGCCGCGACACCGGTTTCTTGAAGAGCGCCAAATTGCGTTTCGCATCGCGCTGGCTCAACCATCGCTACGACCGGATTCTCGCGCCTTCTCCGGCCGTCCTCGACGCGGTTGCTTCATCGGAACACGCGCCGCGCCGCCGCATGCTGTGCATTTCCAATGGTGTCGATACGGCGCGTTTCAGGCCGGATGCAATGGCGTATCGACGCTTGCGCACACAATTCGATTTCGCCCCCGACGCGTTGCTGATCGGCTGTGTCGCAGATCTGTTTGCGGTCAAGCGTCACCACGATCTGGTCGAGGCTTTCGCGCAGATCCACGCCGAGTTCCCGCAGGCGCATCTGCTGCTGATCGGTGATGGCCCGCTGCGTGGCGCCATCGAAACCGGACTGCATGATTTCCGCATCGGCGATCGCGTGCATTTGCTCGGCTCGCGCAAGGACGTGGATGCGTTGTTGCCCGCGCTGGATGTGTTCGTGCTCGCCTCCGACACGGAAGGACTTTCCAACGCCATCCTCGAGGCGCAAGCTTGCGGTTTGCCGGTCATCACCACCCGGGTCGGCGGCAACCCGGATGTGGTCGATGATGATTGCGGCGTGTTGGTGCCAGCGCGCGATCCCGACGCGATGGCCGGAGCCGTCCGGGCGCTGCTGCACAACCCAGACCTGCGCGAGCGGATGAGCACGGCCGCGCGGTCACGCGTCGTGCGCAATCATTCATTGGACAGCATGACACAAGCCTACGCGTCGCTCTATCGCGAACTCGTCCATGCGCGCTGAACCGCACATCCTGCACGTCTTCTCCAGCGCGGGTGTGTATGGCGCCGAACATGCCGTGCTCGGCCTGATCCCGGCTCTGGCGGCGCTTGGCGTAGACAGCACCCTGGCCTGCATCGACAATCCGCATTTGAGCGAGCAGCTCCTGTATGAGCATGCCCGGTCGATCGGCATTTCCGCCGTTCGCATCCCTTGCTCGGGACGGCTCGACCACGCCACAACGCGGGCGCTACGAACGCAATTGCGGCAGCACCCGCACACGGTTTTGCACGTGCACGGCTACAAGAGCGCGTTTTATGCGCTACGTGCCCGGCGCGCGGTGCCAGGCGTTCCGATCGTTTCCACGCTGCACGGCTGGGTCACCAACACACGCGCGCTGTGGCTCTACAGGCTGCTCGAGCTGCGGATGCTGCGGCGCCTGCAGGGCGTCTGCATCGTTTCGGAATCCATGCGCCCGCCGCTCCACGCGGCGGGCATTCCGGCCGAACGGATCACGCTGGTCGAGAATGGCATCGACACGGCCCGTTTCCGGCCGGACGGCGCCGCCTTGTCCCGTGAGGAACTTGCCATCCCGCACGACGCGTTCGTGTTCGGTGGCGTGATGCGGCTCAGCCCCGAAAAAAATCCCCTGGGTCTTCTCGATGCTTTCGCGCAGGTCTCGCAGGATGTCCCGAACGCATGGCTGGTGCTTGTGGGCGATGGCTCCTTGCGGGAAGTGTTTGAATTGCGCGCGCAACAATCCGGTACAGCCGGCCGCGTGCGGTTGCTGGGCGCACGCAGCGATCCCGAACGGATCTATCCGCTTTTTGATTGCTTCGTGCTTCCCTCCTTGACGGAAGGCCTGCCGCTGGCACTGCTGGAAGCCATGGCATGCGAACGGGCGGTCATTGCGACCAGGGTGGGCCAGATCGCGACGGTGCTGGAAGAGTTGCCAGCCGCTGTCGTGCCTCCCGGGAATGTCCCGGCACTGGCCGAGGCGATGCGAAGGCAGGCGCTAGCCGCCTGCCAACCGACGGGCGCCCTGCGCCGCCGCGTGGAAGCTCGCTATTCTGTCGTGAGAATGGCGCATGAGTACGCTGACGTGTACAGAAGGTTGGGAAATGGCCATGCCTACCGTGCTGCCTGAGCCACCGCAACACGCGATACCATCGACCGCCGCTATCGCGCATGCCGGTGTTTTGCCCGCCGCCCGGCACAACTGGTTCTTGTACCTGTTCCTGTTCCTGCTGCCGCTGCAGAACCTGCAGGTCGGCTATATCCCCAAACTTCCCGGCGGCCTCAACTTTCTCAATGTCGGTTTCCTGCTTGCGCTAATCGGCGCCTGGAAGGCTCACGGACATTTGGCCAGGTGGAGCGGCCTGCACAAATGGGTGTGGCTCTACCTCGGCTATTGCTGCGTCTCGCTGGCGATCGGCTTTTCGATGGTTCCCGCGCCAGACTCAATCTCGCGCATCAACGTCCTGAAGGATTCCACCATTGGCGTGCTGCTGCTGTTCGTGGTGGAAATGAGCGTCACCGACTGGAGCACGCTGAAGCGCACGCTGTTGGCCATGATCCTGCCATTGCCTTACATCCTGCGCGTCACCTGGTCACAACACGCATCAGTGGCGGGGTACAGCTTTCGAGACGACCTGCGCATCAACGGCACTTTCACGCTGCTCGGGGCCAACGAGTTCGCTTCGTTCTGCGTCACCATGGCACTGGCCCTGTTCGCCATCCTGATCGCCACCAGGCTATCGAAAGTTTGGCGCGCTCTGCTGGTGGTGGGCATCACGATCATGGTGCTGTGCGTGCTGTGGGCTTACTCGCGGACGAGTTACTGGACGATCCTGCTGGGTGCCGGCGTGATCCTGCTGCTGTGGCGCGGCCGACTCAAACTGGCCGTTCCGGTGCTGCTTGCGCTGATGATCGTGCCTCCCCTGTTGCCGCATTCGGTGACGGAGCGCTTCAACGACACCCACGTCGAAGCCAGCGCGGCGGATGAAAGCACCGACATGCGCTACGTGTTCTGGAGCATCGCCTGGCAGGAATTTACCCATCATCCCTTGGCCGGCATAGGCCTTGGCACCTTTGCGGACGCCAATCCCTACGGTATGGACACGCACAACTTCTTCATTCGCGAACTGGCGGAAAAAGGCGTGCCCGGATTTCTGATCACGATCGGGTTGTTCTTCAGCATGGCCCGGGTGGGCTGGCGTACCTTCCGCGACTCGGTTCCTGGCAGTCTCGCCTACGGCCTGGGGCTGGGAATGTGCGGCATATGGCCAGCCTTGGTGCTCACGAATATCTGGGGCGACCGCTTCACGTATACCGTGATGATCGGCTATTACTGGGTGCTGTTGGCGTTGTGCCTGAAAGCGCGCGATTTTTCATTGGCGGAGCGTGCCGCTGCCAAGGCGCCCGTACTTGCCGCGTCTGCACCATCACCACCCCGGTTCGCATTGCCGGCGCGGCTGCGCAAGGCTCGGCAGGTGCTGGCCGACGAGGCTGCGAGCCGTGGCTGACGCAAACCTGCCGGTATTGATGTATCACGGCCTGCACGCCGGCGATGCAGATCCCGGCCGTTTCGACCCCGTGTACAGCGTCACGCCGGATGCCTTCACGGCGCAACTCGATTGGTTGGCGGACAACGGTTTCCGCAGCACGAGGCTGGACAGCCCAAGCGCGGATGCAGGCAAGCCCGTCGTCATCAGCTTTGACGACGGTGACATTTCCAACTTCACCGTCGCCCTGCCGCTGCTTCGCGAGCGCGGCATGGTCGCGGAATTCTTCATTACCAGCGATTTCATCGGGCAACCCGGCATGCTCGAGGTCGGGAACATTCGAGCGCTCGCGGATGCGGGGATGGGCGTGCAATCGCACGGCCGCAGCCACCGCTTCCTCGAGGATCTCGACGAAGCAACGATGTATGCGGAGTTGCGTGACAGCAAGCGACGCCTCGAAGCCGCGAGCGGACAGCCCGTCACAGCGATCGCTTTCCCTGGCGGTCGCGGCGCGGGGCGCGAACGTGATACCGCCTTGCAGATCGGCTACCGCCACGTGCTCGGGTCCATGCCGGGACGCAATCTGGACCGCCGCCCGCACGAGTGCTACGAGCGCATTGCCATCACGCGCGACTTGCCGCTGGACGATTTTGCCTCACTGATTGCGTGGAGGGGCTGGCGCCCCCGTTATGCGCGGGCGCGGTTCCGGGCCTTGCGCGTACCGAAGCAACTGCTCGGCAATGACCGCTACCAACGTCTGCGCGCGCGGTTGCTGGCGCGATGAGCATCTGGCTTTTCTGGATCGCATTGGCGATCGTGGCCTACGCCTACGCCGGTTATCCCTTGCTGGCGATCGGGCTTGCACGCCTGCTGGGGAGCGATCCGGCGTGCGAGCCGCTGACGCCGCCGCTGACCGTCATCGTGGCTGCGCACAACGAAGCGCCGTGCATCGCGGTGCGCGTGCGCGACATACTCGAGCAGGACTATCCGCCGGAAAACCTGCGCATCATCGTCGTGGATGACGGCAGCGACGATGGCACCGCCGGCGCCGCGGATATCGGCGATCCACGCGTGCGCGTTCTGCGCCTCGATTGCAATGCCGGCAAGGCCGCCGCGCTCAATGCCGGTATTGCAGCGGCGACCACGGATTTGCTGGTGTTCGCCGATGCGCGCCAGAGATTTGGCCATGGCGCATTGCGCATGCTCGCGGAGCCCTTCGCCGATCCCGAAGTCGGCGCCGTCAGCGGCGAGCTCGAGATCGAGATCGAGCCGGACGACAGCGGACGAGCCGCCAACATCGGGCTGTACTGGCGCATCGAAACCGCACTGCGCGCCAGCGAAGCGCGGCTCGGCTGGTTGCATGGTGTCAGCGGCGCCATCCACGCGATGCGCCGCGAAATTGCGCCGACGCTGCCGCCCGGATTGATTCTCGACGACATGTATCTCCCGATCGCCGCGTTGTTTGCGGGGAAGAGGGTGTGGATGGCGCGGGAAGCGGTTGCGCTGGATAGCGGCAGCCGCAATGAAGCCGAAGAATTCCGGCGCAAGCTGCGCACGCTTGCCGGCAATTGGCAGCTCGTTGCAAAACTGCCGCGCCTGCTCGATCCCTTCGCGAATCCGGTGTGGTTTGCGTTCGTGTCGCACAAGCTGTCGCGGCTGCTCGCACCGTGGGCCCTGCTGGCAGCGCTGGTCGCTTCGCTGTGCGCGGGCGGACCGTTCTACATCCTGGCGTTCGTGTTGCAGTTGCTGGCCTACCTTGTCGCCGCGGCCGCCATCTTCAGCCCGCGCATGACCGCCCGCATTCCCTTGGCCGGCACCGCGGGGACGTTCGCAATGTTGAATACCGCCGCGCTGCTGTCGCTGCCCGCCTGCTTGCGCGGTTCGCGATCGCTGTGGAAAAAACACTGATGGCGCGCGTTCTCGCCTTGACCAGCCGCGTGCCATGGCCGCCCAGGGAAGGCCATCAATTGCGTTCGTATCACGTGCTGGATGCGCTGGCGTCGCACCACGAGGTGCACCTGCTGAGTTGCCTGCGAACCGACGATGATCCGGGCAACGGCTCATCGCTGCGCGACAAGTTGGCCAGCTTCGAGGCGTTGCCGATCCCGGCGGAACATTCGCGCGCTGCACTGGCCTCTGCGCTCGTGCGTGGCATCGTCACCCACACGCCGTTCGTGGCCGCCAAATATTCATTCGCCGCGCTGCGCCGGCGCGTCGCTGACCTCGCCGGCCAATTCGATCTCGTGCATGTCGACATGTTGCCGTTGATGGCTCTCGCCGCCGAAATCGATCCGCGCGTTCCGATCGTGCTCAACGCCCACAACGTCGAGCACACCCTGCTGGCTGCACGCTGCAGGGTCGAACGGCGTTTGGTTGCACGAAGTTTTCTGCGCAATCAGCTGTCGAAGCTGCGTGCGTTCGAGCGCGATGCGTGCCGGCGCGCATCCACGGTCCTGGCCTGTTCCGAAGACGACGCCACGCAATTGCGGCAAATGGCGCCGGAAACACCGGTCGAGGTCGTGCCCAATGGTGTCGACCTGGATTACAACCGGCCGCACGGCGCACCGACCAAGCCGAACCGCATGGTGTTCGTCGGCCAGATGGGATGGTTTCCGAATCGCGAAGGCATTGAATGGTTCCTTGCGGAAATCCTTCCGCGCATTCTGCCCGCACGAACCGGCGCGGGCATCGTGATCGTTGGCAAGCCCGGCGATCTGGCCATCCCCGATGCGATCCGCGATCACGTTGAGCTTGCCGGCTTCGTCGAAGACGTGCGCAAACCGGTACTCGAATCCGCCGTGTACGTGGTTCCCCTGCGCGCCGGCAGCGGCACGCGCCTCAAGGTGCTGGAAGCGATGGCGCTGGGCAAGGCGATCGTCACGACCCGCGTGGGCGCCGAGGGCATCGAACTCGAACCCGGCCGCGACGCGCTGTTCGCCGACGATGCCGACGGCTTTGCACGCGCCGTCGTGCGATTGATGAAGCGACCCGAAGAAATCGAGAGACTGGGCGCCGCCGCACGCAAGGTGGCCGAACTCCGCTACGGCTGGACCGCGATCGGCCGCGCCATGCTGCCGGCCTACGAACGCCTGTTGATCTGAGGCAGGTCAGTCCGATCTGCTGCGCCGCCAGCGCTGCCACTGTTCCAGCAAGGCGTTCCGCAGATTGTGATCGAGCATCAGCGCGGGCCCCGCGAACAACACCGCTTCGAGCGAAGCCATGGCCGCCAGACGCGCGTGATGCGATGCGAGACCGAACAGTTGCGTCATCCAGGCGACCCACAACACCAGTGCGCCCAGCCCCAGCGCAAGCACCGTCGTCTGCGTGTTGGGCAGCGCGAAAAGGTCGCGTGGGCACGCGATCCAGCTGCCGGCCCCGAACGTCGCGGCACTTCCCAGCGTCGCGTAGACCGCGCCCATCACGCCAAAACGCGGAATCAGCAGCACATTCAACAAGACGTTGACGACCGCGGCCAGCGAACTCAACGTGAGGATCGTCATCGACCGCTTGTACAACTGCAGCCCGGATGCGCAGAGGTCGACCAGCCCGCCGGCGACGAACATCAGGCACAGGGTCACGAAAACCGGCACCGATTCGGCCTTGCTGGGGCCGGTCAACAAAAGGAACGCATCGCGTCCCACCGCCAGCAGTCCCGCCATGGCGGCCACCACTACATAGATCAGCACGTTCAGGACGCGACGTTTCGTGCGCACCACCGCCTCTGCGCCTTCGGTTTCGAACTGGCGGACGCTGACCTGGAAATAGCTGATGTTCAGTGCCGCATGCAGCATCACGCTGACCTGCAGGGCGAGACTCGCGCCCACGCTGTAGACACCGACGGCATCGGTCGAGCCGGTGAGGCCTTGCAGCATCAGCCTGTCCACCGTGATCAACAGGATCACCGCGATTTCGTTGGCCATCAGCGGCACGCCGTAGCGGACGCCCGCGAAGACCTGAACCCAATCGCGATCGCGCCAGTGCATCGGGACTTTTTGCCGCCAGACCCATGCAGCAAGGGTGATTGCCACGAGGAGTTCGACGGTCAATCTCCCGGCATAGACGCCCGAGGCCGTGCGACTGACGAAATACACGATGCCCAGTACGGCCACCACGTTCAACCAGCGACTGCCGGCGTTCACCAGCACGTTCAGCCCGGAGCGTTCCTGCGCCATCATCAGCGCTGCCGACCTTTGGCGGATCTCCCACGCCAAGCGCCGCAA
>JAZKBD010000009.1:45237-63305 GCA_040388785.1 Pseudomonadota bacterium
GTAATAACGACGTCAGCGCCAGCCAGCCGGCGGCGCCATGCGCATAGCGCGCCAGTTGCGGCGCGGTGGCGAATACGACCATCGCTATCGCCCAAAGCGCGCAGCTTCCCAGGAACGGAATCAGGATCTGGTTGGCGCCGTACCCGGCCAGCGCGCCTGCGCCGCCCCGGTGCGGATAAAAGCGCAAGGCCGCATGCTGTCCGCCGAACTTGAAAACGGCGGCGAGTACCAGCACGACGCTGTCGAAAATTCCGAGCAGGCCGTATTGGGTGTAGTCCAGCAATCGCGCCATCACCGGGAACGACACCACGCCGGCCAGCATGACCAGCACACTGCCCAGCGAATAACGCAAGAAATGCGTGGCGATGCCAGGCCGTATTGCCTCAGCCATTGCGTCAAGGGTTCCCTGTCAGTATCCGGAAACCGAAGGCTGGGTTCCGATCCAACGATTCTAGCCGCGACTTCCGCACCCCACATTTTGCCAGCCTGCCGTTACCATCAGCGCCACGCGAGCACGGAAATCCCGCCAGGCACGCGCCCATGGCAGGAACGGAATTTGCATCTGTCCGGAGCAAAATGACCGAGCCCTGCAGCCAACCACCCCCGCACGATAACCCGGCGAATACATCGGAGATGTCCGACGACAGCGCCGGGCGGGCCCCCACGCTTGTCCCCGAGTTTCCGCGCACCGTCACGTACATGTTCGCGGCGCAGGCGGCGCGTACGCCGGAGCGAATCGCGGTGGAGTGGCGCGGCGGCGATGCATGGACCTACCGCGAGTTGCTCGCGAAGGCCGATGCCATCGCGCATGCCCTGTTGGGGCGGGGTGTCGAGCGCGGCGAACTCATCGGTGTCTGCGTCCCGCGCCGGCCTGACATGCTGGCCGCCGTGCTCGGAGTGATGCGCGCGGGCGCCGCATACGTTGCGCTGGATCCCGCATTTCCCGCCGAACGCCTGCAGTTCATGGCGGATCAATCGAGCATCCGGCACGTGCTGGCATGGCGGGCATCGGAAACACCGAAAGTCCTGGCCGAGAACAGAAGTCTTCTCGAACTGGAAAACTTCGATTCCGAACCCGCGACGCGAGTCGAGCTACCCGATCTCGGTGGCGATGATCTCGCCTACGTGCTCTATACATCCGGATCGACGGGGCAACCCAAGGGTGTACGAATCCTGCAGCGCAATCATGTCAATATCCTCACCAGCATGCGCCGGGAGCCCGGGATCACCGAGCGCGACGTGTTGTGCGCTGCGACCACCCTCTCATTCGACATCGCTGCGCTCGAGCTATACCTGCCCCTGCTGGTGGGTGCTCGCGTCGTGATCGCCAGGGAGAACGAACAGGCCGACCCGGCGGGTTTCGCAGCGGTGCTGCGCGAACACGCCGTGACAGTCCTGCAGACCACGCCCACGCTGCTGCGGCTGCTGCTCAGCAGCGGCCGCAGCCATGAAGTAGCCGGCATGAAACTGCTGATCGGTGGCGAAGCAATGCCGCGCGACATCGCCGAAACCATGTTGCCGCGCTGCAGTGAGCTGTGGAACATGTACGGACCTACCGAGACCACGGTGTGGTCCACGCTCCACCGTGTGGGTCACGGTGCAGGAGCCGTGCCGCTCGGCAAACCCATTGCGAATACGACCATCCACATCCTCGACGACGCCATGCAGGTCGCCCCCGAAGGAGAAATCGGCGAAATCTGGATTGGCGGCGCGGGCGTCGCCGGCGGCTATCTGAATGACCCCCGGAAAACCGCCGAGCGGTTCCTGCCCGATCCGTTTGCCGGCGACGGCTCGCGGATGTACCGCACCGGCGATCTCGGCAGCCTGCAGGATGGCGTCCTGCACTTCCATGGCAGGGCCGACGATCAGATTTCGCTGCGTGGTTACCGGATAGAGCCGGCCGAGATCGAGGCCGCGGCGCTCGCCGAGCATGGCGTGCGACAGGCGGTCGCAGTGGCCCGCGAGGTCGCCGACGGCGACAAACGGCTGATGCTTTACATCGTTGTCGATTCCGATCCCGGCCTCGTGCCGCGGCTGCGCGCGTCGCTGCACCGCCGGCTTCCCGCATTCATGTGGCCCCAGCACATCGACGTCCTCGACGCGCTGCCACGCACGCCGAACGGCAAGGTGGATCGCAAGGCTCTGCCGCTTCCGAAGCTTTTGAGCGCAGCGGAATCCGGCTTGCACGATGCCGAACCCGATCGACTGGAATCGGCGCTGGCAACCATCTGGCGCGAACTGCTCAAGGTCGGCACCGTCACTCTACACGACGATTTCTTCGACCTTGGTGGTGATTCACTGCTTGCGGTACGGGTGTTCGAGCGCATGCAAGCCGTGACCGGCATCAGCTTGCCGCTGGCCACGCTGCTTACTGCGCCAACCATCGCCGCCCAGGCGGCCGCGTTTCGTGCTGCGGGCGCGCTCGAACCTCGTGGACCCGCGCCCGCCGGAACCAATGACACCCTGGCGGACCATTGGGCGCCGCTCGTACCGATCCAGCCGCACGGCACACGGCCCCCGCTGTTCTTTTTTCATGCGATCGGCGGCAATGTACTGAACTACGTTGCGCTGGGTCGCGGCTTGGGTGATGACCAGCCGGTGTACGCGTTGCAGGCACTCGGACTCGACGGAATCACACCGCCTCTCGACTCGCTGCCAGCCATGGCGCAACGCTACCTGCGTGAAATCCGCAGGTTGCAACCCCGCGGACCATACTTCCTGGCCGGTGGCTCGATGGGCGGCATGGTCGCCTACGAGATCGCATTGCAAATGCATTCGCAGGGAGAGCGCATCGGCCTGTTGGCGATGATCGATACGTACGGTCCGGACTATCGTGCCGATCCGGGTGCGCCAATCCGCCTCTCGCCTGCACGCATCGCGACCGCCCTCTTCGAACGCACACGGCGTCCCGTTGACGCCACACGTGTGCGCCGGTTGCGCGCGGCCGGCAAACCGTTGCCGCATGCGCTGCGTTATCGAGAGATCGAGCGCGCCCATTACCGGGCATTGCACGCTTACCATCCCCGGCCCTACGCAGGCTGCGTGATGCTGTTCCGCGCCTCCGATGCACCCCGCAGCATGCAAGATGCCCACGCACTCGGCTGGACGAACCACATCGGCGGCTGCGAGGTGGTCGAATTGCCGGGCGACCACGACCATTTGATCGAACAACCCGAGTTGCGCGAACGATTGCGCGAAGCACTGTTGCGCGCGCGCTCTGCACAATGCTGACGGCAGCATGGCAGCCGGCTGGGACGATCAGCCCCTTGCGCTGAACCGTCCGGCGGTGTGCGGATTCACTGTCCGGAAGCCGTGTTCGTTGCCGCGCGCTGCGCGCGCATCTCGCTCCGGCGCAGTTTCCACTCGAGTCCCGCGTAGACCACGCTGCCCAGGAGCTCATGTGTCGCCAATTCGGCCTTGGCCAGGGACGAACTCTGCGGCACGAAGTAACCGGGATCAACGCCCAATGGAACGTACATCGACCCACTCGGCCATGCACAGGGCTCGAATCCCCACGCGCGAAACGCACCAAGCGCGCGTGGCAGGTGCAATGCCGAACTCACCAGCCAAATCCGCTTCGGAACGACCGGCGAAAGTGCGGCAACATTGCGGGCATTCTCCCAGGTCGTGTGCGACTTGGTTTCGGTCTCGATCGCCGAATCCGGAACGCCCAGCCGTTCCGCCAGTGCCGCCATTATCACTGCCTCGGGAATGCGCCGCCCGCCCCCTGCAATCACCAGGCGCGCACCGGGTGTCCGCCGCCAAAGCTCCAGCCCCGCCAACAGGCGCTGCAGACTGGGACGGCTAAGTGCCGCAAAATCCTCGGCTGCATGCGGCAAATATTCCGTGCCCCCGGACAAGACCACGATCGTCGTGGGTAGAGGCGCCTTGCAAGCTGTGGGCGGCGGCACACGCGACTCGATCATTCGAACCAGTGCGTTCGCGCCGAGCGGTGTCATCGAGAACACCAGCAGCACTTCGATGGCGAGGCCTGCCCACCGCAAAGCACGCGGCAGACGACGCCAAGCAAGTGCCAGAACCACCGCCATCAGCAGTGCCCAGGACAAGGGTGAAAGCACGAAATCCGGGGTCCTCATTCCGGCGACGCCGAAAAGAACATCACAATTGCCCTGCCCTGCGCTTCTTCCAGTATGCGTAGAGGGTATCGCGCAGGGCGTGATCCAGCAGCAAAACCGGCAGCACGAACGCAATGCCCATCCATGCGCTCATCGCGACAAGCCGGAGCAGGTGCGAGTGCAACCCGAACACGCCGGTAAAGCGTGCGACCAGCCATGTCAGCAACCCAAACCCACCCGCAATCAGCAGCGCGCGATTACCAGGCAGCGAACGCAACTCCCGCGGGCAGAACAGGAATTGCAACACATTCAGGGAAATCAAACTCGCCGCAGTCGCATACACGGCGCCCATGTATCCGTACCTGCCGATCCAGAAATAGTTAAGAATGATGTTCACGACCGCGGCAAACGCCGTGAGTATGAAGATGGTGCCGGAGCGCTTATGCAGGGTGAGCCCCGATGCGCAAAGCCCGAGCAAGCCGCTGAACACGTAAGTCACCGTCACCCATACGAACACAGGCACCGAGCTGGCCTTGTCACGCCCGGCCAGCACCAGCAGGAGATCGGGTCCGACTGCCAACGTGCCGACGATTAATGCTGTCACCACGTAGACCAGCACGTTCAGCACGCGCCGCTTGGTTTGCACTACCGCGCCGGTCCCCTCGGTTTCGTAAACGCGTATGCTGACCTGGTTGTAGGCCACCGTAAGCGCGGCGTGCAGCATGGTGTTGATCTTGAGTGCGAGGCCATAGCCGATCGTGTAGATCCCGACCGGAACAAAGTCATGCAGCTGCTGCTTCAGCATCAGGCGATCAACGAATCCGAGCACGATGATGGAGAGTTCGCTGGCGCCGGACGGAATGCCGTAATGCAGGCCTTCCAGCCAGTACTTGACGTCGCGGTCGCGCCAGCGCATGGGCAGGTGCCGCAATACCCACACCGCGCCAATGACAGCGATGAGCATGGCCGCGATCAGCCGTGCGGCGTATACGCCGGTCGCGGACCGCGACACGAAATACACGATGCCGAGGATGGCGACCACCTCGCCCCACCGCTGGGCCACATCAAACCCGACGCTGAGATCGGAGCGCTCCTCGGCAGTGAGCACCGAGGTCACGTAGCTGATGCACACCGAAGGAAGCAGGAGAATCAGCATGATCCAGGCTTCCAGCGGATGGCCGACGCGCCCCGACACGCACCAGATCACCAATACCAGTGCCATCAGCAGCCAGACACCGCAGCTCACGGCGAACGCGAAAAGTACCTGCGTACTGCCGAACCGGAGCAGTGCAGCACGATCGCCGCCGTGCGGGAAAAAACGCACCACCGAGTGCTGGGAGCCCAGCTTGATGACAGCGATCAGGATCAGCATCCACGCATCGAAGTAGCCGAGCACGCCGTATTCGGTGTAGTTCAACAGTCGGGTGAGGATGGGATAGGAGACCAGCCCGGCCAGCAGGATCAGGACGTTGCCTGTCGTGTAGCGCAGATAATGCGTGGCAATGCTGGGACGCGCAGTCGCTGACATGAGGGTGGGCACCGGCTCCGATCAAGGCAACCGGAACCCACGTCGTCCGGCGACATGAATTGTATCCATGCAGGGCGGCCGTCGCGCCACGACCCGGAAAAAACATGGCCCCGAATGGGGCCATGAAAAGCACGAAGGAGGGAATCTGTCGGCGTCAGTACTGAAACAGGTTCCGGGACTGGTGATACACATCGGCGAACCAGTCGAATACGATCAGGAAATAGGATCGCGTCACCGGAGCAACCGCCGGAGTCGCCGCCATGGGCTTTGCAACGGCAATGGCCGGCACCGGCATGGCTGCATCTGCCGCTGAACCATCGATCTCCACTACAGCGGGTTGCGATCGCGACGTACGCGTACGCCACAGCAAACGCGGGGTCGAACGAGAGGTGTAGTAACGTTCGTCATTCAAGCCATCACGCAAACGCCCGCGCAGCGCACCGGACTGTAACCCTGAGCCAGGCTCCGCAGACACCGGAGTGGCTGAAGCTTTCGGCGGGGCCGGCACCGGTGCATCCGACGCCGGCTGGGTCCCACCACCCGTCGGCGGCAGCGGACTGTCCCCACTTCCGGAACCGATGAATGCCTGGCCACGATAGGCGATGGCTCCAATATCGATGGGCCCACTGGCTGTGCGCGGGTTGCCATAAAAATCCCAGGCCACGTTGTACAAACTCCGGTTGGCATTGCCCAAGGCAGGACTGCTCGTCAACGGATTGGCGTTGAATCCGGCCAGCGTTTCGTTGGTCAACTGCGGATCCTTGCAGATATTGCCGCCCGGGCAGAAGTTGTTCCGCACGTTCCAGATGATGTTGCTTCCATAATTGGTCACGCCGTTGTAGGTGCCATCGGCGAACCATGCCAGCGCGGTGAGGCCGCCTTCGTCGCGCGGAATGACGCTGGTCTGGCCGAGCCAGACATTGTTGTAGAGATTTGCGACGTTGCTGCTGTTGGGCGTATAACCTGCGTCGCTGCCGCCACCGACGAACAGAGTGTCCCCATCGCCGGTGATGGTGTTGTAGGCCAGGGTTACAGTCTGATTCGCTCCGTTGAATTCCATCACCACCGCAGTGCCGTCGGCGCGGCACATCGTCCCGGCCACGCCACTGGAACCGTCGCCATAGATCGGGAATCCCGCCCAATTGTTGCAATAGCCGTCCACCACGCTGTTGGTGAGCGTCGCGGTTCCAGAGGCCTTGATGCCATTGCCCGCGTTCTCCCACGCATAGATGCGATCCATCGTCACGCTGCCCGTGCCGTTGGCGTACAACATGTCAAGGCCATCCTGGGCGTTGGCAATGAAGCTGTCGTTGGTGAAGATCCAGTTTCCGCCTGTCCATGCCGAACCCCAGCCATCACCGTAGCCACCTTCGTTCTGCCCCCAGCAACCGACGATGGTCGTCGCCGGATAGGCCTCCGCGCAACCATTCCAGGCCACCGTCGAATTCTGCACGGTGAGGGTCCCCGAGTCCGTCGAGTTGTGGTTGTTGCCACCCAAATCCCCGTTCCAACCTCCCCAGCCGTTGGCGCGCAAGGTCACCCCATCCAGCAAGGTATTCCCGGACAAGCGACCCGCATTGATGCCGTAATCGGCGAACCCGTGGATATTGAGGTTCTGCAGGGTCAGATTGGTGACATCCGCAGCATAGATGCCGTTGGCGGCCCAAGTTCCATACGGATAATTGCTGCCGTTGCAGGCCGTCACCCCACCCGTGTTCGTGGTGGGCTGATACGACGCAATGCACATCGAGTGGTCGGTCAGCTCCAGACACTTGATGGCGACGTCGTGGACCTGCTCGATATCGAAGATCTCGTAAACGCGCTGGGTGCCCCACAGTTCCGGCGGCGCGCTGCAATTGGCGCCAGTGATCGTGGTCGGGTGCGTGGCATCGATGCCGGACGGGATCGACGCGATGACGCAGCCCCAGGTTGCCGGCTGATAGCACATATTGTTGTTCGCGTTCGGCGCTCCGTAGCCCATCATGTAGCTGCCGGAGTCGATCACCAGTGTGTCGCCCGGCTTCATCACGGTCGACGGCGTGAAGTTGCTTGCACGCTGGCCCGGCTGCAGAGCCCAGAACGGATGGTTGAAGGCACAGGCCTGTTTCGAACCCGAACCCGAGTAGGCGGCATCGGTGGTGCCGGTGCACTGGGAGCTGGTACCGCCATCCGTACGCACGTACCAGGTCGTGGCCATCGCCGGCGTGGCGGCCAACAGCAATCCGGCAAACGCAGCGAAGACCAGCAGGCAACGGGTGAAGCGGGAGGGATATTTCATCGGCTCGCTTGGGGCAGCGGCCTGACGCCGTGAATCGCACGCCGGGCATGCGAAACCGTGACAGACAACGACCCTTCCTTTGGGAATTCGATCAGGGTGCGCAGTCTCGGCTCGCACGCCCGGGCAGTCTGCCTGACAGGTCACAGTTTGTGAATAATTGCAAAGGACCCGTGGGAGACCCTGTTGTTCCGTGTTCAGGTTGGCGTATACGCGCCACGGCGCGTCACGACGCGATCATGAACCGGGTCACACGGGTCGAGCGCGAAAACCCGGCATCACTGGATCGCGCCGATGTTGCTTTTGTCCGTCGCTGCTCCGCGTGCCGGACTGGCGGGCAGCAATGCAGGATCGAATGCTTGCAGCGCTTCGTTCTGCAGCAGCGGATTCCTGCAGATGCTGTTGTCCGGGCAGACGCCGTGCTTGACGTTCCAGACGATGTTGTTCCGGTACCGGGTGACGCCACCATAAAACCCGTCGGCGTACCACACCAGCGCTGTGAGGCCGCCTTCATTGCGCGGAATTGCGCTGCGCTGGCCAAGCAGGACATTGTCTTCGAAGACTGTCTGATTGGTCGCGTCGGGCGAATAATGGGCATCGCTGCCGCCACCGACGAACAGTGTGTCGCCATTGCCGGTGATGGTGTTGTGGCTCAGCGAGACGGTTTGATCCGGGCCATTGAATTCCATGACGACGGCAGTGCCATCGGCGCGGCACATCGTGCCCGACACACCCGTTCTGCCGTCGCCCGCGACAGGAAAGCCTTTCCAGCTATTGCAGTAACCATTGACGATGCTGTTGCGGAGCGTCGCCGGGCCGGAAGTCTTGATGCCGTTGCCTGCGTTTTCCCATGCCACGACATGATCGATGGTCACGCTGCCGGTGCCATTGGCGTAAAGCATGTCCAGCCCATCCTGCGTGTTGTGCTTGAACTCGGAGTGCTCGAATGCCCAGTCGCCTCCCGTCCACGCAGAACCGAAACCGTCGCCGTAGCCTCCTTCGTTTTGTCCCCAGCAACCAACGATGGCCTTCGAAGGATAAGCCTCGCCGCAGCCGTTCCACAGCACCTTGATTTCGCTGAAGATGAGCTTCCCGGCATTCGAGCTGCGGTGATCGTTGCCGCCCAGATCGCCCGACCAGCCCCCCCAACCATTGGCACGAAGGGTCACGTCCGTGACCACAGTGGCCCCCGCGAGCCGGCCCGCCTGGATGCCGTAGTCGGCGAACCCGTGCACATCGAGATGTGCGAGCGTCAGGTTGGTCACGTCTGCCGCATAAATTCCTGTGGCCGCCCATTCGCCGTACGGGTATTTGTCTCGATCGCAGGCCGTGACGCCGCCCGTGTTGCTGGTCGGCTTGTAAAACTCGACACACGCGGAATGATCGGTCAGGTCCAGGCACTTGATGGCGACATCGTGCACGTGTTCGAGATCGAAGATGCTGGACACACGCCGCGTGCCCCACAGCTCAGGCGGTCTCGCGCAGTCGCCGGTAATCGTGGTCGGATGCGCGGCATCGATCCCTGATGGAACCGACGCGATCGCGCAGCCCCAAGTCGCCGGTTGGTAGCACATCGCGTTGTCGGCATTCGGCGCACCGTATCCGATCATGTAGCTGCCGGCGCTGATGACCAGCGTGTCACTAGGCCTCATCACGGCCGTCGGCGTGAAATTGCTCGCGCGTTGTCCCGGCTGCAGCGCCCAGAAGGGATGATTGAACGCGCAAGCGCGGTGCGCACCGTGCCCCGGGTACGCAGCATCACGCGCGCCCGTGCATTGCGCAGCGGTGCCACCGTCGCTGCGCACATACCATGTCGCGGCCGTCGCGCCGGACGTCCAGCACAACGGAAATGCGACCAGCAACAGGCAACATAAGCTGTTTCTCACGCGCTCGCTCCTCGCCCGGGCCTGCGAAATTCTTCTTGGTGCCCCGTTCAAGCCATCGGCAAGCGTTCTTCCCATGCCAGGGCGGTGCGCGCGATGAAATCCAGATCGTCGTGCCTGGGTTGCCAGCCCAGCGTGTCGCGAATCCTGTCCGACATCGCGATCAGCGACGGCGGATCGCCCGCCCGCCGTGGTTCTTCCGCGAATGGCACCGGCGCACCGTGTGCGCGCCCGACTGCCTCCAGCACTTGGCGCACCGAATAACCGTGGCCATACCCGCAGTTCAGCGTGGTCGACAAACCACCCCTGCGCAAATACTTCAAGGCGTCGAGATGCGCGCGCGCCAGATCGGAGACATGGATGTAATCGCGCACTCCGGTTCCGTCGGGCGTGTCGTAATCGGTGCCGAAGATCGAAAGTTTCGGGCGCTTGCCGAGCGCCGCTTCGCAGGCGACCTTCACCAACAGCGTCGCACTTTTTGTCGATTGGCCGACGCGTCCTTCCGGATCGCAACCCGCGACGTTGAAGTAGCGCAGCGCGACATAGCGCGGGCCGCCTGCAGCGGCGAGGTCGCGCAGCATCCATTCGCTCATCAGCTTGGAACTGCCGTACGGATTGATCGGCGCGGTCGGCGTGTCCTCGGCGGCCTTGCCGCCTTCGGGAATGCCATAAACCGCGGCGGTGGAAGAGAACACGATCTGGCTGATGCCTGCATCGCGGCAGCATTCCAGCAAATTGCGGGTGGCACAAGTGTTGTTGCCGTAGTAGCGCAGCGGATCAGCCACCGATTCCGGAACGATGGTGCGCGCGGCGAAATGCATCACGGTGTCGACGGCATGCTCGCGCAATACTTTCGGCACGAGCTCGCGATCGCCGACGTCGCCGATAACGAGTTCCGCGCCGACCACTGCTTCGCGAAAACCGGTGCTCAGGTTATCGAGCACCACCACGCGCTCGCCGGCTTCCACCAGTTGCAGCACCACGTGGCTGCCGATGTACCCTGCGCCCCCGGTGACGAGGACGGTTTCCTGGTTAGCGGATGTCTCCATTGTCGGTTCCTGCCTGTTTGATCGTGCCGCGCGCCGATTGGATATTCAAAGGTAATCGTACTTTTTCAAGTCTGCTTCCAGCACCGCGAGCAGAACTCTCTGTTGCGCCGGAGTCAGGTCATCCTGCCACTTGTAATTGGCGCTCTCTACTCGGTAACCGGACAGCGCGCGCTCGAAACGCCCGTCCCATTCCAACCCGCAGAACGCAGCCACATCACGGAACACATCGACAGGCCGCGCCGCGAAGTCTTCGTAGCGCACCTCCATCAGATTCGCCGCGGGAATGGATTGCTTCGCGGCTTCCATCGCACGCATCAGAATCTTCCACTGGATACCCGCGAGCGCGACGAAGGAGCGATCATTGGCGTCCCACTCCCGCTGCAGCTCATCATCCAGCAGCCCCCAGCGCCACTGTGCGGGACCTCGCCAGCCGAGCCAGAAATCCACTTGCAGCAGCGAGTTCGCAAACGCGCGCCCGTCGCGATAGACATGCACGAAACGTGCATCCGGGAAGATTTCGTGCAGAAATCCCAGGCGCGGCCAGCCAGTGATCTTGGCCAGCAGCCGCGGTCGTCGCCGGATCACCAATCCGGCAGCCGCCCGCCGCAACGCAGCGACAGCGCGCGGCGTGGCATCATCGGCGCGCAGGTCACGGCATGGCCGCGAGAACCCCTGGAAATGGTGATCCCAGAACCCGTAGCATTCCGCCGATTCGTAGCGCCGTTTCAGGAAAGTACCCAGCAGCGGAAGATCGATGCCGCGCATCAATGCGCGGTGACGTACCGGATTTTCCCGATCGCGGTCGCACAAGCTCGACATCCACGCGACGTGCGGGTGTTCCGTAAAGACCTGATGAAAGATGCTGGAACCACTGCGCCCGGCACCGATGACGAAGATGGGTTTCTCGACCATGCGTGTGTTCGTCGCGGAACCGTGAGGGCGCAAGACTATCGTGTTTCGCGCGGCCGTTGCGTCGGTCGATGGGCGAGTGGACACGCTCGCGTCATGCCCCAGCGACACGCCGCAGCGGACGGCGCTGCACGTCGATGATTTCCAGGTCACCCACTGTTGCGTAGGTGTGGCAGCCGGTCACCCCGTCGCCCCACGGCGCCAGGCGGCTCAAGACGCGCTCCGCGTAGTGTTTTCCGTCGAGCTCCAGCACCTCGTTGAAAACCAGCGAGTGACCGTAGCCGCGTGCGCTGTCTTGGCTCGGCCGGATCAGCCGTCCATTTCGTTCGAACAGGCGCCCTCCGGGGCGCGCGCTTCGCACGTCGGAAACGATGGGGTTGGCGGGATGAGGGTGGAACGGTCCGTACGGTGTATCCGCGTGAAACAGAAACAATTCATCGAGTGAGCCGCCACCAGATTCGTCGATATTGACGAACAAATACCATCGTCCTGCGTGCTGGTGCATCGTCGCATCGACAGCCCGGCGGCCACTCAGCAAGTCGCGAACAAATTCCCACTCGTCCGGAAATGCGCGAGCGCGGAACAGACTTATACGGTCGGCCTCCCCGGTCTCGGGGATCATGTAGACCTGCCCTTCCCACCCGAACACGCACGGATAGGACAGGTGAACCGGCAGATCCAGCACCAAATCCGCCACCCCAGCGGGTCCGTGCTGACCCCAGCGAAGCACGGAAATGCCGGCTTTGCCACGGCTGTAGTCGTAATCCTCCACGAACAGCCAGTCCTCTCTCTCGTGATGGAACAGAAAGGGATCCGCATAAAAATGGCCGCGCGGACAAGAGATTTCCCTCATGCCGGCAGGGTCGGGGTTTGCAGGATCGACAAGGTGGCCGCGCCGCCACGCTACAGACCACCGCGGCACTCGTCTGCGACCATCGATCAGCGCGCGCGTTTTGCGAGCCGTCGTATGACCAAGAAAACGCAGCATCTGCAGGTTGCCCGGCTTCCTGTAGATGGATTTCGCGTACGTTGCCGACGCCGAAAGTTCCGGTAAGGGTGGTTTATCAAGGGCAATTCCGCGCAAACAGCGCATCACGAAATCGGATGCTTTTCGATAGGTCGCGTCGCGGTTCAATTCCAGCGAATGAGGGTGGGTCGCGCCATACGATCGGAAGAGCACGCCTCCCCCGTCCAGCTTGTCGGTGAGACGCTGCAATACGACCCCGGATACCGGGTTGCCTTCATACATCTCCCAAAACAACGGCGGACCCCCGCGGTACGCATCGCTGTCGCCGTGATGGTAGGACCAGACACCCTCGCGGGCCGCATTCAGGATTTCGCCTCGGATTATGTTGAACCCGAATCTCAACAGGACGTCCAGCCGCGCTTCTGCAATTCTCTTGATGTCTCGCGCGCGGAACCGGTGCACAGCCCCGGATCTTCTGGGCTGCGCTCTCATCACGGGCACTCCGCTCAGCCGACCAGCGAGATCCTGTGTTCGAAAAGGCGAGTCTGCAGCGCGTCGGCGCCTGACATCGCGCCGCACGTAAATGTCGTACAGCAGATAGTGCACCCGTTTGCGAAGCCGCGTGAAGAAAGGAGGCCGCACCGATTGTTCGGCATTGAGGACCACGAGTTCGACGCCCGCGAAGCCGCTGTTCTGAATCTCGGCAACGATATGTGCAACCCATGCGGGAACGGTGAGGGAATCGAGCAACAGGCCGATGCGCAACTTTTGGCCGTCCGGCGACGGTACGACATACAGCGCACTCGGACCTGCGACCAGCCCGGTACCGGCTCGAAACGATTCGTTCACTTGGCCCGTCCCCGTTCCGCGGCATCCGGTTCCGTCAATGATCCCCGCTGGACGCCATTCGATCACGCTGCATGGCTCCGGTAGATGTTTTTACTACCTCTGCATTGATTCGCTGCAATGCTGCAGCGCGCGAATCCCAGTCGAACTCCCCTCGTACCCTTTGCAAGCCCTGTTCTCCCATACGCTTGCGCAATTCGTCGTCACCGAGCAATTTGCGCAATGCCTCAACGAGCTCACCTTCATTGCCTGGATCGACGAGGAAGCCTGTTTCGCCGTCGACAACCGCTTCGATCGTGCCCCCCGAGCGGCCGCCAATGACCGGTTTGCCCGCTGCGTTCGCTTCGAGGAAGACCATGCCGAAACCCTCGACATTCCCGTCGAGATCGATATTGGGCATCGCCACGATGTCGGCCATGTTGTAATAGTGGTTGAGGTCTTGCGTGGCAACGAAGCCGGCGAATATGACTTTGTCCTGCAATTGCAGGTCGATCGTCAGCTTGCGTAATTCAGCTTCCCGCTCACCTTTGCCCACGATGACATATTTGAATGGTGGCACGCAATCTCTCAATGCGGCCAATGCGCGCAGGACTCGATCGTGCCCCTTGCGCGGATCCAGACGCGCAATGGTCATGACCACGCGTTCATCCCCTATCCCGTATCTGCTGCGAAGCGCGCGATCCTGCGGCTCCGGAAAAAATACGGCCGCATCGAGGCCCGGCGTTATCTTGTGGATGCGTTTTGCGTCGATGCCGATCCGCTCGAGATGTGCCACGGTGAAATCGCTGTTTGCCACAACCGCATCGGCGCTCGAATAGACAAGATTGCGCAAGCGCGGTTGGAAATGGCGGCGATCGGTTTGGGTGATGTTCTCACCATGGCAGTACACGACCAGCGGCACCCGCAGCGTTTTCTTCAACAACACGCTGACCAGGCCAATCGGAAACAGATCTCCGCAATGTAAAACGTCGGGCCGACGGAACACGACCCGGGCCAGGGCGAACCATGCCGGACCCAGCATTTTCGGGATCTGCGACCAGCTGTGGTCGGACGCTGGCTCGAATTTCCTCAGGATACGAAATCGCGGGGTTTGCTCGGCCGTGTCGAACGCTTCCCATCCAGGCACCTTCGCGGTGACGATCGTGACCTCGTCGCCGGCAGCCGCCAGCCGCTTGAACAGATTGAAATACATCACACGCGATCCTCCCGCATGCGGAAGGAAAGTGTTCGACAGCAGCAGCAAGCGCTGGAATCCGTCTTTCATCGGCGCTTCCGGATATCCCCTGGCCGCCCGAAATGCAAGATCCGGACGGCTGCGAATCGTTTTGCACGTCCCATGCCGTTACACCTGCGCATTGCCGGGGCGCGGGATCAGGAGCCTTCCACTGCTCCGCAGCGCGCGCAGGCTTGGCCAATGCCCCAATGACCGGGCCAACTCCATGCACGCGTCGATCGGCTGACGCTTGTCGAGCAGGCAATCGGCGATCTCCCAGTGTACGTCGGCAAGGCGCTTGCGGATTGCAGCGCGATGTTTCCGGGCGAAGTCCGGATGCTCCAGCAAGTATCGCGAAAGGATCGAAAGGCAAAGCCGCGTATGGTACTCACGATCGCGGGTCACCTTGTCGCAATTGCTCAAGCTCGTTGCGCGGACGGTACGTGCCCACAATTTTTCGGACGTGAAATCAGCCTCGTACCGGCTTGCCAGTCGCAGGAAAAATTCATAATCCTCGCCGACCACCAGGTTTTCGTCGAACTCGCCGATGTCGTCGATGCAACTCCTCTTCAAACAGGCCGCTTGCACGAACACGAAATTGTCGCGGAACAACGCCAACTCGATGTGGCCCCTCCGATACCTGTCCGCGCGCCTCGGTTCGAGCGACGGCAAGGGGCCCGCCTCGTCGACGTACGCGTGATCGCAGTAGACAAACCCGACATCATCGACCAGCAGCGGAAGCTGCCGCTCCAGCTTGGCTGGATACCACCAGTCGTCGGCGTCAAGAAAGGCGATGATGTCACCCCGCGCGAGGCGCAGGCCATGGTTGCGCGCGGCTGCCACGCCGGCATTGGTTTGCCTGACGTAACGCAGCGTCAGACTGCTCTTTTCCGCGAAGGCAGCGACGCGATCGCTGGTATCGTCCGTCGAACCGTCATCGATGACAATAACCTCTACGCCGACCGATCCGATGGTTTGCGCGGCGACGGACTCCATGGCCGTGACGATGTGGCTCGCACAGTTGTAGGTCGGGATGAGGACGCTGACGGTTTTCAACAGTTTGTCCTTCTGCCCGCCTGCCAAGGCCGGTCAGGATAGCTTTTCACGTATTCGGCGTATTTTTAAGGCCAGCGAATCGCGCCACTTCGCTGGCTTCGTCTGACTTGCACAAAAACGTGATCTGGCGCACACTTTTTACCAGAGGCCAATACCCATGCAAAGGGGTTCCGAACGCCGTCGACGGCTTGGAAGATTTCCGCGGATAACCGTGGGAAGCGGGGTCGCGCATGCGCCATCACCGGAAGTCGGCGCAAATGCCGCCTTCCAGCATGACAGCAACGCAAAGATTTACCGTCTCGGACGCACCGCCAGGCATTACCAGGGCGACACCCTGTTGACACGCGCGGAAGCCTTGATCCTGCTCAAGCACCAGCCCGCTTTCGCCGGGAAGGACGTGCTGGACATCGGGGTGGGTACCGGACGGACGACGGCCTATCTAGGGCCGCTGGCGCGCCGCTATCAGGCCATCGACTATTCCGCGGCGATGGTGGACCGGTTCAAGCAGAATTTCACGGACGTGCCCATCGCATTGGCAGACATGGCAGATCTTCGGGTTTTCGCCGACGCCAGCTTCGATTTCGTATTGGCCACCAACAATGTCCTCAGCGCCGTAGGCCACGAAGCCCGCCTGCGCACCCTGCAGGAAATCCGTCGCGTACTGCGGCCATCCGGCATGCTCGTGTTCTCGAGTCACAATCGTAACGACGTGCACGGCCTGGGGCGCCATTTTCGACCGGAGTTCGCCCGCAATCCATTGACGCAGCTGGCATTGGCGGCGCGCTGGTGTGTTGCGTCGTTCAATCATGCACGGCTGGCGCACCGCCAGTTGTTCACCGACGAATACGCCATCGTCAACGACGAGGCCCATGGGGGAACCTTGTTGCACTACTACATCTCGCCGGATCGACAGCGCAGACAACTCGCGTCATGCGGATTCGAATTGCTGGAAATGTATGACCGCCGGGGCAGACCGATGAGCCCGGGAGACGATGCGGCACGCAGCCAGTGGGTGTTCTATGTCGCCAAGCGCATTCAGGTATCCTGACTTGGCCGATTTCGGGGATGAGGAACGAGGAAAGGCATGAACAGACACGCCGATGCCGAGCGTGGCAGCTTGCTCGCGCGCACCGCCACGATTGCCGGCGAAGTCGCAGCCAAGCACGCCGACGATGTCGACCGCGGCGCGCGGTTTCCATCCGAAACGTTCGCCGCGCTGCGCGACGCCCGGTTGCTTTCGGCTGCGGTACCGACGGCATTCGGCGGCCAGGGCGCGGGCATGCTGGAACTCGGCAACCAGTGCGCGGCGCTCGCGCAAGGCTGCAGCTCGTCAGGGATGGTGCTGGCCATGCACCACATCCAGGTGGCCTGCATCGCGCGGCACGGCGCGCACGCACCTTATTTTCAAAACTACCTGCGCGAAAACTTGGTCGAAAAGCAGGAATTGATCGCCTCGATTACGTCGGAAAACGGCACCTTCGGCGATACCCGCTCCAGCATCTGCGCGGTGGAAGTGGATGGCGACACGATGAAGCTCGACAAGGACGCCACCACGGTGTCCTACGGCGCGCACGCCGACGCGCAACTGGTCACCTGCCGGCGCGCGGCCGACGCCGCGGCCAGCGATCAGGTGCTGGCGCTGTTCCCGAAAGGCTCCTACTCGCTGGAGCAGACCGGCACTTGGGACACGCTGGGGATGCGCGGCACCTGCAGCCCTGGCGCAAAGTTCTCGGGCCGCGGCAAGCCCGAACAGATCGTGCCGGGTTCGTTCGCCGATTCCTCGGCGCAGACGATGGTGCCGTACTCGCACATCCTGTGGTCGGCGCTGTGGACCGGCATCGCCACCGATGCACTCGGACGCGCGGCCACCTGCGTGCGCGGCGCGGCACGCCGCAAACCCGGCAGCGTGCCGCCGAATGCCGCGGATCTCGCGCGCGCCTACGTGGACCTGCAGACGATGCGCAACAACTGGCAGGCCTGCGCGACGGAATTCGACACGATGACCGCGGCCGACGATGCGGCCGCGCGCGAAACGCTGGGTTCGATGAACTGGGCGCTCAAGATGAACCAGTTGAAGATGGCCTGTTCGGAGACCGCGCCGCGCCTGTGCCACCAAGCGCTGCAGATCATCGGCATCCTGGGCTACAAGAACGATACGCCCTTCAGCGTTGGCCGCCATTATCGCGACGTGCTTTCCGCCGCGCTGATGGTTTCCAACGGCCGCATCGCGGGCAAGAGTGCGTCGATGCTGCTGGTGGTCAAGGAG
>JAZKBD010000009.1:63315-70454 GCA_040388785.1 Pseudomonadota bacterium
CGCCTACGATGCCGGGAAGTTTTTTCGTGGCCTGGTCGATGCCGGCCTGATCGTCCCAGTTGGGGTGCCGGGGATCTTCGGTCGCAATCACGTGTTCGAGGACGTGCTGGATCGTTTCAACAGGCTGGTCACCGATCTGGCAAAAAACGACGGCGCCGAATATTTCGTGTATCCACCGGCGATCGACCGCAAGGTACTGGAAAAGGTCGACTACATGGACAGCTTCCCCGACCTTGCCGGCACGGTCTTCAGCTTCAAGGGCAAGGAACTGACCGCGCGGCAACTCTCGGAAGCCATTCACAACGGTGAGAACTGGGAGCAGTACCAGAGCATGACCGACGTGGTGTTGAATCCCGCGGCGTGCTACCCGGTCTACCCCAGTTTCACCGGCACCGTGCCACGGGAAGGCAAGCTGGTGACGATGTTCAACTGGGTGTTCCGCAACGAACCCTCGCAGGAACCCACGCGCATGCAGTCGTTCCGGGTGCGCGAGTTCGTGCGCTGCGGCACGCCGGATCAAGTGGTCGAATGGCGCGACATGTGGCTGCAGCGCGGCCTGCAGTTGCTGCAGTCGCTGCAGCTTCCGGCGAACGCTGAAGTTGCGTCGGACCCGTTCTTCGGCAAGGGCGGCAAGATGCTGGCCGCTTCGCAGCGCCAACAGAAACTGAAATTCGAGGTCACCGCGCCGGTGATTTCGGAGGAAAATCCGACCGCGCTGTGTTCCTTCAATTTCCATCAGGAACATTTCGGCGAGGCCTTCCACATCCGCACCGAGGACGGCGAAGTCGCCAATACTGCGTGCCTCGGCTTCGGACTCGAACGTGTCGTGATGGCGTTGTTCCAGGCGCACGGCTTCGACCCGGAGAAGTGGCCGTCCGAAGTGCACGACAAGCTCTGGGCCTGAGCATCATGAGAGTGCTCGACCTCAACGCCGATCACTACGCGCGGCACATGCTGCACGCGGAAGATCGCGTGTGGGTGGAAAAGAACTGCTACGTCGATATCTGGATCGAACTGATCCACGCGCTCGGCTGCGAACCGCTGGCGATGCTGCCGTTCGTCAACGCGATCGATTTCACGGACGACCAGTGGACGTTCTTCAAGCCGAAGCATGACGAACTGCGTGCGCTGTACGGCATCGACGTGCAGGAACTGAATTGCTGGCGCCCGCTGATCGAACATGCCGAAGAGCACCTGGGCGCGGGCCGTCTGATCGCGACCGAGGCCGATGCGTGGTGGTTGCCTGACACCGCCGGAACGGATTACCGCACGCAACACACCAAGTCATCGATCGTGTTGAATGACCTGGATGTCGAACATCGCACGCTCGGCTATTTCCACAACGCCGGCTATTTCAAGCTTGATGGCGAGGATTTCGCACGTACCTTTCGGCTCGACATGGACCCCGATCCGGCGTTCATGCCGTTTTATGCCGAACTGGTGGACCTCGACACGCTGCAGCGCCTGAGCGAATCGGAACTGAGGGCGCGCTCAGCGGAACTGCTGGCGAAACACGCCGGGGAAATGCCCGCCGACAATCCTGTCGAACGGTTTGCCCTGCGGTTCCGGCGCGAGTTGCCCGTCCTGCAGGAGCGCGGATTGCCGCATTACCACGCGTGGGCGTTCGCGACAGTGCGGCAATTGGGTGCCGCGGCGGAACTGTCCGCGCTGCACCTGCGCTGGCTCGATCCGCAACGCCATGCCGGTGCGGCGGCCGCCTGGGATCGTATCAATCAAGGCGCCAAAGCCTTCATTCTCAAAGCCGCGCGCGCGGTCAATAGTCGACGTGCGTTGGATGCTTCACCGTATTTCGACGAATGGGCGCAGGCCTGGCAGACGGCGCGAACCGATTTGCAGTCCGGCTGAACGGGTGCCCAGGCAAGCTTTTTGCTTGTAGATTCCGAAATTCGAGGGAAAATCGAGAACTCGTTCACAGCCGGTCTCCGGCCGTGGGCGCCGTATTCATCGAACGAGGCCGGAAACGTGGGCAACGAAAGCAGGATTCGCGCGATCTTGAAGGAACATGGCCGCCTGGCCAGGGATGTCGACACACTGGATGACCATGCCGACTTGTATCAAGCCGGCATGACGTCGCATGCATCCGTCAACGTTATGCTGGCCCTCGAAGGCGAATTTGACGTGGAATTCCCCGACGAGATGCTGAAACGCAGCAGCTTCGAGTCCATCGCCGCGATTGCGAGCGTGGTGGGCAGTCTGACGGCCGCCAGTGCATGACACACGTGCGGCGCGTCGAGGGCAACCGACGCACCGCGCTCGACAGCGGTTGGGAAATCGCGGCTGCACCCGCCGGAACGGCACGCGATGCGATCGGTGCGCTGGACTGGCTTCCCGCCAGCGTGCCAGGCACGGCGGCCGGCAGCCTGCGCGATGCGGGCCGCTGGGACTTTTCGCGGGTGCACCCATTTGATGGCGAGGACTGGTGGTGGCGCGCGCGTTTCAGCGCCGAAGCCGGCCCGGCCGTGCTCGGCTTCGATGGACTCGCCACGCTCGCGGAAGTATGGCTGGACGGCGAACCCATTCTGACCAGCGACAACATGTTCCGCGCCCACGAAGTGCCGGTCTTGCTGCGTGGCGAGCATGAACTGGTGATCCGGTGCCGCGCGCTGATGCCCGAACTCGCGAGGCGCCGGCCGCGACCCCGCTGGCGCGTGCCGATGCTGGAACATCAGCAACTACGCTGGTTCCGTACCACCTTGCTGGGCCGCACGCCCGGATGGTCGCCGCCATGTCCGCCGGTGGGACCTTGGCGAGGTGTGTGGCTGGAAATACGTGCGCTCGAGTTCGGACCGGCACGACTCGAACTCCGGGTGAAGGATGGACAAGGAAGCGTCGCGGTCACCGCGGAACTCGATTCGCGTATCGAAGCAGCGGTGCTCGTTATCAAACGCGGCGATCAGCACGTCACTGCGCCACTGATGCTGGACGACGGCCACTGGCGCGGGCGCGCGGAAATCGAGTGCCCCGCGCTGTGGTGGCCGCACACGCATGGCGAACCGGCGTTGTACCGCGCGTCGCTGGAATTGCGCCATGCGCACGGCGTGACCACCGTCGACCTGGGCAACTTCGGTTTCCGGACAATCGAGATCGATCGCGGCGAGGGTGATGATTTTCGCGTCGTCGTCAACGGCGTACCCGTGTTCTGTCGAGGTGCCTGCTGGACGCCACTCGACCCGGCCGCCCTCTCTGCGACACCCGACGCATACCGCACCGCCATCGCGCAGGCCCGCAAGGCCGGCATGAACATGCTGCGCGTCGGCGGCACCATGGTGTACGAAGACGACGCGTTCTATGAGGTGCTGGACGAAGCCGGCATCCTGCTGTGGCAGGATTTCATGTTCGCCAACATGGATTATCCCGAGGACGAGGCGTTCACCGCCAACGCGTTTGCCGAAGTCGACCAGCAACTGGAACGCCTGCATTCGCACGCCTGCCTCGCCGTCCTGTGCGGCAACAGCGAAGTCGAGCAACAGGCGGCGATGAGCGGCGCGCCACGCGAACGCTGGTCGCCGCCGCTGTTCCACCAGACGATCGCCGAACGCGCACGGTCGCTCGGCATCGCCTATGTTCCATCGAGCGCCACCGGCGGTGCATTTCCGCACGCCGCCGATACCGGGCCGACTTCGTACTACGGCGTCGGCGCTTATCTGCGCGGCTTCGAAGATGCACGCTCGAGCCGTGTGCGTTTTGCATCCGAATGCCTCGCCTTTGCCAACATCCCGGAAGAGTCCGGCTTGCCGCAGGCGGCGACGCGTGCACACCATCCGTTGTGGAAGACGCGTTCGCCGCGCGACCTGGGCGCCGGTTGGGATTTCGATGACGTGCGCGACCATTACGTGCAACGCTTGTTCGGGGTCGATGCGGTCGCGCTGCGCAGCGTCGACCACGAACGTTATCTTGCACTCGGCCGAGCCGCGACCGGCGAAGCGATGGCACGCTGCTTCGCCGAATGGCGACGCGCGGACTCGCCCACGCGTGGTGCATTGATCTTGTTCCTGCGCGATCTCTGGCCCGGCGCGGGCTGGGGCGTCGTCGATGCGAACGGCGATCCAAAATCCTGCTGGTATGCGCTGAAGCGCAGCTTGGCTCCAATTTCGATCGCGATTACCGATGAAGGCGTCAACGGCCTCGCGCTGCACGTTTGCAACGATCCGGCCTTGCCACTCGAAGCTCGCGTCGAAATCGATTTGTACCGCAACGGTGAAGTGCCGGTGGGGCACACGCAAACCGAAGTACACGTGCCTGCGCACGGCGCCGTCACGTTGGCCGCGGCGTCGCTGTTCGGCGAGTGGCTGGATCTTTCATACGCCTATCGCTTCGGCCCTCCGGTGGCCGACGTCGTGCATGCGAAATTGAGGGTCGATGAAGCGCTGCTCTCCGAAACGTTCTGGTTTCCGGCCGGGCTATCGAACGCACTCGAGCACGACCTCGGACTTACAGCAGAAATTTTCCGTCGTGATGAGGAAAATGTGGCGCTGCGCCTCGCAACACGCCGCTTTGCCCAGACCATCGCCATCGACGCACCCGGTTTCGTGCCGGCGGACAACGGGTTCCATCTTGCGCCGGGGCAGGAACGCGACGTCTTGTTGCGCCGGAAGCCTGCAGCACCTCACGATATTGCGCGCGGCAATGTCCGCGCGCTCAATGGCGTCGACAGCCTGGGCTTTGCCTTGCCATGAATGATCACGCGCCAGCGACGACCGCTGACCGCGAGGGCGTGCGCATTCGCGGTGACGGTTACACCGCCGAAGCCGGCTGGTTCGGCCCCGACGATCGCCCACGCTTCGGCTGGCTTTATCGGCCCGACAAACCGGCATCCAACGGCGTCGGTGTCGTGATCGTGCCGCCGTTCGGTTACGAGGCGATCTGCGCGCATCGCACGTTGAAGCATCTCGCCGACGACGTCGCGCGAGCGGGCTTCCTGGCCTTGCGCTTCGATCTCGACGGCACCTGCGACAGCGCGGGCTGCGATGGCGATCCCGGCCGGATCGATGCATGGCTTGCCAGCATCCACGATGCTTGCGATCTCGCACTCGGCACCGGAGCCACGCAACTTGTTCTCGCCGGTGTCCGGCTCGGCGCCACCTTGGCCATGCTCGCCGCCACCCGTCGCAGCGATATCGCCGGCTTGATAGCCATCAACGCCGTGATCAGCGGGAAGGCTTTTCTTCGCGAAGGCCGCGCGCTGCAAGCGGCGATGGATTTGGAACCGGATCCGGACGGCCTTTCCTCAGCCGGCGGCGAACTGATTGGGTTCGAAATCACTGACGAAACGAGCGCCGCGCTCCTTTCCGTCGACATCGCTCGGCTCACGACATGCCCCGCTCGATCATTGCTGCTGATCGAACGCGACGACATGCCTGCGCGGAGCAAGCTCGCCGAGCATCTGCGTACGCTGGGAGCGGATGTCGCGCTACTCCGGCTGCCCAGATATGTCGATATGATGCGGGATCCGATGAGCAACACCGTGGCGCAATCCATCATCGATGCCAGCATCGAGTTCATTCACCGGATTCCATTTGCTGACCGTCAAGGTGAGCGCAGCAACAAGCCGGCCGGATTGAGCGGAATTGCAGAACTCAATATGGCCGGGACGCGCATCATTGAAGAATCCATGATGACGGCGGACGGCATGTTCGCGATCGTCAGCCGGCCCATCGGGACTGGCACTTCTCGCACGGTATTGCTGCTGACGGTCGGTGCATTGCTGCACGTGGGCCCCAATCGCATGTACGTATCGCTCGCGCGCCAATTGGCGGGCCACGGTGATACCGTCCTGCGTGTGGACCTGTCGGGTATCGGCGAGAGCAAGCCGCGCAACGGCGCGGATGAGAACGTCGTCTACGGTCCTCATGCCATCGACGACGTGGGGCGGTGGGTCGCCGCTGTCGGGCGAAATGGCACCGGGCAAGTCGCCGTGGTCGGCATGTGTTCGGGGAGTTACCACGCGTTGCAGGCAGCGCTGCGCGGATGCCCTGTCGACTCGCTATTGTTGATCAATCCCGCCGTATTGCGCTACGCCGAAAACATTCCCGTCTTTGCTCCGGATGCTCCAACCTTCAGCAGGGTGAAGCATTACAACAAGACGATGAGGGATCTCAACGCGTGGAAAAAAATGTTGCGCGGCAGCGTGTCTTTTGACGCGATCCTGCAAGTCGTGGGCTGGCATGCCGGCAAGTTCCTGCGCCGCTTTGGCAAAGAGATTGCCCGCAGGCTGCATCTGTCGGCTCGCGACGATCTTGGCCGACGGCTCCAGTCGATGGCGCGACACAACGTGCGCATCCACTTCTTTTTTTCCACAGCCGAACCCGGTCGCAAGCTCCTTGCCATCGAAGCCGGGAGCGTGGTCCCCAGGCTTTGCAAGGCCGGCGGGCTCGGCGTGCACTTGTTCGAAGGCCCGGACCACACGTTCACGCAACGCTGGGCGCAACAACGCCTGCACACCGAACTGATGAAGGTTCTGGTCGGGCCGGAACCGGGCGAATCCACTGTTCCATTCCAATGAAGCAGTCCCGCGACTTGCCAGTACCGAGAACGCTCGAATACGGCAACCCCGAATCACCATTGGCCGTCGTGATGTTGCATGGCCGCAACATGCAGGCCGACGATCTCGCGCCGTTCGGCGCATCGCTGGGCATCGGCGCGCATTTCATTTTCCCCGACGCACCGCTGGCGGCCGAGTCGGGACGAACATGGTGGCCGGTGGATTCGGAAGCGCGTTTGCGCGAGCAGGGCGCACGCGACCTGCACGCCATGGATCCCGCGGGGCGAACCGAGGCTCGCGCAATGCTGGACGCACTGTGCGATGCGGTCGCGCACGGCAAGCGGCTCGCACTGGTCGGCTTCTCGCAAGGCGGGATGCTGGCGATGGATTACGTGTTGCATGGCGGCCGGGTCGATGCGCTCGCGCTGCTGTCGTCGACCCGAATCGCATTCGACGAATGGCAGCCCTTGTTGCCGCGCCTGGCCGGCCTGCCCGTGCTGGTCGCGCACGGGCGTGAAGATCGGGAACTGTCGTTCGCCGCGGGGGAAGCGCTGCGCGACGCCGCGGTGGCGGGGGGCGCCGCGGTGACATGGCTGCCGTTTGACGGTGGCCATGGAATTCCGCTTCCGGCCTGGCG
>JAZKBD010000010.1:0-7461 GCA_040388785.1 Pseudomonadota bacterium
ACTTGTCGCCTTCGCGGTAGGAAAGCTCGGCGGCATCGACATCGTGCCCTTTGGCCGCGCGCGCCCAGCCTTTTTCGCTGAGCACGATCGTCACAGGCTCGGATACCACCAGTTCGCTTTCGTCCAGCGCCTGCGCGGCCGCGCGTTCGACCAGCGGTGAACGGCGCGCGTCGCCGTATTTTTCGGCGTCGGCCTTGAGTTCCTGCTTAATCAGCGTCTTCAGACGCGCCCTGGAGCCGAGCGTCACCTCGATCTTCGCGCGTTCCTCTTCCAACGCATCGCGCTCGGTGTTGAGCTTCATTTCCTCGAGCCGCGCGAGTTGGCGCAGCCGGGTTTCGAGGATGTAGTCGGCTTGTTCTTCCGACAATTTGAAGCGCGCGATCAGCGCCGGCTTCGGCTCGTCCTCGTGGCGGACGATGCGGATCACTTCGTCGAGGTTGAGGAATGCGACGCGCAACCCTTCCAGCAGGTGCAGGCGGCGTTCGACTTTTTCGAGCCGATGCTGCAGGCGCTTCGTGACCGTGTCGCTGCGGAAGCGCAGCCATTCCTCGAGGATCTGCTTGAGCGTCTTGACCTGCGGGCGACCATCCAGCCCGATCATGTTGAGGTTGATGCGGAAGCTCTTTTCGAGATCGGTGGTCGCAAACAGGTGCTGCACCATAGCGTCGGTGTCCACGCGGTTCGAGCGCGGGATCAGCACCAGCCGCACCGGGTTCTCGTGGTCGGATTCGTCGCGCAGGTCTTCGAGCATCGGCAGTTTCTTGGCGCGCATCTGCGCCGCGATCTGCTCGATGATTTTCGCGGGCGAGACCTGGTGCGGCAGCGCGGTCAGCACCACGTTGCCGCGTTCCTCGGTATAGACCGCGCGGCAGCGCACCGAACCGTTGCCGGTTGCGTACATGGCCATCAACTCGCTGCGCGGCGTGATGATTTCCGCCGAAGTCGGGAAATCAGGCGCCTTGATGTGTTCGCACAGGTCCGCAATGCTGGCCGAGGGCTCGTCCAGCAGATGGATGCACGCGGAGGCGACTTCGCGCAGGTTGTGCGGCGGAATGTCGGTGGCCATGCCGACCGCGATACCGGTCGAACCGTTGAGCAGCACGTGCGGCATCCGTGCCGGCAGCCACGACGGCTCCTGGAGCGTGCCGTCGAAGTTCGGCGTCCAGTCGACGGTGCCCATCGGCAATTCGCTGAGCAGCATTTCGGCGATCGGCGTGAGCCGCGATTCGGTGTAGCGCATCGCCGCGAAGCTTTTGGGATCGTCCGACGAACCGAAATTGCCCTGTCCGTCGATCAACGGGTAGCGATACGAGAACGGCTGCGCCATCAGCACCATCGCTTCGTACACCGACGTATCGCCGTGCGGATGGAACTTGCCGATCACGTCGCCGACCGTACGCGCGGACTTTTTCGGTTTCGCGGTAGCGGCCAAGCCCAGCTCGCTCATCGCGTACACGATGCGCCGCTGCACCGGCTTCAGCCCGTCGCCGATGAAGGGCAGGGCGCGATCCAGCACCACGTACATGGAGTAGTCGAGATACGCGCGCTCGGCGTACTCGCGCAGCGGGATTTGTTCGAAGTTGGTTTCCAGCGATGCCATGGTTGTCCGTGATCCCGGATCGTGCCGGGATTTCAGTTTCGATCCGGAGAATTGTCGCGGCGCACGCGCCTCGATGCACGCGTTGGGCTACGATCCTCCAAAAAACACTGCCCCACAATCCGCCATGGCTGTCGCGCGACCTGCAGCGGCCCGATCTGCAACAACATGCAATCGCCGCCGCGATCCATCCAATGATTCCCGGAAGGGCCCGCATCCGCGCCGGGCGCGGACGGCCGCGGCCGCTTCAGTGGGCGGAACCGGAGCGCGACGGTGATCGGCGACGCGGCGGCATTCTCGAAAATCGGCGCGCGCCAGGCCAACGAGGACAGCCACGCGTTCTGGTGGGCGGGCGATACTTTTTTCGCGGCAGTGGCGGACGGGCTTGGTGGAATGGGTGGCGGCGACCACGCGTCCAGTTACGTCGTGGATTTCATGAAGACGCACGCGGTGCGCCCGGACCTCGGCGCGGCGGAACTCGTCGGGCTGGTGCGCGAGAGCCATCGCGGCCTGCTGGCGTTGCAGCAGCGAAGCATCGAAGACCGTTCGATGGCGACCACGCTGGTCGTGATGGCCATGCGCGGCGATGAACTGGTGGCCGCGCACTGTGGGGATTCGCGGCTCTACGTGGTGACGCGTGAACATGTCGAGCAGTTGACCGAAGACCATTCCGAGGCGCAACGCCTGTTCAACGAGGGGCGGCTTTCGGAGACCGAACTCGCGAGTTATCCGCGCAAGAACATCCTCGAGAGTGCGCTCGGCATTCCGGGTCAGCCGGCGGTACAGGAAATCCGCCGCGCCGTAACCGCGGGCGACTGGCTGGTGCTGGCAACCGATGGCGCCTACGGCGTGCTCGAACCGCGCGACCTGCTGGATGTCGCACGGAATTCCCGCGAGCCCGGGCAATTTTCCGCTGCCTGCCTCGCACGCATCGAAGCGCGCGGACCGCGCGACAACTACACCATGATCGTCGCGCGGGCGGGCGGCAATCGCCTGCTGCGCGGATTCCAGCGCGCATTTGCCCGCAAAGCCACTGGATTACGCGCCGCATCCGCGGCTCGCCCTTCGGGCCATCGGCTCCTCGATCCTTCAACTAACACTCAGGTTTTTCGCGGCGCCGTCAACGCGGCACGCGGTAGCCGCCCGGCACGCCACGTGGCGACAGCGTGAGCTGCCAGAGCTGGTCGCGGCGGGTGCGGAAGGTGGCGGCAGAACCCGAGAGGTAGTAACGCCACATGCGGCGGAAGCGTTCGTCATAGCGCGGATTGTTCGCGGACAGCTCCGGCCACGCCGCGTTGAAGTTGGCCAGCCACGCCATCAGCGTCTTGTCGTAATCGGCGCCGAAGTTGTGCCAGTCCTCGACCACGAACAGGTTTTCGAGTGCGGGCGTGACCTGCGAAGCCGCCGGCACCATCGAGTTGGGAAAGATGTATTTCTCGATCCAGGGATCGGGCCGCGACGGCGTGGAGTTGACACCGATGCAATGCAGTACCGACAAGCCGTCATCGTTGAGGCAGCGCCGGCACACTTCGAAATAGGTGCGGTAGTTCTTCCAGCCGACATGCTCGAACATGCCGATCGAGTACACCGCGTCGAACTTTTCCTCGACGTCGCGATAGTCCTGCAGCCGGATTTCGATGGGCAGGCCCTTGCACAGTTCGCGCGCGAACTGCGCCTGCTGTTCCGACACGGTGACGCCGACCCCCGACACGCCGTATTTTTCCGCGGCATATTTCAGTGCCTCGCCCCAGCCGCAGCCGATGTCGAGAACTTTCATGCCCGGCTTCAGTTGCAGCTTTCGACACACGAGGTCGAGCTTGGCTTCCTCGGCGTCGTCGAGATTGTTGGCACTGGCCCAGTAGCCGCAGGAATACACCAGCCGCTTGCCCAGCATCTTCGCGAACAGGTCGTTGCCGATGTCGTAATGGGCCTTGCCGATCTTGAACGCCTTGCGGCCGCGCTGCATGTTGATGAAGCGTGCGCGCAGGTGCGCACGCAGCGCATCGAAGTTCTTCAGGTGTTCGTCGAGGTGTGCGCCCAGCACGTGATGGAAGAACTGGTCGAGCGAGGGCGTGTCCCACCAGCCATCCATGTACGCCTCGCCCAAGCCCAGCGAGCCGTGCGCGAACGCGCGCGCGAATACTCGCGGATCGTGCACCTGCAAGTCCCAGGCGCGATCGCCGTCGATGCGCACGTCGGCGTGCGCCAGCAGTTTCTGCGCCTTTTCGCGCAACGCCAGATCGTGACGTGACAAATGCGCGGGTTCGGTGTTTGCCGTCATGTCGTTCATCGTGCACTCCTGTTGCGAAGGCTCCACAAGAGCGGGCACGCCACGAGCTGCAACACCAGTGCGGCGATCACCGTGTAGAGCGGATTGACATCGTACAACACGCCGAGCAGCACGCTGCCGGCAAACCATGCGGTGCCATAGATGGCGTTGAACACGCCCATCACCGTGGCGCGGCGCTCGCGCGGGATGCGTTGCGCCACCGCGGCACGGAACAACGAATCGTGCGCACCGAAGCCGATGCCCCACAAGGCCATGCCCGCGAGTGCGGCCCACGGTCCGCCGAGGAACACCAGCGGCGCGTACAGCGCGGGCACCAGCGTGGCCCACAGCAATACCGACAGGCCTTGTTTGTCGAACAACTTGCCCATCACCAGCGCGGTGAGGCCGCCTGCCAGACTCGCCACGGCGTACAGCGTCGGCACCACGTCGTTCGATACGACATGGTCGCGCGCGAGATGGAATGCGATCAGCGCGAAGTCGGAATAGCCGGCCGCGATCAGCGCCGTCGCGACCAGGAAAATCTTCAGGTCGCGCAGCGCGCGCGCGTCATCGAGTTCCGGCGCGGGCCGGGGATCGAGTTCCTGCGGTTGCGGGAACTTGATGCGCGCGATGGCGAGCGTGACGAGCGCACCGATGGCGGGCAGCAGCAGCCACGCGAACGCGTGCCGGTAACCGCCGTGCAGGAACAACACCAGCGCCGCGATCAACGGGCCCAGCACCGCGCCGGTGGAATCGAGCGCCTCGTGCAGGCCGAAGGCCCAGCCCGCGCCGCCCATGTCCTTCGCGGCGTAGGAAAGCATCGCGTCGCGCGCCGGCGTGCGCAGCGCCTTGCCGCTGCGCTCCAGGATCACCAGTCCTGCCGCGACCGGCCAGTTGCCCGCGAGTGCGAGCGCAGGCACGGCCAAAAGATTGATCGCGTACCCGACAATGGTGATCGTCCAGTAACGCTGCGTCTTGTCGGCCAGCGCGCCGGTGAACAGGCGCAGCAGATAGCCGAGCAATTCGCCGCCGCCCGCGACCAGTCCCACGATCGCGCCGGTCGCGCCCAGCGTGCCGAGGAACGGGCCCCAGATCGAGCGCGAGCCTTCGTAGGTCATGTCGGCGAACAGGCTGACGATGCCGATCAGCACCACGAACGTCAGGGCGACCTTGTGACGCTGTTGCGCTGCCGTCGCGTTCACTTGTCGTCGCCCAGGATCCCGAACTCGGCTGGCAGCATCGCGTAGAACATCTGCAGGTTTTCCTCGCGCACGCGCGCGAGCATCCTGTCCGCGGCTTCGCGCGTCACCACGAAGTCCACGCGTACGGTTTCCTGCCCGGCCAGTTCCAGGAAATGCGCTTCGTGGGTGACGCCGTGGCGGCCGTAGCCGGCGATCGAGCGGAACGCGGTGCCGCCCGACAGGCCGAGTTTCTTGGCTTCGGCCAGCAGCCAGTCGTACAGCAGCATGCCGCCGTAGCGGCGGTTTTCGTGCGTGAAGAAACGCAAATAGACGCCTTGGATGGGTGCGGAATCATTCATGCGAAGTGCCTCAGCAGGCTCTGCACCAGCGCGAAGCCCAAGAGTGTCATTCCGAGTGTGCCGATCACGTGTACGCCGATGATGCCGAAGGTCCAGCCGTACTGGCCGCGCAGCAGCAGGGTGATCGTCTCGCCGGAAAACGTCGAGAACGTGGTCAACCCACCCAGGAAACCGGTGGTGATGAACACGCGCGTTTCGGGGGAGAGTGACTGGAACTGCGCGAAGGCGCCCAGGATCAGGCCCATCAACAAGCCGCCGAGAAGATTGGCGGCGAGCGTGCCCAGCGGCACCGTAGGGAAGATCGGATTGAACCAGACGCCGAACAGATAGCGCAGGCACGCGCCGATGAAGGCACCGCAACCGGTGGCGAGCAGGGCATAGATCAGCATGACGAGTGTCCGACTCCAGCAGAAGGTGGTCGGGAACCGCGCGCGTTGCGCTTCAGGACGCAACACCTACGCGCCGGAATCCCGGTGGCGCAGGCATCATCAGCCGGCGTTCCGGCGGTTCGGGGAGGCATGCCATCTCCCTTGCGTGTCGGCACATGGTAGCCGAGCGTCGTGCCGCGGCGTCAAGCAGGCAGAGGCAGCAATCCGAGACCTTCCAGGAACCTGCGTGCGTCCTCGGCATCGTGTTCGAACCAGGCGCGCGCGGAGCCGAGCCGGAACGAGTAGCCCCACGCATCCATGTCGGCCAGCGCGCGCGCGCGTCCGAAGCCTGGCAAATCCTCGGCCAGCACGATCTGCAGGTAACAGGTCGCGTCTTCTTCTTCCAGCGAGTCGCTGGCATCGGTGTGGATCGACGCGCGCTTCGCGGGATCGGCGACCAGCAGGTGGCAGGCCTCGTGCAGCAGCGAGTGCACCGGCGTGTCGGCGCGCGCGTACACCGTCGACGCGATCACGCCGGCTTCGGGTTCGCCCCAGAAGCTGCCGGGGATCGGCGCGTCGCTTTCGACGCGCACCAATTCCAGTCCGTGCTGCGCGAGCAGGGCGGCGGGTGCCTCGAAGCCGACGTCGGCGAGGCGCAGGACTGAGATGGATAGCGGACCCGTCATGTTGTCGTCGCGCCGAATATTCGTGTCGTCATTCCGGGGCCGCTCGCGGCTTCATCGCGAGCGGCCCCGGAATCCACTTTTTACTGTCAATAAAAAGTCAGAGTCAAAATGGATTCCGGGTTCCGCGCTACGCGCGGCCCCGGAATGACGACAAGCATTGTTCCGCGTCCCGAGTGCCGAGCCATCACCCGTTCGTGCCCGTTGCGTTGCCTTCCGGCAGCGCCACCGACAACTCCAGCACTTCGCCCTGGTCGTTGCGTTCCACGTTGATCTGCACCGCTTCGGCGCCGACGTGCACGTATTTGCGGATCACTTCCAGCAGTTCGTTGCGCAGCAGCGGCAGGTAATCGGGACCGCCGCGGGTGGCGCGTTCCTGCGCGACGATGATGCGCAGGCGTTCGCGCGCGATGTTGGCGGTGTTCCTGGGACGCGGCCGCAGGAAATCGAGCAGGCTCATCGCATCCTCCTCAGGTTCCGAACATGCGCTTGAAGAAGCCTTTCTTCGGCGCGTCGAGGAATCGCATCGCCACGTCTTCGCCGAGCAGGCGCGACACCGCATCGGCGTAGGCCTGGCCCGCGATCGAACCGGCGTCATGGATCACCGGCACGCCGGAGTTGGACGCCGCCAGCACGTTTTCCGATTCGGGGATCACGCCCAGCACCGGGATGCCGAGGATGTCCTCGACGTCCTCCACGCTCATCATTTCGCCCGCTTCGACGCGCACCGGGTTGTAGCGCGTCAGCAGCAGGTGCTGCGCGCCGGCGCCTTGTCCCTTTTCGGCGCGCTGGATCTTGGAAGACAGCAAGCCGAGGATGCGGTCGGAGTCGCGCACGCTGGAGACTTCCGGATTCACCACCACCACCGCGCGGTCGGAGAAATACATCGCGAGGTGCGCGCCTTTCTCGATGCCGGCCGGCGAATCGCACACGATGTAATCGAAGCCGTCCTGCTTCAATTCGTCGAGCACGCGGCCGACGCCTTCCTGCGTCAGCGCATCCTT